>CAJEXQ010000021.1 GCA_903994635.1 uncultured Chlorobiaceae bacterium
TCTGGCTTTTACCAGTTCAGGTACGGTATCCTCGTAATCCCACTCACAAGCAGATTCCAGTATACCTCTTGGGACATTGATCGATCCTTTTATATGCAGGTGATCAAATTCATAAGGCTCCCGCACATCAACAATCAAAAGATAGGGATTCTCCGCCATTCGCGGAACGAGATCCCAGGGCACAATCTCTTGAACTTCAGACAAGCAGCTCTGAACAAGCTCTCTGTATGTCACCATAGCCGGAAGGTTTTACGTCAGATAAAAAGTGAAATATCGGCGTCGGCAGCATATTCGAGAAAGGTTGCCGCTCCACCGTATTCAACTCCATCAATGAATTCCTCCTTTTCAAAGCCAAAGACCTCCATCGTCATCTGGCAGGCAATGAAGCGAACGCCAAACTCCTGGCACATGCTGCGGAGTTCTTCAATGGTAGCCACTCCTTTCTTTTTGAATGTCTCCTTCATCAACATGGTCGCCATGTTATCGAAACCGGGAATGTTGCCGGAAATGACATTGGGTACCGGCCAGTTTATCGACTGGAAATCCTTGCTGCCAAATGGCATTTTCATCGGCATTGCAGGATTGCTGTGAGGAGAAACTTTGGCATCAAGTTCCTTTTTAAGCAGTGGCAAACCGTAAAAAGTAAAGAATATGACCGCCTCCATATCCATGGCCGCAGCAGTTGACGCAAGAATAAAAGGAGGGTATCCCCAGTCAAGTGTTCCCTGGGATGCAATGATCGCAAGTTTTTTTGTATCTGCCATAATTCTTTAATTTTTCTGATTACACTATTCTGAATGAAGAACAATAAGAGTGTTCCGGCAGGATGCATGTCTGCTGCAAAAAAAACAGCGAAAAACAGGTTGCCGAATATGATATATCAATGGCCACCGGAAACAATGCCTGCTGCGGCAAAAACAAGTACCAGTACCTGCAGCAACGTCATAACTGAATAAATCATATCCTTTTCCTTCAAAAAAAGAGGAATGATAACAGCAAGGCAGAGCATTGTTACCGATGAAAGATAGACAACGGAAGCGTAGCTGAGAACATCGCCCCGACCCAATTGGTAAATCCAGTCCCATCCGGAAGGAACAGGCACAATCTTGTGCAATTCCGCAGCCCTGAGATGCCAGTGCATGGCAACCTCTGAAGGGGAAACCGCGGAGGGAAGCAGTTGGAGTACGTAAACAAGATACCCTGCCACAACAAAGATAATTCCCAACGTAGAGGTCCAGGAGAGTACCGTGGCATAGGTCAACTGAATCCTGTTTGCGTGAAGCTGTTGTTTCATAGTTGAGTTAACGTCAGATTCCAAATCCTTTTAAAAGAGCCCTCATTCCTGCAGCAGCAAGGAGGGTAATGACAAGCTTTCTCACAACACGAGTGTGAACCTTTGTAAGCAGTCTGGCGCCAATTTTTGTACCAAGCATCATGCCTGCTACTGATGGCACTGCGATAAGGGGAAGTACCGCACCCTTGTGCAGATAAACCCAGGCCGCAGCAGTATCATTGATGG
This sequence comes from uncultured Chlorobiaceae bacterium, assembly GCA_903994635.1. Classification (GTDB taxonomy): domain Bacteria; phylum Bacteroidota; class Chlorobiia; order Chlorobiales; family Chlorobiaceae; genus Chlorobium. The sequence goes on from CAJEXQ010000021.1 coordinate 1,520, forward strand.
AGAGTACAAAAATGCTTGTGGCCACTGAAACTCTCAGTGGAGCACCAAGAACAAGGTTGAATACCGGCACATTTGCCCAGCCAGCTCCAAGCCCGAACATTCCTGCCATAAATCCGATCACAATAAAAAGCATAAGGCCAATGGGTGTTCGGTGAATCTGCCAACTGACCTCTTTTTTTAGCTGTTCATCGTAATAGATGCCATAGATATGCAATATCTGGGAAAGCGTATCCGGCTCAGTTATTTCAGGATAGGCCGAATTTTTTGAAAGCAGCATGATCATTGAAATACCGAGAATTGTCGCACCAAGAGATAACTGCACCACATTTTCCGGCATGGCAAGACCAACCATGGCTCCGGCTATTGAGCTGATGGAGGCGATCAGAGCCATCGAAAGAGCCAGCTTGAGATTGGCCAACCCCTTTTTTAGCAAGGGTGAGCCCGCTGAAAGCGCTCCGGAAAGCGCCACAAGCAGTCCAGCTCCCCGCACAAAGTCAATATGAAAGGGGAAAAAGCTGCTTACAATTGGAACAAACAGTACTCCCCCTCCAACCCCGGCAATAACGGCGATGATGCCCAGAAAAAAAGAGAAAACGAAGAGCGCAATTTCCCAAACCCACCACTCCGTCTGTACGGGAGGATGTGATGGAACTGCAAAGGCCACTGCCGGAGAAAAAAGCAGCAGGCCTGTGAGCAGTGCAAGGAGAACAATGGAGCCAATCGATCTGCAATACCTGTGATTCATCGCTCTGTCAGGGTTTAGAAATATAAAAGGTCTTCTCATCAGGCCTGAATGGTCGACCCATCCAGAGAGGTCGACGGAGTCCATCTGGCCCCGGCGCTGGCCTGGTCATGGCAAGCCACTCCTTGTAAATCTGGAATGAGCGCTCGGTATCAACAAACACGTCACCGTAACAATCCTCTTCATGCGCTTTTTCGATACGCACTTTCTGATGCCAGCAGTGCATGCCGCTTATCGGATCGGGGTGAACCGGGAAGGTAATGTTCTGGTGTACACCGCCATCAGACCAGAATATTCTGGATGAATCGGGATCGCTGCTCTCATAGGGCTCAATGCTTTCAGCAACACGCATTTTCCATTTTCCGCCACCTTCACGCTTGATTTCCACCCTGTTGGTTGCCCAACGGTTGGCCGCCGGATCCTGCTCGCGGCGCCAGCGACCGATATGGTGAGAACAAGCAACCACGCCGGGACGAATCCCTTCTGTTACCCATACCCGGTTGATAAAAAAGCCGATATCAGTATTAACCCGAATGAGATCACCATCTTCAAAACCAAGACTCTTTGCATCAGAGGCGTTCATCCAGACCGGATTACGATGCGCAATCTCAGCCAGCCACTTGGCGTTGCCGGAACGGGAGTGAATCAGCACAGGGAGACGGAAGGTCGGGACAAGCGCAAACTCACCCTTGCTTCGGTTCATAATCTCCTGATGCACATGGCTTTTAATGTACGTTGGAAGGCGATATTCCGGCCACTTCCAGTCAATCATCGTTTGCGAATACAACTCCTGTTTTCGGGATGGAGTCGGGAACCCTGTGCAATTCAAGCCCTTAACCCGAACACCGATTGACTTGCCATTTTTTGTGATAAGACCGCTCTCCGGCTTTACAGATGAGCCTTGCAGATCGGCCTCCGACAAGGTTCTTTCATTGACCTTATAGACGTTGGTTTCAACCTCGAAGGCTCCATACTTCTGCATGTATCCCAATGCTGTAAGACCCTCTTTGGCCGCCTTTTCCGGCAACCCCGGGACACGCTCGAAGATATAGCGGTAATACTCCTCAATGGTGATCTTCTCACCGGGACGGTAAGGCGACATGCAATACTGTTTTATACCGAGGCTTCCATCCGGATCAATCCGCCAGGTAAGCTCAATCCAGAACTCATCCTCTTCCCACACCTCACCGATATTTGCCTGCCAGGTATATTCCACCGGATGTCCCATCTTTGCGTGAGCAACACGAAGAACCGGCTGTCGGAAAGCAATCCACTTGCCTGCATGGGTTTCGTAACTGATAAGATCATGCCGTTCAGCAGAGTGACCCATAGGCAGTACGTAATCAGCAAAATAGGCAGTTTCACTCCATGTTGGGGTAAGCGCGGCATGGAGACCGATTTTTGACTCATCCTCCAGCGCCTCGATCCAGGAAAACCCGTCAGGATAGGTCCAGACCGGATTAAAGACTCTGGTAAAATAGACATCGAGCTTGCCACGTCCCTCCTTGAGAAAATGGGGCAGCAAAAAGCTCAGCTCAAAGTGAGCGAGAGGATATTCATCAGGCAACTGGAGTGTGTTCCAGAATGTCTGTGGTTTCGGCTTGGCATGAACATCAGGATGAAACTTGTTCCATGCGCTTGGCGACGTTCCGCCCGGCGTGCCAACACTGCCCGTCAAAACGTTCAGGAAATGAAGTGTTCGTGACACTGCCCAGCCACCAAGATTACCACTGCTTGCGCTGCGCCATACATGGGTGGCAAACTGCGTGCCAGCCTCACCTATTTTGCGGGCAACCTCAACAATCATGGCCGCCTTGACACCACTCTCTTTTTCTGCAAACTCCGGAGTGTAGGCACTGTACTCTTTTTTCAAAGCCTCAATGAAATTTTCAAAGGTCACCGGAGTCCCCCTGTAATCCTGCTGCAGGTACTCCTTCCAGTTCACCCAGTTCTCAAGGTAGTCGCGGTTGTAGATCCCTTCATCAAGAATAACCTTTGCCATAGCAAGCAAAATCGCAGGCTCACTGCCTGGAAAACTCGGCATCCAGTAGTCCGACATGCTTGCCGTGTTTGAAAGACGGGGATCAAGCACCGCAAGTTTGGCACCTTTCATTCTCGCCTCAACAATGCGCTGGGCATGTGGGTTGAAATAGTGTCCCGACTCGAGATGGGCACTGACCAGAAGCATGAATTTAGCATTGGTATAGTCGGGCGACGGGCGATCGAGTCCCTCCCATATCGCGTATCCGAAGCGTGCTCCCGATGAACAGACATTGGTGTGGCTGTTATGGCCATCAACATTCCATGCCCTGAGCACCCATTCCATGAACCCTTCATGGCCGGGACGTCCGACATGGTACGATATTTCGTTGTTGCGACCTTCCTGTATGGCCTTGCGCATTCTTCCTGCAATATCGTCAAGGACACTGTCCCAGCTCACCCGGTCCCACTTGCCTCCTCCTCTTTTTCCCGATCGTTTCATCGGGTAAAGCACACGGTCAGTATCTTCAATCTGGTTAAGGGTTGCTGGTCCTTTTGCACAGTTTCTGCCTCGACTTGCCGGATGGTACGGATTGCCGACCAGCTTGCGCATCGTCATAGTCTCTTTGTCAACATAAGCCAGAAGCCCGCAACCTGCCTCACAGTTGAAACAGGCCGTTGGAATCAGCATATACTCTTTTGCCTTGCGTTCAGGCCAGCTTTTGGAATCGTATTCCACCCAGTTGTCCCACTGATCGGGAGGTGGACAGTTTACCTGACTGCCATCAGAGGTTGCACTTTTCGCTCCACGATCATCCCCGTCTGCATGGAGATCAGGAATAAGATGCAGTTTCTCTGCTATCGTTTCAATAACCGTTGGTTTATGGGTATAACTCATAGTTTTTACAGCACTTGTTTAACTTAACGGAACTGTTTGCGGTGCATGAATCCAGACTTTTTCTGTGTAGAAGACACCACAAAGCCCAAAAATGGCGGCTCCGGCAAGCATCACAGGAGAGGAAACCGCAAGGCACAACAGAAGAGGCAGCAAATTCCCCAGTATGAAACTGCCATACCAGAACGTTTTTTTCAGTGAGCCATGCAGGATAACTTCCGCTGCACGCTCTGCCGACTTTGACGGATGCTTGCCATAAAGCTCAAGAAGCATAACCAGAATATGGAGAACAAAACCGCCTGCAAGAGCTGGCCTGAGCGTTTCGGAAAGCTCTGGAGCACTGGAGGTCAGCAGACCAAGAACGAGCATTGCTGAGCCACCGGCAAGTAACGAGTTCAGGAACATGTGCAACAAAAGCATCGGGCTTTGCCAGAAATCTCTCCCCTTGGCCGATCCAAAGAGAAATGCGGTATAGGTGGCCGTTAACAGCGCAAAGAGCGCGCCACACCACATCGATATTGCTTCGAGAAGAGGTAATTGCAGATATTTGGCTGCTCCCCATAAGGCAAGAAAAGCGCCAAATCCGGCAATCGTCAATCCTCCCTTCACAAGCCATGAACCAAATTGGGGACGAAGCATCACCGATGAAAAGCGCTCTGGACGATCAAGATCCTTGACAAGAAGTCCTCCCGTAAGGGCAAGAAAAAGAAGCGACGTCGCCCATACAGACCATTGCAAGGCATCTGACAATGGGTGCGTCAGCAAGGTCTGCAACACAAACATCAGAAGAAACAATCCTGAGGCAACCGCCTTCGACCAGACATAGGCAGGAACCTCCCAACCCCAGACAACTCCCTTTGCAGGGATATCATATACTTTTCTGGCCTTTGGCTTTCCGTCAACACCAACAGCAGGGAGAGATTTTCGTGCGGGCTTCACATACTCTTTGCCAGCAAAATGGCCAACACCGCGAGACTGCTCACTCCACAGGTATCCGTTGACTTCCGACACCTCCAGCGGATCAAGCGAAGCACCATCTCCATTGATATAAAAAAGCTTGGGCGAAGTACCTTTTTCGGGCTTTCGCACCATAGTCTGCTCTTTTGCAACAAGAATGGCCACCTCACTCAGCGGATCATCAAGATCCCCGGCAACAATGGCCTGCTGTGGGCAAATTGCAACGCAGGCGGGCTTGAGACCAACCTCTTTCCTATGGGCACAATAATTGCATTTTGCGGAGGTGTGGGTCTCCGGATCCATATAGAGCGCTCCATAAGGACAGGCCTGGGAGCAAGCTTTGCAGCCAATACAGCGGCGCTGGTCGAAGTCGACAATGCCGTCATCCCTCCTGTGGAGCGCCTCGACAGGGCAGATATCAACACAAGGGGGTTCAGCACAATGGTTACACCGAAGCACCGTAAAGTATCTTCGGCTATCAGGGAAGGTTCCTTTTTCGACATACTTCACCCAGGTACGATTCACTCCAAGAGGTACCTGGTTTTCGGATTTGCATGCTACTGTACATGCATGGCATCCTATACATTTTCGCGCATCAATAACAAAACCGTAATTCATAAATCTAATTTGCTCTAAATATTATAATACCCCGGGTTCTGGACGCCACTTAAGGTACTATAAGCTATACAATTGAAAAAGTTCAACTCCCTAAGAAGATACGAAACTTTTCCAAAAAAAACAACAGAGAGTGACAATCCCCTTGTGAGCAGTGAGCAGTGAGCCCCGAGATTCAAGAGGAATGATGAAGATGCCTGGCGCTTCTGGCTATGGAGACACAGCCCGAAGCGTCAAGGAGGGGTTGATCATTAATCGGAAATTCAGGGAAGCGTACTTTCTCAGGCAAAAGAATTGAGTTATCCCACTTCCTTGCCTGCCATGACCAGTGTGGGAGGCGCACCAAGATGCCGTCCGGCAAGAAGAACATTCCAATAAAGCCATTCAAAGCCAAGTTTTCCTTGCCAGTTCATCTTGGTCTCCTTAAGAAGAGTGAAGGGCCCCAACTTGGGCATTGGGAACTTGCCTGGCAATGGTTCTATCCTGTAGTTGAAATCGATCAGCGAAGAGGTGCCTTTGGAATAGACGATAAAACAGGTTGAGTGGCCATCATAAATCTCTTCCGGTTTGACTCCATGGATTTCAGCCATAATATTAAAGACCGCCACATCAGCCTCATAATGGGCAACTGATCCAGCCTTTGACGTGGGGACGTTGGTGGCATCACCGATCACATAGACCCTGTCGTGCTTCAATGCCTTAAGAGTATTCTGGTGAGTAGGTACATAGCCTATCCCATCATCTATACCAGAATTGCTGATGACTTTGTCACCAATAGTTGATGGCACAATGACGAGCGTATCAAAAGAGATTTTATCGCCTTGTATAGACTCGATATACTTCTCCTTGCCATTAACTGCATTAAGTTCGTAACTGGTGGTAATTTTAATGTTTTTGCTCTTGGCAGACTCGGTGAAAACCGCCGATGCCTTGGGCTTCGTGAACGCGCCGGACAAAGGTGTCACCAACTCAATCTCTGTCTTGTTTCTGATACCTTTTTTTCTGCAAAACCAGTCTGCCAAAAAGACAAACTCAATCGGTGCCACCGGGCACTTGAAAGGAAGCTCGGCAATATTCATCACCAGTTTCCCGCCATCAAACTCCTTTAACCTCTTGCGCAGCAGTTCAGCGGCCGGGATGGTATAAAACGAAAAGGCATTCTTTCCCCACGCATCCATAAGACCATCATTCTCCTCGGGAGCAATATTGCACCCTGTGCATATAATCAGAAAGTCATAAGAGAATGAGTGATTTCTTGTCTTTACTTCCTGTTTTTCAGGAGCGATATGAGTGATCTCATCAATCATAAAATCAACACCGGGAAGAATGTACTTTTTCCTTGACCGAACAAGAGCGCCCGCCTTTTGAAGCCCGAAAGGCACAAAAAGCAACCCCGGCTGATAGATGTGCCGATCATCGCGATCAATCAGCGTAATCTCCCACTCAGCGGGCAAATGCCTCCTCAGGTTATTGGAGACTATCGTCCCGGCAGTGCCAGCACCCAATACAACTATCTTTTTTGCCATCTCTCCGGGTTCCTTTTTAGGCTTAAGACTACCTTGTCCTTCTACGCCATTTATTACTGTCAAAGTATATAGAATGTCTCGCCAAAATTCAAAGAAAATGGTTTTTAACTCGCATACAAATCTTATTTGGCCTGACTTCTGCCGATTTTTTGAAATGAGTTTTCTGATTTTGCGATAAAATCAGTTTTACAAATTACCTTTCTCTGTATATTCTCCCTCTGACCGGGAACGATACCATAACAAGGCTCAGGTTCTCATGATTGACCTAAAACGATTTTCAATAATATCGGGATAATAAAGTATGTCCAGACGATACATTTCAGGATCCGCCGTTGCACTTGTGACCCCCTTCAGGCAAGACATGTCGATAGATAGCGATGCCTTGAGGAGACTGGTGCGTTTTCATATCAAGGCGGGAACGGATATTATCATCACCTGTGGAACGACCGGTGAGTCGCCAACTCTTTCCGGGGATGAGCAGGCTGAGATTATCCGCACGGTAAAGGATGAGGCTGGTGAAAAGATAATAGTGGCAGCGGGTGCAGGCACTAACGATACAAAACATGCTGTCGAGCTGGCAAAAAATGCCGAGAAGGCGGGCGCTTTGGCAATTCTGTCGGTTTCTCCCTATTACAACAAGCCTTCGCAGGAGGGTATCTATCAGCACTACCGGCATATCGCCGAGGCGGTCTCTGTGCCGATTATTATCTACAACGTCCCGGGAAGAACTGGCTGCAATGTTGCGACATCGACTATCCTGCGGCTCGCCCGTGATTTTGAAAACATTGCAGCGGTCAAGGAGGCATCAGAAAATATCGGTCAAATCTCTGAACTGCTTGAGGAGCGTCCTGCACACTTTTCGGTGCTGACGGGTGAGGATTCGCTGATTCTCCCCTTTATGGCAATGGGCGGAGATGGCGCAATCTCGGTTGCGGCTAACCAGATACCGCAAGTGATCAAGCAACTCATTGAGGCGGTCAAACGAAGCGATCTTGAGGAGGCTCGCTCAATAAACCGCCGATATCGCAAGCTCTTGAAGCTGAACTTTATTGAGAGCAACCCGGTTCCGGTAAAGTACGCCCTTGCCCGCATGGGCATGATTGAAGAGAACTACCGGCTGCCACTTGTTCCCCTTTCTGAGGAAAACAAGAAGATTATCGACCAGGAGCTCAAAGCTCTGGGGCTCATATAAAACCATAGCCTCTTCAGCTCCCGACCTCCGAAGGGAGCTGAAAATGCCATCACTCCACTGAGTTACATAACCTCCTAAAGGTTCCCAAGCTTTTCAGCAAAACCGTCAAGCTCCTCCTTGCTCCGCTTCTCCGTAACGGCAACAAGCAATCCGCTCTCGCCATGCGCAGCCAGGTCATAACCAGCAAAGATCTTTTGCTCCAGCATTCGCTCAATCACAACAGCCGGAGGAATCGGTGTTTCAACAACAAACTCCCGGAAAAAAGGAGAGGTGTACTTCAGGGAGAATCCTGGAATATCGGCTATTCTTCCGGCCAGATAGTTCGCTTTTTTGGCTGATAGTGCTGCAACCTGCTGCAATCCCTCTTTGCCGAGCAGAGAAAGATAGATCGCTGCCTGAAGGGCGTTGAGCGCCTGGTTGCTGCAAATATTTGATGTGGCTTTTTCGCGCCGGATGTGCTGTTCGCGGGTTTGAAGGGTAAGAATGAAGCCATCCTCTCCATCCCGGTCTTTCGTCATGCCGACCAGACGGCCTGGAATTTTGCGGACAAGTGGCTGCTTGACAGTAAAGATGCCGAGGTAGGGGCCGCCGAAATTTTGGGGGTTGCCAAGTGGCTGCCCTTCACCGACGGCAATATCGGCTCCGTAACTGCCTGGAGCGGCGAGTACTCCAAGTGAAAGCGGATCGGCTGAAACAACAAACAGCGCCCCGCTCTGATGAGCAATAGCTCCAATGGCTTCAACCTCTTCCAGACATCCATAAAAGTTTGGCTGCTGGACAACCACGGCGGCCACACTCTCCGTGACAAGCTCTTTCAGGGCGGCAACATCGCCAACACCATCCTGAAGCACATTCTGAATAACGGCGTTATGGCCCGAGGCCTCAAGATAAGTTTTCAAAACTGAGCTGTTCCAGGGGTGCAGCTTTCCTGCAACCACCACATGGCTGCGCCCGGTGACGTTCATGGCCATCAAAACCGCTTCAGCAAGGGCTGTCGCGCCGTCATACATGGAGGCGTTGGTGACATCCATCTCATAGAGACGGCAGACAAGACTCTGGTATTCATAAATGGCTTGAAGAGTTCCCTGAGAAACCTCCGCCTGATAAGGAGTATAAGCCGTGTAGAACTCACTGCGGGAAACAATGGTTTTGATGGCTACAGGTATAAAATGGTCGTACGCGCCGCCGCCAAGGTAGCTGACATAGTCGGAGGTACTCCGGTTTGATAATGCAAGAGCTTCAAGCAGTTTACGTACCTGGTGCTCGTCTGAGGCAGGAGGTATATCAAGGGCTCTTTGAAGGCGAATCTCTTCGGGAATATCGGCAATGAGCTCTTTGAAGGAGCTGACTCCAATAGCCCGAAGCATCTCTTCTCTCTCACTTTCTGTATTGATAATGAATGGCATCCGTTACTCCCCTGTCAACTGGCGGTAAGCCTCAGCATCAAGCAGCGCAGATACTGCTGCCGGATTGGCAACCTTTAACTTGACCAGCCAGCCTTTGCCGTAGGGATCCTGATTGACAATTTCAGCGTTGTCGAGTTCTGTGTTGGCCTCAACTATCTCTCCGGCAACCGGCGCAAAAAGATCGGCAACGGTTTTTACTGCCTCAACAGTCCCAAACACCTCATGCTCTTTCAGGCCAGTTCCGGTTGCTTTCAGTTCTACAAAAACAATATCGCCAAGCTCGTGCTGGGCAAAGTCAGTAATGCCGACCAGTGCGGTGCTGCCATCTTCAAGCAGTTTAATCCATTCGTGGTCTTTGGTATAGCGAAGATCTGCAGGAATAGTCATGTCAGAAGCGTGAAAAAGTGTTTATGAAGTCTGCTGCCACAGTTTGTGACAAACAAGGTAATATTTTTTGGAATCCCTTCAAATGAGACAAGCGGGCGAAGTTACGCAAGTCGCTGCCTCATCGCTTCGTAAAGGAGCACGCCCGCCGTAACGCTGACATTCAGTGATTCCACACATCCTGCCATGGGAATGCGTACAACATGGTCACAGAATTCCACCGCCTCTGGTGCCAGCCCGCTTCCCTCCATACCAAGCACAATCGCAGTGGCTTTTTTCATGTCGGCATCGGTGTAGTTGAGCTCAGCCTCCATATCGGCAGCAATAACCTGAATATTGCACTGATGAAGGAATTCAAGAGCACGAACAAGGCTCTTTACCTTGCAGATTCTGATATGGGAGAGCGCTCCGGCAGCCGCTTTGTGAACCACAGCATTGACCGGCGCACCTTTTCCCTCGACAAGCACGACAGCGTCAGCAGCTACAGCTTCCGCAGTTCTTATAATGGCACCGATATTATGGGGGTCATCCAGCCCCTGCAAGACAACAAAAAGCGGAGAGCTGTTGCGGGGGTTCGCCAGAACCTCCTCCAGAGAATAATAGGTGACCGAGCTGATGAGAGCACACACCCCCTGATGCTTGGTTGTTCCGGCAATCAGTGAAAGCTTTTCAAGCCGCGCCTTGCCGCTGACAAGCTTCAGCCTCCTTGAGGTGATAACAATTTCCTTGAGTTTCGGGTGAGAGGTATTGAACTGAAAATAAATTTTTTCGATGCTCTCGGGCTTTTGCTGAAGAAGCTCAAGAACGGCATTCCTGCCGTAGACAATGTTTTCGGAACGTTCCGGGTCCATGGGAGCTCTTCTCCTGCGTTGGGGTGTTTATTTACTACAAAAATACGGTCACTCAAAGCATCAGGGGCCTCTCCCGAAAACCACCGGCGAAGCCCCCCCGAAAAGAGAAATCTAATTAAATTTATCAAAAATCATTTTTTTTTATATCTTTCTTGCCAAATTGGTTTGTTTTCCTAAGGCATTCGTCTCTGTTGCTTCGCGGTAAGCATGCCAGTACACTGCACGCTTATGCATGCCTTTCAACAATACAAATCAGGTGACTGACAGTATGACCCCGACTTTTAAAACAATGGAGGGAAATGAGGCTTTGGCTCATATCTCTTATCGCACCAGTGAAGTAATTTGTGTCTACCCGATTACCCCTGCATCACCAATGGGTGAATATTCTGAGATGTGGTCTGCCGAGGGGAAGAAAAACATCTGGGGTACGATTCCAAAAGTTGATGAGTTGCAGAGTGAGGCTGGCGCAGCAGCAGCAGTCCATGGTGCCTTGCAGACCGGCGCTCTGACAACAACCTTTACGGCATCACAGGGGTTGCTGCTCATGATTCCGAATATGTATAAAATTGCAGGCGAACTAACATCCTGCGCCATCCACGTATCTGCTCGTTCGCTTGCCGCACAGGGGCTTTCAATCTTCGGAGATCATAGCGATGTAATGGCGGTTCGGGGAACAGGCTTTGCTCTTCTGGCATCGAGTTCTGTTCAGGAGGTGATGGATATCGCTCTCATTACAGCCGCAGCAACACTTGAATCAAGAATTCCTTTTCTCCATTTCTTTGACGGATTCAGAACATCCCACGAGATCTCCAAAATTGAGGTCATTCCGGACACTATTATTAAAGCTATGGTGAGCGACGATCTGGTCATTGCACACAGAAACCGCCGTCTGAGCCCTGATGCACCGGTTCTTCGTGGAACATCACAAAATCCTGATGTCTATTTCCAGGCAAGAGAGACTGTCAACAGTTTCTATAATGGCTGCCCCGACATCACTGAAAAGGTAATGGGGAAATTCGGGGAACTCACTGGACGCCACTATAAACTGTATGAATACTATGGGGATCCTGATGCCACGCGAGTAATCGTCCTTATGGGTTCCGGTGTAGAGACTGCCCGTGAAACCATGGAGTATTTGAACAAACAGGGAGAGAAGGTCGGTGTCATACATGCCCGCCTCTTCCGTCCCTTCGATGTTGACCGTTTTGTCAAGGCATTCCCGGCATCCGTCACCTCTGTTTCTGTTCTTGACCGTGTCAAGGAGCCTGGCAGCGCAGGAGAGCCGCTCTATCTTGACACCGTCAATGCCCTGCTCGAAGGTGTACAGAATGGCCTGCTGAAAAACATGCCAAGAATCACCGGTGGCAGATATGGCCTCTCCTCCAAGGAGTTTACTCCATCGATGGTAAAAGCGGTGTTCGACAACATGGCTTCTGCAATGCCAAAAAATCATTTTACGGTTGGTATCAACGACAATGTCACCCACACCAGTCTTGACTACGACCCGGCCTTCTCCATTGAACCCGACGAAATGTTCAGGGCTCTCTTTTACGGTCTTGGATCGGACGGCACGGTTGGTGCAAACAAGAACAGCATCAAGATTATCGGCGAAAACACTGCGAATTTCGCCCAGGGTTATTTCGTTTACGATTCAAAAAAATCGGGCTCAATTACCACATCGCACCTGCGCTTTGGCCCCCATCAGATTCGTTCCGCCTATCTGGTAAGCGAAGCTCAGTTTATCGGCTGCCATCACTGGATTTTCCTTGAACTGCTTGACCTGGTCAAAAATCTCAGGAAATGCGGCACTTTGCTTTTGAACTCCCCCTATGCCGCAGATGAGCTTTGGGACAAACTTCCAAAAATTGTGCAAGAGCGCCTGATCGACAAAGAGGCCAAGCTCTATACCATTGATGCCTACAAAGTGGCGCACACAAGCGGCATGGGTCAACGCATCAACACCATCATGCAGGCCTGCTTTTTCGCTATTTCCGGTGTGCTCCCCCGCGAAGAAGCGGTAGAAAAAATCAAGAACTCCATACGTCAGACTTATGGCAAAAAGGGCGATGAGGTGGTAAACCAGAACATACAGGCGGTAGAGAATACACTGTCGAATCTCCATCAGGTCACCATCGGCTCTTTTGCGAACAGCGAAAAGGAGTTACGTCCGACGATTGTCGGCGATGCACCTGACTTTGTCTGTAATGTTCTTGCTAAAATCATTGCTGGCGAAGGTGACAACATTCCGGTCGGAGATCTTCCGGCGGATGGCACTTACCCATTAGGTACCGCAAAATTTGAAAAGCGCAATCTGGCGGATGAAATTCCTGTTTGGGAGCCAACGGCGTGTATCCAGTGCGCTAAATGTACCTTTGTATGTCCTCACGCAGCAATTCGAGCCAAGCTTTACGAACCGAAAAATCTGGAGAATGCGCCAGCCACCTTCAAGGCGACGGAGGCTAAAGGTGCGAATTGGGAAGGGATGTGCTACACCATCCAGATTGCTCCTGAAGATTGTACGGGATGCGAAATATGTGCACGTATCTGTCCAGGCAAAGACAAGAAGAATCCAGGCAGAAAAGCTCTGAACATGAGCCCGCAGCCCCCTCTTCGCAAGTCCGAAGTTGAAAACTGGGACTTCTATCTGAATATTCCTGAGTATGACCGGAGCAAAATCAATCCAAAACTGATTAAAGAGCAACAGCTTCAGGAGCCTCTTTTCGAGTTTTCCGGCGCATGTACGGGATGCGGTGAAACTCCTTATGTAAAGCTTTTGACCCAGTTGTTTGGTGACCGCCTTCTCATTGGCAATGCAACAGGTTGCTCTTCAATCTACGGAGGAAACCTGCCGACAACCCCCTATACTACCGATTCCTGCGGTCGTGGGCCAGCATGGTCTAACTCACTCTTTGAAGATGCCGCAGAATTCGCTCTTGGCTTCAGACTCTCAATTGACAAGCAGCGCGAATATGCTTCTGAGCTTTTAATGAGGGTAGCTTCAGAGATTGGTGAGAAGCTTGTAACTGAGATTATAGAGGCAAGCGAAACCTGTGAGGCTGAAATTTTTGAGCAAAGAAAACGGGTTTCAATACTGAAAGAGAAGCTCTCGCTTCTGGCCTCTCCTGATGCAAGGAACCTGCTTTCACTGGCAGACATGCTTGTCAAGAAAAGTGTCTGGGGTGTCGGTGGTGACGGGTGGGCTTATGATATCGGCTACGGTGGCGTTGACCACGTAACGGCTGGCAATAAAAACGTCAACCTTCTGGTTCTCGACACCGAAGTCTATTCAAACACCGGTGGCCAGGCATCAAAGGCAACACCCAAAGCCGCAGTGGCCAAGTTCTCCTCCGCAGGAAGAACCATGACCAAAAAAGATCTTGGGTTGATCTCCATGAGCTACGGAAATGCCTATGTGGCCTCCGTCGCCTTTGGTTCAAGAGATGAGCAGACACTGAAAGCGTTCCTTGAAGCAGAAGCATACAATGGGCCATCAATCATTATTGCCTACTCTCATTGTATTGCTCAAGGTATCGACATGGCGACAGCCCTTGACAACCAGAAAGCGGCCGTGGATTCAGGACACTGGATACTCTATCGCTACAATCCTGATCGGTTGCTTGAGGGCAAAAATCCGCTGGTGCTTGACTCAAAAAAGCCAAAAATGCCGGTTGCCCAGTTCCTTGATATGGAGAACCGCTTCAGAATGCTCAAAAAGAGCCATAAAGCTCTTGCTGAGGAGTACTATACAGCAATCCAGAAAGAGGTGGACGCACGCTGGGCTCATTATGAGTATCTTGCTGCACGCAACTTTGATGCAATAAAGTAAAGCACCCAACACGAACATGTCCGCTAATCAAAAAAATTGGCGGACATGTTTTTTTACCTGATCTTCCTGGCTCTCTCCTTCATTTCCTGCGCCTTACTCCTGTTTCCAAGCTTATCGTAAACGCTGCCAAGATGGTCGGCTATTTCAGCCTCGCCGGAATTCAGCCCAACTGCCTTTTCAAGAACCTCCCTTGCTTCTTCATACTTTCCCATTTTAAACAATACCCATCCAAGCGTGTCGAGATAACCTGCATTGGCTGGTTCTAAAGCTACCGCTTTCAGTGCCAGCTCTTTTGCTCGCTTAAGCTTCCGTCCCTGACCGGCAAGAACATAGGCAAGGTTGTTTATGATAAGGGGATTGTTTGGATCAATTCGAAGAATGGCTTCGTAGAGATGGACACTTTTATTATCATAACCAAGCTTGTCATAGCATAAGGCAAGTGTACTGTTAGCTTGTAGATAAAGCCATTTCTGCTTGTTGGAGTTTTTTGCACGCACCGCAGTTTCGAGGAGAAGCACTGCCTCTTGTGGATTGCCTGTCTGAAAGAGAAGCTCCCCTTCAACCACCTGGAGAGAGAGTCTCAAACCGCTATTGGCTGGAAGCTGCCTTTTAATGTTACCAACCATCAGTTGCGCCGGATCGACATAGGAGCTATTCCTGGATGATCGCACAACAAAGAGTCTGGCAAACTCTATTTTCTGTTCAAGGCTTGTCTGACCGCTGTTATAAAAAAGGGCCAGATCTTCAAGAAAAGCAGATCGATTTCCTGACTGCAGGGAAAGCTCTAAAAGTGCAAGCCATGCGGGAGCGGACTTGGGATTGCCCTGCAGCAGCTCCCTCAAGCTCTTGATCGCAAGCTCACGCTCTCCTGTCTGCTGATAGAGCTGCGCAAGGGTAAAAAGCAGCTTCTCTTTTCCTGCACCATGTTCAAGAGCTGCAAGTTGCCGATAACGATCAGCAGCCTCCCTGAAATTGTTCATCTGATGTGTTATTCCGGCAAGCTCTTTTGCATAGTATTTGTTGTCGGGATTGAGTTGAACGCTTTTTTCACTGTGCAGACGGGCTGAGTCGATAACGCCAAGGGCAACATAAGCTTTGGAAAGTGCATAATGGAGCGCTGCGTTTGAAGGCTGGGTAATCAGGAGCTTCTGATAGCGATCAACAGCTCCCTGATATTCGCCCTTTGCGCTTTGCAGCAATGCAGCAACAAGCTCTCTTCTGCTGGCTTCAGCGAGAGAATCAGTGGCTGTCATACTCATGGAGAGCAGAGGGCGCGGAAAGAGCGCAAAAATAAAAACGGCGCAAAAAAACGTATACTTACTGATCCAGCTTTGCATCAAACAGAGGAAGTTCATGACGGTTGGAAGCGGTTGAAAAACGGATAAAAGCTTGACGGGTAGCAACTCGTCCTCTTGTTGTTCTTGTCAGATAGCCTGCCTGAATAAGGTATGGCTCGTAAACCTCTTCAATAGTATCCCGCTCCTCCCCTACTGAAACGGCAAGAGAGGCTATCCCGACGGGGCCACCGTTGAATTTGTTGACGATTGTCTCCATGATCTTTTTATCCATATCGTCAAGACCTTCCTCGTCAATTTCGAGGCAGTCAAGGGTTTTCATGGCAATACCTTTCGTTATCATGGGGATACCGTCAACCTGCGCAAAATCCCTGGCACGCCGAAGCAGCCTGTTGGCAATACGGGGTGTCCCTCGTGACCGTCCGGCTATCTCTGAGGCAGCTTCTTCATCAATGCCAATGCCAAGAATAGCTGAAGCCCTGATAATGATTCCTTCGAGAAGTTTCGGCTCATAATAGTCGAAGCGGCTGTTGATGCCGAACCTTGCCCTGAGGGGTGAGGTCAGCAGGCCTGAACGGGTCGTCGCACCAACCAGTGTGAAGGGCTCAATGCGCAACTGTACAGCCCTTGCAGAAGGACCACTGTCGAGCATGATATCAATTCGAAAATCCTCCATAGCCGAATAGAGATACTCCTCCACTGTCGGCGGCATTCGATGAATTTCATCAATAAAGAGCACATCCCCTTTTTGCAGACCGGTCAAAAGACCAGCAAGATTGCCAGCCTTGTCGAGCAGTGGGCCTGAGGTCGACTTGATACTGCTCCCCATTTCAGAGGCAATGATATAGGCGAGCGTCGTTTTTCCGAGACCCGGCGGGCCCGATAAAAGAACGTGATCCAGTGCATCTCCCCGCATTCTTGCCGCTGAAATAAAAACTTTCAGATTGTCGGTCAACCGCTGCTGACCGGCAAAATCATCCATACGGATCGGTCGTATCTGCTCCTCAATCCTCGATTCAACCGCATCAGGGGGAGTATTCAGCAATTCTATTCTCAAAAAGACAAAACATTAGGGGTTGAAGGGTCATTTACAGCTTTATTCGTGGATCTGCCACCGCATAGAGGAGATCGGCAAAAAGGTTACCAAGCACAATCAGGGAACCTGAGATAAAGGTATTGGCGATAATCAGCGGGTAATCCCTTGCAAAAATAGCCTCAACCGTTACCCTTCCCATACCGGGAAAAGCAAAAATAACCTCAATAAAGAGAGCGCCGCTGAAAATAAAAGGGAGCGAGCTGCCCATAAGGGTAATCACCGGAAGAAGGGCGTTGCGGAGGGCGTGCCTGAAAATAACCACCTTTTCCGGCAACCCTTTTGCTCTTGCTGTGCGAATATAGTCCTGGCGGATCACTTCGAGCATACTCCCTCTGACATATCGGGCAATACCTGCCGCGCCATTGATGCTGAGCACCGTCACCGGCAAGACAAGATGCCATAAGCGGTCAAAGAAAAAGCCTGCCGGGCCAAAGCCCTCTGCCCCAATTTCGTTCAGGCCTGAGGCAGGAAAGAGAGGAAACTTAAGGGCAAAAAGAATAATCATCATCAACGCAAACCAGAACTCAGGCATCGAATAAAAAAAGAGGGCTGTCACGGTCAGAAATCTGTCAAGAAAAGTGTTCTGCCGGACGGCTGAAACAATGCCGACAAAAATACCAAAGGTAAAATTTGCAACAAGGGTCAGAAGAGCAATGGTCATGGTTATCGGCAAGGCACCGGCAATAACATCGACAACCGGCTGCTGGGCCCGACTGAAACTGCGGCCAAAATCACCCTGCAGCACACTGGCGAGCCATTTGACATACTGCACGGGCAGAGGATCATTGAGGCCATACTGCGCCCTGATCTGCTCGGCAACGTTTGGACTTATGCCCGGCTGGATAAAAAAGGCCGCCGGATCGCCCGGCGCAAGCCTGATAACGAAAAAGGTGAGAGTCAAAACCCCAAAAATCAGCGGTATGGCAATCAACAATCGCCTGAAAATATAAATCAACATAGCGTCCTAAAATGCAACATTCGCCGAAGGGCGCAGCCTCCAGTCGTCAATATTATAAAATGTCCCGGAAATATTAAGCTCTTCACCCTCAATTCTCCTGCTGAATCCCTGGGTCTCCTTCATCCAGTAAAGAAAGGTGATGGGCTGATCCCGATGAAGAATCTCCTGATACTCAAGCCAGTATGGCCTTGCCCCTGTGGGTTCCATTTTTTGCTTGGCCAGTTCGCAAAGCTGATCAAGCCGTGGATTCTGATAGCCCGTAAAATTGAAGCGGCTTTTTTTAAGATCTGAACCCCAGACATCAAGCGGGTCTATCTCCAGACCTATCGACCAGCCTGCCATCCACGCATCAAGTTTTCTCTGCTGAAGATTCTCAAAAAAAACATTGGATTCCTGTACATCAAGCTTGCAGTCGATGCCGATTGAACGAAGGTTTTGCTGGATAATCACACTTGCATAGTTTCTTCTGGCATTGCCCGAATTGGTATAGAGCACAAAGCTGAACTTTCTGCCCTGCTTCTGCAGAATTCCGTCCGGGCCTGGCAGCCACCCTTCCGCTTTGAGCAGTGCTGTTGCCTTCGAGGGATCAAAGGCATGAGGAACAATCCTGTCGTTATAGGCCCATTTCAGGGAGGGTGAAACGTCAGTATTGCAAAGAACACCATACTGCTTGAGATAGCCATCAATAATCGCTTCACGATCGATGGCCTGGGTGAGGGCAAGGCGAACCCATGCAGAACCGAACAGGGGGTGAGGCTTGAGCTTGCCGCTTCTGTGAAGCTCATTCTGGTCGATATTTGACCACCCGACATAGTCGTAGACCCTCAAGCCAACTGTTTTAACATCAATCTCCCTGTTCGCCTTCAAGAGTGCGGTAAAGTCCTCAGGCTTGATATTTTCAACCACATCTACAGCACCAGTCTGAAGCTGCGTCAACCGCACCGTATAATCGGGCACAACCCTGAAGGTAATCAGTGGAATCGTCCCAGGCTTGGGAAGATTGGAGTTCCTGCTTGATGCCAGAACTATCTCCTGCTGCTGCTTCCAGCTTTTCAGGTGATAGGGGCCCGCACCGAGCGGTTCAATGTTGAGGGGAGAGTGACGGAACTCATCAGGCTTGACATTTTTCCACTGGTGAGCAGGAAGAGGAGTCAGTGATGTATGAAAAAGGGCCAGATGTTCGGGAACCGGCTTATAAAACCTGAAGACCAGCGTTCTGTCATCAGGCGTCTCAATGGCCTTGTCAAAATCAACATTGCCCTTGTCGGCACCAACCAGCTCGGCAAGATACTGCTGACGGGCGCTGGCAATAACGGGATTGCCATACAACTTGTAGGTAAACTTGAAATCGCCCGATACAACCGGCTTTCCATCGTTCCAGAAAGCATCACTTCTCAGGATATAGGTGATGGATTTATGATCTGCCGACATACTCCAGCTCCTTGCAATAGCGCCTTTCGCTGTTTTTTTCGCCTGACCCGGAGTTATCTCCCTTAACTTTTTTTCAAGAGCCATGTAATTCAGAAGCCCTGTTTCGGTATCAAACTCACTCTGCAAAAGGGACGGATAGATAAGACCGATTATGTTCCCAGAGGTGACGGTGCTCCCGAGAACAGGATTAAGATAATCAGCATCGCCGAGCATGGCGATAACCAAAGTGGAATCCATTGCGGCTCCTTTGCCTGCCTTTCCTCCGTTATGCCTGTTGCAAGAATAGAGCAGCAGCAGTGCGATTAACAGGCTGCCCACGAGCCCGGATGTTGCGAAAGTCCTCTTAATCATCACTATCCTCCGCTGTTTTGTCGCTGTTGATCACAAGGTTTATCCTGTCGGTCAGCGCCTCGGCTGCGACATAATTCGAGTAACGTTTTAACAGGAAATTGAGAGCAACGACTTCAATAATAACAGTAATATTTTTACCCGGAAATATTGGTAATTCTACCAGAGGAACATCAACGCCAAGAATCTTTATGGTTTTGGTATCCAGCCCAAGCCTTTCATAAGCGATCTCCTTGTTCCATTCAAGCAATTCAACAACAACCTGTACCTCCTTGACATCACGAATTGCCCTGATTCCGAAATTCGCCTTCACATCAACCACGCCAAGACCACGAATTTCCATAAAATGGTCAATAATATTATTCCTTCTGGCTCTGAGTGTCATCGAGTCACCTTTCCGGTGAATAATCACGACATCGTCCGCCACAAGACCATGACCCCTCTCAATAAGGTCAAGCGCAATCTCGGATTTCCCGAGACCACTCTTGCCAGCAACCAAAACGCCGACACCGTACACATCGACCATTGAGCCATGGTACTGCTGGTAAAGCGAAAACTGGTCATCAAGAAATCCGGTAACAGTGTAGATGGTTTTCGTGGAAGAGCACCTGGTGGAATAAACCGGAACACCCGCCTTGGTGGCCATTTCGAGAAGAACTGGCGAAAGTTTGTTATTGCTGGTCAGTATAATGCAGGGCATCTTGAATCGCACAAGATTTTGAAACACCAGATTCCTCTCCTGCTCCTCAAGGTGATTCAAAAACCTTGTCTCCGTATTTCCGAGAATCTGAACCCGTTTGTAGGTAAAAAGATTGGTAAAGCCTGCGAGAGCAAGCCCTGGTCGATGAAGATCACGCTCAAAAATCCGCCGTTTCTGTTCATCAACCTCGTTCAGACGGCGCAACTTGATCTCGTACTTCTTGCAGATAGTGTTAAAAAAATAGGCGACCGTTATTGATCGCTTCTTTAATCCTTTTTGTTCCAGATTCATGGCTTAAGGAATCAATCTGTTTAAAAACATAAGAAAAAGCTGCGGAGCGTTACTCATTCGCCCCGCAGAAACTCTCATCATGCAACTATTGCACTCTTCTCCTTATGCCTTAAAAGCTGGCGGCTCAACGCATCAATACAGGTGTCGATGGCAGACTCATAAGCAGTCCCTGCCTCTTTTGCAACAAAAACATTCTGCGGCACATGTACCGTTATCTCAGCAAGCTTGTTTTTTTCAAAGTCATTTTTCTGATGATCAAGAATAACATGACAACTGATAAGAGCCGGAAACACTCTCGCCAAAATGAGCACTGCGTTGCGGGCATACTCCTCGATATTGTTGTGATTACTGGAGTGCCGTAAAGTAACTGTAACATTGAATGCGTCATTGACGACTACTTTTGTCATAATAACCTCCGTTTGAATATGGTGAACCTAATGAATGAACAACAGCCCGGCAAAAGGAATAACCGGAGCCCACAAAACTATGCGTTGGGATGCGCCCTGAGGTAAACCTCCTTCAAGCGATCAAAGGTAACATGAGTATATATTTCGGTCGTCGAGAGATTGCTATGCCCAAGCATCTCACTGACACTCTTAAGATCTGCCCCACTGTTCAGCAGGTGCGTGGCAAACGAATGGCGCAGCAGATGTGGATTTTTCTTTTTCTGTTCAGTAACCGATGCAAGATACTTTCCGGTCAATCGTTGGACAAGCATGGGATAAAGCTTTTTGCCCCTTTTGGTTACAAAAACATACAACGGCACAACCCCCCGACCTGCCTCACTCATTCTAAAGAAGTTTCTCCTGACTTCAAAATATTTATTGAGTGCGTCAGTGGTTGATTGCCCGACAGGAACAATTCTCTGCTTCCTCCCTTTTCCGGTCAATTTGACGTATCCACCCACAAGATCAAGGTTTTCTATGGTCAATCCGATCAATTCTGAAAGACGAAGTCCGCTGCCGTAGAGCAGTTCCAGAATGCTCCTGTCGCGCTCACGAACAAACGATTCTTCAAGGATATTTTTTTTCGGCGTTTGAAGCTCCGCTAAACTGGCAGGAAGAAGCTCATTAAAAAGTTTTTCTGTCTGCCGCTCAGTTAAAAAACCGGGGACACGCTGCGGATACTTTGGCGTGACGATGGTGGAAAAAAGAGATCGCTTTATATACCCGGTTTCCTGCATGTATCGGTAAAAGCTTTTCAGAGCCGCAAGTTTTCTGGCAATCGATCTCTGCTGAACTCCCCGTTGAATCAGGGAACCCATAAACTGGCGTACATCAAGGGGCGTTACCTGCTCCGGATCAAAAACACTCAAATCGGCAAGATCGAGATGCTGCAAGAGAAAGGAGAAAAACTGGGTAATATCAGTTCTGTAGGCAATAACCGTATTCTGCGATAAATTCTTGCGGCTCCTGAGCGCACCAAGAAAATCGCTGACAGGAAGTGAGCCTTTACTAAACATTGCTGATAATGGGTATTCGGGAGAGTTCTTCATGAGATCGCCACGCAAACCAGTTCCTCTCTCTCCCTGAGGTAATACAAATTATCACCATGGATCAAAAAATTGTTCAGGGAGGGTTTGTCAACACTCTCTTCCATACCATCAGCATAAAGCAGACAACCAGACTGCCACACCTTCAGAGAAGAGCGCCAGAGGCCGGTCAACTGAAGCTGTTCATGCAATGCTGCAACCGTCACTGTACCATGAACGATATATTCACAACGGCATGTTTCGGAGATACCAACACTCTGCAATGCTCGATGCGCCTCAACCATATCATCCGCTACAACCTCAGGCAGAATAATCTGCTGCCGAACCTCTTCAGGCACAGCCTTCTCCCTGATAGCATTAGCCTGAGCACTGTCAAGAGCAGAATGGCTGATATCAACTCCTGAGGACGGGTCAACAAGCCAAAACTGCCGCTCGGGAAATCCGCCAAAAATGGAAGTTTGACAAACGAGAAACTCATCATCAAGTTTGGCAACAAAGCCAATATCTGACCGCGACCACACCACCCTCCCTGCCCTGAAATCGACAGCCCATATCCCCTGATGCTCCGGAGTGAGCGGCTGAGAGGCGTAACAATAGGCAAGTTCCCTGCGGGTGGTTTCAAGCCCGGTAAACCAGCCTTCACCGAGAGGAAGAGAATGCTTGTCCATCAACAGAAAATCATCTGAAAACAGACGACCCGTTGCCGTTTCAATACCAAAAAACAGCGCCCGCCTCTTTGCCGCAAAACGCTTCTGCCCGATAAGGTCGCCTGTTTCGGTAAACATCAGTTGCCAAACAATTGCACCACGGCCAGCATCATACCGCCAGCGCACAGCAAGCGGCTCTGCGTTATGCTTCATTTTCGCATTAATTTATAGATATTCACTGACACCGGCTTTGAACCACCCGCATACTTTTTGGGAAAAGAGGTTATCGAGAAATTGTTTTCTGCTGCCAACTCAAGAAACTGTTCCGCCATTTTCCTCCGTGGATCAGCGATGTATGCAGCACCCTCCGGCTTAAGCAGTTTATCGATTGCCGTAACAATCGGAAGCAGGTTCACCCTTTCGTACAACACATCAGCCGCAAAGAGCAGGTCAAACTGTTCACGGCACTGCACCATTCGCCAGTCGAGCCTCTCATAATCAAGGGAGGCCCTGTTTTTCAGGCTATTGTACCGGGCGAAACGAAGTGCTTCAAGAGAGTAGTCTGTAGCCAGAACACTGGCACCTTTCCTGGCAGCAACAACCGAGGCCATGCCGACGCCAGCGCCTATCTCAATGACGCGCAACCCCTCCAGCGGGAGTTCATCAGCAATAAAAGAGGAGAGCGTTATCGCCGAAGGCCATATCTCCGCCCAATAGGGCATCTGCTCATCCTTGATAAACTCTTCAGGCGATATACGATCAAGAAGCGCATAACTGTCGAGCACACTCAAAAAGCTGAAGGAGTGCCCGCCAAAAGTATAGGAGGCTTCAGCAAGATCATACTCTGCAGCCAATGCGTTATAAAGAAGCTGGAGCTCAGAATTCTCGTTTTCGCGGAATACCAGCATAATTGCAAACTGTTTACTTCGAGGAGCCACAAATCAAAAGCCGATCTAATTTACCGAAAAATCGCCATGGATTTCTATTTTGAACCAATAAAACCGGCCATTTCCCTGAAACACTCAACCTCAACACCCGATGAAAAAAGAGATACTTGAACTTTTCGACAATAGCTACCCTGACCGGGAGTACACCATTGAAATCGTCAACCCCGAGTTTACATCCGTCTGCCCGATAACCGGGCTGCCAGACTTTGGTACCATTACCATTCGCTACGTACCCGCTAAAAGCTGTGTTGAACTGAAGTCGCTGAAATATTATTTTCTTGAATTCCGCAATGCTGGCATTTTTTACGAAAACATTACCAACAGAATTCTTGATGACCTTGTAGACCTTCTTAAACCACGATCGATGACTGTGATAACAGAATGGAAGGCAAGAGGTGGAATTACAGAAACCGTTACGGTTAGCTATAGTGCCAAAGCATGAAGCTGCAATAAAAAAACCTCAGGTGAAAGTCTGAGGCTTTTTTAAAACAATATTTTCAGGAGAACCGTTTTACCGTTAATCAGTATTTGCCAAGCCCCTCGTTCAGATAGATCATGATGGTCTTACTCTCTTCAACCGATATACCTGATCCGGCCACCGACTGCATACGAGCAACAATGACATCAATCTTGCCGGTTTTCTTGTACTTGGTTTTAAATGCATCCATCGTCGACCCCTGTGTATGGCAGGCGTTACACTTGGCCGTAAAAAGTGACTTTGCTCCGTTGAAATCGAAACCTGCGGGTGCCACAGGAACGTTTGCGGATAAAACCGGTTTCTCAAGATACGCCGTCAGCTCATCCACAGAGCGAATGTATTCACCATTCACCGTCGTCGTACGACCGGTAGTTGACATCAATATCCCGGAAGGCCTGAACCAAAGGGAAGCAAACATGACAGCAACGATCGCTATAATGCTGAGCGGAAAACTTAAAAACCACTTGGAACTGATTCTGGAGGACATTTTACCAAGTCCCATAATAACAGCCGAGGCAAAAAGAATCAGGCTAATCCACCCTGCAAAGGAGCTTAATGGTGCTAGATACGGTGACAAAGTCTCCGCCGGTAATTTATACCCGGTTAAAAACGACAACCCGAAAAAAAATGACCCCATCAAGAGTGCCCCGCCTCCGGCCAATGCAAGAAGCTTACCATTTGATTTGTTGTCCATGTCAGGTAATGAATTTAGGTGTTAGTGGCTTACCCAAAAATTATGAAGAAAGATAAGCATAAATAGTAAAGCCGACAAACAGAAAGCTGAAAAAGGTTGCGATTATAAATCGGAATCGGCAAAATCGCCCGAAATCACAACAATAAAAGAGCAGTTGTAACTTCCCTGATTTTTTAGAATACTGGAAAAAATTACGAAATCACAAAAAAAACTCTTGTTTACCTATGATCACCACCACCAGCAGTGTTATCGATTTTGAAAAAGCGGAACGTGATTTTCTGTTTCTCCTCCACTGTTTTCAGGAGGTGCTCTGCGACCTTGGAGAGGCTAAACTGGCCAACCACCTCCCCTGGCAGAATGCGAGTCTCCCTCTTGAAGAGTATCCTGATACCGAGCGGGCGCTGCAGGCATTTTCCATTTTTTTCCAGCTTCTCAACATGGCGGAAGAGAACTCTGCGGCCCAGAACCGGCGCGCCCTTGAGGCTGAAGCTGGCCTCTCCAATCTCACCGGCCTCTGGGGCCGCACTCTACTCCGCTTCCGTGAACAGGAAATTCCGGAAACAACCATCTGCAGCCTGCTGCCGGAGGTCTCAGTCGTAGCAGTGCTGACGGCACACCCTACAGAAGCCAAGCGAAAAACGGTGCTTGAACAGCACCGTCAACTCTACCTGCTTCTGGTACAACGGGAAAACCAGATGTGGACACCTCTCGAACAGCTCGACATCCGCAACAAGATCAAGGTTGTCATGGAAAGACTCTGGAGAACGGGAGAGATCCTTTACGAAAAGCCCGACATATCAGATGAGCGGAGAAATGTAATTCACTACCTCTACAATATTTTCTCCGAGGTGCTGCCCATGCTCGACAGGCGCCTCTTGCTGCGCAGCGCCTCAATGTCAACAAATTTATCACCCCCCGTCGTGAAGGGCTTAACACCCTCCACCTGCAACAGATCAAGCTGCTCACCCAATGGAGGGAACTGCACCTTTCCGGGAAAAATGAGGAGGGGGAGAAACTGCTGCTGGAGCTCTTTATGACGGTTAATGCCATATCGGGGGGATTACGCACCACGGGGTAGAAGCCAAAATGAAGGACTTGATGGTTTATCGCAGAACAAGAAAAGAAATATTTACGTATTTCAATTATTTACCTACCTTGCGTATGAAATATTGAAATCTTTTATTTTACCCGCCATGCTCTCAACCCTCAACGCTGCGGCACTGATTGGCATTGATGCCCTGAAGGTTACTGTTGAAATCAACGTTACGGCGGGCATTCCTTCGTTTACGGTGGTTGGTTTGCCCGACAATGCCATCAGGGAGAGCCGTGAGAGAATTCTGACAGCAATCAGAAACTCAGGGTTTACTATTCCACCAAAAAAAATCACGGTCAACCTTGCGCCTGCTGACATTAAAAAGGAGGGGACCGCCTTTGATCTCCCGATTGCCATCGGGTTGCTTGGCTCGCTCGACCTGATAGGCAACCGCTTCGAGGAGACGCTCATTATGGGAGAGCTGGCGCTTGACGGATCGCTGAGGAGAATCAATGGAGCACTCCCTGTGGCCATTATGGCAGGAAAAGAACAGATAAAACGACTGATTGTGCCTCTGGCAAATGCGGCTGAGGCGGCTGTAGCTGTTTCAGCTTCAAGCTCCACCATTGAGGTCTACGGTGTTGAAAACCTGAATGAAACCGTTGCCCTGATGGGCGGAAAAAGCGGGCACACACCGGTAACGGTCAATGTAGCCGCGCTGTTTGAAAAAGAACAGGAGTACCCTGTTGATTTTGCTGATATCAAGGGGCAGGGATCGGCCAAAAAAGCACTTGAAATTGCTGCGGCGGGCGGTCACAACGTCATCATGATCGGCCCTCCCGGCAGCGGTAAAACCATGCTGGCAAAAGGGTTGCCGGGCATTCTGCCTCCTCTCGGTTTTGAAGAGTCGCTTGAAACTACAAAAATCTACTCCGTTGCCAACCTGCTTGAAAAAGGGCGACCTCTCATGGTTACCAGGCCGTTCCGCAGCCCGCACCATACCACAAGCAATGTGGCGCTGATTGGCGGAGGCGCAACGGCCAAACCGGGCGAGGTGAGCCTTGCCCACAACGGCATTCTCTTTTTGGACGAACTTCCCGAATTCAGCCGCAACGCCCTCGAGGTGCTCCGCCAGCCCCTTGAAGATCGTGAAGTCACCGTATCAAGAATTTCCGTCACCACAAAATATCCGGCTGGCTTCATGCTCATTGCAGCCATGAACCCAAGCCCGGCAGGCGCTCTGAAAGACCGTGACGGGAACCTGACCGCGCCTCCCCAGCAGATCCAACGCTATCTTTCAAAAATTTCAGGCCCACTGCTCGACCGCATCGATATTCACATCGACGTGCCAAAAGTTGAAACCAGCGACCTCTTCGCCGCTTCGAACGCCGAAAATTCAGCAACCATCCGCCAGCGGGTCATAAGCGCCCGCAGCATCCAGCAGAAAAGATTTGCTGGAACCGCATCACCAAAAATCTATACCAATGCCCAAATGAACTCACGCCAGATCCAGAGTTTCTGCCGTCTCGACAAAGAGAGTTCGCAAAAACTGATGGATGCCATGAACCGCATGAACCTCTCCGCACGGGCGCACGACCGAATCATCAAGGTAAGCCGCACCATCGCCGACCTCGACAACTCTGAACAAATCGCCATGAAGCACCTCATCCAGGGCATTCAGTACCGCAACCTCGACCGCGATTTCTGGAGCTTCTGATCGGGATGCCCCCAATCGTAAAGACAGGCCTTGAGTTCATCTACAATTTTCTCCGTCACCTGAGAGCCACACAAGATGAAGGCTCACCAAAAAGGTGCAGAGAAATTAGCTGTTGACTGCCTATATTTCCGCCTTGATATTCAAATTCAGACAGATAACCAAACCTCTCCACGGAGAACATCCATGAACGCAAGGGGAAAATTCCGTTACACCCTGCTGCTTGCCAGCTCACTCTGCACTGCTGTGCCCTCTTTTGCCGCAGAAACTGCTGAAAGCGTCGAAACCCGCATCAGCCGTCTTGATCAGGAGCTTGCCGAGCTGAAAGCACTTGTGCGCAACAAGCCCGCAGCCACAGCAACTCCGGTAACACTCTCGGCAACTTCAGGCGCAAAAGTGCAGTTTTACGGCTTTGCCCGGTTTGACACATCCTGTGATACAGGGGCAATATATCCAGGCAATTACGCTTTCTGGGCACTTCCTGAAAATGGCAGGAAAAATGACTCAGAATGGAATCTCACGGCTGGTGCCACCAGGATAGGGCTGAACCTCAGTGGAACTGATGCAGAGAGTATGAAATTGACAGGCAATATCGAATTGGATTTTCTCACCAGTATTGCAACCGAAACCAGCCAGGCACCGCGCCTGCGTCACGGCTTCATCAAAGCCTGCTGGCCTGCATCCGACTTCAGCATTCTTGCCGGCCAGACATGGGATCTGCTCTCTTCCCTGATTCCGTTTGTGGATGACCCCGCCCTTCTCTGGGATGCCGGTAATATCGGTTCACGCCACCCGCAGATACGACTCACCAAGGGATTTTCGACTGGCAACAATGGACACCTTGAACTGGCAGTTGCTGCATCAAGAACCATTGGTGATAGAACCACTTTTCAAACTCTTGCTCTTCAAAATGACACAGGCAAAGATGCCGCCATACCTTCCTTTCAGGGACGCATGGCATTTTCTGAGCCACTTATTGTAAAAAACCAGCCTGCGACCATTGCCCTCTCAGGCCATTATGGTCAGGAAGAGTGGGACACCAATGGCACAGGGAGTTACAAAACGCTTGACTCATGGTCATGCAACCTTGAGCTTTCAATGCCGCTCAGCGACAGAATGCTCGTTGCAGGCGAATACTTTACCGGTTCCAATCTTGATGACTACCTGGGTGGAATCGGGCAGGGAGTAAACAGTACGGTAGCGACTGACCCCAGGGAGATTCGTGCTCAGGGTGGATGGGGAGCGCTCAGGTATACCATAAATCCAGAAACATCGGTGAGCCTCGGTGCAGGTATTGATGATCCAAAGGATAATGATTTAGCTACCGCTGCACGCTCACGAAACCAGACCATCTTCGCCAATGTCATTACCAAAATAACAGCAAACTTCATTCTCGGGCTTCAGCTCTCGGACTGGAAGAGTGACTATAAAAATGCTGACGGGAGCAATGCTGTCAGGATTCAGAGTTCATTAACCTGCAAGTTTTAGGGCAACCACTTTAAAATCATTAAGAAAAATGACTATTGCCTCCTGAAGCAGTTGGCATATCGAGCCTCCCTCCTCTGTTAACTGGTCATGGCAGCTCCTCCGCCACAGGCGATATTAGGATCGGAGACAACAATGCTCAACGGATGACAATCTCGGATGGCATAACCGTCAGCATACGCATCTGCCCCGACCTCTCCAGCATCTCGTAAAAAGCGGCCATGGAGCTGAAATGCCGCCGGGGGATGAGCTCATGCAGCACCTGTTGTTTCACCGCAGCGGACAATCGGGCGGAAAGGCTTGCTCCGTTGCCCTGCAGGAGAGATTCAAACCAGCTTTTCTGCACCGGGTAGAGCATGATTCGTGGCTTTTTGCTCATATCCATTTTGGCGAGAAGCTGGGCTGCATGAATGGCATCAAAAAGTCCACCCATACGGTCAACCAGACCTGCCTTCAGCGCACGACTGCCTGTCCAGACTCTTCCTCCAGCAACAGAGTCTACCTGGGCAAGGGGCATCTTTCTTGAGGCTGCTACTTTGCCGATGAAATCATCATAGACCACACCCGATGCGGCAACGAATTTGTTGTAGGCCTCGCCCTCCAGCGGCTTGAAGGGGGTATTGGCATCAGCATAGCGGCCCCGCGTTACAACATCGCGCTTCAGTCCAATTTTTTCGGCAAGTCCGCTGATATTTGGTTTCAGGGCGTAGACACCGATTGAACCGGTGATGGTCAGCGGCTGGGCAAAGATGGTTTTGCCTGCAAGGGCAGTCATATAACCACCCGAGGCGGCAACACCCGACATGGAGACCACGAGAGGTTTTTTCACCGCAGCCGAGTCGAGCATCTGGAGCATATCAGCCGATGCAAGGGCATCGCCACCGGGGCTGTCGATGCGCAACACAAGCGCTTTGACCTTCTTGTCTTCCAGCGCCTTGTCAAGGGAATTTTTCAGCGTCTCAACATCAATACCGTCAGTCAACTCCCCTGCAGAACGAACAATTGTACCCGACAGAGTAATCACGGCAATAGCTTCATCAGTGGTCGACTTCTGCGGCCATGTAACTGCAGAACGATACTCGGATGCGCTGACAAAAGCATCATTATCATTGGAGAGCTCCTTCCCGGTAACTTTTCTGGTCAAAGCCCGCTGTAACTCCCAGAAAGAGGCTTCGCCGTCAACAAGCCCGACGGCTTTGGCTCTTTTGGCCGAAACCAGCGCCTCATTGTTGATGAACGCCTCAAAGGAATTGCGGCTGATGGCACGGCGCTTCGATACGTAGGTGAGATAGTCGTCGTAAACCTCGTCAAGCAAGGCATTGATCTGCTCAAAGTACTCTTTGCTTGCCCCGGTTCTGACAAAGGGCTCAATGCCGCTTTTGTACTTTTTCCACTGCGAAGCCTGAACCTGAACACCTATTTTGCCCAGCGGAGTGGTATAAAAGAGTGATTCCGCTTTCAGGCCGTCAAGAAGGAGAAAACTGCCCCGTTCAACAATAATGGAATCAGAGGCTGCCGCAAGAAGATAGTCACTGTCTTCGGGGGAGCGCAGAAAGGCGGTGACTTTTTTACCCCCTTTGCGAACCTTTTCAATCGCCTCTATCAGCACGGCTACCTTTGCTGGCGTTGTCTGAATCCCTCCGATATCGAGTACAACCTCTCTGACCCGCTCATCAGCCGCAGCATGATTGAGCAGAAAGAGCATCTCCTGAAGAGAGAGTGGCCCACGTGAGGCCATAAAGGGCAGCGAGGTGCTTTCGTTACGGATTTCATCAATGCCTCCGCTGAGAGGCAGAACAAGCACAAAGCGATCGGGAATGGAATGCGACGATCGAAGAGCCCAGAAAAGCCCTGCAAAAAGCAATATTGGAATGATAACGAGGGTGAGGCACCCGTTACGGAAACAGCCCCGCCTCTTTTTTGGCGTATTGGTATTATTCATAAAGGAGACAACTTACCTGATGTCCATTATTGTTATGTTCCTGAAGCTTTGGTTCCCTGTGGCTGCACTCCGCTGTTGCAACAGGGCAGCGGGGGTGGAAACTGCATCCGGAGGGCATATTAAGTGGCCCCGGCAAATCACCGGTCAATAAAATTCTCTCTTTTTTGGCGCCAAATTCAGGATTTGGAATTGCCGACAGAAGTGCCTTGGTGTAGGGATGCTGCGGGTTGGCATAGAGTTCGCCGGATTCGGCAATTTCAACAATCTTGCCAAGATACATCACCGCAACCCTGTCGGAAATATATTCAACAACCGAGAGGTCATGAGCAATGAAGAGATAGGTCAATCCCAGATCTCGCTGAAGATCCTTGAGGAGATTGATTATCTGCGACTGAATTGAGACATCAAGCGCCGAGACAGGCTCATCGCATATAATAAATTTCGGGTTGACCGCAATCGCCCTTGCAATACCGATTCGCTGCCTTTGCCCTCCTGAAAATTGATGCGGATAACGGCTGACATACTCCCTGTTCAACCCGACAACATCAAGCAACTCCTCAATCCGCTTGCGGGCCGCCTCTCCACGGGCAATCCCGTGAACCTGCAACACCTCGCCAAGCATCTGTCCAACCGTTAAACGGGGGTTCAGTGAGCCGAAGGGATCCTGAAAAATCATCTGCATCTCTTTGCGGAGAGAACGGAACTCACGATTGCCAATAGCAGAAATCTCCTGACCTTCAAACTCTATTTTCCCGGTTACAACAGGATGACCAAGACGAATCAAGGCTCTTCCGAGGGTGGTTTTTCCGCAACCTGACTCCCCCACCAGACCGAGCGTCTCTCCCCGAAACAGATCAAAAGAGAGGCCGTTTACCACCTGTATTGGCTGAGGCTTACCCATAACCCCACTTTTTTTGCCCGCAAAATGCACCCGCAAGTCGCTGACCGACAATAACCGCCCTTTTTCCCCCATCTTTCGCTGAATGCTGTTTATCGTTTTTTTATTATTATAATATAGAATGATTAAGAATTTACCATAACAAACCCTTTGTTCAAGCCTCTCTTTTGCCCTTGCACACTGAACCGTCACATACCGGAACACTGTACGTTGTTGCAACGCCTCTCGGCAATCTCGAAGACATTACCCTGAGAGCGATAAAAACCCTGAAACAATCGAGGGCGATTGCCTGTGAAGATACGCGCCATGCTTCAATTCTGCTGAAGCATTTCGATATTTTGGGCAAAAAACTGATCAGTTACCATAACTATAATGAGCCCCGGGCGATCGGGCAGATTATTGCCCTGCTTGAGGAGGGCACTGATGTCTCGCTTATCACCGATGCTGGAACCCCTGTAATCAGCGACCCTGGATATGCGCTTCTCCACGCCCTGCATGAAAAGAACCTGAAGATTATCCCGATCCCGGGGCCAAGCGCTTTGACCGCAGCACTCTCTGCCTGTCCGCTTCCGGTCAACAATTTTTTCTTTGCCGGCTTTCTTCCACATAAAAAAGGGCGAAAAAGCCGTCTCGAATATCTTGCTGGCCTGCACGCCTCTTTTGTTCTGTACGAGTCGCCCTACAGGATCATGAAACTCCTTGACGAAGTGGAGCATCTCTTGCCTGATGCGCAGATATTCGTTGGGCGGGAGATGACAAAAATATATGAAGAGTACCTTACTGGACCCATAGAAGAGATCCGGCAACACCTTGCCAATGGCAAAACGAGAGGCGAGTTTGTTGTTATTGTCCATCCAGCCGGAAAAAAAACAATCAAATCAGAAGAGAACCATGCAGATCATCACTGAACCCGCCGAGATGCAGGCCATTGCTGAAAAGCTGCGCCTTAACCGTCAGCTTATTGGGGTCGTCATGACCATGGGTGCACTGCACGAAGGACATCTCGCTCTTGTAAAGCTTGCCCAAAAGAGCGCAGGAACCGTTATTCTCACCATTTTTGTGAACCCAAGGCAGTTCGGGCCAACTGAAGATCTCCACCGTTACCCCCGCCCTTTCGAGCAGGACGTAGCTCTTGCCAAATCAGCAGGTGTCGATTACCTCTTTGCGCCTAAATCGTGCACAATCTACCCTGAACACTTTCAGACAGCAGTGCAGTGCGGCTCTCTCGCCGATCGATTTGAAGGACAACAGAGGCCGGGCCATTTCAACGGAGTGGCTACAGTTGTCACCAAACTGTTCAATATCACAAAACCACACAAAGCAATCTTTGGAGAAAAGGATGCACAGCAACTTGCCATTATCCGGCAACTTGTAGCAGATCTCAATTTGAATATTGCCATTGTTGGTGCCCCCTGTTGTCAGGGAAGAAAACGGACTGGCGGTAAGCTCAAGAAATATCTATCTCTCAAGCCAGGAGCGCAGCACAGCAGGCGTACTTTACCAGGGGCTTTGCCATGCCGAAAAACGCATTGCCGGGCGAGAGAAAAACCTTCTGACCATTGCGAAAGAGGTTGAAGAGATGATCAGCTCAACTCCCGGATGCCGCACCGACTACGTCAGTTTTGTCGATGAAGAGAGGTTTGAACTGACTGAAACTGCTGAAGAGGGTAAAGAGTACCGGCTGCTTATTGCCGCTTATTCAGGAAGCATCCGGCTCATCGACAATGTGAAGATTCGAGCCTGATTGCAGGCAGAGAACGGTATACAGGAAGAGTCTTTTTTATATTATATTGGCTAACAGTTTTATTGTTTGAGAAAAACGAACGACATTTTTATCACTATTATACAATACGATTCCATGATTATCAACAAAGCAATTGATCTCGGCCAAGGCAAAATAATTTCGATCGAAACCGGCAAAATGGCAAAACAGGCTGATATGCTCCAGATGCTCGACTCGGCTGCGGTGAAAAAACCTCTCGTGGTCTCCATGTCGGGTGTTGCCGCCTCGGGTGGTTATATGACCTGTCTCTTATACACATCTGACGCTGCCGACGAAGAGGATAGTGTAGATCTCGGTGGTCGGC
>CAJEXQ010000022.1 GCA_903994635.1 uncultured Chlorobiaceae bacterium
AAACAAATCCAGTCCTTGATTTTGCGACATCTTACGAGTTCCCCCCATATAGTGAAATGACGGGAACCGGTAAAATTGTCGCTTTTGGAGATCATAGTCACAAGTGTCCCGTGTATGTCAGCCAGCTTCCGCCATGTTCGGCGGAATGTCCGGCAGGGGAGAATATCAGGGGGTATCAGCGGTTGTTGAACGGTATCGACAAATCCGACAATGCGTGGAAAGCCGCATGGGAGATGATTGTCGACGCAAATCCTTTTCCTGCTGTTATGGGCCGGATCTGCCCTCAACCCTGCCAGAGCGCATGCAATCGCCAGTACCACGACGAAAGTGTGGCCATTAATGCTGTCGAGCAGGCCATAGGCAATTACGGCATCGAAGCCGGTCTGCAACTACCCGGAGCAGGGCCCGACAGCGGCAAAAGAGTTGCTGTTATCGGAGGGGGCCCGGCAGGACTTTCCGCAGCATACCAGCTTCGCCGAAAAGGTCATGCCGTAACGATTTACGACGCCAATGAAAAACTTGGCGGCATGGTGCTTTATGGTATTATGGGCTACCGGGTAGATCGTAAAATTCTTGACACTGAAATTCAGCGTATCATCAGCCTTGGGATTGAGACCAAAATGGGGGTACGTGTTGGTACTGATATTTCCCTTGAACAACTCGGTCAAGAGTACGATGCGATTTTTCTGGCTCCTGGTGCACAGCTTGGCCGCTCACTTCCGGTATCGGGTTCCGCTGATACTCCCGGTGTGACCAATGCCATTGATTTTCTGAGAAATTACGAAGTTCAGGGCGATGCTATTGCCATAGGGAAAAATGTACTGGTTATAGGCGACGGGAACGTCGCGATGGATGTGGCGCGTCTTGCGCTTCGGCTTGGTTCCCGGGCCTCTGTGGTAGCCGGTATTCCAAAAGAGGAGATGGCCTGCTTCCAGATTGAATTTGATGATGCGGCCAGGGAAGGAACAGTCATGCATTATATGGCAGGGGCACTGGAGCTCATCAGGGGAGAAGATGGTGTTCAGGCTCTGCGCTGTGCTCGCATGGTGAAAAAAGTGAAGGGCGAAGAGGGGTGGAATTCACCAATTCCCTTTTTCCGGTATAAAAACAGTGAGGAAACTTTTGAAATTGAGGCAGACATGATTGTTGCCGCAATCGGGCAGAGTGCCGATATGAGTGGCTTTGAAAGTGTTACTGGCGGAAGCCCCTGGCTCAAGGTCGACAAATATTTTCGTCTGCCAGGCAGGCAAAAAATATTTGGCGGTGGAGATGCCATAAAAGTTGATCTTATCACCACGGCAGTTGGCCACGGACGCAAGGCTGCAAATTCTATCGATGCCTTTCTTAAAGGAGAAGCTCTTCCAGAGCAGGGTTATCGGGAGATAACAAAAGTTCATAAACAGGACGTACTTTACTTTATCCACTCTGAACAGGCAAAGCGCGAGACTATTGAACTGGAAGAGGTGGCCGGTAACCATGACGAACTTCTTGTAGCACTTACAGAAAGTGAGGCAAAGGCGGAGTCCGGGCGTTGTATGAGTTGCGGGCTTTGCTTCGATTGCAAGCAGTGCGTCTCTTTCTGCCCACAGGAAGCAGTTACCCGGTTCAGGGACAATCCGCCCGGAGAGGTGGTCTATACCAATTACTCAAAGTGCATCGGATGCCATCTTTGTTCGCTGGTCTGCCCTTCAGGGTATATCCAGATGGGGATGGGCGAAGGCCTATAGGCCCTGCGAAAAGAAACCATGAAAACAAGGAGATAACGGATCCATGTCAGAAGATGTCATATATCAGGTTCAGGAGGCCATTGCATGCTCCAGAAAGTGGGCTGAAACAGGATGGCCGGTTACATTCGGGCCTCGCAATGTAGATGTATCGTCGCTCCAGCAGGCCCAGTCATTGCCTAAAAATTTTGTTTTTCGGCTGGAGGCTGTCAACTATTGGAATCAGGCGAAGCTTACAGGAAATGATGCGGCTGATTCAGGTCAGAAGGCGCTGGATGCCCTGAAAAACAGCAACCTCTCCACAGCCGAAAATGCACTCTATTTTTGCCAGTTTATCGAAAAGCCATTCGCTGAACATTCAAAAACCTGGTTGCCGCTTTATGAGGCATTTAAAAAGAAGCGTGAAGGGCTTTGATTGCGCAGGAGTCTCTGATTTTTCATAAACTTTTAACGAACGGATCTGTAGTGAAAATAGGAATTCTACTCAAAGAGGGACCGTATAACCATCAAGCTTCCGATACGGCCTTCAAGTTTGCTGAAGCCGCAATCAAAAAAGGACATACGGTTGATGCGGTCTTTCTTTACAATGATGGTGTCACCAATGTGACGAAGCTCATGGATCCACCCCAGGACGACCGCAATATTGCAACTCGCTGGAGTGAACTGAGCCAGAAACATGGAGTCGAGATCCTTGCCTGTATTGCAGCCTCCAAACGTCGGGGAATCAGTGATGATGTTCTCGTTGAGGGGAGTGCGATTACCGGGCTTGGTACCCTTACAGACATTGCTATCCGTAACGACAGACTCGTAACCTTTGGAGATTGAAGTATCTATGGAAAACGAAAATATAAAGAAGATCATGCATGTGCTGCGCCATGCGCCACACGGTACAATCTATACATACGAGGGGCTGGAAATGATTCTGATCATGGCCGCCTACGAGCAGGATCTTTCGGTTGTCTTTATCGGCGACGGGGTCTATGCCCTCAAAAAAGGCCAGGATACCAGCGGTATCGGCATCAAGGGTTTTTCAAAGACCTTTATGGCTCTTGATGGCTATGATGTGGAAAAACTCTATGTCGACAGGGTCTCACTTGAAGAACGGGGTTTGACCGAAGAGGATCTTGTTGTTGATGTCGAAGTACTTGAGGCTGAAGAGACCGGCCGGCTGATGAAGGAACAGGATGTCATTATTCACCATTGACCGACAGAACCATGTTACATACTATCAATAAGTCTCCTTTTGAAAATAATACATTCGAGACCTGTATCAGGTTTCTGTTGCCGGGAGATCCCGTTCTTTTTATTGAAGACGGCGTTTATGCTGTTCAGACTGGTAATAAATTTTCATCCACGATTGAACGTGTTCTTAAAACCAATCCTGTTTTTGCATTGAAGCCAGATCTGGATGCACGGGGGATTGCCGCTATTGCTGACGGTGTTGAAAGCGTCGATTATGAAGGATTTGTCGGCCTTGTCGAAGAACATCAAGTGAACAGTTGGTTTTGAGTTGTTGATGGTATACAAAATCCTCGAATAGTCATTCAGTATGCTATGAATACAGTGCTGGCGAAGTTTTTGGAGTCCAACAAGAAAGCAATTCTTCAGCAATGGCTGGATTGTGCGCTTGCATTGTTTCCTGAAAAAATGGGTTACAGTACTCCGGTTGCCATGGTGCTTTCCGGAGCGCTGGAAAAGATTCTTTCCGGTCTTGGAAAGAGTGAAAACGATTGCCAGGAGGCGCTTGACGATGTTACAAGGATTTTAGCCGTACAGAACTTTCCGCCATCAAAAGCATTGTCTATTTTTTTGGAACCGAAACTCATTTTGCGTGACATCATGATGAAAACCACTGTGGCAGGCACCTTGACGCAGGAGGTTCAGGAGGCATTCAATTCGCGTTTTGACCGGCTCACTCTTGAAGCTTTCGACAGTTACATGCGACATCGTGAAAA
The DNA here is from genome assembly GCA_903994635.1 of uncultured Chlorobiaceae bacterium. GTDB lineage: Bacteria > Bacteroidota > Chlorobiia > Chlorobiales > Chlorobiaceae > Chlorobium. The sequence continues at coordinate 3,680 of CAJEXQ010000022.1, forward strand.
AATATATCAGCTTAAAGTTGAAGAGGGCAGCCGCCGTATGTACATGGCACTGAGGAGGACTGAGGCATGAAAAAAGTGCTTATGCCACTTGTTATGGTGGCAGTTCTTGCGCTTGTCCCATTTTTGGGCGTGCAATATGCAGGCTTGTCTTACCTGTTCGGTGTCATCATTCCCTATACGGCAATTGTTGTTTTGCTGGCTGGTTTTCTTCTGCGTTTGGTCGACTGGCTCAGGCGGCCTGTTCCGTTTCGTATACCAACGACCTGCGGACAGGAAAAATCTCTGGAATGGATCAAGTACGACCGGTTTGAAAGTCCCCATAGATTTTGGGAAGCTGCGGCAAGGGTGTTGTCAGAAGTGTTCCTTTTCCGCTCTCTTTTCCGGAATACAAAGGCTGAACTGCACAAAGATTCCAATCTTGCCTACGGATCACACAAATGGCTCTGGCTTGGTGGTCTTGCATTTCATTGGTCTCTTCTGATCATTGTGCTGCGCCACTCTCGTTTCTTTTTTGTTATGGTTCCGGGATTCACTGAGTTTCTTGATCATGCCGATGGTTTTCTTGATGTCACCCTTCCAACCTTTTATATCACCAACGCAGTGGTTCTTGCGGCCATCACCTTTCTTGTTTTTCGTCGGCTGAATGATGCGAAAATGCGTCTCATTTCATTGCAGACTGATTACTTTCCGCTTTTTCTCATTGCGGCTATTGTTGTCGTCGGTATTCTCATGCGCTATTTGACAAGGCTGGATATTATGCCAGTAAAAGATCAGATGCTGAGGCTGGTCAACTTCAGTTTTGATGATCCAGGGGAAATAGGCACTCTCTTTTATGTTCATCTTTTTCTGGTTTCAGTTCTTGCGATCTACTTTCCCTTCAGCAAGCTCATGCATGCCGGAGCGATATTTTTAAGTCCGACACGCAACCTGTGCAATAACAGCCGTGAAAAACGGCATGTAAATCCCTGGAATGCTTCGATCAAGTTCAAAACATACTCCGAGTATGAAGATAATTACCGCGATAAGATGAAAAAGGCCAATCTGCCGATTGAAAAGCAATAATTATGTCGAAATACGTTCCCAAACTTTCCGATCTTAAAAAAGAGTTCGACGAAAAGCCCAGTGTTCTGAAGGGGAACTACTCTGTTCAGGAGTGGTGGGATATTCCAGTAGAGTTCCGTGACGGCAACTGGTGTTTTCCCGGAAAACCGGAGGTGCTTGAAGATCTTGGTTTTGCCAATCCCAGGAAATGGGCAGCAACCGACGAGAATTGGCAACTGCCCGCAGGCTGGCAGAAAACGATCAGCGACGGGTTGCAAAGCCGCCTGAAGAAGTACCGTTCCCTGAAACTGTTTCTTGATAGCTGCGTTCGTTGCGGAGCCTGTGCCGACAAGTGCCACTTTTTTCTTGGCACCGGTGATCCCAAAAATATGCCGGTTGTCCGGGCAGAGCTGCTTCGGTCAGTCTATCGTCATGATTTTCCTCTGGTCGAGAAAATTCTGAAAGGGTTTTCGGGCTCACGGAAGCTGACGGAAGCGGTTATCAAAGAGTGGCACATGTACTTTCATCAATGTACCGAATGTCGCCGCTGCTCTGTTTTCTGCCCCTTCGGGATTGATACGGCTGAGATAACCATGATGGTCAGGGAACTGCTGAACCTGATCGGTGTGAACAACAACTGGATTCTTGCTCCTGTTTCGAACTGTAACCGTACAGGGAACCACCTTGGTATTGAGCCGCACACCTTTGTGCAGAATATAAATTCCCTGGTTGAGGATATCGAAGATCTTACCGGAGTTGCAGTAGAGCCTACCTTCAATCGCAAGGGTGCGGAGGTGCTCTTTATTACTCCTTCCGGCGATGTGTTCGGTGATCCTGGCGTCTATACGATGATGGGCTACCTCCTGCTCTTCCACCATATTGGTCTTGATTATACCATCAGCACCTATGCTTCTGAAGGAGGGAATTTTGGCATGTTCACCTCGAACGATATGATGAAGAAGCTGAACGCCAAGATGTATCATGAAGCAAAACGGCTCGGTGTGAAATGGATACTCGGTGGCGAGTGCGGCCACATGTGGCGTGTGGTGCATCAGTACATGAATACTATGAACGGTCCAGCGGATTTTCTGGAAGTGCCGGTTTCTCCGATTACAGGAACCCGGTTCAGTAATGCTGCAGCGACAAAGATGGTTCATATTGCAGAATTTACGGCAGACCTGATTCACCACAAAAAGCTTAAACTTGATCCGAAACGGAACGACCATTTGCGCACCACCTTTCATGACTCCTGCAACGTTGCCAGAGGAATGGGGATGTTCGAGGAGCCGCGACATATTCTTCGGAACGTCTGCAACACTTTTCATGAAATGCCGGAAGATACCATCAGGGAGAAGACCTTCTGCTGCGGTTCAGGAAGTGGTCTGAATGCGGAGGAGAACATGGAAAATCGTATGAGAGGAGGATTTCCAAGAGCAAATGCGGTCAAGCAGGTCAAAGATCGCCACAAGGTCAATTCACTGGTGACGATCTGTGCGATTGATCGGGCAAGTCTCCCGCCTCTGATGAACTACTGGAATCCGGGAGTTTCGGTCTATGGGCTTCATGAACTTGTTGGCAATGCGCTGATCATGCAGGGAGAGAAAAAGAGAACAGAAGACTTGAGAGAGAATCCAATGGCAGGTTTCGAGGATGGAGGTGATGATGAAGAGTAGACTTTTTTGGATTATTGCAGTTTCATCCTTCTCTCTTTTAGTCCTGTTCAACCTCTTGAAAGGAGAGGCTGAAACCGTTCCCGCGTCTGCCCCCCGGGTTTCAGCGATTGACAGTACAAAGTGCATCGCTCCGGCAGCATTCATGCAAGCGAACCACATGCGGGTGCTGGATGAATGGCGGAATGCCTCCGTTCGAACAGGGAAGAGAGTACATATCACTCCCAATGGCAGCAAATTCGAGAAGAGCCTGAATACCTGTCTTGGATGTCACTCCAACAACAGGCTTTTCTGCTATAACTGTCATAGCTATGCCAATGTAAAACCAAAGTGCTGGAATTGTCATCTGTCGCCGATGGAAACACCATGATGAATGAACAACGAAGAGAATTTATCAAGAAAACCGCATTAGGGGTTCTTGTCGGGCTCGGCGCTGCTTCCGGCCTTGTTCCCGCTTTTTCGCTGGAAAAAACGGTTCTTCCTGTCTGGGATGAGCAACCTGTTCCGGGAAAAATTCGATGGGGAATGCTGATTGATACGCGAAAATGCAAGGAGGATTGCAAGCAGTGCATGGTAGCGTGCCATCATGAACATAACGTTCCCGATTTCAGGAACAAGAAAGAGGAGATCAAGTGGATCTGGAAAAACCAATACCAGCAGGTATTTCCAACTGCCAGCCAGCAATTTCCTGGCAAGGAGACTCAGGAACGCTCTTATCTTGCCTTGTGCAACCATTGTGCAGATTCTCCCTGTACGCGAGTCTGCCCCACCGGAGCCACCTTTAAGCGTTGGGATGGCATTGTGGCGATGGATTACCATCGTTGTATTGGCTGTCGTTTCTGTATGGCCTCCTGCCCCTATGGTTCACGGAGCTTTAACTGGCAGGATCCGCGTACGGCCATACATGATCCGGTTACGACATACCCAACAAGGGAGCAGGGCGTTGTGGAAAAATGCAATTTCTGTTCCGACCGTCTGGTCAAAGGCCAGCAGCCTGCCTGCATAGAGGCCTGTCCTGAACAGGCGTTGACCTTCGGTGACCTGAACGACCCCCGCTCCGATATTCGTCTGCTTCTTGAAAGCAATGAAACCATGCAGCGGAAGCCCGAGTTGGGAACCAAACCTTCAGTTTTTTACATTATTTAACGATTTCCCATGATTGAGAAAGCTCTGAAAGGAAACCGCAGCTACTGGATCTGGATAGCCCTCCTTGTCTCTGTTATTGGTATTGGCCTCTCTGTCTACAACCAGCAGAGGTGGTTCGGGCTTACGGTTACAGGGATGGGGCGAGACATAAGTTGGGGTCTCTATATTGCGCAATTCACCTTTCTTGTTGGTGTTGCCGCATCCGCTGTTATGGTGGTGCTTCCCTACTATTTGCACAATCAGAAGGAATTTGCAAAAACGGTTATTATTGGTGAGTTCATGGCTGTATCGGCAACCATGATGAGTATGCTTTTCATTATGGCAGATATGGGCAGGCCTGATCGGATACTCAATATCATCCTCTATCCAAATCCTCGTTCCATAGTATTCTGGGATGTACTGGCGCTTTCAGGTTATCTCATCATTAATCTTATTTCCGGTTGGGCGATGCTCGGAGCAGAGAAAAAGGGTGTTGCACCCTCTGCATGGCTTAAGCCTCTTGTTTATCTCTCAATTCCCTGGGCCTTCAGCATCCATACGGTCACCGCATTTCTCTACGCGGGTATGCCAGGCCGCCACCTCTGGTTGACGGCAGTTCTTGCGCCTCGTTTTCTTGCTTCTGCATTTGCGGCTGGGACAGCGCTCCTCATTCTTGTCTCTCTTGTTCTCAAAAGATCGACTGGCTTTGATACGGGAAAAGAGGCAAGAGAGAAGCTTGCTATATTGGCAACCTATGCTGGATTGGCCAATATTTTTCTGCTCGGGATGGAATTTTTCACTACTTTTTACAGTAACGTTCCCGCCCATAAAGAGAGTCTGCAGTACCTCTATTTTGGTCTCGAAGGCAAATACCAGTTTGTATCCTTGATGTGGTTCTCCCTCATTTCCGGAGTGGTTTCGATCGCTGTTCTTCTTTTCCCCGCATTAAGGAGATCTACAAAATGGCTTATTGCAGCATGTTCATTTCTTGTGCTCTCCATCTGGATTGACAAGGGTGTCGGATTGATTATTGGAGGCTTCATTCCTTCGCCTCTCGAAGAGATTGTTGAGTACAATCCGACATCAACTGAAATACTCATTGCTCTTGGAATATGGGGTATTGGTATTCTTCTGCTTACCGTATTGCTGAAGGTGACTGTTGCAGTCAAGATGGAAACCGACTCCTGACCGGTTACCTGCCCTGCTTTTCGGGTATGCAGGGTGCCAATTTATTTTCGATGGGAAGCCCCCCTTGTCGGGAAACTCTTGTTGAATCAAAGGAGAGATCATGAAGAGTTTTCTGCCGCTTAATATCAGAATAGATAACAGGAAAATTCTCTTTGTCGGAGGCGGTAAAATTGCGCTCCACAAAATCAAAACGGTTCTGCAGTACACCAGGAATATTTCAATTATTGCGCCAGAGATTCAGGATGAGCTGCATGAGATGGGATTTACAGAGATCTACAAAGAATATGAAAAGTCAGATCTTGAGGGCTTTTTTCTTGTTTACGCCTGCACAAACAACATAGAGGTGAACCGCAGGATAAAAAACGATGCTGCGGCTTATGGAATTATGGTCAATGTTGTCGATAACCGGGAGTTGTCAGATTTCATTTCACCGGCAGTCATCAAAAAAGATGAGATGACCATTGCCGTATCCTCAAATGGCGAAAATGTAAAAAAATCAGTTGAGTGGCGAAACAAGATAAAAGCTATGCTCCAGCATGGCGATTTCCTTACAAAGAGTTCCGAACCACACAAGGGAGGATATGTCTATATCATCGGCGCTGGGCCTGGTGATCCTGAATTGCTGACCATAAAGGCCGAAAGAGTGCTTCGTGAGGCCGACGTTATTCTTTATGATGACCTGGTGAACAGCGAAATCGTTGACCGGTTTGATGCGGAAAAAATTTATACCGGCAAAAGAAAGGACAGTCATCACTTTGAACAGGAGGCCATCAATGAAGAGCTTGTTAGCCAAGCCCTCCAGGGGAAGAAAGTTGCCAGATTAAAGGGAGGAGACCCATTTATTTTTGGCCGAGGTGGAGAGGAAATTGAAGCGCTGCGGCAACATGGTATCAGATATGAAATTATACCTGGTATTACTGCAGCCCATGGTGCCAGTGCCTACACAGAGATCCCCCTGACCATGAGAAAAATCTCCTCATCAGTTGCCTTCTGTACCGGTCATCCGGTCAACAATATCCAGGTTCCGGATGCTGATACTCTTGTATACTACATGGTTGCCTCTACTGTTCATGAGGTACTTGATGCAGCCATAAAAAAAGGCAGGGATGAGAATACCATGGTTGCGATAGTTCAGAATGCAACACGTTACAATCAAAAGATTATTACAGGCACACTGGGTGAATTAAGAAAAAGTGAAAAGGCGGTCTATTCGCCAGCACTGCTTATTCTTGGTGAGAATATCAATCAGTTTATAAAGGATAACTGGTACTCCAAAAAGAAAAAGGTGCTGATTGCGGGGGAAGATACCAGGCTTTATGTTTCCGAGGAGTATATCAAGGTGCTTTTTTTAAGCAAGAGGGAAGAGTGTACTGATTGTCATAACCATCAACAGATTGAACCGTTAGACCTCGACTTTATTGACGAGATATATTTTTCATCATTGGCAGGCATCCGAAACTTCAGTGCTTTCTATAAGAGCATCCCGAAGAAGATTACAGTAAAAACGGCCAATACAGAAGTAGGCGATGAGTATAAAAAGCTTTTCCTGACGTAGACTATCTCAGTATAATGAAGTAGAAAGGCAGTTAACAGGCGCTGGAGTTTCCGATCAGATTGAAAGGAAGTTTGTTCTTATTCCCGCCGGAGAATTTACGATGGGAAGCCCGGCAAACTCAGTCAGGTTGCAAGCTTCAATTCCATTGATGCAATTTCGGCAGGCTTTACAAGAACAGATCCGGTTGTCCACTCGACTGGTTCAGAAAAAGTTTTGATGGCAACCGTGTGAAGACCTGGTGCTACTCCAACTTTTGACCACGATGTTCCAAAAAATGTGTCCTGCGCGACCCCGTCCAGTGACAGCTCTACTTTTTTTGTTTCTGTCCTGAATGTCAGGGTAACGTCAATCGCTCCCGGCTCTTTTGCTTTTTCATCAGCTTTGGCAGCCGCCACGGCATTTGCGACCGTAGTATTCAACGAATCAAGCTGTTTCTGAGTATCTTCCCGTTGAGATTTGATGGCAGCATCCAGCAGTGAAAGCCCTGCATTAAATTCCGTGATCCAGCCTTTGGTCTCCTCTGCCTGGAGTTTTTCCAATTCACGCTCAAATGTTTCAGCAATGGTGAAGAGCGCCTGAACATCAGCATTATCCGGCGGTGTTGTTTTTGAAAGTAAACGCTTTGCCCACTCGATATCGAAAGAGGTTGTTGCTGATTCCATTGCCGTGACCGTCGAGACATAGCGCATCCATCCTGTTGACCAGCCGAAAATCTTGTCGGCCAGTTGAAAGAGACCCGCTGCGGCAAGCAGGGTAATAGCAATCTGCGTACAAAATAACCTGATGCCAATGTCGTTTGATAAACCTCCCAAAAGAGGGAGAGCTGTGCCGAAGAGAAGAAACGCAAAGGTGATAACTCGGCTCTTCACTGAAATCCATCTTTTGCCCTTGATGCTCGACCAGTACCAATTTCGCTTTTCATTGGAAAGGGCATGCGCATCCTTGTAGATCTGCTCGAGTGCAAGATTCGGTTCCTTCCCGTAGTATTGATTCCAGACCAGTGAAGAGTCTTGTTTGAGATCATGTTTAGATGCCATGTAATCAGCAGCGCGTCCATTTAATCTTTGTGGGACATATCTCCAGTAGCTCAGCCTTGAAAGTGCTTTATGGAACATAGCGAAATAAAGAAAAAACTCAACCATGCCGTACTTTTTTATCAACAATGGGGATGAGTGCCAGAGTCCACAGGGCTTTAAACCGGAGGGAGCCAGCCGCATAGCTTTGAATGCCGCACTGTGCTTGCCCATTCCTGAAAGAATACACTATATTGAAAGCACTTCATCCTCATTGCGGTTAACCCATTTAATCACTGCTCATGGCTCTTACCTGGCTGCATGTTTCGGATTTTCATCTGAGTCCTTCAGTCCACTATAACACTGATGTTGTGCTCAACTCGCTGGTTGAGTCTGTCAAATGGCATAGGGAAACTTTAGAATGGAAACCTGATCTTATTTTTGCAACGGGTGACATCGCCGATAAAGGACAGGTGGCAGTTTTTAAGGAACGTGGCAGTGCTCCCGCTTTTGCCACAACTTTTTTTGATGCTCTGCTTGATGCGGCAGGTCTCCGCGATATGCGCGAACGGCTTTTCATTGTACCAGGCAATCATGATGTTGAGCAAAAAAAAGGGATTGGCCTTATAAGGGCTATTGAGGGTATTGATAGCGAAGAATCACGGAAAAATATTGATAAGTACTTCACCGAATCCCCCATGTACCATTTTAAAAAGCTTGATGCATTTTCAGCATGGTATAATTCTTATTTCAGTGCTTTTGAGATGCCTCGGGTTTTTCAAGATAAATCAACTTGTGAATTAATTCCTATAACTATCAGTGGGATTAATCTTTATGTGCTTCTTATGAATAGTGCACTATTTTGCAGTGATGACGCAGACAGTGGGAAACTCTGTATTGGGCGTTCCTGTATTACCCCCTTTATCACGCTGCTCAAAAAGGAGAAGCGAAATCATGATCTTGCAATAGCACTGGTGCATCATCCGTTAGAATTCCTTCAAACGTGTGAGTCTAAGAAAATCAGGAATCATCTGAAATCACAAGTAGATCTTCTCTTGCTGGGGCATGATCATGAAACGGATGTAGAGCCAAGGGAGGAGTTGCTACAGTTTACAGCGGGAGCCACATATCAGGAAAATGGCACTAAAAAAGCATTGTATGGTCGCTTTGACGGCACAGAGATTAATGTGTATCCAATATGCTATCAGGACGGAAGTGAAACATGGAGGCTTGATACCGATGTTTTTCCTTACGAACCATCACACACAAAAAGCCTTCCCGTTCGAAGCCGAAGCAATCCGGCATCTTCCTCACCCGTTTCACCCGAAACAAATGCCCACCCGGATAATGGATATGGACGTTATGAGGCTTTGCTTATTTCAAAATTGGATAACGCACCACCGCCATTAGTTCAACACCTTTCTGCAAAAGTAAGCAAGATCTTTGTTTCATTGCGTCTTTCAGATACATGGAGAAGCGAAGAGCGCCATACCCCCGAAGCAAAAGCACATGACAGGCAACATGACGAAAAAGGGTTTTCCCCGGAACAAGTCATGAGCGAGGCATTTAAGGAGAACCACCTTTTGCTTGTTATTGGTGACCCCGGTTCTGGCAAAACAACCTTGCTCAAACATTATGCACTCTCCTGCCTTGACAAAGAACGGTGTAAAGATTTTGGCTTTACCAAACCGGTCATGGTTTTTTATTTCCAGTTGCGGGAACTGACAAAAAGTGATACTGGCTACGCTGCACTTCCTGCCAATATTTGTGCATGGGCTAAAAAACGTAAACTCGCTATTCCCGAAGCGGTATTTTCCGAATGGCTTGACCAAATAAATACTTTGGTCTTGCTTGATGGACTTGACGAAATCAGTGAGCTGGAAGAGAGAATAAAGGTATGTGAATGGATTACGGATGCAATGGATGATTTTTCAAACGCCTGCTTTGTTGTTACCTCACGCCCAACAGGCTACCGTCGAGATGATGGTATCGAAATGCGAGTCCCTTTGATGAGAGCTGATATCCTTGACTTTAAAATTGAAGAGCAGGAAGCTTTTTTACAAAAATGGTTTACAGAAGTATTTCTTGGTAAGCTCTCTTCGGGGAGCAAAGAGTGGAAAGAGAGTCAGATAAAAGGTGCTCACGATAAAGCTGCTCACATTATTGATTTTTTAAAGAGAGATGAAAACAAGAGTTTAAGGCAATTAGCAGGAATCCCTTTGCTGTTGCAGATTATGGCAATGCTCTGGAACAAGGGGGATATAACGCTTGACAGCCGTGCGTCCCTGTATAAAAACGCACTGGACTATTTTCTCGGTAATCAGTACAAGCAGAAAAAAAGAGCACCCCAACTTCCTGTAGCAGATGCTTTGGGCGTTCTGGCTCCGGTCGCACTCTGGATGCAGGAAGAGTTGGAGAAAGATGAAGCCGATAGCGAAGCCATGAAGGCTAAAATGCAGGAAGAGTTAAACAAGCTACCAACAGAGCAAAATCCTCCAGAAGCAAAGACTTTCAGCGATGAGCTTATCAACCATGCAGGATTATTGGTTGAATTTGGTGACCCCGACTATGGCGCTACCGATTATGCATTCTGTCATAAATCATTTCGCGAGTACCTGACAGGGTTTCAGCTCATAAAAAACGGTGACGAAAGTACATCAAAGCTGATTAAATATTTCAGTGAAGATTGGTGGGAAGAACCCCTTCGGTATTATTTTGGTCAGATTGATGCAAAGACGTTCAATAACTTCATGCAATGCTTCTTCAATTCCCCGTTCAGTGAAGAATTGCCTCTAGAGATGCAAGCGTTACTGCGAACCATCATAGAGGAAACGCCAAAAGGGAAAAGAAAAATTGATGCGTTATGCACAAAGCTTCTTGACCCTGGCACCACAGCCAACCGCCAGTGGGTGATACTCGACTGCATGAAAACCATAGGGAACTCCGAAGCTCTCGAAACTCTGTACCAGTTCAGGGCAAAGGAGCTTGCAAAAAACGATACTTTTGATGTTACCGGTCGAACTGCTGAAGTGATTCTCACTCTTGGAGGAAAAGTAATCGGAACTACCCGGTCTATAGTCAATTCTCATGAGCACAACGCCGAGTACATTCTGATAAAGGAGGGCAGCTACCTTGACTCGAAGACAAAAGAGCAAAAGGATGTAGAAAAAGCTCTTTACTTTGCCAAGTACCCTGTAACGAACAAACGCTATCGCTCATTCATTGCAGCACTTGCAAATTCCAAAGAATTACGCGATAAGCTGAACGAAATTGCGCAAAACAACAGATGGGATAGCGAATTTGCCAAATATCTCAATGATGGCAATAACGACCTTGTCGCTCTCTTTCGTTCAACCTATGATGAAGATCGAAAATTTGGTGGCGATGATCAGCCGGTTGTTGGCATCACCTGGTATGCCGCCAAAGCCTATGCTCTCTGGCTTTCACAGCTTGAGGGGAAACCAGACTCTTACTGCCTGCCGAATGAAGTGGAGTGGGAGTGGGCCGCAGGAGGCAGGCCGGGTGAGGCTGTGCAGAAAGTTCGAGAGTATCCTTGGCCAGACGACAAGGGAGGAGCAAACTCAAAACTACTCAACTATGATGGTAATGTCGGCGCAACAACAACCGTCGGCAGCTATCCCGAAGGAGCAACCCCTGAAGGGTTATACGATATGGCCGGTAATGTCTGGGAGTGGACGGATAGCTGGAGGGATGAAACTCGTTCGGCCCGTGTACTTCGTGGCGGGAGCTGGAGCGGCGCTGCCGGGGGCTGTCGGTCGGCTTATCGCGACAGCCTCACCCCCGACTACCGGCGCAGCAATGTTGGCTTCCGCTTGGTCTTCGTCCCGTAGTCAGTTGGCTGCTCATTCCGGCTTTGCTTTTGAGCGAGAGTGATGTTACAAAATTGTGGAGAGCGGCAGTGAGGGACGAACAGCCGCACGCCATAATTTTGCGTAACGGAGCGACAACAGAAAGGCCGCCTTGTGGCGGCCGACCGATTTTTTGAAAACGTGAGGATTTTGTTAAGGGTTATACAACACAGTATTTTTTACCCTGCTGCTTGAACGGCAGCCCTTTTGCCTGAACGAAACTAGAAAAGGGCTGCCGTTACTGAATATGCCATTGCAAGAGAATTCCGAAAAAATGTGTACAGTACACTGGTGGCCAGTGAGAAAGAAGGGCATCAGTCGTGGGTTCGGAGCAGTGTGCTTCGTGGCGGGAGCTGGAACAACAACGCCGAGAACTGTCGGTCGGCTAATCGCAACAACGATGTTGAGGCTCTGTTTTTCGGATTGTCAATTAATTCCGCTACATTTTACTTTTGAGGGGGCAAATTCAGGCTGAAATAAATGCCGATAATCTCTTTGAGAAAGGTGATGTGAAAAAATGGAGTCATTCATTGGAGTGGACGGGTTACCGCCAAGTACTGAATTTGCTCTTTCACCTCAATCGGATCACAGCGAAATTGAAAGGAGAAAAAATGCAGACAATAGTCATCAATGTCAATAATGATGTATTGGCAGACAGAGTCAGGTGGCTTCTGGAACATTTCAAAAGCGAAGGGTTGGAAATTGTATCAAAAGGAGATGCCTATGATCTGAAATTATTGAGAGCCACAAGAAATGACGAATCTGTTCCGTTTGATGAGTATCTGAAAAATGAAAATTTACATCCGTAAAAGTGCCATCAGAGATTTGAAAAAGATTGACGGCACAAATAAGGAAAAGATTAATTCTGGAATTTTGGAACTGACAAATTTTCCAACAGTATCAGGTGTGAAAAAACTGACAAATTTTGAACCTTCCTACCGTCTCAGGGTAGGTGATTACAGAATTCTGTTTGATGTGTCTGAAAATATTATTGAAATAGGCCGGATATTGCATCGGAAAGATAGTTACAAATAACTTTATCGGCACAGTCTGATTGCGCCTTAATTTCTGGGTTCATTCGGTTGAGCGCATCATAACGGAGATTGATTGGTCCGGAAAAAAGTGTTGATAAAAGGTTTCTGATACATGCTTATCCCTGAACCGATACCACCCTCTGATCATCTTCGTGTTCCCTAAAGAATTACACTATATTGCGGCTATGTGATCTTTATCGTGGTTAACCCATTCAATCACTGCTTATGGCTCTTGCCTGGCTGCATGTTTCGGACTTTCATCTGAGTGATAAAGGGTCTTATAATCAGGAGGTTATCCTTCGGTCTCTTGTCGAATCGGTCAAGAGATTAAGGGGAGAAGGTCATGTTCCTGATCTTATCTTTGCAACTGGTGATATTGCAAGCCGGGGCAACGCGAAAGAGTATGAGTTTGCAACAAAGTTTTTCGATGACCTGCTTGACGCCGCCGGGCTTAATCGGGATCGCCTGTTCATTATTCCAGGGAATCATGATGTTGATCGTAAGGCCGGTAAATTTCTTGCCCGAACACTTGATACCAAAGATGATGCTGATGAATACTTTGGAACCGAAACACCGCTGCCGCATCTGACGTTAAAATTCCATGCTTTTTCGGAATGGTACGATAGCTATTTTAACACTATCCGGTCGTTTCCCACCAATACAACATGCAGCCCTGTAGAAATCCTCACTATTAACGGCATGCGTCTTGCTGTGCTGCCTTTGAATAGCGCCCTATTCTGCATTGGTAAGGATGACCACCAGAAACTTTTCATTGGTCGTCGCTGCCTTGATGCAGCAAAGAAGCAGCTTGCAGCAGTCGATCTTACCATTGCCTTGATTCACCATCCACTCGACTGGTTATGTCAGGTGGAGCGAGCAAACATAAAAGCGGCTCTTGGCGAATCGGTTGATCTGTTACTGCATGGCCATTACCATGAGACAGAGACAGAAAGCATTGCGTCAGCCAATGGTGGTTATCTGAAACTTGCTGCCGGAGCGTCATATCAGACACGGGAGTGGCCAAACAGTGCCATGTATGCTACTTTCGAAAACAATCAGGTGACCATCTTTCCAATTCGCTATGAGGACAGCCCTCGCGAAGTCTGGACACTTGATACCAGTCTTTATCCTTCTCCAGCATATACCCGGAGCTTTTCTATTCCGGGACGTGCTGATGCCGGATTACCACCAGCGGCAGTTTTTGGTAATACTGCGTCCAGAAAAAAGAACCTGGAAGCAACAAGCAGCCCGCTCTCTTCATTGGTTCGAGTCGTCAAGGTTCTTGTCGCTTCACCCGGTGACGTTGCTCCAGAGCGAAAGATGGCTGAAAAGGTTATTCTTGACTGGAATGCCAGGCATCCAAACTCTCGCATCAGGCTTGAAGCGGTTTTATGGGAGCGGTATGCTGCTCCAGAAAATCGGGGAGATGGCAAGGGGCCGCAGGAGCCAATAAATCGCCAGCTTGTTGATGAGTGTGATTTTGCTATTGGGATTTTCTGGACAAGAATCGGGACTCCGACAAAAAATGCCCCCGGTGGGGCGGTTGAAGAAGTCCAGAGAATACTTGCCAGTCAAAAACCCGTTATGCTCTATTTTTCTAATGTGGCATACCGTCGTAATGAGATAGAGCTTGATCAAATAGCAAAGCTTGATGCGTTCAGAACAGCGATGCGGGGTGACGGACTGGTCTGTGAATATGAAGAACGTCATGAATTTGAAAGTAAGCTTTCCCATCATCTTGAACTTCGTCTTCCTGAATGGTATCCTGATGGTCTTGTCGATAGCATGGGCGCAGGTTCAGTGCTCCCGGTGATAAAAAGCTACGAGTGCTACCGTGAAGCACTGAGGAGCAAGTTCAGAATGGTTGCAGCTCGTGGGCTTGACAATTATCAGGATATAGAGATTCCACTTGAAGATGTGTTTATCGATCTTCACATCAGCGAGCAGTACGGCAAAGTGGATGCTCATGATAACGGGCATACCGTTGAAACAAAAAAAATGTCGCAGGACGCACTGCTTCAGGAAATATTTCATGGAAATGCTCGTACAAATGTTCTGCTTTTAATCGGTGATCCGGGCTCTGGCAAAACCACGTTATTGCAGCATTATGCGATGCTCTGCCTTGAAGGCGGTCATGAGCGACTTTTTCCCGAAGCTACCAGCGTTAGGGTTGTGTTTATTGAACTGCGCAAACTGAATTTCGATGCCCACAACAAACCTGTGCGGTTAGCAGCTCAGATTGTTGAGCTGAACAGGCCGTTATCTCTTGCTGTCGATGAGGTGGAAACGTGGTGGCGAGAGATGGGTGAAACGGAGAGGGTTCTTGTTTTGCTCGACGGTCTCGATGAGGTCACTGAACTTGAAAAACGGAAAGCCATCTGTCAATGGATTGACGAAGAGGGCCACGCGTATCCAAATCGTTTTTTTATTGTAACCACACGCATAACCGGATATGTGACCAGTGATGGAGTGGAACTCAACCAAAGTCACAGGAGGGCTGTTCTGGATGACCTTGAGCCTGGTCAGCAATGGGATTTTTTATTGAAGTGGTTCAGGGCAGCATCGAAATTTGAAAAGGAGCGGGGCTTCACGATACATGACGTTACCTCTCCAGACGATAAGGCAAGGGAACTGTATGCGTATCTCTATCCTGAAAAATACGATAAGAGTGAAGAGAAGAGCAACGAGGAGACTGAAAAGAAGAAAAAGGGCTTGCAGCAGATTGCCGGGATTCCGTTGCTGTTGAAGCTGATGGCTCTGCTTTACAAACTGCGTGATTTTAAACCCGATTCCCGAATTGCCTTGTATAGAGTTGTCATCCTGTATCTGCTTCATGGCAGGGATAACGCTCGGCAGATATCGTATGGAATCGATCCGGAACAGTCAACAACGGTTCTCGGCCTTCTTGCCTATACCATGCAAAAAAAAACCTGTCTTGATCTTTCTGAGGGCGAAATGAAAAAGATTATGGAAAGCCGTTTGCAGTCGCTCAATACGACAGTCGGGCTTGACACGTTTTTCGACTTTATGGTAAAAAGAAGTGGAATTCTGAAAACGAACGGTAATGCATTCCGGTTCTGGCACAAGACGTTCCAGGAGTATCTGGCAAGCAGGGAGATGGTGCGTTGCAGTAAAACGGATGCCTTTATCCGGTCGATCGTTCAGCATTATGATGACCGTAAGTGGGAATGGGATGAAACGCTGAGGTTTTATTTCGCACAGATCGATGCGGATGTTTTTGACTGCTTTATGGAGCAGTTGTTCAATCCAAACATAACGACTGATGTATTGCAGCGAAAGTTGCAGTTGATGAAAACCTTGATTCGGGAATCACGAGAGCACTCAACCGGGGCGTTATGCTTCAAGCTCAGTGATACTCAACTGTCACTTGATGTGCAATGGTATATACTTGATTGCCTTGAAGCCATAAATATGTCTGACGCTCTGGAAGCTGTTCGGGCTTTTCACGAGCGAGCCAAACAAGTGAAAGTACCTGATGATAAACTCAAACAGCGGGTACTTGATAAAGCTGCCGGGCTTATTAAACAACTGGAACGGACCGCCGGTATTAAGCGTGACCTTCCGCCGAAAGAAGAAAAAGAGAAAACAAAACATGACAGACAGCCGGAACAGTTGCCCCGTATCATCAGTAATACATCCGAAGGCGATGCACAGTACATCCTGATACCAAAAGGAAGCTATCTCGAATCGAAGACAAAAGAGCAAAAGGATGTAGAAAAAGATCTCTATTTCGCCAAGTACCCTGTAACGAACAAACGCTACCGCTCATTCATTGCAGCACTTCCAAATTCCTCAGAATTACGCGATAAGCTGAGCGAAATCGCACACTTTAACAGATGGGATACCGAATTTGCCAAGTATCTCAAAAATGGCCAGAACGACCTTCCAGCTCTCTTTCGTTCAACCTATGATGAAGATCGAAAATTTGGCGGCGACGATCAGCCGGTTGTTGGTGTTTCCTGGTATGCAGCCCAAGCATACAGTCTCTGGCTTTCACAGCTTGAAGGTAAACCAGACTACTCTTACCGCTTGCCGAATGAAGTGGAGTGGGAGTGGGCCGCAGGAGGCAGACAGGGTGAGGCTGTGCAGGAAGTTCGCAAATATCCTTGGCCGAATGATAAGGAAGAACCGAACTCGAAACTACTCAACTATGATAGCAATGTCGGCGCAACAACACCCGTCGGCAGCTATCCTGAAGGTGCGACACCAGAAGGTCTTTATGATATGGCCGGTAACGTCTGGGAATGGACGGATAGTTGGGAGGATGAAAAAACTCGTTCGAACCGTGTTCTTCGTGGCGGGAGCTGGAACGACAGCGCCGTGGGCTGTCGGTCGGCTGATCGCAGCGACGGCGCCCCCGGCGGCCGGAGCGACGGCATTGGCTTCCGCCTGGTCTTCGTCCCGTAGTCAGTTGGCTGCTCATTCCGGCTTTGCTTTTTGAGCGAGAGTGATGTTACAACATTGTGGTGAGCGGCTGTGAGGGACGAACTGCCGCACGCCATAATGTTGCGTAACAAGCGACAACAGAAGATGCCGCCTTGTGGCGGCAAGATTTTTTGGAAGAAATGGACAGATAAACCCTTCACGATTATTAACACGGCTTACTGCCTGGCGCTTATGCAGATAAAACTGTTTACCATACCCGTCGGTGATAGTGGCGCCGCCCAGCAGGAGATGAACAGCTTTCTGAAAGCGCATAAAATTCTGGAAATCGAACAAAAACTGATCAGCAATGACAACGGTGCTTTTTGGTGCTTTTGTGTCCGATATATTGAGCAAGCCTTTAGTGTTGCCCCCGAGAGCAAGGCAAAGGTTGATTACCGCAAGGTACTTGACGAGGCGACCTTTCAGAAGTTCTCGAATCTGCGTGCCATACGCAAACAGGTGGCAGCAGCCGAAGGGTTATCGGCATTTATTGTGTTCACCGACGAAGAGCTTGCCGAGCTTGCAAAACTTGAGGAGATCACCATCAAGAGCATGCTTGGGATAAAGGGAATTGGCGAAAAGAAGGTCGAGCGTTTTGCTCACTATTTTATGACAAAGCCGGAAGCCGATGAAGCGCCAGGGCCAGTTGCTTGAACAGATTGCGGATCTGAATAACCTCTACGAAGCATTTTACAAGGCGCAAAAAGGGAAGCATTCCAAGCCTTATGTCTCTGCCTACAGAGAGCAGTTGCAGCAAAATTTGCAGAGGTTGCAGTGTCAAATTATTTCAGGCGCGGTGGAGACGGGCAATTATCACACCTTTACCATTTACGATCCCAAAAAACGGTTGATTTGCGCCACCCCTTTTTCGCAGCGTGTGTTGCACCACGCCCTCATGAATATCTGTCACCCCTCTTTTGAAAACCATCAGCTCGCCGGCAGCTTTGCCAGTCGTTCAGGAAAAGGCACCTACGCTGCCCTCGACAAGGCAAGGGCATATAATCGACGCTACAAGTGGTTTTTAAAACTGGATGTTCGCAAATATTTTGAGAGCATTGATCATGCAATCCTGAAAAAGCAGCTTCGTCGTCTTTTCAAAGAGCCGCCACTGCTGCTGCTGTTCGAGCAGATTATTGACAGCTACTCCACCGCTGAGCATAAAAGCGTTCCAATTGGCAACCTGACCAGCCAGTATTTTGCCAACCACTATTTATCAGTGGCCGACCATTACGTCAAAGAGGTTTTGCGAGTTCCTGCCTACGTCCGTTATATGGACGATATGGTGTTGTGGCATCATGATAAAGAGGAGTTGCTGGCGATTGGCTACAAGTTTCAGGAGTTTCTTGCAAAAGAGTTGCAGCTTGAGCTGAAGCCCTTTTGCCTGAACGAAAACAGAAAAGGGTTGCCGTTTCTGGGGTATCTGCTCTTTACAGGCCGAGTGCGGCTTGCCCCTCGAAGCAAAAAAAGGTTTATCGCGACATCCCGTCTTTATGACCGCCACCTGCAAACGGGTCTATGGTCACAAAAAGAGTTCGCCAACCACGCTATGCCGTTGGTTGCCTTTACTGAATACGCCACTGCAAGAGAATTTCGAAAAAATGTGTACAGTACACTGTTGGCCAGTGAGGAATAAGGGCATCAGTCGTGGGTTCGAACCGTGTGCTTCGTGGCGGGAGCTGGAACAACACTGCCGAGAACTGTCGGTCGGCGAATCGCAACAGCAACCACCCCGACAACCGGAACAACAACGTTGGCTTCCGCCTGGTCTTCGTCCCGTAGCTCAAAAGCAAAGTCGGATGACTGCCTCTGAACAGATTGATGACCCTGTCCCTGATTTTCTCAGGGCAAAGAGCGCCACACACCATGCCCGGCATTGGTAGGACGAGCCGGATAGCCGTTTCGAAGATGACGGGCATTTTTTTTAGAAAAAAGGCGACAACTATCTTGTTATAAGGGACTTGGTATGCCAGGCTTTAATGAACTACGAGAAGATATGCCAAAGAGCAATCCTCTCTTTTTGTGGCTAATTTTGAAGAGAGGTGAGAGGTCATGCGCTTTTGAAACGGAGGGAGTGGCACTCTGTTTTTCGGATTGATCAATAATTCTGCTACATTTTACACTGCATCTCCAAAGACATAAAGCGGGGTAACAAGGTCGTCTTCACGGGTGGTTTTGGTGCTCGTTTTAAAACACTTATACTAGGGAAAGAGGTTATGCTGACATTCAACATAAGCTATGATGTTTTGCCGGACAGGCTTGTCACGATTCAGTTGCCTCAAGGAGTTTCCCCGGGGCGGCATGAGCTGGTGATTGTGCTGGAAGAGCAGCCGTCCCGGACAGCTTGCCTCACAGACGATTCTGTTGAACAACTGAATGCCTTTATCAAAAAACGATACGAATTATCGTTAAGCGAGCCATTACTTGATGGTGAGAAAATTTTCACCACCCTGGCGGCACGGCATGCTGAATAATCCCTTCCGAATACAACTCTCTTCAGGTGCTGAGAATGATCTCAAGAGAATTGAGGAGTATGCCGTTTTGTTAGAGACCAGGAGCCGTAGAATTCTTGCGTTGAGCAATGCGGTGTTATCCCTGAAAGATGGTTGGCCGTTATTTCCCTACTTTGATCGTGACAGAGGTGTTCGGGTTTGTTATGTCGAAAGATGGTATAGCGTATTTTATACAGTGGATGAGAAGGCAAGGCAAATTGTTGTGATCGCTATTCTTGGACAGGCTGAAGATCTCAATAAAGTGCCTGTGTGAACCAGTGGGAAGGTCCCGGAGACGGACTATTTTATTCTTTCAGAGATTACAGGATCGTGAAGAGTTAGTGCGACTGATTTGTTGGTTCAACACCGTTATAAGAGATAAACTCCGCAGGAGCAGCTTTTTTCCAGTAATCAGCAAAAAGGAGGAGATGATGAAAAGTATGACCATGCGGGGCAGAGCTTCGCTGACGAGAGGAGACCGAGGGTTTGAGGATGGTGTTGTTGCCGCGCCGATGTACAATGTTGTTCCGCTGCTGCTGAGCTGGTTGCGTCTGACGCAGCGAAAGTGCAGAGTTGCGGCCATGTTGCCAGCCCTTTTGCTTGCCGGAGTGATGGTATTCAGCACTGCTTTATACGCTGCTTGACCTGTGCCCAAGAACTTTGTTTTGATACGCGGTGGGGAATTTACGATGGGGAGTCCGGAGAGTGAAGTTGGCCGTGATGAACTCAAAGCGGCCTACAAACAATTTGGTATTGACTACAGTGAGACCCAGCATCAGGTGCGCCTGAGTAATTTTTATATGAGTAAATATTCGGTGACGGTGTCAGAGTTCAGAAGTTTCGTGGAGGCAACCGGGCACCGGACAGATGCTGAAAAAGGTGGTTACAGTTATATTGTTACTGATGGTCAAGTGACAAAAGGAGAAGGGGTTAACTGGCGGCATGGCGTATCAGGTAGTGTTCGTTCTGAGAGTGAAGCAAACCATCCAGTGGTGCATGTGAGCTGGAATGATGCGGTTGCGTATGGCGAGTGGATGTCAAAAAAACGTTGGAAAACGTATCGTTTGCCAACGGAGGCTGAGCGTGAGTATGCGTGCCGTGCAGGGACGACAACGCCGTTCAATACAGGGAACAACCTGATGACCGAGCAAGCAAATTATGATGGTAACTATCCGTATAACAATAACCCGAAAGGTGTGTACCGTCAGAACACGGTACCGGTGAACAGCTTTTCTCCGAATGCGTGGGGTCTGTACACTATGCATGGCAATGTGAATGAGTGGTGCAGTGACAGTTTCGGAGGTCGGTACTATGACGAGTGCAAGACATCAGGCACGGTGACAAACCCTACCGGGCCTGCAACCGGTTCGAACCGTGTGCTTCGTGGCGGGAGCTGGGACACCGCTGCCGGGAGCTGTCGGTCGGCGATTCGCGGCAGCGACCGCCCCGGCGGCCGGGGCAGCGGCGTTGGCTTCCGCCTGGTCTTCGTCCCGTAGTCAGTTGGCAGCTCATTCCGGCTTTGCTTTTGAGCGAGAGTGAAGTTACAAAATTGTGGTGAGCGGCAGTGAGGGACGAGCAGCCGCACGCCATAATTTTGCGTAACGGAGCGACAACAGAAAGGCCGCCTTGGGGCGGCCGACCGATTTTTTGAAAAGGTGACGATGAATGTTTCAGGATTATAATCCAAGCTTACTGCCTGGAGGCACTTATGCAGATAAAACTGTTTACCATACCCACCGGTGATAACGGCTCAGCCCAGCAGGCGATGAACACCTTTCTGAAGGCGCATAAAGTCCAGAAGAACGAACAAAAGCTAATCAGCAACGATAACGGAGCCTGGTGGTGCTTTTGCGTGCGTTACCTTGAAACAGCCTTCACCGCAGCATCCGAGAGCAAGGTCAAGGTTGATTACCGTCAGGTGCTTGATGAGCCAACCTTTCAGAAGTTCTCGAATCTGCGTGCTATACGAAAACAGGTGGCCGCAGCCGAAGGGTTATCGGCATTTATTGTGTTCACCGACGAAGAGCTTGCAAAACTTAAGGAGATCACCCTCAAGAGCATGTTGGGGATCAAGGGAATTGGTGAAAAGAAGATAACCATCAGATCGCTGGCAGCTTTGCCAGTCGCACCGGAAAAGGCACCTACGCGGCACTCCTCTTTCGCTCCAGTCTGCTTGCCTGCTTCCAGCTCGATTGCACTGAACTGACCATCCTGGAGCGAGGGGCGGCAGTCGGCAGCAAGCGAAGCGAAGCTGCTGGCTGCCATGCCCCAAAGCTTTGCGGCTGCCGGTGGCCTTGCAACTGAAAAACAAAGCGTTCTTGTACCCAAGGGCGCTTTTCTTCCCTGACTGACAGTACTCTGATAAGGCACTCTGCACGTTCTGGAGCTGGAGTGGGTCGATTCATGGAGCAGCGGCGGAATGAAGCGTGTTCTTCCCGCGCAGGTGGAAGAAGGCTTGCAGTGCGCCGGTATCGCCTTGTCACCTCTGGGTTGCTGACTGCAGAATGTTCCTCAGCCGGGTGACTTGAGAGCAACGCGGTTCAAGTCACCCGGCAGGCGTGATGGCCGGTCTGGGGCGGGTTGCAGGCAGTGCAGGTCGTCGACAGTCGGCATGTGCATCCGCAGGCTGCGCGAGCGAAGCGAAGCGCCTACCTGATTTCTTTTCCGCTGAACAGCGCTCTCGACAGAGCGGAATGAAAGCGTAACGAAGTGAAGCGAATTCAGCGACAGGCGGGCGCTGTTCAGCGGTTTTCTCTCATGGCGCTGATGGTCGGCTGAGGTGAGCAAGTGCAGGGCTGTACCCGGCACTGCATTTGCGGGTGGTCGGGGTGAGCGTGGTGGCCGGTTTGCCGCTGGGCTGCGCAAACGGAGCGGAGTGCAGCGCCCTGCTGAATGGTTTTGGTTGTTTGCTCATTGTTATGCTTACGAACAAGGTGAGTAATTGCTGCAAAAAGGTCTGTTTATACCTTAACTGTTCATATCTGAAGGAAATGATCAATTTATCTTAAAGGATATTTCAGACAGCATATTCCATAACCTGCTTCAATCAAGTATTTTATCTTCTGCAATTAATTTTGATCGGTCATCAGACTTTGGCAAGAATGTTTTAGGATCAACTATAGGCAATAGAAAATGTTCCAGAAATGACCCGCAACCCTTTGCTATTATGGCACCACGAGTCGTTGAAATTGCCAGTGATATAGCGGTAACAAGAAGCCCTTCCGGATATTTCGGCGGTTCCTCTTGTTCTTCTGATGGTTCTATGCCTTTAATTTGAAATAATGAAGCAGTTTCAATTTGTGCAACTATTTTATCAACGTTTTTTCTCGAAAATGTTGCCAATACTTTTACTACGATTGCCGATTTATCAACTTCAATATTTATGCCTAACTCAATATCAAAATCTTCGTCTGTATCAATATCGCTCTGTTGTTCAAATCCAAATCGAAGGAATCTGAACCCATTAAATCTGATACCTATTTTATTTTTCTCACTCAGCGCTGTCACGCAGCCTCCAATTCAGTTACTTCATTGTATGGGAAATAACTTTCCGGCATACCATCTTTTTGTACTATAAACTTCCATGATGACTCTGTACGGGATGTTTTTTCAGATTGAACTTTCTTTACATCCAGATTAAAATCAACAATATCTTTTCCCAATGCCACTTCAAACTCAACAATTGTTTTCAAGGTTGGATTTGACCACCCTGCCAACATCCTGCTGACGTAGGACTCTTTTTTCCCCAGTTTTTCAGCCAGCTCACGCTGAGTCATTCCTGTTGATTCAAGCAACTCACTAAGCTTAACGGCAAATTCACCCTGCCTTTCTACATATTTTTTTGTAAATGGCGGTATCTGCTCAACAAACTTTTGAAAGAATGATGTATTCATGATATCTCTCCAGATGTAAATATAAGGTTACCACTCATTTTCCCGGTATCGTGATCTATTTTGATTTCACGAGACCTCTGCCGCTTCACAATCAGCTTATCAATTTCTTGAAGTTCAGGAACAATATTCCTAAGGGCGATATCTTTCTGATAAGTTTGTGCTGTTTTAATACCTCCTGTACCAACAATCACCAATGTCGAAGACCAACGCAAGCAGTAAAGACGGAGCCTCCCTTTTTTCAAGGCTGCTACAGAATCTGTCCGCAACCCTTCGTTCATTTCAAAAAAATGCTCTTTGAATCCCAAACTAACGGTCATGTTAGAAAGACGCTGAGCGATTTCAAGAAAACCATTTTCCTTAAGCAACAGTTCACTGTGAAGAAACTTTTCAAGCTCCGTTTCTTTTTCCCCAGCAAACTGGAGCGAGTACAGTGTGCCACCATCCCCTTGCTCAACAAGCACTATTTCAACGTCTCGTTTCACTTATAAGTTAAGCTTTCGTGTGATAAATAAAAAATTATAGGACTTCTTTAATTCCTCTCTAAACATTACGTTCCCGAAAATTTCAACTTAGAAAAACTCACAGCATCACCCTTCTGAGCGCTCTAAGTTAGGAATTGTCTCGTAAATCACCTTGGAGAGCACGGCGAAGGCTTCGTTTTCGAAGGCTTTGTCGTCCATGTAGCGGGTGACGATTTTGTCGTTTTCACCCATACGTTGAAACATCAAGTCTTCAATCATCTTTCGGAGGCCAAGCTTGAATTTATCGAATGGGTTGGCTTGGCGCAGTTTGATGACTGCAGGAGTATTGGTTGCTTTTTCCCTGATTTGCTCAAAGAAGAGGCGATCTTCTTCCGTAAAATTCGTTCCGAATCGTTCGTTGAGAATCTCGATAATCTCGGATAGAGGGGCTTTTTCATCTTTGGCTTTTCCTGAACCGACATCGGTCGGGCTTTTCACCCCATAGTCACCGGCATCATCCCGCAAGACAATTGCACCGGAAAATACTCTTTGCAGGCGATAGTATTGCAGGCCGACTTCATCGCTCAACTTGAAGCTCTCGGGATCCTGTTCAAGTGGCAAGTGTGGAATCAGGAAGCGGCCATTGACTACGTCTTTGTTCATGCCTGGCTCGGTATATTCTGAGCCTGTTTTGGGATCGCGGACGGTGCCGCTGAATGCCACAAGGGGCATGATATCGGCATAGCCTTTTTCGCTTATGTAACGCAGAAATGCCTGCATATACCTGACAGCATGCAAACGGGAACCGGTTACTACCATGGCTTTGGCATTACCGTTCAGATGGTGGCGGATGTGAAGGCGGAAGTGTTCAATAATGACTTCGGTTTTCTGCTCAATATTGGTGGGATGCAACACCAAAAACTTTGTCAGAGCCGTTGATGCCTTTTTTTTCAGCACATTCGGATCGTCTTGAACTTTTTTTATCAGCTTGAAGTAGGTGTCGTACGTTGTGTAGTTGTGCAAGACATCGAGGATAAACTTTTCCTCAATAGCCTGGCGCATGCTGTAGAGATGAAATGGTTCCGGCTTTCCACTAGAACCAAGCCGACCAAAGAGTTCAAGCGTTTTACCTTTTGGCGTTGCGGTGTAGGCAAAGAAACTCAGATTCGGCTGACGAGCGCGCGAAGCCATGACCTGATTCAGGCGATCTTCCCAATCGGGCTCTTCTTCATCAGTTTCTGACAGGGCACTGGCTCCCAGAATAGCTTTGAGTTCACGGGCAGTTTCGCCGCTCTGCGAAGAGTGGGCTTCGTCTACAATCACGGCATAACGGCGCTTTGCGATTTCCGATTCCCATGCTTTTGCCCTTAGAGCTGAGGCGTTGTCAGCCTCATCAATAGTATCAGCACCTGCAACATGCATGAGCCCGCGAAGCACAAAGGGGAATTTCTGCAAGGTGGTCACGACAATTTTGGTGCCGTCGATCAGGTGACGGGCATTTGTTTTTGTTAATTTGATTACTTTAACGTCAACAACCTCAGAACACTATTATTACAATCCCAAAGGCCAATGTGTTATGGTTCCTCTATCTTCAGTTTACGAACGCTTTTCTCTTGATGCTTTAGCTGGTGATGAGCTCGACTCCTACTATGTTGATGCGTTTGAAGGAAGGGGCGGTAACCCGATCAAATCACTTAAAAGACGATTGCTCGACAAGCCGGATGGAAAGCTGCAAATCCTTTTCTCCGGTTATCGCGGTTGCGGTAAAAGCACTGAACTGAATAAACTGCAGAGAGAAATCAGTGATGATTTCATTGTGCTTAATTTTTCGGTGCTTAAAGAGCTTGATCCGGTGAACATCAACTATGTTGAGCTGTTTGTGATCACCATGGAAAAGCTCTTTGATGTTGTCGGTCAGTACAACATCAGGATTAATCCGCAACTGTTCAAAAGCGTCAGCGAATGGAGCCGTTCCGCTGAAATCGAAGACATCAGGCGATTAACGGGGGAGGCTTCACTTGAAACTGGCGCAACAGCAGAGGTGAGTGTGCCGCTTTTTGCACGCTTTTTTGGTAAAATGCGGGCTTCGGCCAATGCGAGTTTTACAACAAAAGAGAAAATCATCAAGAATATCGAGCCACGGCTATCGGATCTGGTCAGCCACTGCAACGATCTGATCCGTGAGGTCAAGAGCAAGTTGCCTGACATCAACAAAAAAGGGCTGATAATCATTATCGAAGATCTTGATAAATTGAGTATTGAGAAGGCTGAAGAGCTTTTTTTCAACCACAGCCATATTCTCAGTACTCTGCAAACCCATGTTATTTTTACCTTTCCGATCTCCCTCCGTTACCATCACAAATCAAGGGTTATCACAGGCAATTTTGATCTGGATTTCGAGCTACCGATGCTCAAGGTGCGCGACAAGCAAGGGGAACCTTTCATGGGAAGGGATGCCTTGCGCCACATCATAACGCGCCGGATAGGTGAGGAGTGTTTTGATCCTCCCACGCTGGTTAATGAATTCATCGATAAAAGCGGCGGTTGTATACGCGATCTCTTTCGCATGATTCGAGATGCCGCCGATAATGCGCTCAATCATGAACGATCCCTGATCGCCAAAACCGATTATATTAAAAGTTTTTACAGTCTTCGCAAAGATTACGAGAACACCATTGCCGAAAAACGGGTGAATAATGAAGTTGTTACCTCTGTTGAGGAGTATTATAAAACCCTGATAGCCGTTGCATTAAGCAAAACAAAAAAGGTGGACAATACCGGAGCTGCACTTGATTTGCGCCAGAACCTCTGTATTCTTGGTTACAACGACGAGGGGTGGTGCGATCTCCATCCGGTTGTCCGCAGTATTCTGCAAGAACGTAGCATGATTCCTGGGCCCGATGAAAGCAGAATCGAATGAGTATTCCGAAAACATCACTATTGCCGAGCGCTTCTTTCTGAAGACCAAACGGGGTGGTTTTTTATTTGCCGTTACCAATGACGAGTTTCTTCAGAAGGAGATCAACGCAACGCTTCGGTTCCGTTTGCATGGCCAAGGGAAAACTATCCGTATCCATGATTGGGAGAGTGGTGGTGAAGCTCGTCATCCGGTTGAGCAGTTGCGTCTCCTGAAAAAAAATTACCCCGATACCGCCGGACTTATTTTAACCGGCCTTGACTCTGCGCTTGAAAAAAATCCTGATCTTTTTGTACAGCTTAATTTTGGTCGAGAGGCGCTCTCTGCTTTTGGTATACCACTGCTCTTCTGGCTGAACAACACTTCATTGCAGCGGATCAGCTTTGAAGCTATTGATCTCTATAACCAGCGTGCAAGCGCCAATCTCTATTTTGAGCAGTCGTTTGCAAGTACTGATCATATACTGCCCTCTGTTGCTCAGAAAACGCTACACGGCAATCAAAATCTGCATTCAAATGGAGCGAGACTGAAACTGTTGGAGCAGCAGCTTCACGAAGCTGAAAAAAATAAGCGGGACCCTGCTGAAATTGCAAACGCAATTGTTCTCGAGCTCCTCCCGCTTTATGCTGAAATTTCTGGTGCAATGCAATCGGTGCAGTCGCTGATTGATCGATATTATCATAAGTTTGATCTGGAGAAACCGGAACAGTGCATCGCTGTTGCAGAGGCTTTCAATGTTTTGGGAAAGGTTGACAAAGCCCGTTTTTTGATTGAAAAGGCTTTGTCGCGCTACCGTGAGCTTGCCCGGGAGAGTCCCCTGGCCTATCGCTCTGTTATCGCAAAGACGCTCAATACATTGGCAAAATTACAGGCAGCCCGGAACGAATTTACAGGAGCGGAACAAAGTTATCAGGAGGCACTGGAAATGTACAGGGAGCTTGCCTCTCTGCCGGATGTTGCCGCGACGCTGGTTAATCTGGCAAATGTAAAGGCAACCCGGAACGAATTTGCGGCAGCGGAAGAAGGATATCAGGAGGCACTGGGAATTTACAGGAAGCTTGCCTCCCTGCCAGAGGTTGCCGCAACCCTCAAGTATCTTGCAGAGTTACAAAAAATGCAGAACGAAAAAAGAGCAGCGGAGCAAGGCTATCAGGAGGCGCTGAAAATAACAGGTGAGCTTTCCGGAGCGGTTACCTGGCTGCATGTTTCGGACTTCCATCTTGGTGATGACGCTCCATACGATCAGGTGGTTATTCTTCGCTCCCTTGTTGAATCAGTGAAACGGTTCAGGCAGGAGGGTCATCGCCCCGACCTGATTTTTGCAACCGGTGATATTGCCAGGAGTGGTAAAGCCAGAGAGTATGCCTTTGCAACAACATTTTTTGAGGCACTGCTCGATGCGGCAGGGCTTGCCAGAGATCGTCTGTTTATAGTTCCCGGAAACCATGATGTTGACCGCAAGATGGGCAAGGGCCTTGCCAGAACACTCGACAGCAATGGAGATGCTGATGAGTACTTTGATCCTGAAACTCCCACTCCGCATCTGAGTCAAAAGCTGCATGCGTTTGCCGCCTGGTACAGCAACTATTTCAGCGGCATACGCTCGTTTCCATCCAACTCCACCTGCAGTCCGGTAGAAGTTGTCTCGATCAGGCAGAGCAACGTTGCGATTCTGCCTCTGAACAGCGCGCTTTTCTGTATTGGTGAAGATGATCATGAACAACTTTTCCTTGGTCGACGCTGCCTCGATGAGGCAAACAAGGAGTTAGTGCAGCGTAAAGCCGACCTGACTATTGCCCTGATTCACCATCCGCTTCACTGGTTAAATCCGGTTGAGCAGGGAAACATCAGGGCAACGCTTGAAGCATCGGTTGATGTGCTGCTTCAGGGCCACTTCCATCAGGTGGTGACAGAAAAAATTGTTGTGGCAAATGGCGGATATCTGAAGCTTGCTGCCGGAGCCTCATATCAGACAAGGAAGTGGCCAAACAGCGCCATGTATGCCACCTTCTATGGCGATCAGGTAACCATTTTTCCGATTCGATATGAGGACACTCCTCGCGAAGAGTGGACGCTCGATACCAGCGTTTTTCCATCCCCATCGTATATCGGGAGCTTCGTTATGCCGGGCCGCACGATTTCTGGTTCAACACCACCACCCGCCAAACTCCATGCAAAAGAGGCTGAACGCTACCGGAACACCTTGAAAGAGGAGCTGGGTTACATCAGAATGCTCGGCTTGCCGGGTGTCGAGAGTGTCAAGGTCAACCTCGATGATGATACCTTTGTACCGCTGCGTTTTTCAAGGGGCCAGGAGCCTGACCGCTCTTCCGAAAAGAGAGGTATGCCGCAGGAGTCTGGTGACAGCGATATTCTCACTCCCGACAGAGTGATGCGGGAGGCCTTCAGGGTGCGTCGGATGCTGCTTGTTATCGGTGACCCTGGCGCAGGCAAAACAACGCTGCTCAAGTATTATGCCCTGTGTGCGCTTGAGCGGGATCGCTCCGAAAGGCTTGGCTTCTCGGGGCTGGTCAATGTTTTTTATCTGCCTCTGCGTGAGCTTCGCCGTCAGGAAAACGGGCGATATGAGTCGCTGCCGGCAAGCCTTGCATTTTGGAGTGAAAAGCACCACAACCCTCTTGATGCAGCAGTATTCATTGAGTGGCTGCAGGCGGGAAAATCTCTCGTGTTGCTTGACGGCCTCGATGAAATCAGCAACAGGGAAGAGCGAATCAAGGTGTGCCAGTGGATTGATTCAGCCTGGAGTGGTTTCAGCAAGGCCTGTTTTGTGGTGACATCACGGGCGACAGGCTACCGCAAAGATGAGGGAATTGAGCTTGAGGCAGACTACGAACGGGCTGACGTGCAGGATTTCACCAAAGAACAGCAGGAGAACTTTTTAAAGAACTGGTTCAGGGCGGCTTTTTTGAAGGAGTCCTGTGATGAGGGATTGATTCTTCAGGAGTGGCAGCGACAGCAACTGGCAAAGGGCGATGAACGAACCCTCAAAATGATTACATACCTGAATGCCTCAAATAACAAGGGGTTGCGCCAACTGGCCTCTGTGCCGATGATTCTGCAGATCATGGCGATTCTGTGGAAAAACAGGGATTTTCTGCCCGAGAGTCGTGTTAAACTCTATAATGCGGTGCTCGATTATCTGCTTGAACTCAGGGATAAACGCCGTGAGATTACGGTGCTGATTCCGGCAGAACGTGCCCGTATGGTGCTTGGCCCGCTCTCCCTCTGGATGCAGGAAGAGCTGAAAACGGATGAGGTCAGCAGGGATGCCATGCAGGTAAAAATGCAGGAACGGCTTGATGTTTTGGGGGAGAAGAACTATACCCCACCCACTGTTGAGGAGTTCTGCAATCATCTCGTGAATCGCGCAGGGTTGCTGGTGGAGTATGGAAGCAATGCATATATGTTTCGCCACAAATCGTTCAGGGAATATCTTGCCAGTGTTGAGCTGGTCAATCAGGTAAAGTGGACCTCCGGCCATCTTGACAGCCTGATTCTCGGTTTTGGCGACGACTGGTGGGAGGAACCGATCAAATTCTTTCTTGCCCAGGAAGATGAGAAGACATTTGATCTCTTTATGGAAAAACTTTTTGACTCACCTCTCAGTGCAGTGTTTACGCTGAAGCAGCAGTTGCTCCTGCAGACCATCATTGAAGAAGCTCCTCGCAAAAAGGTTGACGCTCTCTGCAAGAAGCTTCTTGATCCGTCAAACAGCTCAGAATGCCAGCGGGTCATTCTCGACTGCCTCAAAGCTATCGGAAAACCGGCAGCTCTTGATGCCTTGCAGCAGTTCATGGCCCAAGGCCTTGCCAAAAACGAAGATGTTGCAGGTCGGGCCAATGAAGTGATCAGTGCTCTCGGAGGTCAAATCAAAAATTTTCGGCCATCCTCACGAAATCATTTGGAACAGAATGCGGAGTATATCCTGATACCGGCAGGAAGCTACATCTCCTCGCGAACAAAAAAGAAAGAGTATGTTCCGGATCTATATGTTGCCAAGTATCCTGTAACCAACAAGCTCTACCGATCATTCATTGCTGCATTTGGGGAGGCATCAGGATTCAAGGAAAAGCTGAACGAAATTGCGCAAAACAACAGATGGGATACCGAATTTGCCAACTATCTCAAAAAGGGCCAAAACGACCTTGCCACCCTGTTTCGTTCAACCTATGATGAAGATCGAAAATTTGGCGGCGATGATCAGCCGGTTGTTGGCGTTTCCTGGTATGCAGCCCAAGCCTACGCACTCTGGCTTTCACAGCTTGAAGGTAAACCAGACTCTTACCGCTTGCCGAATGAAGTTGAGTGGGAGTGGGCAGCAGGAGGCAGGCAGGGTGAGGCGGTGCAGGAAGTTCGTGAATATCCCTGGGCAGACAATAAAGGGCAACCGAACCCGAAACTGCTCAACTATGAAAGGAATGTAGGTGCAACAACACCTGTCGGCAGCTATCCCGAAGGAGCAACCCCTGAAGGATTGTATGATATGGCCGGAAACGTATGGGAGTGGACGGATAGTTTGTGGGATGAATCCGGTTCGGACCGCGTGCTTCGTGGCGGGAGCTGGGACGACGGCGCCGGGCGCTGTCGGTCGGCTAATCGCGGCTCCGACACCCCCGTCTACCGTCGCAACGGCGTTGGCTTCCGCTTGGTGTTCGTCCCGTAGTCAGTTGGCTGCTCATTCCGGCTTTGCTTTTGAGCGACAACAGAAA
>CAJEXQ010000023.1 GCA_903994635.1 uncultured Chlorobiaceae bacterium
TCTAAAAATTGATTTTCAGTGCACCACTGCGTTTGAAGAGTTTCTAAAGCAGATTATTGCTTATGATATTCCTGTTTGCTTGATAGAAGATTATATAATGCTTCGCGACAGGATACGTAAAGTTGTCCTAAGGCCAAAAGTAATTGTTACTGGCAGCTCACACTGGGGGGATTATTTTGCAAAAATGTGGTTTGCGGAGCATATATCTAAAGGTAGGAAACTGCTTATTTTAGAGCATGGGGGTTCACTACCTCTTATTAATGAGCTATTTAATTTTGAGGTTGATATTTCAGATTTAAGAGCATGCTGGTTTTTGCCTTACCATTCAAAGCACGTACAAATGCCTCCACCAAAAATTATAAATAGTAATGCAAAATTATACGCAATTTATCAAAAGCTTATAACACCAAAAAAGTATTGCTCGTTCATTGGAAATGAGTATCCGAGATGGGTTTATCGAGCGCAATTTTGCCCATTAGCAAATCAATGGTCTACTTCATTTAAAATGACTTTAGAATTTTATGGTCAGTTAGATGGACGTGTGAAAGATTATTTTCGCGTTAAGCCATACCCATTTTCTCGGGGGTGGAATACATCCCAGCGTTTTGTTGATAAATTGGGTTTTGATAAGGTATATGAAGAGAATGCGATTAAAAAAATAATTCTAATATCAAGAGTAATTGTGTGCTCTTATCCCGAAACAACTTTTTCAGAAGCTATGGCATCGGGAGTGCCGACAATATTGATGTATCCCGCACACTTGTACAAGTTACATCCCATTACTTTCCCGTTACTTGAAATTCTCAAAGCAGCGAAAATTATATTTCATAACCCAGCGGATGCTGCTAACCATTTGAATTCTATTTGGGATGACCCTAATAAATGGTGGAATAGTTCGCAAACCATTGTTGCAAGAGAAGAGTTTTATCGTCAGGCTTTGAATTTAGACAAGAACTGGATAAAGAAATGGGCTGATTTACTTATAACGTTGTCGTTTAAGGCAACAATATAATCTTTTGTTTTGTTAGTTGATTGTTTCCTATCAGAAAAATCCGCATTTTTAGTACCCTATTAAAGAAATGATTATACAACAAATTATTTTGTCGCTCCCATGTAATCTTGTTATGTATATGAACTAATAAATGATAACATCTCTATAATATATTTTACACTAAAACAACTGCTTTAAGGTTTACTTATAATCAAATATGTGCTAATGAAATATTTATGAAAATTTAGTGTGCTTAAATGACAATACTTAAAATTGGTATTGCTGGTTATGGTATTGTAGGAAAGCGGCGGTGTGCATGCATTGATCACAATCCATACCTGCAATTGATTGCGGTTTGTGATCAATCGTTTGATGGAAATGGAACATTACCTGAAGGTGTTCGCTATTATAAGAACTATCATAATTTGCTTAAAGAAAAGCTTGACGTTTTGATTGTCTGTTTAACTAATGATATTGCGTCGGAAGTAACGGTCGCTGGCTTGGAATTGGGTTTGCATGTTTTCTGTGAAAAACCTCCTGGACGTAATGTCGAAGATATTATTCGGGTTATTCAGTGTGAAAAAAAACATCTTGGCTGCAAGTTGATGTATGGCTTTAACCACCGCTATCATGAGTCCGTCCGGGATGCGCTGCGATTAATCCAGTCTGGCGAACTTGGGCATATTATCAATATGCGTGGCGTTTATGGTAAGTCTAAACTTATTACTTTTAATCAACCGGATTGGCGTATAAAAAGAGAAATTGCCGGTGGCGGTGTGTTGCTTGACCAAGGTATTCACATGGTCGATCTTATGCGGCTCTTTGCCGGTGAGTTCACTGAAGTACATAGCTTTATATCGAATGGTCACTGGGGTTATGAAGTAGAAGACAATGCCTATGCTTTAATGCGCACAGCAGATGGTATTGTTGGTATGCTCAATTCGTCGGCAACCCAATGGCGCCATCGATTTAATCTGGATATCAATCTGGAACGGGGGAGCATCATTTTGGGTGGAATTTTGTCGGGCACAAAAAGTTATGGGGAAGAAACTCTTACTGTGGTTACTGTAGATCATGACCATGACAATGGCGACCCCAGAGAGCAATTAACACGGTACAATCACGACCCATCCTGGGAAGAGGAAATTAATAGGTTTGCCGATTACATACTAACGAATCAACCAGTCAACAGTGGGTCGTCATTGGATGCCCTCAATACCATGAAATTGGTCTATAAGATTTACTATGCTGATCCTGTATGGAGAAATGCGTACGCAATTGCTGATCCCGACGAAAGTCAACTATGAATATTTTGAATCGTCTATTATTCAAAAATCCTTTAGCTTTTTTGAAAGCATATTTATTCGGCTATAAATAAATGACGTATATAATTATTTATGTTCCTACGGCATTAAAATATGGTACGCAGAAGATGCGAATATTGCGACGGATCATCTTGTTCGTGCCGATCTGATGCGCAATATATAGTATGAGTGAGTATAATCAACTGCTAATAATTGCTCAAGATGCAGCACGCCAGGCAATGCAGGTTTTGGTTGCTATGGATAACAGTTTGTTAAGTTATGAATATGCCAATGATTTACCTCGAGAGATGAAGTCTGTTGTAGATTGTAGACTTGAGGGGATAATTCTTGATTACCTGAAACCAACAGGAATTTCTATTCTTAGTGAAGAGTCGGGTGAATTCGGAAAATTTGATAATGATGGGTTGCGATGGGTTGTTGATCCCCTTGATGGTACTGTTAATTATATACGTGGACTGGCCCCTTGTGCCGTATCAATTGCCCTATTTCGTGGGGACTTGCCTCTTTTTGGAGTGATTTGTGAATATCCCACCTGTCGATTGGCATGGGGTGGTCAGCTCTTTGGTGCATTTATCGAAGACTGTCCGATACATGTGTCAGCGATTCAATATAAAAGTCAAGCGATACTCTGCACAGGATTTCCATCCAGGTTTGACTTTGCTGACGCATCACCAGCTTCTTTTTTTGAAATGGTGAGTTCCTTTGGCAAGGTCCGCATGCTTGGATCGGCATCTCTTTCCTTGTTGCAAGTTGCTAAAGGTTCAGTAGACGCCTACGCAGAGCAGGATATCATGATTTGGGATGTAGCTGCGGGTCTCGCAATTGTTGAAGGTGCTGGTGGGAGCATTAGTATGTTACAGGGCCGTTTTCAAAAATCCTGCAATATATTTGCAAGTAATGGGTTGATCAATTTGGAAAAATGACTACATGAATTCAACAGAAAAAGTTGCTGTATGTTCACGCTCATTTTCCAAAAACAAGGTGCTACGCGCAGAGTTGCTTGCGCGTTATGTTCACGTCACCTTCAATGATACGGGGTGCCAGTTGAAAGGCGACACTCTTGTTGAGTTTCTTCGTGGGCATGACAAAGCGATTACTGCACTTGAAACGATTGATGGTTACGTTTTATCACGTTTGCCAGAACTGAAGGCAATTGGTAAATATGGCGTTGGTCTTGATATGATAGACATGAAGGCCATGAGGGCACATGGTAAACGATTGGGGTGGACTGGCGGGGTCAATCGACGCTCTGTATCCGAATTGATTATTGCTTATGCCATTACAATGTTGCGACATGTTCATGCGGCGAACATTGAGGTTATTTCAGGTACCTGGCGCCAACTTATGGGTGGTGAACTCTCTGGACGAACGGTTGGTATTATTGGGTGTGGGCATGTAGGCAAGGATCTTGTCCAAATGTTAAAACCTTTTGGATGTCCGATTTTGGTACACGATATTCGTGATTATCCGGATTTTTATAAGGCGCATAACATTAAACCATTGTCTTTAGAAGAGTTGCTGAGTCAGTCAGATGTGGTTACCCTACATGTGCCTTTGGACGAAAGTACATGCAACATAATCAATGAACAGCGGCTCGCGATGATGAAGCCGACGGCATTACTACTTAATGCGGCGCGTGGTGGGCTTGTTGATGAAGTTGCGTTAAAAAAGGCACTTAAGAACAAAAAATTGGCAGCCGCAGCTTTCGATGTGTTTGCAGATGAACCACCTCAAGACATAGAATTGCTTAATCTTTCAAATTTTCTTGCAACACCGCACATTGGTGGCAGTGCTGAAGAGGCTATTTTAGCGATGGGACGAGCCGCTATTGAAGGATTGGATGTTAATGAGATTCCTTGAAAATAACACCGTGCTTGATTACCATGGACGGCTTTTGCGTATAAATAATTGATTTAATAAGTGTTTAGATGGTAGACTGTAATGTTTAATATTACAAATCGAAGAATAAGAAAATTCTGTTCAACCTTGTTAACGCAAGGTGAAGTTGCTGGCAATATCGGCTTTGTTGATGTGGGCTCGGGTGGTCAGTTAAAAGAACCTTGGTCTCTTCTTCCCGTGGAAACAGTGACGACTTTTGATTTTGAACCTACAACGAACAGTGGCACTTTACCACTTTGTGTGTCGAATAGCACAGGAACTGCATCATTCTTTGTTGCTTTTGATGAGAGGGCGTCCTCATTTCATCAACCACTTATCGAATTTGTGAATAGGTACGCTTTCCATAGTATGCTTACGAAGAAGACAATCTCAGTTGAATCCACTACGTTGGATAAGCATTTTGCTGATCAGTATGAGTTGATAGACGCTGTGGATATTAATGTTGAAGGTCACGATTTTCAGGTTCTTCAAGGGGCGCAGCAACTATTGAACACAGGAGCAATAAAATTACTAAAAGTTGAATTTGAGCTTGTTCAAGCCTACGAAGGACAGGGCTATTTTTCGGACATTGATGCTTTGCTGAGAGGTCAGGGCTATCGGCTTGCGGGAATTCAAATTGACCATGTGCGCCCGACAATATGCAAAGATGTATTTTTTGAAGGTGAGCCTCTTTGGGGTAAGGCGCTATATGCCCCAACTATAGCTGCCTTTACAAAGAAACTCTTGATTATTCTAAGCAAGGATGTTGTAAGTGCTCAAAGAGAGATTGCTGCAGCGATTTCTATTTACATGGCAGCAAAATTACCTGGTTATGTATATGACGTTATCGATGTGGCCTTGGAAATAGGATTAATAACTCAAGCCGAAGGTTTCTTGTTGCGGACTCAGTCTGCTGAGTGTTTTCGCTGGGCAAAATTTGAAAAGAGATTATATCGTTTTAAAGGTTTGTTTATTTCACTATGGAACATAATACGATGGTAATATTTTCGATTTTATATCCACTTGACTTCTTCGCATGGTATATTTATCAAGGATAAAATGAAGATTTCTATTAACACGGATGCGATCAGCCAGGACTTTGAAACAGCCGTATTACTTGGAATAGAGTGGGGCATCGAATATTTTGAACTTAAGCGTTTGTATGGTAAACGGATTCCGGATATAAATGATGATGAAGTACGTCTGGTTCAAAAAGTACTTTACGAAAATGAGGTAAAGCTTTCCTCTCTTGCACCGGGACTCTTTAAGATTCAGCTTGATAAAGAGCTGATTTCTCAGGAGGTTGGTATTCGGTTTGATCAGGTCGTTGCTTTGGCAAACCGCCTTAAGACTACGGCGGTCGTAATTTTCGGATTTGTTCGTGACGACAGTCATAATGAAGCTGACGCATTAAGGCAAATTGTCGATATATTCGGTACTGTGGCTAATAGGGCGGAACGAGAGGGGTTAACGCTCTTCCTTGAGAATGATCGAGGTCTTTGGGGGGAGAGTCCTGCGTCGGTGTATCAGATTTTGAAAGGAGTGAACTCGCCTGCATTAAAGCTTAATTGGGATCCGGGTAACTTGATTGGCGCTTTTTCAGAAGCACCTTATCCAACTGGATATGATGTAGTTCGTGAGTTTGTAGGCCATTTACATGTTAAGGATGCAAGGGTTTCTAAGAGTGAGCAGAAATTTACGCATGCAATGATGGGTAGTGGCGACCTGGATTGGGTTGGACAGTTTGAAAGACTTATTCGCGATGGATATAGCGGGTATTGCGTCGTTGAACCGCATTTTGGTAGCCGTGTCAGCAGCTCGCGAAGCCATGTTCTTGAGACGCAAAAAGCACTTCGAGTCGCCAGATCACGCGTAGCTTCAACAGTCCATGAGTCTGTATCAAATTTTTCGGTAGTGGAGTTGCAGTGATGGTAGAGAGAACGATGTTTATACCGTCGCGTCGCACACCATTATCTGATGCGGGACATTTACAGCGTGCAGATTCGAGAGTTGTCGCTCTTCGTGATCCACGCTTGTTGTGGTTGGACAAGAATGAAAACACCGACCCCATATTTTTATCAATTGTTTTTAAGGTATTGGCCGAGATTGATCCTGGAAGTGTTGTGTTTTATCCTGATGTCGCACCGTTTTATCATAAGCTTGCTGAATACATTGATGTGAGTCCTCGTGCCTTAATTTTGGCTCAAGGATCTGATGGTGTTATTGGCTCAGTTTTTCGAGCTTTTGTTGAACCTGGTGATGTTGTGTTTCTGACGCAACCGACGTACGCGATGTACCAATTTTATGCCGATATGTGTGGGGCTGATACGACGGTACTACAGTATATGGCTGGCGAGAGTGGTCCTCAACTGAAGTCGGAAACGATAATCGAAATGATTCAGGAACGGCGTCCTAAACTCGTTTGCTTGCCCAATCCTGATAGTCCGACAGGTACTGTGTTTGCGCCTGATGACTTAAGGCGCATTATTCGCATCGCCCTTGAGGCCAACACGCTGTTCCTTGTTGATGAAGCTTATTATCCGTTCTATTCGCACACCGTAGTGCCGTCGATCGTTGAGTTTCCGAATCTTATAGTTGCTCGCTCGTTTTCTAAGGCTTGGGGGTTGTCTGGAGTAAGACTTGGGTACGGCATTGCCAGTCCTGAACTGATAGCTTTGCTTCACAACGTTCGCCCCAACTATGAGACTAACACAGTGGCTTTGGCGATGGCACACAGGATGATTTCAGAATTCGAACATGAAATGAGAGCATCTGTCAAAAGGCTCAATCAAGGGCGCGATGGTTTTTTGTCCGCCATGAAAGAGTTGGGGTTGCGGACACTCGAAAGTCATGGTA
Source organism: uncultured Chlorobiaceae bacterium (assembly GCA_903994635.1). Classification (GTDB taxonomy): domain Bacteria; phylum Bacteroidota; class Chlorobiia; order Chlorobiales; family Chlorobiaceae; genus Chlorobium. The sequence continues at coordinate 7,051 of CAJEXQ010000023.1, forward strand.
GTTTTTGCCATGTTGCATTTGGCACTGCATCTGAACGAGTGCATGCGAGCTTGGCTGATTACGTTCTTTATCGTCAGGATTTCAGCGCACCTTGTCTAAAGGGATTTAGCCGCTTTTCTTCTACGACGGGTGAGTTGTTTGCGCCTATCATTGATCGCATTCGTGATGTTGTTCGGATGGGTGGCGCATGAGCTTTGGAGCAGTAATGCAAATTGAAACAAAGTTTGGAGCTGTTGAATTTTGAAAAATAAGATGTAATTAAGTCGCATTATTTAAGCCAAATATTGCTCAATCCACAATGTAGAAAACTTCCATGGCCCTTCCTCAAAAATGTCCTCTATGCAATAAGTCGCATGATAATCAGAATGTAGTTACTTCACATGTTTATGGAGGGCAACCGGGACAGGCTTTTTACCGATGCAGTAATTGTGATGTTTGTTACCTTTTTCCGGGTCTTACACCGGAAGAAGAGAAGAAATTCTATGTTGCTGAATTTTCAAACTTCATGAATGGGCGCGCCGGGGCATCCGGTGGGTGGAATGACCCTGCAAAGCATGTAGAAGCTAATGCGTGGATGATGTCGCGTCGCATGAAATACTTGGAAAGCAGGTTACCGAAGAGCGGCCATGTGTTGGAGATTGGCTGTTCTTCGGCATTTATGTTGTACCCGCTTGTTGAGCGAGGCTTGGAATGTGTTGGTGTTGAGCCGTCAGGAGTTTTTGGTGAATACGTGCGGTCACGTGGCATTGATTGCTATGATTCCACCGAAGATTTAATTGCAACTGGTTGCTATCGAGAGGGGTTTGATCTGATTCTTCATTCATTTGTATTGGAGCACATCTCTGCACCACGAGCGTTCTTGCAGCAACAACTTGATCTTCTCAAGCCGGGCGGTCAACTCATTTTTGAGATACCAAACTCTGCGGATCCGTTGTTGACCCTCTATGATTTGCCTGCATTTGAGCGTTTTTACTGGATAGTTGCTCACACGTGGTACTTTTCGAAGCCTTCACTGGAATATTTGCTTAATACTCTGGGGCACGCATTTCAAATTCTGCTTGATCAGCGCTACGATCTTTCTAATCATCTCGTCTGGGCGCGCGATGGTCGACCGGGAGGAATGGGTCGTTTTTCGGCAAAGTTCGGTCAGGAAATTGAAGACCAGTATCGGCAAGCTTTAGTGGCATCAGGCAATGCGGACACATTGGTTGGCATAATTACTAAGCGGTAAATAATATCTATCATCAATATTTTGGTGACACTAACGTGACAACAAGAACTCAAAGGATTTAACTTGGAGCCATCAAATATAAACATCCACTATGAATCTGATTCTATTGCAAAGTTTTATTCGCATAACCGAGTGCGATGGGAGCAGTTTTACCCTTCTGAGCAACACGTATTCAAAAGTGTTTTCGATGAACACGGGGCAATTAAGACGGTATTGGATGTCGGGTGCGCTTGTGGAGGTCTTGGGCGTGCCTTATATGACCAATTTAAAATAGATCACTACACCGGCATAGATATTAATCGTGCTTCGATTCAACTTGCACGAGCAACTCAGTCCAATTATCCTATTCCTGCTCATTTTGAGTGCGCCGATATTGCCACATACCCAGATAGCATAAAAAATAAAATTTTTGATTTGGTAGTATCATTAAGTTGTGCTGATTGGAACTGTGAAACACAAAAAATTATCAAAACATGTTGGGATCACACTGCAAACGGCGGCTATTTTATTTTTTCTTTTCGCTTAACGAATCAAAGAACGTTAAGCACTATTGAGGAAGGTTATCAATATGTTCATTTTGACGAAGCGACGCAATTGACAGGTCGCGAGGAAAAGGCGCCGTATGTGGTGACCAATGTTTTCGAAGCGCTGGAGATGATTGAAGCATTTCACCCTAAACCAGACCGATTTTTAGGGTATGGTTATTGGGGAAAGCCCTCATCAATGGCTGTTATTCCCTACGAAAGGATTGTTTTTTCTGTCCTTGCAGTTCGTAAAAATCAAGAAGACTGCAAGACAATAGCTGAGCTATTATTGCCGCTTGACTTATTGGTAAACCATAACGAGTCCGACTGAATGCCTATATTTATCCGAAAAGACATTATGAAAAACAATCCTGTTAAAGTAGCCGTTATTGGTTGTGGCCGCATTTCAGGGCATCATTGCCGATCGATTATCGAAACAGAGGGCGTTGAACTGGTTGCAGTGTGTGACTTGGTGAGAGATAAAGCGAATATTTACCATGAGCAGTTTGGTGTCAGGGCCTACGTCAACTATCATCAGATGTTGTTGGAGAATCCGCAAATAGATACAGTTGCTATTATTACACCATCAGGTATGCACTACGAGCATGCGCTCGATATTATCTCGCGCTATCGTAAAAACATTATTGTTGAAAAGCCGACCTTTATGAAGCCATCACAGGTTCGGGAGGTTTATGCTAAAGCTGCTGAAGCAGGAGTTCAGGTCTTCGCTGTGTTTCAGAACCGGCATAATCGGGCGGTGAAACGAGTGCTGCAGGGCTTGGTGGCTGGCGAGTTGGGGCGGGTTCGGTCGGTCGCGGTACGAGTGCGCTGGTGTCGTCCACAACGCTATTACGACTTGGCTCCTTGGCGTGGCACCTTTTCAATGGATGGGGGCTGCCTGACAAATCAGGGGATTCACCATATTGACCTGCTAAGGCAATTTGGTGGGCAGGTGAGTCGCGTTTGTAGTGTTCATAACACGCTTGGCGCTGACATCGAGGTAGAGGATATAGCTGCCGCTTCTATTATTTTTGCTAGCGGTGCCATTGGTACACTTGAAGTCACGACCGCTGCACGTCCTATTGACTATGAAGCAAGCTTATCTTTGGTTTGCGAGAATGGTTTGGCTCAAATAGGGGGGATCGCGGTGAATGAGCTGCAAATCTATACGCCGGATCCCGTTGCCTGTGCCCAAAGCTCGGAAGATTTTTCAGGTAATATCTATGGCCATGGTCACGTCAAGATTTATGAGGAAATTGTTGATCACTTTAGTGATGTCAAAAAATTTCCGGTCATCTTTGACGATACGTTGGCGACAATTCAGTTGCTGAATTCATTTTATTTGGCAGATGAGAATCGGTGTTGGGTAGATGTTGCAACAGCAGGCGATAGCGCAAGACTTGGGCAACTGGACAACAAGTTGGCTGATTTATATCGGACAAAAAATTAGGCGTTCAATTTTTGAAAAAGTAATTCATGAAAATAATTGGTGTTATACCCGCCCGCATGGCGGCTTCCCGTTTCCCTGGTAAACCACTTCATCCCATTCTCGGTCGCCCGATGCTTGAGCATGTGGTCTTGCGTGCACAAATGTACAAGGGGTGGTCTCGTTTGGTGGTGGCAACTTGTGATGCTGAAATTGAGCAGTTTGCGGTCGATAAGGGTTTCCCTGTTGTAATGACGGGTGCCCATCATACACGGGCGCTGGATCGAGTGGCTGAGGCTGTAACATGTCTAAATGAAACCGTTGATGATGACGATATCATTGTGTGCGTGCAGGGTGACGAGCCTATGATGCGTCCTGACATGATTGATACTGTGTTGGCTCCTTTAGTCGCAGATCCTGACAAGGCTGGTACCCTTTTGGCAATGCATATAATTGATGAGTCAATCTGGCGGAATCCGGACACCGTTAAGGTCATTCACAATGCGACAGGCGAGGTTCTTTATACGTCGCGTGTCCCCGTACCTTATTGCAAGGGTGATTTTTCTGCGGAACTTCTGGCTCGACGTATTTACGGGATCTTTGCTTTCCGTTGGAAGTATCTCAAAGCATTTACTGAACATCCGGAGACACGCCTTGAACAACTTGAGGCATGCGAGAGTAATCGTATTCTGGACATGCCATTCAGGCAGCACATCGCCCCCTATGCCCATATCAAATCATTTTCTGTTGATAGCCTGAGTGATATCGCTTTGGTAGAGGCGCAAATGGCGGATGATGGTTATTGGAAACTCTATTCATGTATGGAGCTGGTGCGTTAGTGTCAGATTGTGTGTTTGTCTGGGACGCAGAAGGTTTTCCGCCAGAGGGCGACTGGACGGCGGTTTTGTGGCGTGGTTTTGCTACGAGCGCTTCGCCATCTATGATATCGATACCGACTCAGGTAGAAGAAAACGCTGAAGTTTTGAAGGCACGTTATCTTGCCTGGGTTTATGATTTAGGCGAAAAGCACATTAATGGGAAGCGGCTGGTCGATCATCTTGAATTAAGACCTGGTTTCAGTTACTGGTGGATGACCCTGATTGCAGAAAAGTGTAATTATGCCTACTCGCCTCACATTACCGATGCGATTCGCTTAATGGCTTTTGATTTATGGGCAACTGACAGTAAAATCAGCCAACTTATTCTTGTAAGTAGCAATCAACCTCTTGCAGAATGCATACGGTTGTGGTGCGCAAAAATAAATGTATCCTTCGAGTGGCAGTGTATTGTTAAGAAGTCGTCAGCTAATGTGTCATTAGTCCCTCGAATGTATCGATCACTTCCTATATTTGCGCAAGCTTTAGCAAGTTATTTTTTCTACTTAGTGGATCGTTGGGCACTTCGTGGTGCAGGTCTTAAAGAGTGGCGAGAGACACAGGGGCAAGTCACTTTCGTCGCTCCGTTATTTAATTTAGAACCAAATGCTGCAAGCAATGGACTATATGAAAGTCGTTACTGGGCAAATCTTCCGTCTAAATTGCATGCGGACGGAAGTAAAATTAATTGGTTACATCTGTATTTAAAAGACACATTGCTGCCTACGGCTAAGAGTGCAGCACACATCATTACTGAATTTAATAGTGCAGGTAAGAGAGAGTGTGTGCATGTAACGCTCGATTCATTTTTAAATGTATGGGTAGTTTTTAAATCATTACGAGACTGGTGTCGGTTGGTTTGGCTGGGAAAGCGATTAAAGTTTAATATATCAACAGTTACAACTTATGATCTTGTTTTGTGGCCTTTGTTTGCTAAAGATTGGCATGAATCACTGGTTGGATCTCGATCTCTAATTAACGCTCTTTACCTTAATTTATTTGAGGCAGCTATGAGTACGTTGCCGAAACAGCAGGTTGGTGTTTATTTATATGAACAGCAACCTTGGGAATTCGCACTTATTAACGCATGGAAAGCCTCCGGGCATGATTGTTTGATAGGTGCGCAGCATACCACCATGCTGTATTGGGATTTGCGTTATTTTTATGATTCGCGTAGCTATAAGCGAACAGGATGTAATGATTTGCCTCTACCGGATAAGGTTGCCGTTAATGGACCAATGGCCATGAATACTTGTCTTCAGGCTGGGTACCCGGAAGAAGATCTTGTTGAAGTTGAAGCGCTGCGTTATCTCTACCTAAGTGATGAAAAAATTGTAACTGCTTCTGTCCTGACACCTAAAAAGGGCATCATGCGGCTCTTGGTGCTGGGTGATTACTTGCTTAGCAATACGCAACAGCAAATGCACCTGTTGTTGCAGGCCGTCTCATTGTTGCCTGGAGGTACGGTTATTACAGTTAAACCGCATCCCGGTTGTCCGATTAGCCTTGCTGATTATCCGAGCCTTAACATGACGGTAACGATGGAACCTATCGCGAAACTACTGGCTGCCTGTGATGTTGCTTACTCCAGCGCAGCTACCTCGGCAGCGGTCGATGCCTATTGCGTTGGCGTGCCGATTGTATCTGTACGGGATCCCAATACACTCAATCTTAGTCCACTCTATGGTTGTAAGGGCGTGCTGTTCGCCAGCACTCCGGAAGAACTGGCGCATGGGTTGATATCTGCAGTAGTTGCTCCTGATTTACACTGTGATAGCCAAAGTTTTTTTACACTTGACCCTCAACTTCCCCGTTGGCGAAAATTACTCTTGAACGATACAGCCAACACTAATGTATACGATTTTGATTCATGAATGAGACAATCTTAGCTCTTCAGGAGAAGCTGCCGCCAGTTATAGAATGGTCTTCTGATTCAGCGTTAGAGGAGATCTATTCGTCTGAATATTGGAATGATAGATCGTATTTTAATGGGAATGGAGCTGTGATCTTGATTGGAGAAAATTATATTACCCCATATGCGATATGTAAGAAACATTCTCTCTAATCGTTTTAAAACATAAAAGTTAGTACTATTTTTTTTGAATTATATCCACCGTATGACCTCCGGTGATCACTATTATCGACAATCTGATTATTATTTGTTTTTCAGCCTTCTTGGATATTCAGTTCATCATCAAGTCACAGGGAAAAACTCTATGGTTGTAATCGCGACTAAGTTATAAAAGCTACATGAAGAATTCCCGTAAAAGGACTTTGGTTACCGGCGGCGCAGGTTTTTTAGGCTCACACCTGTGTGACAGGCTTGTTGCTGCTGGTCATGATGTGCTCTGTGTTGATAACTTTTTTACCGGAAGCAGGGATAATATTGCTCATCTGCTTTCAGTTCCTCATTTTGAATTCATCCGCCATGATATAACGTTTCCCTTATATGTTGAAGTGGATGAGATCTATAACCTGGCTTGCCCTGCATCTCCGATACATTACCAATTTGATCCTGTTCAGACAACAAAGACCTCTGTTCATGGAGCTATCAACATGCTTGGTCTGGCAAAGCGGTTAAAAGCGCGAATTTTCCAGGCATCAACATCAGAAGTATATGGCGATCCTGAAATCCATCCTCAGACTGAAGAGTACTGGGGGAATGTTAACCCGATAGGAATCCGTTCCTGTTATGACGAAGGGAAAAGATGTGCGGAAACACTATTTTTTGATTATCGGCGTCAGTATGATCTTTCTATAAAAGTCGGGCGTATTTTTAATACCTATGGCCCTCGAATGCATCCTGATGATGGCCGGGTAGTCTCAAATTTTATAGTACAGGCATTACAAAACAGACCGATAACTATTTTTGGTGAAGGTAACCAAACCCGATCGTTCTGCTATGTTGACGACCTTATCGATGTCATTATTCTGTTTATGCAGACCCCTGATTCACTGACAGGGCCATTAAACCTGGGCAATTCGAGTGAATTTACCATTCGTGAACTTGCAGAACTGGTTATCGATTTAACGGGATCTCAATCTAAACTTCAGTTTGAGCTTTTGCCGGAGGATGACCCAAAGCAGAGACAGCCTGATTTGACGAAAACAACTTCAGCTCTCGGGTGGGCTCCTGCAATAGCTCTTCATGATGGCCTGATTAAAACGATATATTATTTTGATGACCTGCTCAAAAGAGGATGCGTGATTGAATATTAGCAGCAAGAATGGGATGAATTGTAAGTAGTATGAAGCCTTTTTTTTCAGTCATCATCCCTACATTTAACAGAGCTAAAGAGTTAAAAAGGGCAGTCGAGTCAGTTTTGGTACAGTCGTTTTGTGATTTTGAGATACTTGTGATGGATGATGGCTCTTCTGATGATACTCAACAAGTAATTTTAGCAATAAATGACACAAGAATTATATATGAATGGGAAAAGAATTATGGTGGACCTGCTCGTCCAAGAAATCGAGGCATAGTAAAGGCTAAGGGCGAGTGGATTTGCTTTTTGGATGCTGACGATGCATGGTTACCTGATAAGCTTCAGGTATGCGTCCAGCATATTAATAAAAGTGTAGATCTGATTTATCATGACTTAAAAGTTGTAGGGCTACCAACGTCATTGTTCAAAAATAATATCACTAAAAGCAGGTGTCTTATTGCGCCAGTAATAATAGACTTACTCATTAATGATAATGCGATAAGCAATTCGTCAGTTGTTGTTCGAAAAATAATTCTTGATAAAATTGGGCAAATAAATGAAGATTTAGAGATGATAGCAAGCGAGGATTATAATACATGGCTACGTATTGCGCTTATAACTAATAATTTTTTATATATACCAAAAGTACTTGGGTTGTATTCGGTAAATGATAGTAACATATCATCTCGCGATATGAGTTGCCCCGTTGAATGCGCAAGGAAAGACTATTTGCATTTAATAAGTGAATATCAGAATAAAAAATATATGTTCAAAGTTAAATATGCTACAGGTCGTCGTGCATTCAAAGAAAAAGAGTATTTAAAAGCTCAATATAATTTTGAATATTCATTTGGATATGCTGATTTAGCGGTTAAGCTAAAGTCATTATATATGTTAATTGTTATAAAACTTATAAAACTTATAAAAAGTCATTCAGGATCCAAATGGTTTTAATGGTTACAGGCGTCTACTACCCTGAAATCAGTGGAGCAGTATTGCAATGCCGTCTGCTCATTAACTTGCTGAAAAACGATATAGATTTCAGGATACTTTCAGGAAGTTCTTTAGGGTTTACCTATACTGAAAAAAAAGTTGATAACGTATCAATCACTCGAATTGCAATTAACCCCAAAAGTCGTTTTTTGCAATTTGCATCAGCCGTTCATATTATACATTACTTTCTTGTTAATAGTAGATATTTTGATGTCGTCCATCTTCATGGTTTTTCAAAGAAATCAATACTTATTGTCGCGTTATGCTTGATTTTTAGAAAAAAAATAGTTATCAAGCTCACTTCTTATGGTGAGGATGACCCAGTGTCAATTAAGAACCGCTCTGTTTTGGCTTGGTTTTTTTTTAAAAAGGCTAATTCTTTTATTAGTGTTAGCCCCGCTTTTCAAAAGTCTTATGAAACAGCAGGGTTATCTCCTGATAAATACTATTTTATTCCGAATGGGGTTGATGTCGATCGCTTCAGGCCCCCGGTATCAGGGGAAAAGGAGTCACTCAGGAGTGAACTTCGTTTTGGGGTTGATGAAGTTATTCTGATTTTTATAGGCCATTTTTCTCAGGAAAAGCAACCGCACATTCTCTATGATGCGTGGCTTGAACTTTTCAAAAAAGGGGTAAAATCAAGAATAATTTTTATTGGCTCTACTAGTGCTTCAAACTATGAAGTGGATGTTGATCTGGTTGAGAATATCAAAAAAGACACAACAAAGAGTGCTTACTCTCCTTTTGTCACTTTTATAGAACGTACTCACCAAATCGAAAAATATCTTAGACTCTCGGATATCTTTGTATTGCCTACCCTGCGTGAAGGGTTGCCAAATGTCTTGCTTGAAGCAATGGCCACAGGACTTCCTTCGATTATAACCAACCTTCCTGGTGTTACAGATTGGATTGTTGAGGATGGTAAAACAGGTGTTCTCTTATCCCCGCCTAGTAAGGATAAGCTTGTTCAGGAGCTTGAATATTTGATATCAGATAGAGCAAGACGTCAAGAGATAGGCCGAGCGGCAAAGAAGTTTATCGAAAATAATTTTTCAGCCAACACCATGGCGAGCAAGGTGTTGCAATTGTATCATACTCTTTCTCGTCAATAGTTTTTTTGAATCTCTATGGGTCATATTCCCCGCCTCTTGAGGCGTAAAGTCGGATAGAGTTTTCTTCAATACCCCGCTGCTTGCGGCGGGGTTCTTTATTTCATCCATGGATACTTCCATCTTTAAACAGGTATATGTCATTTTTTAATAATCAAATACTAGGGTTTAGTATTTTTACGCATTCTTTTTCATAATGTGCGGTATTGTTGGCATAGTTGATTTTTCCGGGCGCCCGATTTTTAAATCCCTTGTGCAATCCATGGCGGATTCGATATATCACAGGGGGCCTGATGATGAGGGCTTGCTCTATCTACCTAAATGCGACCATTGTGATACTCGGCCTCAAGTTGCTTTTGCCGCACGGCGCCTGAGCGTTATTGACCTTTCTGGCGGTCATCAGCCCATAGCTAATGAAAACGGCTCTGTGTGGGTTGTACAGAATGGTGAAATTTATAATTATCTCTCGTTAAGGGATGAGCTTGTCGCTTTGGGCCATGTGTTTAAGACTCATTCAGATACTGAGGTCATTGTTCATCTTTATGAGGAGTATGGTAGCTCTTTTGTAGAAAAGCTTGACGGCATGTTTGCTCTTGCCCTGTGGGATAATCTTTTACTTAAGTTACTTCTTGTTCGCGATCGGTTCGGCAAAAAGCCTCTTTTTTATGCCGAGAAGGGCGGAAGAGTGTGGTTTGGTTCAGAGCTGCAGGCACTGATTATCGACCCTGATATTTCAAGGGATATTGATTATGATGCGCTTGATGAGTACCTCTCATTTTTGGCAATCCCTGCTCCGCTTACCATCTACAAGCAAATACGCAAGCTACCTCCAGGCCATATTTTCGTCAGGGATCTTCATGGCACAACCATTGAGCCATATTGGGCCTTGGACTTCGAACCTAAGTTGGTGATATCAGAACATGATGCTCTTGATGAAACTCGTCGACTTCTGCTCAACGCGGTTAAGAAACGTATGATAAGCGATGTCCCTCTCGGTGCTTTTCTGAGTGGTGGGGTAGATTCGAGTGCTGTCGTGGCCATCATGGCAAAACACTCTGAAAAACCGGTCAACACCTTTTCGATTGGATTTGAAGAGGCCATGTTTAACGAACTTCCCCATGCAAGAAAAGTTGCAAATCTTTATGGCTGCAACCATCATGAATTTATCGTTAAGCCGAATGCCATAGAGGTTCTGCCCTTACTTGTTAAAAACTTTGGAGAACCTTATGCTGACTCATCAGCCGTTGCTTCTTACTACCTTGCAAAGATGACTCGGCAAGTAGTAACGGTTGCATTAAACGGTGACGGTGGTGACGAGTTATTTGCCGGTTACGGTCATCATTTGGGCGCAACTCGTGCAGAGAGCTGGTCCCGACTTCCACCGATAGTGCAGCATGGGCTTCTTTTTGGGAGTGAAAGACTTTTTCGCCGGTTTCATGGCCTGAATCGTTTTTCAACGTATGTTTCAAAACTTAATTCCTCTCGAGATGCTCTTTACAGAAGCTGGCTAACGATATACAGCGATAATCTTAAGAACGAGCTGTATACGTCACAAATATCTCTGTCCGGAAGAGACAGAATTGCCGAAATTTTTGCACAATCATCAGATTTAAGTGGTCTGGATGCCTCGCTTGCGGGTGACATAGCATGGTATCTCCCGACAGATTTGCTTCCAAAGGTTGATATTACCACCATGGCAAATTCTCTGGAGGCTCGTTCTCCATTTCTGGATAAGGATCTTGCAGAATTTGCGGCAAGACTGCCTGTATCTTTGAAACGCAAGGGTAGTACCTCCAAATATCTTTTAAAAAAAGCGTTGCACGGGATAGTACCGGAAGAAAACATGCACCGGCGCAAGCAAGGATTCACGATTCCGATAGGATATTGGTTCCGTGCTGAATTGCATGATTATCTTGGTGATCATTTGTTGGATGGCAGGTTAGCGTCTCGTGGTATATTTCATCAGGATGTTGTGCAGCGTTTGTTCGATGACCATCAGCGCTGTAAAGCTGATTATTCAAATCAATTATGGATTCTTCTCATGCTGGAGTTATGGTTTCGCACTTTTATTGATATCAACAACACTCAAGTGTTCGATATGACTTCTCCAGATTATATCACAATTATATCGTGAGTACACAAAAATCATTTGTCATCATCTCCTCAATCGACTGGTCTACGCACTGGCAGATGCACCATCAGTTGGCGACCTCCTTGGTGTCGGCGGGTCATCGCGTTCTTTTCATTGAAAATACTGGAGTCAGAACACCACAACTTAAAGATATAGGCCGTATCCAAGACCGTATTCGTAACAGGTTACGTTCGGAACATGGATTCCGTCAATTAAATGATGGGCTCTACCTTTACTCGCCTCTTTTTATACCGTTCCCATACTCAAGAGTCGCAAATCTCTTGAATGTTTTTTCGATTTCACTCGATATAAAAAGGTGGATGCGCCTTTTGCGATTCAATGATCCTGTTGTTATCTCTTTTCTTCCTTCGCCATTGGCTCAAGGCCTTATTGAGCAGCTCAATCCCGCCTTAACCATTTATTACTGTGCCAACCACATGGCGGGTGCATCAAAAGCAACGGCGGCGCTTAGAGCGTGGGAGGACAAATTCTTTTCCTCTGCTGATCTTGTTTTTACCATTTCAGAAGCAATAGCGGAGCGAGCCCATTTTTTTTCCCGTTTTGTTTACTCGTTTCCGGCTGGGGTCGAGATGGCTAAATTTGAGCATCAAGGCCCGAATATGATTTATCCTGCTGATATAGTAAATTTGAAAAGACCAATTATTGGTTACATAGGCGCTCTCAGTGATGTATTTGATAAACAACAGATTTTCGATTTGGCTAAAGCTTTGCCAACTGCGACTGTTGTGTTGGTTGGACCGAAATATACCGACTTGTCAATTCTCAAAGATGTTCCTAATATTGTGCTCCTTGGTGAGCGACCCCATGAACAAATTCCGGCATATATAAGTAGTTTCGACGTCGCTCTTATTCCATACATAGTCAATGAATTTACCGATAGCGTCTACTCCTGCAAGCTTAACGAATATCTCGCAATGGGTGTCCCCGTTGTTTCAACCAATATGCGTGAAGTTAGTAGATTTGCTGAACAATTTCCTGATACCGTTTTAATAGGCACAGACAGCTTGGACTTTATTGGAAAAGTTAAGCAGGCTCTTGACAACCCTGAGTTTCGTTTACCGGGTATATGCGAAAAGCGTATCAAAGCAGCCAGAGAAAATACCTGGGAAAAGCGTTTTATAGGGATTATGCAGGTTATAGAGCAACATCTTCTTCTAAAGTCACAGCAACCAGTATCCTGGAAGGAGAGTTTGGCCAAATACTACAAACATTCTCGCACTCGATGGGTTACAGTTACAACCGTGCTTCTTGCACTCTACCTGCTCTTCTTTACGACTCCCTTCGTCTGGTTTGTGGGCAATCAGCTCGTCGTTCGCCATTTGCCCCGTAAAACAGATGCCATCGTTGTTTTTAGCGGTAATGGCGAAACATCCTACCGCAACGACAGTTACCAGCGCAGGGCCCTTGATGCTGTTCGATTCTACAAACAAGGCTACGCTCCTCATATTTTCCTCTCATCAGGCAGGGAGCAGAATATTTCAGAAGTCGAGGTTATCAAGCTCTACCTTGAAGATAAAGGAGTTGCACCGTCAGCCATTCATATTCTCAAGAGATATCCTAAAAGCACAACAGAGAACGTTCTGTTGCTCATTCAACAGTTACGGCAGCAAGGCGCACACTCCATCCTCTTCTTGACCTCACCCTATCACGGTCGTCGGGCCCTCTGGACATGGCGAAAACAAGCTCCTGATATTGAGGTTTATACTCCAGCAGTAATCGACACTCCGCCAGCCAATCCTCAATGGAGCGCCAGTGTTGACGACATGTGTATCATAATTTATGAATACGTGGCAATAGCTTATTATTGGGCGAAGGGTTGGTTATGAATTTTAGATTCCAAACAATTGTCATGATATGGGTAAAAAAATAGCAATTCTTCAGTCGAATTATATTCCATGGAAGGGGTACTTTGATATGATTGCATCAGTCGATGAGTTCATTCTTTACGATGATGTGCAATATACCCGTCGAGATTGGCGTAATCGTAATAAAATAAAGACACCACAGGGCGAAAAGTGGTTAACCGTCCCTGTTCAAGTCAAGGGAAAATACTATCAAACAATCAGGGAGACGGAAATAGATGGTCAAAAGTGGAAATTGGAACACTGGAGAGCATTAACTCAAAATTACAAACAGTCACCCTATTTTGAGGAAATTTCAGCATGGCTTAAACCACTTTTCCTTGATGCTGTATATACCCATCTCTCTCCATTGAATCGAATACTTATTGAGGCGGTCTGTCATTATCTTGGTATAGCTACAATTATTAGTAATTCTTGGGACTATCTTTTGGTGGATGGTAAAACTGAGCGCTTGGCTGATCTTTGTGCTAAGGCTGGTGGTACTGTATACCTTTCAGGTCCAGCGGCTAAAGATTATGTCGAAGAACGTATCTTCGCTGATAAGGGCATTACGCTAACTTGGTTTGATTACGCTGGCTACCCTGAATACCCCCAGATTTGGGGGAAATTTACGCATGGAGTGACCATTCTTGATCTGCTGTTCAACTGCGGCAAGAACTCACGCCGATTTATGAAACACATTGCGCTATGAAACTTTCTATTGTCGCCACGCTGTACCAGTCAGCCCTTTATGTTACGGAGTTTCATGCCCGTGCCAGCGCTGCAGCAAGGCAACTGGTGGGAGATGACTACGAAATTATACTGGTTAATGATGGATCGCCCGATAACAGCCTTGATCTTGCGGTGCAGCTCACGGAACGAGATTCCCATGTGGTTGTTGTAGACCTTTCGCGCAATTTTGGCCATCATAAAGCAATGATGACAGGGTTAGCTTACGCAGATGGAGAGCGAATATTTCTGATAGATTCTGATCTTGAGGAGGATCCTGAATATCTGGCGAGTTTTGCTCAGCAGATGGATAAGGATGGTTGCGATGTGGTCTATGGTGTCCAGGAAACCCGAAAAGGTGGGTGGTTCGAGCGCTGGAGTGGCGCAATGTATTACTCACTATTTGATCGCGTTGCCAATATCAAGCATCCAAGAAACCTTGTTACCATGCGTCTTATGACGAAACGTTATGTTGACGCATTTCTGCAATTTAAAGAACATGAAATGGTGATTTCATGCCTCTGGGTGATCACTGGTTTTGAACAACGTGAACAAATTATACATAAACATAAACGGCAAGGCACTTCATATTCGATTTCGCTAAAAATAAGTCATGTTGTAAATGCAGTCACATCATTCAGTGCCGCACCGCTGAAATTCATTTTTTATACCGGGCTTATTATTTTTTGCTTATCACTGCTGTACATATGTTTTCTTGTCTACATGAGACTTTTTGCACAACAACTTTTGGATGGATGGACATCCTTGATTGTTTCTATATGGATGCTTTCAGGGCTAATCATTCTTTTTCTTGGCGTAATAGGAATTTATGTTTCAAAAATATTCATGGAATCTAAACAACGGCCTTTTACAATAATCAGAAAAATTTATGCACTTAATCTATATAAATAATAGAAATATCAAAAATCGCTAAACCATCTTCTGAGTAAGGCGGATTAGAATTTATTTCCATCCATCAACATTATTTATTACAACAATACTTTATAGTAATTAGCTTAATTTAATAACAATTAAAAGCTTCAAAAAGAAAAGTATTAGATAAGAGAAACTTGTTAGTTTAAGCAATGATGCCAAACATTAGAGCGTTTTCTCGACAGTTATTCTTTACTCTTACCAAGTTAAAAATATTTTTTATAAAATAAATTGATATCTTAGGCTGGTCGTAGCACAAAATAATAGGAGATTATGACGATAAAATGGAAAAAATTAGGGAATGTATATTGCCCTGCTCTAGGCTTTAAATATACTCACGCTATGCTTCCTGAAGTTGAAGTAATTGATAGGAATAAAGGATTAATTCGTATATATTATACACACCGTGATTTAAATAATTATGGGTTCCCAACTTTTCTTGATGCGAAAATTGAAAATAATGAGTTTGAAATTATTTATAATCATCATGAACCAATAATTAATAAAGGAGATATTGGTAACTTCGATGATAGTGGTGTAAATATAACTTCTGTGTTACAAGTAGGGGAAAAAAGAAGATTTTATTACTATGGTTGGAATCTTGGGGTAACAGTTCCATTTCGAAATGCCATTGGAGTTGCAGAGGCTGATGCTAAATGTGACAAGATGTTTTTAACACGTCGTTATTTAGGGCCGATATTAGATCGCGATCGTAATCATCCAGGGCTTTGTGCAACTCCATGTGTTATTAAAGATAAAGGGCTCTTTCGAATGTATTATACTCAAGGAACGCCGTGGATAATGAAAAATGGTAAAGCAAATGTGGCCTGTTGTATTGGATATGCTGAGTCTGAAGATGGCTTAAACTGGACGCGCGCTGAGGACCTCTCAGTAGTTAATCTGCCAACTGATCATGTTGTTACAACGCCATTTGTGATTGTGGATAATGGTAAATATATAATGTGGTATTCGTTTCGGGGAGAAAAATATCGAATAGGCTATGCGGAATCTTTTGATGGTAAACATTTTGTCCGTAAAGACAACGAAGTCGGGATATCGGTTTCTGCTGAGGGTTGGGATTCAGAAATGGTCTGTTATCCAAAAGTCTTTGATTTAAACTTAAAGCGATATATGATTTATTGTGGGAATTCTTTTGGTAAAACTGGGTTCGGTCTTGCGGTTAAGTCTATTTAAAGTTGTGTGGAAAGTATGTGCTTTATAATATTAATACAATTTTGGTATTAAGCTCCTTACAAGAATTGATACCGAAATAAAACAAGGCAGGACGTTAAGGGCCCGTATACAATGACTCTTTTTTGCGGAGTGATTTGTTGTTAAGTGCTTATTGACTAAAGATGATTCTTTGTATATCGGAATTATAAATTTATCATAGCATAGATGAAATTATCCAAATATATTGCTGATGAGATACATAAACTCGGAGTCCGCCACGTATTTGGTTATCAAGGTGGAAATATAATAAATATTGTAGATGCTATTTCAGCTCATGATGAACTTTATTATATTCAAACAAGCCATGAACAGGGCGCTGCGTTTGCAGCTAATGGATATGCACAATCCAGAGGAGGTATCGGAGTTGCAATTTCTTCTAGCGGTCCAGGAGCACTAAATTTGGTTACAGG
Organism: uncultured Chlorobiaceae bacterium; assembly: GCA_903994635.1. Taxonomy (GTDB): domain Bacteria; phylum Bacteroidota; class Chlorobiia; order Chlorobiales; family Chlorobiaceae; genus Chlorobium. The sequence goes on from CAJEXQ010000023.1 coordinate 23,710, forward strand.
AGTCGCAAATGCATATTTTGACTCAATTCCAGTGTTATTTATTTCTGGTGATCTGAGTCATAGGTATAAAAAAAATATTTTGCCTTTAAGACAGGATGGTTTTCAAAGTACGGATATAGTTTCAATAGTTAAGCCAATAACAAAATATGCTGAAATAGTTAATAAACCAGATGAAATTAGATACATTTTATTACGTGCATTTTTTGAGATGACGACTGGTCGAAAAGGCCCGGTCTATATTTCAATTCCTCATTGGATTCAAGGTGCCGAAATAGAGCCATCTACTCTGATCACATTTTTACCAAAAAAAACTAAATATATTTCAGTTTCAAATCTCTTGCACAATAAGGTTTCTGATGTAATGAAATGTGCTTGCCGTCCTATGCTTTTGATAGGGGGAGGTTGCACTGATTTGGAAACAAAACAAGCGTTAAGAGTATTTATAGATTACAATAAAGTTCCTATTGTCGCTTCACTTTGTGGATTAAGTGTAGTTCCACATGACCATCCTTCTTATATCGGATTTATCGGTGATTATGGGAATCGTCATGCTAATTTGGCTGTTGCTAATTCTGATTGTTTGGTAATTATAGGCGCTCGTATGGATGAACGTCAAGTTGGAATGCTAAAGGCGTATAAAGATAATAAAAAGATTATTCATGTTGATATAGATCCATCTGAGCTGTATCCTTACTCGGAATGCTACATCCCTGTAAATGAATCAGCTTTAAATTTTATGAGTTATTATAATGAGATATGCTTTGATGAAAACTCGTTAGCAGAATGGAGCATGAGACTGTTACAGCTTAAAAAGAAATATCCTGTTTTACCTCAAACAAAAGATTTTACCGTATCAGGGTTTTTACATAGTGTCTCTAGTCAACTGTTATATAATGCACAAATTTACGTAGATGTAGGACTGCATCAGATGTGCTGCGCACAAGCACTAAAACTATCACAACAGCAATCACTATTCGTTTCTGGCGGTTTAGGGTCAATGGGGTACGCACTTCCTGCGAGTATTGGCGGATATCTTGCTTCACCAGAAAAGCAGACAATTTGTATCTGCGGTGATGGTGGAATATTAATGAGTTTGAATGAGTTGCAAACCATTTCCAGAGAAAATATTAATGTTAAAATAATAGTTATAAATAATAATTGTCTTGGGATGATTCGACAGTATCAACTTAAGGCATTTGAAGGTCGTACTACTGGTTCTGTTGAGGGTTATCAGCCTTGTGATTTGGCGAAAATTGCACATGCGTTTGATTTATTATATTATAAAATATCAGATAACTGTAGTTTCGATAATCTTTTCGAACTTTTTATTTCTGATGGTCCCGCTTTGATTGAAGTTGTCTTTTCAGTGGATATGGCACCATTTCCTTCACAAACTGACTATTCATTTGATAATTAGTGTTATACTCGAAGTATAGATGAGTATTTGTTATGTCAAAATTTAATATCTTGGTTACTGGGGTTGGCGCAATAATCGGATACGGTATTGTTAATTCCTTGCATCGTACAGGTAGAGATTTAAATATTATAGGAATTGATATTTATAAAGATGCTGTTGGATGTCATTTCTGTAACCATTTTATTCAAGCAAAAAGAGCTGACTCGCCTGATTATATTGATTATATGATCAGCTTGGTTCGGGAGTATAATATAGATTTAGTTTTTTTTGGCACAGAACAGGAATTGTACAGAGTATCTGATTCAAGAGATCAATTGAAAGATTATATTCACTTGTTTGTGTTGAATGAAAAGACGATTATTGACCTTTCCAAAGATAAGTATAAAACATACTTGTTTTTATTAGAACACGGGATTGATGGAATTCCTTGTTGTATAGCAGGTTCTTATAACTCATCTGTTCGCGAATTGGGTATTCCATTTCTTTTGAAACTTCGTCGTTCCTACGCATCTAAAGGTATGGCGATGATTTATGATGAAACTGATTACAATTATTGGAAGATAAAGTCTGGTAATAATTTTATGGTGCAAAAAGTAGTTGGCGATGAAGATCATGAATATACTGCTTCAGTATTTGGTTTGGGTACTAAAAAGTCACTTGCTCCTTTTGTCTTTAAACGCAAGTTGAGTGGTGAGGGTTCTACTTCAAAAGCTGTAGTTGTGGATATATCGGAACTTAATAAACGTATTGAATGTATATCTTCAGTATTGCATTTAATTGGACCTACTAACTTTCAATTTAGGCTACATGAAGGAAGATATTTGTTATTAGAGGTGAATCCTCGTATCTCTTCAGCGACTTCAATTCGTACAGCTTTTGGGTATAATGAAGCTGAACTTTGTATTCAATATTATCTTGAAAAAAAAGATGTTGAGCAGCCTAAAACTATGTTTGGTAGTGCACAACGATATGTATCAGATATCATAAGATATGAAAATTGCATTAATATCTGATGTTCATGGGAACTATCCTGCACTATTGTCAGTATTTAAAGAAATTGACAGAATAAAATGTCAAAAGATCATCTCTTTTGGTGATATAGTTGGATATTATTGTATGATCAATGAGGCTATAGCATTGTGTCGCAAAAATAATGTTGTAAATATCCTAGGAAATCATGACAATTATCTGCTTTCCGGCAATAGAAGTATCAGATCGTCAACTGTAAATATATGTTTAGATTATCAAAAAAAAATTATAAGTAAAGATAACTACAGTTGGCTTCAGTGCTCTGTTTCGATGTATCGAAACAATAATCAGTGGTTTGTGCATGGCGGTTGGAATAACTATCTTGACGAGTATGTAAATAGTTTTAATTTTAATAAATTACTCGATCTATCAGTAAAAATATTTGGCTCTGGCCATACCCATGTTCAGAGCTTACAAATAAATAATGGGACAACTTATATTAATCCTGGTTCTGTTGGTCAACCGCGTGATGGTGATAGTCGAGCAGCATTTGCTATACTTGATACTTCTGAAGGAAGTGTGTCGTTACATCGAATTTGTTATGACATTGATCATATTGCCTTTGCTATGCAAGATGCGGGCTTTGATGATCGTTATTATGCTGGGTTATATACAGGTAAAAAAATTCAGTCTTTTAGCAGAGATATGACACGTACTGTTTGTTTAAATGATTTACTGGCAAGTGCCAAAAAGCCATGAAGGCAAGGTTGATAAGCATCAACTTCGTGCATCCCTGTCGGAATAAACATAATATGAGTGATACCAGACATACTATTTTTCAGTTCATCCGTTACGTTTTTACAGGGCTTGTCCTAAATTTATTAGGTTACCTGATCTATTTGGCGGTAACTTGGTATGGCATGGAACCGAAGATGGCGCTTACTGTTTTTTATCCTTTGGGTGTGCTCTACAGCTATTTCGCACACAAGCGTTTTTCCTTTCAACATTCGAGTGGCACGCGGAACTACCGTCTTCTAGTCCGTTATATTACGGTTTATGCGGTCGGTTATATGATCAATCTCAGTTTGTTGAGCTTATTTTCTGATCGACTTGGTTATCCGCATCATTGGGTACAGGGGGCAGCTATCTTTATTGTCGCGTGGTATTTGTTTGTTGCATTGAAGTTGTTCGTGTTTCGGAAAGCTGTTGACTTAAAGGTGGTTACTTCATGAAAGCTGATAGTTCACAGTGTTGCCAACCGTTTAAATAAAAAGTTTGATTTGCAAAAATCGGTAATAAGGCAGGTTGCTAACATATGAGAGTTAAATGTCTTTCATGTGGTTCTCTTACTGAAAACTGGTTGAATGAGTGTCCAACGTGCAGGTTCCATCCCGAAACGATTGATGGTTTCGAAGCATGGGCATCTGAACTTGCCAAAACGAGTTCAGGGGAATTTTTTGATCCGGGCAGCTTCAAGAAGCTTGCAGCACTTGAGGATGCAAACTTCTGGTTCCAGTCACGGAATGAATTGATTCTTTGGGCATTGCGGCACTATTTTGGTAAGCCTGAGCACTATGCAGAAATTGGTTGCGGTACCGGTTATGTCTTGCGGGCTGTTGAAGAGGTATTTCCTGATGCGGCAATAGTTGGAACAGAGTTGTTCGTTGAAGGGCTGAAGTATGCGTCACGGCGTTGTAAGCTGGCAAAACTTGTTCAGCTTGATGCCCGCAAGATACCCTGGCGAAATCAGTTTGATGTGGTTGGTATTTATGATGTGCTGGAGCATATCGAGGATGATGAGAGTGTATTGCATCAGATTTATGAATCACTTGCATATGGGGGTGGAGTCTTGATTACGGTGCCTCAACATCGCTGGTTGTGGAGTGCAGTGGATGAGGCAGCCTGCCATGTAAGGCGTTATTCGGCCAGGGAGTTGGAGAATAAGGTCAGAGCTGCCGGGTTTGAAATTTTACGCAGCAGCTCATTTGTTTCTTTGTTGCTCCCCATGATGGTGGCTTCTCGTATAGTATCTCGCAAACCGGCTTCTGATGCAGGCGCAGAACTTCATATTAACAGGTATTTGAATTGGTTGTTTAGAAAAATTATGGCGGTTGAGTTAAATTTTATTCGATATGGTGTAAACTTACCGCTTGGTGGTTCCCGGCTGCTTATTGCAAGGAAAAAAAGGAGATGATCCCGTTTAATAAGCCCTACATTTCGGGCAAAGAACTTTGGAATATTGCCCAGGCCCATGCCAATTGTGCTATGGCTGGTGATGGCATTTTTACGAGGCAGTGCAATGAGTGGCTCGAGCAGCGTACCGGTTGCCACAAGGCGCTCTTGACGCACTCTTGCACAGCCGCATTGGAGATGGCGGCCATTCTCGCTGATTTCCAGCCGGGTGATGAGGTGATTATGCCCTCCTATACTTTTGTCTCTACAGCCAACGCTTTTGTGTTGCGAGGCGGGGTGCCGGTTTTTGTTGATATTCGGCCTGATACGCTGAACATAGATGAGACGTTGATTGAGGCAGCAATTACCTCGAGAACCAAGGCTATTGTGCCAGTACATTACGCTGGTGTTTCTTGCGAAATGGATACCATCATGGATATTGCCCGGCACCATAATCTTCTGGTCATTGAAGATGCTGCGCAAGGAGTAATGGCGAGTTACAAGGGAAAAGCCTTGGGTTCAATTGGTCATCTTGGTACGCTGAGTTTTCACGAAACCAAAAATATCACTTCGGGAGAGGGTGGTGCGATATTGATCAATGATCCAAGACTTGCTGAACGCGCTGAAATTATTCGCGAAAAGGGTACCAATCGTAGTCAGTTTTTTCGTGGTCAAGTGGATAAGTATACGTGGGTAGACATAGGTTCTTCGTATCTGCCTGGCGAAATTATTGCGGCATTTCTCTGGGCGCAGATGGAGGAGGCAGAGAGTATTACAGCCAAGCGGTTAGCTATTTGGGATTATTATCATGTAACCTTGGAGGAGCTTGAAGCAGCAGGTAAGCTACGCAGACCCATGACTCCATGGAGTTGCTGGCACAATGCACACATGTATTATATTCTTTTGGATTCGCTTCAGTCGCGGACAGCCTTGATGGCAAAACTTCAAGAGCAGGGAGTCAATGCCGTCTTTCACTACGTTCAGCTTCATAGTTCACCCGCAGGGCAAAAATATGGCAGGGTGCACGGAAAAATGATTAACACGATTGACGCTGCTGATCGCTTGTTGCGGTTGCCTTTGTGGATAGGGCTTGATAAAGAAATGCAGAATATTGTTGTCGATGCAATTGTTGAAATATTGGGTTAATAGTGATCATTATGCGTAAATCAAACAGGATAAGCAGATACGGCATTTTTGCTGCATTTTCGATCATCATACTCTATCTCTTTATTGGTACAGGGCTTCATGCAGACGATTATCAGGTTATCGGTGGGTGGCGTGATTGGTCGGATTTTTTAAATGTCGACCCGCGAACGAAGGGGCTTATGATTTTTTGTTTGCCAACCTATTACACGTTTTGGTGGGCCTATTTTGTATTGGGTTTTCAGCATCAGTGGGTCTATGACCTTATTAAGGTGCTTGCACATTTGGTAAGCCTTGTTTGCGTCTATAAATTTGCGAGAGATTATTTTTCCCGTGACAGGGCAATGATAGCGTCTGCCCTCTTTGTTTTTTACCCGTTGCACGACACAACAATGTACTGGTATATGACGGTGTCCGCTGTGCTGACCCCTGCAGTTATCATGTACGCTCATTCATTAATTAGAAACGAGAGAACCGGGTTGGGATTGCTATTTCTTACGCTGGGAGCATTCGCAGGTTACGGCTCTCCTCCTTACGTTTTTGGGCTTGCGGCAATTTTTCTGTTTGAGCGCACCTACAAGAAAGCCGCGCTTTTTGCTTTTCCGGGGGTGCTTAATGTAGCACTCTATTTCTATATAAAGTTAGCGTATAGTGGCGTGGAGGCCAGAATCAATTCCCATTTGGGGATTGCTGGGATTGTAAAGTCCCTCATCATGCAGCCGATCACTTTACTTGAGGCATCAATTGGCCCTTCCTACTGGTTAAAAATATATTATGCAATTGGTTCAATCAGTTTGATCTCTTTCATTATTGCAAGTAGCATTATTATATACTTGCTTATCAAATCGGTCTCCTTTTCTAAACTTTCGAAAGCACCCAAGTCACTCTATTTTGGTTTGTTAAGCGTTTTATTGCTTTCATTTGGAATTTATTCGTTGACGCTTCTTTATCACTACTCTGTTTTTAATACAGCAAATCGTGCCAATGTCTATGGTTCATTGCTCATTGCGTTTTTATTAGCACTTCTTCCGCTTAACAGGAAGACTATACTCTTGCTTGCCCTGATTGTTATTCTTCCTGTTTTTGGTCTTTCCGATCATTGGAAGTCCTGGAATAGTAATCAAAAAAAAATTATTTCGAATATAGAGAATAACAGGCAGTTACATGAAATAGAACCCAAGAGTACATTGCTTGTGACAGGAAACAGTTACAGTAAACTGGGACCGTTTTCACATATAGATTTTTTTATTACATCAGGGCTAACACAAAGTATATTTAAAAAGAGTGTCAAAAGCAATGATATTGCGGCGTTTACCTCTTATCTTTATATCGATAACGGTTTTCTTGTTGACCCTAAATTTGATATTAAATATCCCTTGACTCACAGAATATATATTTATGACAGCATTCGGAATTCTGTGAATGAGATACCCCTCTCATCGCTGCCTCTACTGCTATCGCAAAGGCCAAAAGAGATACAGCACTGGGTTCAGTTGACTAAAGGTACATGGATTGAGTCAAGCATTGTTGCATTGAGTCCACGACTGGTATATCTTTTTCAGTGATAAGTGAATTGAGACTGTTATGATATCGATTTGTTTTTGATAACCATAAAAGCGCTGTACAAGCCGCATAAAAATAAAATGTTTAGGGTAAATTGGCATGGATTCGAGATTTTCGCTGCCATCGATGTTTTTTTATCCCTAAGGTTTTTTTTGAACCCTAATTGTTTGCAATTATAAAAATTTTACATCGTATCTCTCTGGTGATTCCTGTTTATTCAGGCCAAAAAACACTTCCGATGCTTGTGGAAGAGATTTTGCCGCTCACGCTTGAACAGACAACACCAAACGGTCATCTGTTTATTGTTTGTGAGGTGCTGCTTGTTCATGATTGCGGTACGGATTCATCTGATAAAATCATTGAAAATCTTTGTGCCGAATACAAATTTATCCATCCTGTCTGGCTTACCCGGAATTTTGGACAACATGCGGCAACTTTGGCAGGAATGGCCAGTGCCTCATGCGACTGGATAGTCACCATGGATGAAGATGGGCAGCAATCCCCTTCAGATATTTGTCACATGCTTGACAAAGCACTGGATGCTTCGCTTCAGGTGGTCTATGCAAAATCGACAACCCCTCCTCCTCATGGTTGGCTTCGCAACATGCTCAGCAAAACCGCCAAGGAGATAGCTCTCAAGCTGCTTGATAGTCCCAACGCAGTTCAGTTCAACAGTTTCCGGTTAATTGACGGAGAGGTAGGAAGAATATTGGCGGCTTACTGTGGCAGCGGGATATATCTGGATGTAGCGCTTTCCTGGATAGCCGGGCGCATCGGGTATTGTCCTGTTGTGTTGCGAAATGAAATGGAGCGACCGTCCGGATATTCATATATAAAATTATTGGCGCATTTTTGGCATCTGATCATAGCTCTCGGAACACGCCCCTTAAGATTTATTACGATTATGGGTTTGTTTTCAGTCGCTATTGCTGCATCTCTTGCCGGATATGTGATATTTTTGAAAATGTTTGGTGATATACCTATTCAAGGCTGGACCTCACTCATTATTACATTAGCGTTCTTTTCCGGCTGCATCCTGACTGCGCTCGGCGTAATAGCGGAGTATCTCGCCTTGAGCCTGACCATTGCTATGGGGAAGCCGTTATATATGGTAAGTATGAAACCAACTCGTTCCGGATCTGTCATATGAGTCGAGTATGGGTTGTCGGAAGTCATGGTCTTTTAGGTCAGGCATTGTGCAGGAATCTTTTCAGTTATGGAAACGAATTATTTGATCCAGTTGAGCGATTTAGTTGGAGTGATGAGCGTCTCCTTTCATATCAAATTGATTCTTCAGTTAAAGCATTTTCTTCCTTTGTTGCTGATTCAGACAGATGGGAAATTTATTGGGCTGCCGGAATAGGATCTATGAACAGCTCAGCGTGTGAACTCGATACTGAAACACGAGCGCTTAAGCTGTTACTTCATCAGATCGAATCTGATGAATATTTGAGTCAAAAAAAAGGTGCTATTGCTTTTACCAGCTCTGCAGGTTCGATATACGCAGCATCTGATGATTTTATTATCACTGAGAAGAGTGATGTGGCTTTTACTACAGACTATGCAAAAGTCAAGATTATTCAGGAGCAAATAATTACCGAATTCACCTATAGAAATCAGGGAGTTACATCATTATTGGCTCGTATTTCAACACTTTATGGAACTAATCAGTCGCTTGAAAAGCGTCAAGGTCTTTTATCGCATATGGCGAGGTGTATCCTTAAAAAGCAGCCAGTCCAGATATATGTACCGTTAGATACTATTCGGGACTATATAGCGGTTGATGATGCTGCTAAGATAATGATTCATTCGTTGGGAGCAATAAAAACCCCGGAGCCTTGTATTAAAATCATCGCTTCCGAGCATCCGACAACGGTTGCAAATATTATTGCATATTTCAAGAGTATTACTCGGCATTCACCAAAAATTATTAACATGTCATCAAGATTATGCGATTTATATCCTCGACGCATGTGTTTTAGATCGATAGTATTTCCTGAATTTAATCGATTCATCACAACAAATCTTTTCGTTGGTATTTCACAAATATTTGCTTCTGAGATGAATGTTTTTAAAAGTAGTAAAAATTGAGATGAATGTTTTCACTACTGCCCGGTTATAAATCGAATAAATTCAGCTGGTTACAGGTATTGGTCTTCTGATTTTGGCTGGCAGAATTCGTAACTAATTGCAAAATATCGACTTTTTCGAAAACACTGACACTCATGATTTGTAGAAATGTGTAGGGAGTTATATCCAAATTCATGCGATTTTTAATCAAAGCTATAAGTACATAAGCTGATATTGCTGTCCAAATTTGGGTTTTGACTGCATTTTCAGATGTGCCATAAAAGGCCTTTATTCAAAAATGTTGTTTAAACCATTTGAAGATAAGTTCAATCTGCCATCTGCTTTTATGGCTCTTGGTAGAACCTAAACTGAGCGATAATCAAACCCAGCAAGCAAAGTAAGGTCCGAAATCAAGCAAAGAAAAACAAGAAGTCAAACTTATAGCCAAAAAGCCGAAATGTACCTGATTTA
>CAJEXQ010000024.1 GCA_903994635.1 uncultured Chlorobiaceae bacterium
TCGATTGCCTGAATTTGTTCTTTCTTTTTCGCCGAAATGCTGGTATCTTTTGCCATAAAGCTCTCCACCTGATGGGTTGTGTGATATTGAAATGGTAATTGCAACTTTACTTATTGCAATATAACACTTTATCTTCTCAGATGAGAGCTTTTTTTATTGCAAATCGCTCAATTTAGGTTAGTATGAAAGCAGTTATCCTCGCAGGTGGCCTTGGCACCCGCATTTCCGAAGAATCGCACCTCAAACCGAAGCCGATGATCGAAATCGGAGGTAAGCCGATTCTTTGGCATATCATGAAAATTTACTCAGCACATGGAGTGAACGATTTTGTGATCTGCTGTGGTTATAAGGGCTATGTTATCAAAGAGTATTTTGCAAACTATTTTCTGCACATGTCAGATGTCACTTTCGACATGGTTGAGAACAGGATGGAAGTGCATAAGCAGAAAGCGGAGCCTTGGAAGGTGACGCTTGTAGATACTGGTGATGATACGGCAACCGGAGGTCGTCTGAAACGAGTAGCAAAATATCTTCAACCGGGCGAACCATTCTGCTTTACTTATGGTGATGGCGTTGCTGATATCGACATATCGGCTGAAATAGCTTTTCATAAAAAACATCACAAACATGCAACAGTGTGTGCTGTATTACCACCTGGTCGTTATGGTTCAATACTAAAAGATGGTGAGACTGTGCTTGGTTTTGAAGAAAAGCCTCCTGGTGACGGTTCCTGGATCAACGGCGGCTTTTTTGTTCTTCAACCCAATGTTTTGGACTATATCGATGGTGACGCGTCATCTTGGGAAGGGGGCCCGTTGGTAAATATTGCAGCAGAAGGGCAGTTGGCGGCTTATGAGCACAGCGGGTTTTGGCGACCAATGGACACTCTCCGCGATAAAACCTATCTGGAAGAGCTTTGGGAAACACGACAAGCACCATGGAAGATATGGTGAGTGCGCAAATCATGACAGTTAACCGAAACTTTTGGAGTGGTAAACGGGTATTTCTGACAGGCCACACCGGATTCAAGGGCGGATGGTTAGCACTTTGGCTTGTTGACATGGGTGCTGAAGTGTATGGTTATGCACTTAATCCGCCAACAGAGCCAAACTTCTTCACGGTTTGCAATTTGCAGGCGCAACTTGCCGCAAGCACGATTGCTGACATTCGTGATGCGACATCGCTGCGGCAAGCTATGCAGACTACTCGGCCCGATATGGTCTTCCATCTGGCAGCTCAGCCTCTTGTACGCTATTCCTATGCAGCACCGGTTGAGACATACTCGGTAAACGTCATGGGTACCATAAACCTGCTAGAAGCGGTGCGCCAGACTCCCGGCATCAAAGCTGTGGTCAACATCACGACTGACAAGTGCTATGAAAACCGCGAGTGGATCTGGCCCTATCGTGAAAACGAGGCAATGGGCGGTTTTGACCCCTATTCCAGCAGCAAAGCCTGTTCGGAACTTGTTTCTGCCGCCTGGCGCCGCTCCTTTCTTGAACCAGCAGGTGTTCACCTCGCCACCGCACGGGCAGGCAACGTTATAGGCGGTGGGGACTGGGCGGCTGACCGGCTTATCCCTGACTTTTTGCATGCACTCGATGCCCACCGTACCCTCACCCTTCGCTCCCCGAAAGCCATCCGCCCCTGGCAGCATGTGCTTGAACCGCTTGCAGGCTATCTCAAGCTGGCCGAGGCGCTGCATGAAGAGGGAGAGACTTTTGCTGAAGCGTGGAACTTTGGCCCGGAGGATGGCGATTCACGCTCCGTACAGTGGATTGTTGCATACCTTTGCAGTCAGGTGCCCGGCGCATCCTGGCATTGCGATGCATCTCCCCAGCCCCACGAGGCCAATACCCTCAAGCTCGACAGCTCCAAAGCTAAAAATCGACTCAACTGGCAACCGCAATGGAATCTGGAGATGGCCCTACAGATGACGCTGGAGTGGCACCAGGCATGGAAAAGAGGCGCGGAGTTGGCGGCGGTTACTCTTGAACAGATTCGGGATTATAACGCTTCAATACAGCCTGCATGAGCGACCATTTTGACCTTCTTGAGACTCCCCTGCAAGGGCTGCAACTCATCCACCGCAAGCCTCTTGGCGATAGCAGGGGCTATCTGGAGCGTCTCTTCTGCCAGAGTGAGCTTGCCAAACTGCTCAAGGGAGAAGCAATTTCACAGATCAACCACACTCTGACCGAAAAAACCGGCACCATACGTGGCATGCACTTTCAGCACCCCCCCTGGGCTGAAACCAAGTTTGTAACCTGTTTGAAAGGAGAGGTTTTTGATGTCGCCGTCGATATACGGATGGGTTCCCCAACATTTCTCAGGTGGCATGGTGAACTCTTGAACGCAACCAACCATAACACGCTCCTGATTCCCGAAGGTTTTGCCCACGGCTTTCAGACCCTGACCGATGAGTGCGAAATGCTCTATTTTCATACCGCCGCTTACCATCGGGATGCCGAAGGCGGGCTGAATGCCTTTGACCCGGCCCTCGCCATTCAATGGCCATTACCTGTTACCGAACAATCCACACGCGACAGGGAGCATCCCATGATTCAACAAAATTTCCCCGGAGTAACCCTATGAAGTGCCGCCACTGCCAATCCGAGCTGAAGCTGACGCTGATCGACCTCGGCAGCGCCCCCCCCCTCCAACGCTTATTTGACAATTGAGAAACTGCATGAGCCGGAAAAGTGGTTTCCCCTGCGGGTGCTGGTATGCAAAGAGTGCTGGCTGGTGCAAACCGAAGACTTTGCCAGAGCAGATGAGCTGTTTGATGCCGACTACGCCTACTTCAGTGCATTTTCGAGCAGTTGGCTTGCGCATACCGAGCGGTACGTGGCCGACATGGCTGAACGGTTCAGCCTGAATGGAGAGAGCCTTGTGGTGGAGGTGGCTGCCAACGACGGCTACCTGTTGCAATATGTTAAAGCACGCAGCATTCCCTGTATCGGCATTGAGCCAACCGCAAGCACGGCCAATGCTGCAAGAGCCAGGGGGATTGACATTGTTGAGAAGTTTTTCGGGGTCGATCTGGCCCGGCAGCTCGTTGCCGAAGGCAAGCAGGCCGACCTGACCGTGGCCAACAATGTTCTCGCCCACGTGCCGGATATCAACGACTTTGTTGCCGGGTTCGCCTCCTTGCTCAAGCCGGATGGCGTGGCAACCTTCGAGTTTCCTCACCTGCTCAACCTGATTGAGCTGAACCAGTTCGACACCATCTACCATGAGCACTTCTCCTACCTCTCGCTAACGGCGGTGCAGCACATTTTTACAGCCAACGGTCTGATGGTTTTTGATGTGCAGGAACTTCCCACGCACGGCGGCAGCCTTCGGGTTTTTGCCCAGCGAAGCGACAGTGGCTCGCAGCCTCTCAGTGATCGGGTCAATCAGCTCCTCCAGAAAGAGGAGAGCACCGGAATAGCTACTGCTGGTTACTACGCAGGCTTTCAGCATCGCGCTGAAAAGGTGAAGAATGATCTTCTCACCTTTTTGATTGAGGCCAAACGACAAGGCAAATCAGTTGCCGCCTATGGCGCAGCGGCCAAAGGGAACACGCTGATGAACTTTGCCGGTATACGCCCCGACCTGATCCGTTTTGTTGTTGATAAAAATCCGGCCAAGCAGGGCAAATTCATGCCGGGCAGCCGCATCCCGATTGTAAGCGAAGAGCATCTCCGCAACGAGCGACCTGATTATGTAGTGATTCTGCCCTGGAACCTGCGAGATGAGATCACGAAGCAACTGGCCTATATTGACGAATGGGGTGGAGCGTTTGTAACTGCTGTGCCTGAATTGACTGTAAGTTAAAACCAGTAATTATTACGAGATGATTGTCCTCATAAACATTGAACTTTTAAAGCCCGAGAAAAATGAACTGGTGGAAAATTTCCCCCGGTTCGAAAAACTCAAACACTCTACGGTCAATCCTAAAGCATTTACTGAAAAAGGGTTGTACATGCTTGCTGTCAAAATCCATCCAACGACACGAAAACATCAATTGAGCTGAACTTTGCTATTTTGAAATTCAAGCACACAATAAAAAAGAAAAAAACGTAAGCATGTATTTGCTGTAACAAACTGTTTTTGAAGGCATTACCAAAATTCGACGCAACATGAAAGACCGTATATACAAAGTTGCACTTACAGGAGCGTCCGGTTTTATTGGTCGGCATGTCCTTGCAGAATTAAACACTCACGAGGATGTTGAGGTTGTTGCTGTCACACGGCTATTGCGGGATAATCTTGCTGAAATCAGGAATGGCCGCTGGGTTCAACTGGATATAAGTCATCCTCCAACCAATGCTTATGAAGCGTTAGGAAGCCCCGACGTTTTAATCCATCTCGCCTGGCACGGTCTGCCCAACTACCGTTCACTGCACCATTTTGAACATGAGTTGCCCGTTCAGTATGCTTTTCTCAAAACACTGGTTGAGCAAGGGCTCAAATCAACTACAATATCCGGTACCTGTTTTGAATATGGCATGCAATCAGGTGCACTCTCTGAAGATATGGAGACACGTCCAGGCAACCCTTATGGCTTTGCAAAAGACACCCTTCGAAAACAGTTGCAGTTTCTTCAAACCTTCCAGCCATTCAACCTCTCCTGGGCAAGATTATTTTATATGTATGGCGAGGGGCAACCCGCATCATCGCTCTTGCCTCAACTGAAGAAAGCCGTAGCAGAAGAGGGCCATGAGTTCAAGATGTCCGGTGGAGAACAATTGCGAGACTATCTGCCAGTAACAGAGGTTGCACAAAAACTTGTGCTACTCGCACTGAAACAGCAAAATATTGGCCCAATCAACATCTGTTCCGGTCAGCCAGTCTCGGTTCGTAATCTGGTGGAGCAGTGGATTTTGGAGAAGCAGTGGAATATTGATCTCAAATTAGGATTTTATCCCTATCCTGATTATGAACCGATGGCATTTTGGGGCGACTGTGCCCGATTTGACCATTTTATTACCGACTAAGTGGAAAAATTTCGCGATCTGTATACCATGAGTCAGCTTCCGATTTTTCAAAATCGAATGTATGGCTCCGAAGGTGAGGCAATTAACTGCCCGAAAGGAGATATTCGCCTAGTTGAGGATTTACAGTCCGGTCTGGTTTATAATGCCGCCTTCAATCTGGAATTAATGGTGTATGACGAGCACTACCAGAATGAACAGGCCCTGAGCCCCCTCTTTCAAGAGCATCTGGAAGCCGTTGCCCTCATTATCAAGAGAACCCTCGGACTTGATGGTTTAGTGGAAGTTGGATGTGGCAAGGGCTACTTCCTTGAACTGCTTGAGCAGCAAGGAGTTGATATCACCGGTTTTGACCCCGCCTACGAAGGAACTAACACGCAAATTGAGCGGCATTGCTTTGAACCTGATCTGGGCATCAGGGCAAAGGCTCTCATTCTGCGCCATGTGCTGGAGCATATAGAGAAACCAGTTGATTTTCTGATGCACCTGAAAGAGGCGAACGGCGGCTCTGGATTAATCTATATTGAGGTGCCTGATTTTGACTGGATTTGTTCCAGAAAAGCATGGTTTGATATTTTCTACGAGCATGTAAATTACTTTCGATCAGCAGACTTTGGCCGCATGTTCGACAAGGTCATTGAAAGTGGCAGACTTTTTGGCGGCCAGTATCTCTATGTTGTCGCTGAATTATCAAGCCTGAAAAATCCGGAATATGATGATCAGAATCCTGTTCATTTTCCGCATGACTTCCTGCATATTCTCTCGGAACAAAACAGAAGAGAAGAGAAAAGCGATGCTATTTGGGGCAGTGCATCAAAAGGTGTCATTTTTTCACTGCTCAAAAAGCGGGAAGGGATACTCTTCAACACGGTTATCGACATCAATCCGGCCAAGCAAGGAAAGTTTTTGCCGGCTACCGGCTTAAAAGTCCAATCTCCGGCTGATGCTTTATCATCGCTTGCCGCCGGAGCAACAATCTGGGTCATGAATTCAAACTACCTTGACGAAATCAAAAACATGTCAGGAAGCACCTATAACTACATTTGTATCGACCATGAATGAATTTAAAAAAGAAGTAGCAGAGCGAGTTGCAGCAAACGGTTGTAATGCCGCCATGATTCAGGCCGGGCAGCAATTCATGCGCGATACAACAATCACCAAATACTCCTATAACTTTGCATGGCTCGGTCGCCCTATAATCCAGTATCCGCAGGACATGGTCGCCATGCAGGAGCTGGTCTGGGAAATCAAGCCCGACCTCATTATCGAAACAGGCATTGCGCACGGTGGCTCACTTATTTTAAGCGCATCAATGCTTGCATTGCTTGACATCACTGATGCCATTGAAAACGGAATAACCATCAACCCCAAAGAGTCCAGACGCAAGGTACTTGGTATTGATATTGACATTCGAGCTCACAACCGTGCAGCCATCGAAGCGCACCCCATGGCATCACGCATCCAGATGATTCAGGGCTCAAGCATTGCTCCTGAAATTATCGAACAAGTTCATGCCATTGCAGCAAACTACCCGCGCATACTGGTTTTTCTCGACAGCAACCACACCCACGACCATGTTCTTGCTGAACTTGAGGCATACGCCCCGCTCACAACCATCGGTAGTTACTGTGTGGTGTTCGACACCATAGTCGAAGACATGCCTAAAGAGATTTTCCCCGATCGTCCATGGGGCCCCGGTAACAACCCAAAAACAGCCGTATGGGAGTATCTGAAAACCCATCCTGAATTCGAGATCGACAAGAGTATTCAGCACAAACTGTTGATTACCGTTGCGCCGGATGGGTATTTGAGGCGGAAAGGATAATTGTTCGAATGCAACCTAGAAACAGTTTTGGTAACCGTTATTTTGGTTTTGATATAGAATCCAGTTGATCGCAAGTTGGATTCCGTTACGTAGAAATAATTCTTAATAACAATTTCTACACAGTGTACATCGCGTTTGAAAGCACAATCAAACTATACTTAATTATTGATGCCTATCGAGTAATTGTTAGACCGAAATAATTTCAGGAGCGTTTATGCCAATAATAACAACAGTAATACCAACATATAAACGGCCGCATTTGTTGAGGCGGGCAATAGATAGTGTCAGATCTCAAACATGGAAAGATATTTCTATAGTTGTAAGAGATAATTGTTCTGAAGATGAGACAGAAGGTTTGGTATTAGATATCGCAAAGACGGATCCACGAGTTACGTATGTTAAAAATAGTGAAAATATCGGAGTTTTTGAGAATTTTAAACAAGGCCTTAGTAATGTTAAAACAGATTTTTTTTCAATTTTAAGTGATGATGACTATTTAGAGCCGGAATTTTACACTGAAGCAATGAGGCTTTTTGATCAATATCCTGATGCTGGCTTTGTTGCGTTCAGTGTGAATATTGTTAATGCGGACGGAGAATTGCTTCGTTCATATATGAAGAATGATAATTATGAAATTAAGTCGACTTATTATAATTCCGAAGAAGGTATAGATGCTTATTTGTTTGGTTCATTGCCGGATATGGGTATATGGACTGGATACGTATTCAGAAAAAAGGTAGCATTATCTATTGGATTTGAGGGATTTTCTGAGGTTGGTTATGGTAGTGACATTCTTTTTTTGTGGCATGCTGCATCTAAGTATAATTTTGTTGTCTCAACCTTTCGGGCTGCGAATTTTATGACTCATAATCAAAGTACTTCGTCAACATTAGTTAACGTTTTTGATGAGCGATTTCTTTATTGGTGGCGGAATAGAATGCTTATAATAATGCATGACCCTGACGTGAGTACAGCAATAAAAAATAAAATATCAAATTATTATTTTAGTCATTCCACTAAATCAGCTTATTATTTTAAGTATTATACTGATGCTGCAATATTATTAATAAATAAGAGGATTAAGCATAAAGAATTTGAGGCATTAAAGTATGATTTTATTGCAATGAGATCTTTTCTGCCATGGTCGCTTTTAATCAGCATAAAATTTGTGAATATTGTGTTAGTGTCTTTAAAAATTGATGACAAAGTGCGTTCTTTAATACGTATTATAAGAAGTGCTATTAAATGAATAAGATACTTGTTACTGGTGCCGACGGCTTCATCGGTTCGCATCTCACCGAAGCTCTGGTTCGTCAAGGTTACAATGTCCGAGCCTTCTCCCTCTACAACTCCTTCAACTCATGGGGATGGCTTGACAAATGCGCCCAAGATGTAAACGGCGATTTTGAGGTCTTCACCGGTGATATCCGTGATCCGCATGGAGTAAAAGAGGCAATGAAAGGTTGCGACGTGGTACTGCATCTGGCGGCACTCATAGCAATACCCTACTCATACCACTCGCCCGACACTTATGTCGATACCAACATCAAGGGAACACTCAATGTTTTGCAAGCTGCTCGGGAGCATGGTGTCAAAAGAGTAGTTCATACATCAACCAGTGAAGTTTATGGCACGGCACGTTTTGTGCCAATTACTGAAGAGCACCCTTTGCAGGGTCAGTCGCCTTATTCGGCTACAAAAATTGCAGCCGATCAGTTGGCATATTCCTTTTTTGCCTCTTTTAGCTTGCCTGTAGTTATTGCGAGACCATTTAACACCTACGGCCCCCGTCAGTCAGCCCGTGCTGTGATTCCAACCATCATTACTCAGATTGCCAATGGCAAACGGCAGATAAAGCTTGGTGCCGTTTCACCCACGCGTGATTTTAACTATGTGCAGGACACGGTAGCAGGATTTATTGCGGCGATGAACTCCGATCAAGGTTTGGGAGAGGTAGTAAATTTTGGCAGTAACTTTGAGATTTCCATCGGTGATACCGTTCAATTGATTGCTGAAGTGATGAATACTGAGATTGAGATTATTACGGACCAGGATCGTCTGCGTCCAGCGAACTCTGAGGTTGAGCGGTTATGGGCTGATAATTCTAAAGCCCGTCAACTTTTCGGGTGGCAGCCGAGCTATGGAGGTCGCGAGGGGTTCAAGCGAGGCCTTGCTGAAACCGCTGAATGGTTCCTGAACCCTGCGAACTTGGACAGTTACAAATCGGATATATACAACCTGTGAACGATTTAGGTACCCCGTTTCTACTTGCAACTCAGGTCGTTGCCGCTCTTCGCTCCGTTATCGGCGAGCAATCCGCTGTTCTGCATGAACCAACCTTTTCCGGTAACGAGTGGCTCTATCTCAAAGAGTGTCTTGATTCAACCTTTGTCTCTTCCGTCGGCAAGTTTGTTGACCGATTCGAGGCCGATCTTGCAGCCTTTACTTGCGCTAAACATGCGGTTGCTGTGGTGAATGGCACAGCAGCGCTGCACATCGCGTTAAAACTGGCAGGTGTGAAGAGTGGTGATGAAGTACTTATTCCTGCGCTTACTTTTGTTGCTACCGCCAATGCCGTGACCTATTGCGGTGGCGTGCCACATTTTATAGATAGTGAGGAAAACACGTTAGGTGTTGATGCTGAAAAGCTGCGCGACTATCTTGAACACCATACCGAGCAGCGTTCAGGCCAGTGTATCAACCGCATAACAGGAAAGATTATCAGGGCTCTCGTACCCATGCACACGTTTGGTCATCCTGTTGATTTGGATCGAGTAATGGCCGTAGCAGACGATTTTAATCTTGCACTTGTTGAAGATGCAGCCGAGTCTCTGGGCAGTTACTATCATGGTCGCCATACCGGAACGTTCGGCTTGATGGGAACCTTGAGTTTTAACGGTAACAAGACCATTTCAACCGGAGGAGGTGGCGCGATTTTGACTGATGATGCAGAGCTTGCTCGCCATGCCAAGCATTTGACCACCACAGCCAAGTTACCACACGCATGGGAGTACCGACATGATGAAATTGGTTATAACTACCGTCTGCCAAACATCAATGCCGCCTTGGGCTGTGCGCAGTTGGAGCAGTTGCCAGCTATGCTTGCTGCAAAAAGGAAGCTGTTTCAGCGTTACCAGGCAGCTTTTGCAACTGTTTCGGGTATCAGGCTGATGGAGGAACCGGCACAATGTCAAAGCAACTACTGGCTTCAGACTCTTGTGCTTGATGCAAAATATGGCGATCAACGTGATTTTCTGCTGCAAGCCACAAACGATGCTGGATTTATGACTCGACCAGCATGGGTTTTGATGAATGAGTTGGTGCCATTCAAGGATTTTCCTCGTATTGATTTGGCTGGCGCAGAGTCGCTTGTGCAGAGGTTAATTAATATTCCGAGTAGTTCAAGTCTGCTTCAAGTTGTATCATGAGCAAACCATGTATCATACTCATAGGCGCTGGCGGCCATGCTCACTCCTGCATTGATGTTATTGAGCAACAAGGCCAATACCAGATTGCCGGGTTGGTTGGAATGCAGCTGGAAATGGAGGACAAGCACTTGGGCTATAAGGTTATAGCCACAGATGATGACTTGCCTCAACTGCTCAAAGAATACAACTATGCACTGATCTCTTTGGGTCAGATTCTGTTGTCAGATAGTCGCATACGACTTTATCTTCAAGCAGTCAACCTTGGCTTTCAATTTCCAGTTATCATAGCACCGACGGCGTATGTGTCCCGACACGCCACTCTGGGTTCCGGCACAATAGTTATGCATGGGGCAGTTGTGAATGCTGGTGTTAGAGTTGGAGATAATTGCATTATCAACAATCGTTCACTCCTTGAACATGATGCTACTGTGGAGGATCACTGCCATGTTTCAACAGGGACAATCTTGAATGGCGGGGTCACAATTGGTAAAGGAAGTTTTGTCGGTAGTGGGACAGTTATCAAAGAAGGCGTGAAAATTGGAGAAGATTGTGTGATTGGGATGGGTCTTTCCGTGCGTAGTAATCAGGCTGATTTTTCACGATATACCGGCAAGAGTAGCTCATGAAACAAAGAACGCTCATTATCGCCGAAGCTGGTGTCAATCATAATGGTAACATGGGAATAGCCAGGAAGCTGATTGACATTGCAGCCGAAGCCGGAGCTGATCTTGTAAAGTTTCAGACCTTCAACGCAAACCGTCTGGTTACGCACGCCGCCAAAAAGGCCGAATACCAGCAAAAAAGTACGGATGGCTATGAATCGCAGCATGCGATGCTTCGCCGTCTTGAGCTTACACCTGCAATGCACAATGAACTCATTGCCCATTGTGCATTGCGAAATATCAGGTTTTTCTCCACAGGCTTTGATATCGAGAGTGTCGATTTGCTGGTGAGTCTTGGTCAAAATCAGTTCAAGATTCCATCAGGGGAGATCACCAATCTCCCTTTCTTGCGCCATATTGGCCAATTGGGTAAGCCTGTCATTCTTTCAACCGGCATGGCAACATTGGGTGATATTGAAGCAGCAATTGAGGTGCTTGAACAAGCCGGGACCTCTCGTTCCAGTCTGACACTGCTGCATTGCACCACAGAATATCCTACGCCCATGGCAGAGGTGAATCTTCGAGCAATGCAGAGCATCCATAGTGCGTTTGGAGTTGCGGTGGGTTATTCAGACCATACGTCAGGCATCGAAGTTGCCATTGCCGCAGTTGCTTTGGGCGCAACGGTCATCGAAAAGCACTTTACCCTTGATCGCAATTTGCCAGGCCCCGACCACAAGGCAAGTCTTGAACCTGCAGAACTCAGGGCCATGGTAACAGCCATTCGCAATATTGAAGTTGCTCTCGGTGACGGCATCAAACGCCTCACTCCATGCGAAGCAAAGAACAAGCCTGTTGCTCGTAAATCACTGGTTGCTAGCAAGGCGATTAAAGCTGGTGAACTCTTCCGCGCACAGAACGTCACAGCTAAGCGCCCCGGCACAGGTATTTCGCCCATGCGCTGGGATGAAATTATAGGACAAGTTGCCCTGAAAGATTATGACGAGGATGATTTGATATGAGTGAGGTCATAAAAATTGATAATTTAAAAGAGCTGATTATTGAGATAAGAGGTCAGAGTGTCTTGCTTGACAGTGATGTTGCTCAAATCTATGGGGTTGAGACCAGGGATATTAATCAAGCCGTGGCGAATAATCCAGATAAGTTCCTCAGGGTTATAAGTTAAAACTTTTAAAGCCTGAAAAATATGAACTGGTGGAAAATTTCCACCGGTTCGACAAGCTCAAGCACTCTACGGTAAATCCCAAGGCATTTACCGAAAAAGGGTTGTATATGCTTGCCACAATACTTAAAAGTCCACAAGCAGTAAAGGCAACGATATCCATCATAGAGACCTTTTCTAAACACGCAGGAAGATTTCCGAGGGGAAACGGCCTTGCTGTGAGGGTTTGATCGCCCGGCTCTGGTGTGTGATGATTCAGACAAAAAAATGTTTATTATGGAAAGGGCAAGCGGATAACACAAAGAGGGGTGGTTATGATAGCGATAAGCACAACAGAGTTGCGCAGGAATCTCAAGAAGTACCTGACTATGGCCAATAATGAGCGAGTTGTTATTCAGTATGGCAAAGCTGAGACATACGAGATTATTCCGGCAAAAAAAATTAGCGGCGCGGATAAGTATTTCTCCAATCCGAGATTGTTGGCAGCGCTGAAAGAGGCTGAGGAGGATATAGCTGCAGGTCGGGTACGGGAGGTAAAAGACTCCAGCCAACTATGGAAAGGTATACAGTAAAATTTACGGCCAAGGCCGATAAAGATCTTCTCTACTGGCAAAAACATGGGGATAAGTCGATCCTGAGGAAAATTGAAAAAATCATCGATGAGCTGACTGAACATCCTGCCTTTGGTACGGGAAAAGCCGAACAGCTCAGAGGTAATTTATCTGGTTATTGGTCGAGAAGATTGAACAGAAAGGAGCGGTTGATTTACACAATCAATGATTCTGTTGTTACAGTTTATGTTCTTTCGCCGCGAGGTCATTATGGTGACTCGTAAGCTTCTCTTTTTTTACATTGTATGGGGATCACCCCAGCTGCTGAGAAGGCAATTGGAACGTCGCTTCGGCGCACTGCCAGACGTGGGCACAAGAGCGGATAAGCAGCGCATCTGAGCTGTCATTGGAAGCGATATTTCGATCCCTGTCGTAATATAAGAAGACACAAAATGAAGACTGACACTGACATCCGCTTTGAGGGCATTCGCGTCTTGATGCAAGTTTTGGGGACTGTAGAAGCCGAACGGTTTATTGCTTTGATTAACCGTGAGCGTTTTGATTACACCGAGTGGAGAAAAAGTCAATGGCAGGATGAAACAGTTGCTTCCCTTGCGACTCGAGCGCGTGCTTTGCGTGAAAATGTCAGAGATTAGGCAGCGCCCGTAAGCACTATCATGAGAAAAATCTGCATCATTACCGGTACCCGTGCCGAATACGGCCTGTTGCGCTGGGTTATGCAGGGCATCAAGGATGACCCTGAGCTGACGCTGCAAATCATTGCCACCGGAATGCACTTGTCGCCTGAATTTGGCTTAACCTATCGCGACATTGAGCAGGACGGTTTCCAGATAGACCGCAAGGTCGAAATGCTCACCAGCTCCGATACTCCTGTTGGCATAGCAAAGTCCATGGGCCTCGGTTTGATCGGTTTCGCTGATGCATTGAATGAATTAAAGCCGGATCTGATTGTAGTGCTTGGTGACCGGTTTGAAATATTCTCAGCAGTCTCTGCGGCGTTGGTTGCACGTATCCCTGTAGCTCACTTGCATGGAGGTGAACTGACCGAAGGCGCTTTTGACGATGCAATCCGTCATTCCATTACCAAAATGTCGCATCTCCATTTTGTTGCAGCCGAAGAGTACCGTCAGCGCGTGATCCAGCTTGGCGAGCAACCTGATCGTATTTTTCTGGTAGGTGGGCTGGGTATAGACAATATTAAGCGGCTAAAGTTGCTTGATCGTGAGGAATTGGAAGCTTCACTTGACTTCAGGCTCGGCTCAAAGAATTTTCTGATTACTTTTCATCCGGTAACGCTTGAGTCAGCAACTGCGTCGGAGCAAATGGTTGAATTGCTCACAGCATTAGCAGAATTGAAGGATACACAGCTTATCTTTACGATGCCGAATGCAGATACTGGTGGCCGTGTGTTGATCAAAATGGTAATGGAGTTCGTCGCACAGCACAGCAACGCTTGCGCTTACACCTCCCTTGGGCAACTCCGATATTTGTCCTGCGTTTCTCATGTCGACGGAGTTATTGGCAACTCCTCCAGCGGCTTGGCAGAAGTTCCCAGTTTCCGGAAAGGTACCATCAATATTGGCGACCGACAGCGGGGCCGGCTTCAAGCGACAAGCGTGATCAATTGCGAGCCAACTCATCAAAGTATTGCATCTGCACTTACAAAATTGTACTCCCCAGATTTTCAAAAGGGCATGTGTAATGTAGCCAATCCCTATGGTGACGGTGGCGCAAGTGAAAAAGTTGTTGAAAGATTGAAAAACCATGTACTCGACGGAATGGTAAAAAAGACATTTTACGATCTGTGTAATGAATGATTTACGAAAAGAAGAGTGACCATTACTGAAAAAATCTGGCATCAGGCAATCCTTCCTCTGTCAGCTTCCATTGAAGAGGTAATAACCAATCTCACCAAGGTTTCGATAAAGATTGTGTTATTGGTTAATGATGCTGGTGAGTTGCAAGGCACCATTTCAGACGGTGATATTCGGCGTGGATTGCTTCGGGGGCTCAATCTCAAAAGTCCAATCGAAAGTATTATCCACCATAACCCCTTGGTTGTCACTGAGGAAATCGGGCGTGAAGCCGTTCGGAAGTTAATGGTCGTGAACAAAATTCAGCAGGTGCCTGTTGTTGACGAGCAGTACCATATTGTCGGCTTGTATCTTTGGGATGACATTGCAACACCACTCATCCGACAGAACCTGATGGTTATCATGGCTGGCGGTATGGGTACCCGGCTTCGTCCGCATACAGAAAACTGCCCAAAGCCAATGTTGACGGTTTCGGGCAAGCCCATGTTGGAGCACATCATTGAGCGTGCAAAGCAGGAGGGGTTCAGCCACTTTGTCTTGGCTATTCATTATCTTGGCCATGTCATTGAGGATTACTTTGGAGATGGGAATCGTCTGCAAGTACGGATTGATTACCTGAAAGAGCAATCTCCCTTGGGCACAGCAGGTGCTTTAGGGTTGCTGAACCCGCAACCAACTCTGCCATTTGCCGTTACCAACGGTGATGTTATGACCGACATTCACTATGGAGAGCTGCTCGATTTTCACACTCGTCACAAAGCTGCCGCCACCATGGCCGTGCGCGTGCATGAGTGGCAACACCCATTTGGTGTTGTGCAGACCAATGGAATTGATATCGTAGGTTTTGAAGAAAAGCCTGTGCATCGCAGCCATATCAATGCCGGAGTGTATGTGCTTGAACCAGAAGCGCTGGGTTTGCTTGAGAGAGACATTCGTTGCGATATGCCAACCTTGTTCGAACGCCTGCAGGCAAAAAATAAGAGAACAGCCGCCTATCCAATACATGAGCCTTGGCTGGATGTGGGTAGAGTAGACGATTTGAATCGTGCAAATAACAAATAAAAATTGATGTAGAATGCCTAAAATAAATGTTGAAGATGTTTGTTGGTGCTCAAATTGCCTGACAATGTCAACTCGACCCAGAATTACTTTTGATGAGCGAGGTTGGTGTAATGCGTGTGTATGGACAGAAAAGAAAAAGACGCTTCAGTGGGATGAGAGAGAGAAAGAGCTGGTAAATCTTATTGATAAATACCGGCGAAGCGATGGCCATTTTGACTGTCTTGTACCTGTGAGTGGTGGTAAAGATGGTTCTTATGTTGCTTACAACTTGAAACACAAGTACGGCATGCATCCGCTTGCTCTTACGGTTACACCAGCTTTGTCGCTTGAGCTTGGCGATCGCAATCTGCGAGCTTTTGTTGAAAGTGGATTTAACCATATTTCAGTTAATCCTTCCCATGAGGCTATGCGTGTGCTGAATCGGACAGGTTTTATTGAAATGGGATTTCCTTATTATGGCTGGCTCATTGCAATTCATACGGCAGTTATTCGTGCGGCAATCGGGTTTGGCATTGGCTTGATATTCTATGGTGAAGATGGCGAAGTGGAGTATGGAGGATCCACTGAAACCTCCAAAAATCCAATCTATGACGTTCATTACCAAAAGAAAGTTTATCTCGAAGGTGGGTACGATAAGGTGTTGGCAGCATCAGGTCTAAGGGATGATGATCTTTATTTTTTCCGTTTTCCCGGTGACAATGAACTTCAATCCAATCCAATCGAGTTGACCCATTGGTCATATTTTGAAAACTGGGATCCTTATCGTAATTACTTGGTTGCAAAAGAACACTGTGGGTTAGAGGAAGCGGAAGGTTCCAATTCCGGCACATTTACCAATTTTTCTCAAAACGATCAAGCACTCTATTCGCTTCATACCTACTTGATGTACTTGAAGTTTGGTTTTGGAAGAGCTAATCAAGACGCGTGTATTGAGGTTCGGCGTGGAGCTATGGACAGGGCGCAGGCCGTCAATTTAGTCAGGCTCTATGATGGCCATTATCCTGAAGAGTTTATGGAACAATATCTTGATTATTATCAAATGACTCAAGTTGAATTTGATGCTGTACTTGATCGATATGCCAATCAAGATCTCTTTACAAAAATAGATGGTCGCTGGAAGCCAAAATTCATTGTAACGTGACGATAAAATCGACCCTTACCGTCATTGACTACGGGATGGGCAATATTTGGTCTGTGCTCAGTGCGCTTCGATATCTTGGTTGTAACGCAAGGGTCAGTAGCGACCCCGATGTAATCGTTCAGTCAGCAACACTTTTGTTGCCGGGTGTCGGCTCTTTTCGCAAAGCAATGATTGCTTTGCAGGGAAGAGGGCTTGACCAGGCCATTCTTGAGGCTGTGCAAAGCAAAGGGAGTAAAATACTTGGAATTTGTCTTGGTATGCAATTGATGGGGAGTCGAGGTTCTGAGGATGGAGATATGATTGGGCTTGGTTTGATCCCTAATCCAGTAGATAAGTTCACTCCCCAAGAAATTGGCACAGGTAAAGTTCCTCATATTGGTTTCGATCTTGTCCATAGTTCACCTGAATCCACTCTTTTCCGGGGATTATCGAGAGCTGCTGATTTCTATTTTGTTCACTCATATCGCATGTTGCCAGGGGGGTTAAAAGGGAACGTATCGACTTGTATGTATGGCTCCGATTTTGTTGCCGCTTATGAGCAGAGTAATATTTACGCCACCCAATTTCACCCTGAGAAGAGTCAGACAAACGGCTTGGTGCTTTTAAAAAACTTTTTGGCTCAAAAGTACGATGCTTAAGAAGCGCTTGATATTTACGCTCCTTTACAACGAGGGGCACTTTATGTTAAGCAGAAACTTCCGTTTGCAGAAAGTTGGCGATTTGCATTGGCTCAAGAGCAATTATAACTTTTCACACATCTCATTTTCTATCGACGAACTGATTGTTCTTGATGTTACAAGAGGAGAACGCAATGCTGTCGCTTTTTGCGAAGCATTAAAGTCGTTGACCGAAGGGTGCTTTGTGCCCATTGCAGCGGGCGGCGGGGTTCGTACAACTGATCAAGCACGAATCTTATTGCGTTCAGGGGCGGATAAGGTTGTTGTTAACACTCCGCTGTTTGAAAATGAAACCTTGATTGAGGAGCTGGCCAGTGAGTTTGGTCAGCAATGTGTTGTTGGCTCTGTGGATATAAAGCGCGATATAGACGGTGAGTATCAGGTCTGGTCGGATTCGGGAAGCCAATGTGTTGAAGGATCGGCAGCTCAAAGTATTGCTGACGTTATAAAAAAGCCTGTTGGTGAAATTTATCTAAATTCAATGGATCGTGACGGTACAGGGCAAGGGTATGATTTGCATTTGCTTGACCTGCTCCCGAAGGTTATGCCTAAACCAGTTATTTTAGCTGGTGGGGTAGGCAATGCCATTCATCTTGCAGAAGGCTTGGCAGACCATCGAGTTGATGCTGTTGCTACCGCTAATTTGTTTAATTTTGTTGGGGATGGTTTAAAGCAGGCGCGGCAGTCACTGATTAAGAGAGGGGTTGATTTGCCAGTTTGGGATATACAGTTGCTTGAGAAGCATTTGCGGTCTAACAAAACCGCAGATGCGTATCAACATGATTAGCCGCCTCCTCATCGTAGGTCTCGGCAGCATTGGTATCCGTCACCTGAGGATTGCGCGAGAACTTTTTCCTGACGCAGATATACGGGTCTTGCGCCATGAAGAGTGCCTGTCAATTCCCGAATATGCCAATGGCTGCTTTTCAACCATAGAGCAAGCAGTTGCTTTTTCACCTCAAATTGCGGTTATCGCCAACCCAGCACCATTTCATATTTCTGTGGCCAAGCAATTAGCTGATGTGGGAGTACATCTGCTCATTGAGAAGCCTTTATCATTATCAGTGGATGGTGTACCTCAATTGATAGAAACCTGTCACAAGCAAGGATCGGTTTTGATGACCGGGTATAACCTTCGTTTCTTGCCCTCACTTCAAAGGTTACGCACTCTGCTCCTTGAAAATACAATTGGAAGTGTCTTATCCGTACGTTGCGAAATCGGTCAATATTTACCATCCTGGCGCCCCGAAGCCGATTACCGGCAGAGCGTATCAGCACGTCATGAACTTGGCGGGGGAGTACTGCATGAACTTAGTCATGAACTTGATTATTTACGCTGGATTTTTGGCGAAGTTGAATGGGTAAACGCCACACTAAGCCGCCAAAGCACTCTTGAAATTGATGTTGAAGATACAGCGCACCTGACTCTTGGTTTTCTGCCCGTAGTTGATAAATTTCAGCTTATTGGCACAGTTAACCTTGACTTTATTCGTCACGATACAACGCGGAGTTGTACCGCCATTGGCGAAAATGGCACTCTTCGCTGGAATGGCTTAACGGGTATTGTGGAACTCTATGAAGCGGGCGCAAAAGAATGGCGTGAACTGTTTCGTCACCACCACCAGCGTGATGACAGTTATCTGGCTGAGTGGCGAAATTTTATAGATTGTGTTAACGAACATAAAAAGCCATTAGTTACGGGTGAAGATGGTTTAAAAGTCTTACAAATTATTGAGGCGGCACGTATCTCCGCAGCGTCTGGTGGGCAGAAAATCGTCTCAACAATGCTCATAAGCAACCAAGACTAACCCATGAAAGCAATCGCATGTATCTTTGCCCGTGGAGGCTCCAAAGGCTTGCCCGGCAAAAATATCCGCCCCTTGGGGGGGAAACCGCTAATCGCATGGTCCATTGAGCATGCACTTGGAGTCGATCGGATTGAGCGAGTGATTGTCTCAACCGATTCAGAAGAGATCGCGGCAGTGGCGCGTTTGTATGGTGCTGAAGTTCCATTTATTCGTCCAACAGAACTAGCGCTCGACAATAGCCCCGAGTGGCTAGCTTGGCGTCATGCCCTAAATTATTTGCGTGAAACAACAGGTGTTTACCCAGAGGTAATGGTTTCAGTACCAACCACAGCACCCTTGCGACTCGCACTGGATATCGAAAACTGCCTTGATGAATACGAAAAAGGTGATGCCGATATGGTTATCACCGTTACCGAATCCCATCGTAGTCCATACTTCAATATGGTAAAAACTAACCAAGATGGCACCGTCGGACTGGTTAACCCGCCGCATTCAGCTATTGCTCGCCGCCAAGATGCCCCTGTTGTTTACGATATGGCGACAGTCTGCTATGTAGCGAACTCAGAATTTATAATGACCCATAACGCTATTTTTGAAGGCCGGGTCAAGGCAGTGAATGTGCCTGTTGAAAGGGCGATTGATATTGACACCTTGCTTGACTTTCAGATCGCTGAATGTCTTTTAAAAATAAGATAACAGAAGCTGTGAGCACCATCAAAGAACTCATGAACCTTACAGGTCGCCGTGCATTGATTACCGGTGCAACTGGAGGTCTTGGTAAAGTGATGGCCGATACCTTGGGCGAACTTGGGGCAGATTTAGTGCTGGTTGATCGACCGGGATCAGATTTTGAAAATCTTTGTACAACCCTGATCGAAAGATGGGGTGTCAACGTTGAGCATTATTGTTGTGATCTTGAACTTCAAGAGCAGCGCACGGATCTAATAGCCACTATAAAAAGCGGAGGCAAAGGTCTCAACATCCTCATCAATAATGCGGCATTTGTTGGTACTTCAGATTTGCAAGGTTGGGCAGTTCCTTTTGAAGAACAAACAGTGGATACCTGGCGCCGTGCACTGGAAGTCAACCTCACTGCCATATTTGAACTCTGTCAGGGTTTAACTCCCTTGCTCAAGGTTGCTGATGGTGCCAGCATCATCAACATCGCATCAATCTACGGAATCTACGGCCCAGACTGGAGCTTATACGAAGGTACCAGCATGAGCAATCCTGCAGCCTATGGCGCATCAAAAGGTGGCCTTATTCAATTTACACGATGGTTAGCCACCACCATTGCGCCCAATGTGCGAGTCAATGCTATATCACCGGGCGGGGTATTCAGAAACCAGCCAGAAGCGTTTGTTCAGCGCTATGAAGCTAAAACACCATTGGGTCGCATGGCAATCGAGGATGACTTTCGTGGTGTGGTTGCATATTTGGCGAGCGATATGTCGAAGTATGTTACCGGGCAGAATTTGGCGGTGGATGGGGGTTGGGGAGTATGGTGAATTATTGCTAAATAAAAATTAATATAATTTCTACTGAAGTGTGTGGAATTGATAGCGTTAATTATAATAATAAATAAACAAAGGAGATACTATGAAACATGAATTCCACCGTCCAGATCTAGAAGCTCAAGATAACGTTGCGGCCTTAACAGAGCTTGATATAGATTTGAAAAGAATTATTGATGCCAATGGCGTGATTCTTGATGTTGGTGCAAGTAGGGGGGAATTTGCTAAGAATATCCTGCGTATGAATATTGCTGATACAAAGATATTTTGTTTTGAGCCTCTGGAAAACGCTTATGAAGACTTACGGTTGCTTTCTCAATCATACAATTCGATAACTCCAATTAAAAGGGCTGTAGCATTAAAAAATGGGGAAGCAACTTTTTTTGTAACTGCTGGTGACATGGGATCAAGCCTTTTAGAACCACTGCCCGACCAGCCATCGCAATGGTTGACGTTTGAAAAGAAAATCTCGGTTGAAACAATTCGGCTGGATGACTTTATTAAAAATGAACTTGGGGATACGGGGGGGGGGTATCACTACTGAAATCAGATGCGCAAGGAGCAGACCTCAATGTTATTTTGTCAGCGGGAGATTATTTGAATCCGAAGTTTATTAAATCGGTACTGGTTGAAATTAACTTTACAGATTTCTACCATGGTCAGCAGAATTACTATGATATTTTTTCTTTACTGGATAGTGCGGGTTATAGAATGGCCCGAATGTATCCGCATAGAGCGCACGATGAGTGGTTATGGTGGGCTGATGTCTTGTTTATAGGTAAAAAATAGATTCAATGAGCGTTTTTTATAATTCCGAGTGTAAATTAGTGACGGTAATTCAGTCAATTGCTTTGCTATTTGTTGTATCATTTGAAATGACCCATCTAATAGGATAATAAGGACACGTCTATTTATTATTGAAGTTTCTTATTAATTCAATATGATGTAAAAAAACAACCCAAATTTTCAATGGAAAAACAGAATATTGCTAATAAACTTTGTTCGGATAAGCATGAACGTGCAATGCATGGTCGAAAATATTTTTCACAAGCTGGTCAGGACCTTTTTGTCTTATCAATGTTGGGAAGCAAAAAAAATGGTTACTATATCGAAATAGGTGGTTCTGATCCATTTGAGTCTAATAATACGGCTCTTTTGGAGAAAGATTATTCATGGAATGGATTTTCTATAGAGTTTGATAAGGCATTGGTTTTAGCATATAATGCTGTTAGGTTAAATTCATGTATTTGCCATGATGCAACTTGTTTTAACTATTTAAGTGAATTAAAGCGATTAAATTTCCCAAAGCAAATCGACTATTTATCTGTGGATATTGACCCAGCAGAAAACACCTATATTGCACTAAAAAAATGTCCTTTTAATAAATATAGGTTTTCCGTTATTACTTATGAACATGATCTATATTCAGCAGGCCCTATATATATGGATCTTTCTAGAATTTTTCTCAAGGAACAGGGTTACCAATTAGTAGCAAAAAACGTTAAATGTTTTGGCCGAACATTTGAAGACTGGTGGATTGATCCGAATGTTATCCCGAAATCCATATGGTCAGAGTACGTTTGTGAGGATACTGAATTCTCATTAATATTTGGTCAAAAATAGGGCTAAAATAGATGGAAAACTAATAAATTTAATAGTCATTTTCGAAATGAACGTTACTGAAATAATTAAATGCCGCATCAGTGGCAGCAGCAATTTAATAACGGTGCTGGATTTAGGGGTTCAGGCCCTTACCGGTGTATTTCCTAAAAATGTAGATGATCCCATTACATCAGGCCCATTGAAATTGGTTTGGTGTCCGGATAGTGGCTTATTGCAACTTCAGCATACGTATGATCTGTCTGAAATGTATGGTGATAACTATGGCTATCGATCAGGTCTAAACCGTTCAATGGTTGCGCACCTGAATCAAAAAGTTAAACACCTTCAACGTTTGAGGCCGGTGCAATCAGGCGACGTTGTGGTTGATATTGGCAGTAACGATGCGACCTTGTTGAAGGCCTATGATGGACAAGGTATTAACATGGTGGGCATTGATCCGACCGGAAACAAATTTCGCGAGTTTTATACTGATGATATTCGTTTGATTCCAGACTTCTTTTCAGCCGATGTTTACCGTAGTGCCCTGCAAAACAAATCAGCCAAAATAGTTACTTCAATTTCAATGTTTTACGATCTTGAGTCGCCGACAAGTTTCGTCAAGGATATACACGATATCTTGGATATTGAAGGAATATGGCATTTTGAGCAAAGCTATATGCCCACTATGCTTCGTATGAATGCCTATGACACGGTATGCCACGAGCATCTTGAGTACTATTCATTGGGTGTAGTCAAGAAATTGCTTGAAAACTGCGATATGAAGATTATCGATGTTCAAATGAATTCAATTAACGGCGGCAGTTTTGCGGTGACCGCAACACGCAAAGAGTCAACATTAAAATCTAATGATACGGTCATTAATTGGATGCTTGGCCAAGAGGATAGGATGGGCTTGCATACACCAAGGCCATTCCGGCAATTTGAAGAACGGGTTTTTGAGCATCGTGAAAATCTTCAGCGCCTTATACGCGATTTAAATGACGATGGAAAAACTGTGTTGGGCTATGGTGCATCAACTAAAGGCAATGTGTTATTACAATTTTGTGGCTTTACACCGAAAGACATCCCATTTATTGCAGAGGTTAATCCCGATAAATTTGGCTCATTTACGCCCGGATCAAACATTCCTATTCTATCTGAGGCGGAGGTTAAAGCTATGAAGCCTGACTATATGCTGGTATTGCCATGGCATTTCAGGGATAACATCATCCAACGGGAAGCTGAATATTTGGCTTCTGGTGGTAAGTTAATTTTTCCTATGCCCGAAATTGAAATAGTGTGAACGCTGTGCCCGTAAAAAAAACAATTGTTGTTGGATATGCAGGACAAGACGGTTCATTGCTTGTTCGTGATCTTCAAAAACGGGGTGATGAAATAATTGGTATTGGTCGGTCAAGCTCTATTTTTCCTTTTGGCTTCCCGACTAATGTCATAAAACACATTACAAATCTTCAAGAAGTCTATGAGCTTGTTAGGCTTTTTAAGCCAGACGAAATCTACTACTTGGCCGCATACCATGTTTCGTCGGAAGCGAGCGCAATACAGGTATCATTTCATACTCAGTTTGAGTCAGCACAAGCGATTCATGTAACAGGATTGGTAAACTGTTTATCAGCCATTGTTGATGAGTCGCCTGATACGCGTCTTTTCTATGCTTCATCATCCTTAGTTTTTAGTGGTGAAAATGGCGAAAGACAAGACGAGTCTACCCCTTTTTCGCCGCAGGGGTTTTATGGTATCACCAAAACAGAGGGAATACATCTGTGCCGTGAATTTAGAAAAAATCATAAGGTATTTGCTTCGTCAGGAATTCTTTATAACCATGAGTCACATTTGCGCGCGCCAGACTTTCTATCAGCAAAAATTATTAAAACATCGATCCGCATTTCAGAAGGTTCCAAAGAAAAACTAGAAGTAGGGAATTTATCCAGTCGTGTTGATTGGGGTTATGCGAACGATTATGTGCTTGCCTTTCAGAAAATATTAGCTGCAAATAATCCAGATGATTTCATTGTTGCTACTGATGAGTCACATACAGTTAAAGAGTTTATTGATATAGTATTTAACTATTTTAATCTTAACCCTGATAAGTATGTTGTTGAAAACCAAAACATTCTAACACGAAAACCGCTTGTTAAAATCGGCGACGCTAGCAAGCTTCGAAGTGTAACAGGGTGGGCCCCGTCATTAAATTACCATAATTTTGTGATTCAACTTATCAAAGATCACCAGAAAGTAGGAGTTACAAAGTGATTAAAAAGTTTTACAAACACACCATACTTCCCCGATTATGCTTTATCCCGTACTACGTGGCGAAAGTTATGCTCTTGGCCCTTTCAGCAGTATACTGGTTATCTGGATCTCGCTTTAAAAGAGGGGCAGACTCACACCTCTGTATAGAAGCGGGCGTAAAAGGATGGGAATCAATTGAGTTTAAGGAACTTTACCAATCAGCCTGCGAGTACTTGCCTTCAGAAAATGTCCATTGTTTAATCGTACAACCGGATAAAGACTATCTAAAGCAAATCAACGAAATATTGCGGTCAACACCGATAACACATTATCTTTATGATCCGCGCACCGATAACTCACAGGTAGCACTCTGGCGGCCCTTATGGCAGAGCTTTAGGGTAGCTATGCTCTTGCACAAACAGGGTGTGGTGCCAATCGTGCTTCTTACAGATCTTGCAGTCAGAAGCTGGCGCACTCAGGCTGCGGTGGTAAGCGCATGCAGGGGAGTGGTAGTTTGCTTTATGTCACCACGACGCATTGGCTCAATTTTCCCGCATCGTCGCTTGCTTGGCCCATCTCTCATGCCCTTTTCTGTGCGGACGATGCAGATGCTCGACGGACTCATTGAACGGCGGCAAAAGAATGAGCCTGCAACTGCCCTTTTTGCTGGCTCATTATATGAACCGAGAACCACCAAATTAGAGCAAATTCGGAGTGGTCTCGCATCTCGCGGTTTAGTATTCGACATCAAAGGTCGACCAATGGGCTCAGCGCGTGTTACGGATGTAGAGTATTGGTCAAGGTTATGTTATTCAGATATTGTAGTGACAACTGCTGACCAAGCGATTCAAAGAGAGAATGACTGGAATCATATACACCATCTTGTTTATCGCTATATGGAAGTTCTTGCATGCGGAGCTTTGCTGGTAGCGCAAGACGTCCCAAGTGTCCGCCGCTATTTTACACCTGGAGTTCATTTTGTTTCTTATGAATCTGCTGAAAATGCTGTCGAAATTATCGCACATTATATTTATAACGATGTCGAGAGATTGAAAATTGTTCAACAAGGAAAAAGTCGCGCAAACAAATTGATTACATCCCGTATCTTTTGGATGTTGATTGATTCATCACTTGGTATTGATTCATTATTGTAAAATTTTTTTTAAATGAAGAAAGCATTAATAACCGGAATTACAGGTCAAGACGGAGCCTATCTGGCCGAAATGTTGATTGAAAAAGGTTATGAAGTCCATGGACTTAGGCGTAGATCCTCCTTGTTCAACACTGATCGTATCGATCATCTTTATAAGGATGTACATGAGTCTAATCCCAAAATGTTTCTTCATTATGGCGATATGACCGATAGTTTGAGTTTGTTACGGGTTATACAGCATGTTCAACCGGATGAGATATACAATCTTGCGGCTCAATCGCATGTACATATAAGTTTTGTAGAGCCTGAGTATACCGCTAACTCTGATGCACTTGGCACGTTACGCCTGTTGGAGTCTATTCGTATCCTTGGGCTGGAAAAGAAAACGCGATTCTATCAAGCATCTACCTCCGAGCTTTTTGGAAAAGTGCAGGAAATACCACAAAAGGAAACAACTCCGTTTTATCCCAGAAGCCCTTATGCAGTGGCAAAGCTTTATGCCCACTGGATTACCGTGAATTATCGTGAAGCTTATGGTATCTATGCTTGCAATGGTATTTTATTTAATCATGAATCTCCTGTTCGTGGAGAGACATTTGTTACAAGAAAGATTACACGAGCACTGGCTCGTATCAAACTTGGTTTACAGGAGTGTTTATACCTTGGCAATCTCAATGCACTACGTGACTGGGGTCATGCAAGAGACTATGTCGAAATGCAGTGGTTGATGCTTCAGCAAGAAGAACCGGAGGACTTTGTTATTGCCACTGGAATACAATACTGCGTACGCGACTTCATTGTTGCCGCGTCTAAAGAACTGGGTATGGATATATTGTGGGAAGGGGAAGGCATCACAGAAAAAGGGTATTGGGTTAATTCTCCATCAAACGAGGCAGAAGCAGGTTCTACTTCCAATGCACCTCGCATGATTGTTGCTGTTGATTCTCGTTATTTCCGACCAACAGAAGTCGAAACCCTTTTAGGCGATGCAACTAAAGCTCGTCAAAAACTGAATTGGAGTCCAAAAACATCCTTTCACCAGCTTGTTTCTGAAATGGTTCGTGAAGATTTAAGCGCCGCTGAGCGGGATCATCTTATTAAAGGATATGGTTACAGGTTGAAAAATTATCACGAATAATACGTTAAAAAGTAATCTTTTTCAGAAATCTATAGATCTGTTATACGTCGCGATTTCGTATTAATATGCGTTTACCTGAATATAAAAGAATTAAAATTCGTAACTCTTGTGATAGATATGGCTGTTCGCATTTTTTTGCAAAACAGTTAAATTTATCCTTTGTACCACTCAGTTTTGCGGATTGGCAACATGGGTGGATCTGGATGGACAAGCTGACGCCTGATAAATTATTCGATGTCAATACAACGCGAAAATCACAATCTATAATTGTTTGTAACGTAACTTCAAAAAAAGTATTGGAAAGAGTTGGATATAATAATGTTTGTGTCGGCGGCTTACCATTTGCTTATATTCCCAAACAGCATGTAAAACCATTTCCTGAATCGTTACTCGCATTCCTTCCTCATTCTACTGAGGGGGAAAAAATCACTAATTTCAATCAGGTTGCATATTTTGATTACCTCGAATCATTAAGAAAAGATTTTTCAAAGATATTTGTATCTCTATACTGGCTGGATTATAACGATGACATTTTTCAAGCTCTTCGTAGAAGAGGGTTATTTCCGGTACTAGGAGCAAGACCTGATGATAAAAACTCCTTATTTCGAATAAGGACAATGTTAGAGTATTGTCCTTATGTTACTTCAAACATGATTGGTAGTCATATACTTTATGCTCTTTATGCGGGATGTCGAGTTTCCTTGACAGAGCCACTATTTGATGTAAGATTGGATGTGCAAAAATCTCTTATGCATCATACGGATAAAGAGATAGACAATCTCTTGTATGGAAGTGAAATTGAGTATATGCGGGAACATTTTTCATGGTTAATGGTCAATCATCCGCTTGATGGAATAATGGATGTTGACTATGGGAAAAAAGGTGTTGGGGAAGAGTGGAAATTGGGATCATTGCAGATAAGGGATGTTTTGGGTTGGAACTTTGCTGATCAACTTTCGGGATATTGTGGTGGTATTGCACGAAGAATAAAGCGCAAAATAAATTTTGTATGATGGTGATTTGCTAAGGTGCTCAAAGTTAATTGGCATTGGGGTTGCTGAATAATCGATAAGCATTTATTGGATAGGGAAAGAAGAAAAACGCTTAAAAACCATTTCGATAAAACAAGTAGTATCAACCAAGTTTAAACAACTTTCGTTTAAATCTCCGTATGTCCTTTGCTGTACTGAATAGACTTATGCAGATCCTTCGCATTTTTCGTTCTATAGTAAACAACTCTTCTTGTGTGAGTGAAAATTTGAGAGGTTGATTTAATTGCGTGTATCAGATAATATGAGAATTGTAATAGTTCTTCCAAATCTTTGTGGAGGCGGTGCTGAGCGCCTGCATGTTAATCTTGCAAATGATTGGGTTGCTCAAGGATATGATATTGAGTTTGTGCTTCTTCGCGAAAAAGGTGATTTAATCCCGTTATTAGCTCCTGAGATTACTCTAACAGGCTTGAATGTCGATCGTATAAGGGATGCAATTCTTCCTCTTGCAGCGTATTTACGTAAATCTAACACTCAGGTTGTACTTGGAGCTATGTGGCCGTTAACTTCAGTAGTAGTTATGTCATGGTTGCTTTCAGGCCGGATAGGTAAATTGTTTTTAAGTGAGCATGAAAATTTGAGTTTATCTTATCTCGGGCAAGGTCGAGTAAAACCAGGTTATTTGAAGAATCTTATTAGATTCACTTATCCGTTAGGTAGTGGGGTCATTGCCGTTTCGGGTGGTGTCAAGAAGGATTTATGTGAACTTGGAAATCTACATGAAAAGTCAGTCAAAGTTATATATAACCCTGCCGCCATTGGCGTTTCCTCAGTTCGAGAAACCTCCGGCGTACAGGATCAGCTATGGGGTACTCACTGTAATTGTCATATTCTAACAGTAGGGAGGTTGGTGCCTCAGAAAGATCACGAATCCTTGATCAAGGCTTTTGCCCTCCTACCGATAGACCTCAATGCCAGGCTTGTGATCCTTGGTGAAGGTCCTCTTAGGTCTGCGTTAAAAGTTTTGGTGACACAGCTCAAGCTTGAGAGCCGTGTTTTGTTACCCGGCTTCGTGAACGATCCTTATCCATGGTTCCGTAGTGCTGATCTTTTCGTTTTGTCATCAAGGTGGGAAGGTTTTGGCAATGTCCTCGTTGAGGCTTTTGAGTGTGGGCTACCAGTAGTTAGCACCAATTGCCCAAGCGGCCCGTCGGAAATACTTGATGATGGCCGGTTTGGGAAGTTGGTTCCAACGCAAGCCCCCTGTGCATTAGCCGCAGCTATCGTAGATAGCTTAAATGAAACGCATGATCGTCAATCGCTTATGAATCGTGCACAAGACTTTTCATTAAGAAAAATATCCGATGAGTATCTTGCGTACTTTTCCCAATAATCAAATGACATGGCATTCTCAAAATCACGGGATTACCCTGTTTGTGGTTGGATGCATAATTAATTGATATTTCCATATCCAACAACTTACCATAGCGATCTTTTTACCCACTTAAAGTGCTCACGGTGTTAATACAGGGTGGCCCTATACTGACGGAGGTATTGTAAAATATGCTGTTGCATATACCGCTTAAAATTAGGTGGAAAAATCTATTTTGGTTACAGTTGGCAACCGATTTGAAGGGAACATAATTTTACATTTGAAATAATGGGATTCGCAAATTCTTAAAAGTGTTTTAACTCCGGCTTGCTATTTAATATTTCAGTTGTCGTAACAGAATGATTCGAATCACTATTTTATATATTTCATACGATGGTATGCTTGAACCTTTAGGGCAATCTCAGGTGTTGGCATATCTAAAACGTCTTGCTCTAAATCGTTGTATTCACCTTATTAGTTTTGAGAAGTCAGAAGACTGGGAGAGTATTACTGAGCGTGAGCGAATTGCGAAGGACATTGCCACTGCAGGTATAGTTTGGCACCCGTTGCGCTATCACAAACGCCCTTCTGCTGTGGCAACCTCTTGGGACATTGTGTGTGGCATCATACTGGGTTTATGGTTGGTGTTGCGGCATCGCCTGCGCATAGTACATGCGCGCAGCTATGTATCATCGGTCATTGCCTTGGTGCTCAAGCGGATTACGGGTGTTAAATATATTTTTGATATGCGCGGTTTCTGGGCTGATGAGCGGGTAGACGGCGGATTATGGCCGCGCAGTGGCAGAATGTATCACGTCGCCAAGGGCTTTGAGCGACGTTTTTTGCTGGCTGCCGACCATGTAGTGTCACTCACACATGCGGCCGTGCGCGAGATCAAGCGCTTTGATTACTTGCAGGGTTACATGCCGCCTATGACGGTGATTCCTACCTGTGCAGATTTAACACGATTTAAACCCTTCCAACATAACCCTGATGGTGGCGGTTTTGTGTTAGGTTATGTAGGATCGGTGGGTGTATGGTATCTGTTTGACGAGGTGGCTGCTTGTTTTGCGCAGTTGCTTAGCATACAGCCCAATGCACGGTTTTTGATAGTTAACCGTGGTCAGCATGCTTACATTCGCGAGCGATTAGCTGCAGCAGGTGTGCCTGATGTGAATGTGGAACTTACCACCGCCACCTATTCAGACGTACCAAAGCAAATGTCGCGCATGGATGCTGCGATTTTTTTTTATCGACC
Source organism: uncultured Chlorobiaceae bacterium (assembly GCA_903994635.1). Classification (GTDB taxonomy): domain Bacteria; phylum Bacteroidota; class Chlorobiia; order Chlorobiales; family Chlorobiaceae; genus Chlorobium. The sequence continues at coordinate 30,374 of CAJEXQ010000024.1, forward strand.
CGCTTTTTCGCGTGCCGCCTGCGCTCCCACCAAGCTGGCTGAGTTTCTGGGTTGCGGCATTCCTTGCCTGGGCAATGCAGGCGTGGGTGATATGGCCGAAGTGCTCGAAGGCGAGCATGTAGGCGTGGCAATTACATCATTTGATACAGCATCAATGACTGCGGCGCTGCAACAACTCTTGATACTGGCCGCAGACCCAGCTACTTCTGCACGTTGTGTAACTGCAGCGCAACGGTACTTTTCATTAGATGAGGGCGTTCGGTTGTATGAGCAGATTTATCGGGAATTATCCTAAATCGAAATTAAGGATATCAACAGGAGCTTTTTGATGCATGTAACGAACGAATCTGAGCGTAATCCATTGGTACCACCCCCTCCCTCAAAAAAATATATATTTGTGAAGGTATTGTCTTGTCCCATGTGTGGTGTTTCAATAGAGGACAGTAAAATAACAGGCTTAAGGTTGAATTGTTCTCAAGGACTTGACCCAAAACGAGGAGAAGGAATCGCTGTTAGTGTTAGGCGTTGTAATCACTGCAACTTGATTTACTCATCACCACTACCAATTCCATATAGCTTGCAAGATCATTACGGTATTCCACCTGCTGATTATTGGGGGAGGGAGGTTTTCTACATTGATGAAAATTATTTTGCCTTGCAAATTCAGAAAGCAAAGGAATTGCTTAACTTCAAGGCTGGAATGAGAGCATTGGACATTGGTGCCGGGCTGGGAAAGTGCATGATTGCAGTGTCTGTGGCTGGTTTTGATGTGGATGGATTTGAGCCCTCAGTTACGTTTCGGGAAAAAGCGATCGAAATAATGGGAATCAGCCCTGAGAAACTAAAGTTAGGTATGATTGAGGATGTGGAATATCCCCGTGAAAGTTTCGATTTTATTACTTTTGGCGCAGTACTTGAGCATTTGTATGATCCGGGCAATGCAATCTCCAAGGCGATAAGCTGGTTAAAAAGGGACGGGGTAATTCACATAGAAGTACCATCTTCTGATTGGCTTATATCTAAATTAGTTAACATTTACTATAAAATGGTTGGCGTTAATTATGTTACAAACATTTCTCCTATGCATGAGCCTTTTCATCTCTATGAATTTACGTTGAGATCGTTTATAGAAAATGGGAAAATCAATAATTATCAAGTTGTCAGTTATGAATATACTGTTTGCTCTTTAATACACATTCCCGGTTTTTTGCATCCAATTTTTCGCTGGTATATGGCTAAGACAAATTCAGGTATGCAATTAACCGTCTATTTGAAAAGGTCTTAAAGGCTTCATAATAACAGTTTGACGTTTTCAATTATTTAAACCTAAGCTGAGCGATTTTAAATAAAAAAAGCCTCGATATTCTCGGTTAAAATGTTATATTATAATGGGTAACAAGCCATTACCATTTGTAACGTAACACAAACCAAGAAA
>CAJEXQ010000025.1 GCA_903994635.1 uncultured Chlorobiaceae bacterium
GTGTGAGGTTGTAGACCATTTTACCGCCGGAGGATTTGTAGGGCTGGCCGTTGTGATCGGGAAAGTTGAACTGCACGAACCAGTAGTCGTAGAGGGTTTTGGCCATCGCTTCAAGTTCGGCGTTGATTCGGTTGTTGCATTCGATTTTGGCGTCGAGGGCGGAGAGAATGGAAACCAACCGATGCTGATCTCTAATATCCTCTGGTAAACGAATGGGATATTTGTTGAGTGAAACTAAATCAACTCCGGTTTGCCCCCCAGTTCTCGCTGATAGCTTATCGACGTACTGAAACAAGGCATCTTGCTTCAGGAAATAATACAAATACTCACGATCAATGCACTTCTTTGGTTTTGCCTTGAGCAGGGCAACGTTGTAAGCACCCGTTAAACCACGACAAATTTGAAAAATCGGCGGGCCATACCGACCAATCATGATGTCGTTTGCGTCACAGAATTTTTTGGTGGAATTCGTCGGTATGTATGTTGGAAATGCGTCGGTCTTGTAATCTCGTATTTGAATTAAACGAACATACCCATCTTTCGGTGTATTGATGAACCCTGATTTCGGAGGCTGGCTTCCTCCAACGAAGTCGCAAACGTCTTCGATTCTTAATTCGTTATACCTCATACCTCACCCCCTCCAACTGTTTCTTTATCTCCTGCTCCAACTCACCCGACTCCTTGAACAGCCTCTCCAGATTATCGGTAAACCCCTGCATCTTCGCAGCAAACTCTTTCGGTGTCAGATCCGTATACTCGATCCGCACATCGAAGTACTGCCCGGCGCTGAGGGAATAGTTCTTGGCCGCGATTTCGTCGTAGCTGACCACAACCGAGAAATCTTCCTCAGCCTTTTTGGAGTTGAAAGTGTTGATGATCCTGTCTTCTTCGTCCTCGGAAAGCACGGTCTTCTGATTCTTGCCATCCTTGACCTTGGTGCCGAGGCTGGAAGCGTCAATCAGCACCACATCATCCTTGTTGCCATCATCAATGAAGAGTATGGAGACGTTGGTGCCGGTGGTGGCGAAGATGTTGCTTGGCATGGAGACCACACCGGCAAGCATTCTGCCGTCCACCAGCCGCTCGCGGATTTTTCGGTCGATACCTGATTGAGCGGTGATAAAGCCGGTTGGAACCACCACCGCCGCCTTGCCTCCGGGTTTGAGCGAGAAGATGATGTGTTGCAAAAAGAGCTGGTAGATGGCCATCTTGTCCGTTGCCTGTTTGGGGACATTCGGTATCCCGGCAAAGAAGCGTTCGTGCTGATCCGGGGTGTCGAGCTCGTTTCGGAAATCGCTGAAATCCATCTTGAAGGGTGGATTGGAAACGATATAGTCGAACTTCTTCAGCGCTTTGCCCTCTTTGTGATAGGGGTGAAGCAGCGTGTTGCCCTGAATGATGTTGGGGATAGAGTGAACAAGGTTGTTCAAAATCAGGTTCAGGCGCAGCAGGCTTGAGGATTTCTGTGAAATGTCCTGTGAATAGATGGTGCAGCGCTGTTCGCCGATGGCGTGGGCGAGGTTCATGAGCAGGGTGCCCGAACCGGATGAGGGATCATAGCAACTGGCGTTGGTGACTTTGCCCCGCTGTGCAGTTGGCACCAGAATGGAGGCCATGATTTTGGCTACGGCATGAGGGGTGTAGTACTCGGCATATTTGCCGCCGCTGTCTTTGTTATAATCCTTGATCAGGTACTCGAAAAGAGAGGCGTAGAAGTCGTACTTCTGGGTGAAGATGCGCTCGAAGCTGAAATCCACCAGGGTGTTAATGATGGCTCGGCAAAAATCGTCGCGTTTGGACTCATCGGTGATGTATTCACTCAGCCGGTCAAAGAGGGTGACCTTGGCCCCGCCATCGGTTTTGACGGCGAAGATGTCGTTGTTGGTGATGGCGATGTCGCGCAGGGTATCGTCGAAGAGCTTGGCGAATTGTGGAGCGTTCTGATTTCTGAACAGATGGGCGATGAAATGGTCCGGTTTCAGGCGGGCAGTATCGGGGCCCATCTGGAGTTGCAGCATCTCCAGCTCATCGGCAGTGAGCAAGGTTAAGGCCTGCTCCCAGCTTTCGCTTTCGGCGAGGCGAGAGTCAATTCTTTTGGCTTCAAAGGCGAATTTGTCGTTCAAAAATTTGTAGAGAAAAACCTGGGTGATGATCTTGAACTCGTTGCCATCGTTACCGAGGCCGTACGAGGCACAGATGCTCTTGAGGTTGTCGATGAGTTGCCGGGTTCTTTTTTCGAAATCCTGTGTTACCACGCACTTGCTCCTTTTCTGTTGCCTGAGGAATATTCATTCATGTATTCGGTCACTACCAGCCGGTTGATTGTACGGGAGGCGTCCGGGTTGAGTTTTATTTTGCGCCGGGTCTGAAATTCGCCAATGACCATCGGCATCATCATCCGCTCAAAATAGCTTTCGTTTGCCAAAAGTTGAGTGTTCTGCAGCACCTGTTCGTCGGCCTGCTGTTTGACGCCGGTTAAGGCTTCGAAGATGCGACGCTCTGTTTCGAAAAGCAATCCTCGCTCCAGCAGCCGTTTGTGAATGCGGGTATATTTCGGGTCGCCGTGATACTTGGCCTTGAGCTGATTGTTCTGACGGTTCAGCTCCTTGACCTGCTCGTAGATCTGGTTGAGTGCGCCGATATTGGCGGTCATCTCTTCCTGGGTTACTTCATTGAGTTTCTTCTTTTTGAAGAGGCGCTCCAGCTCCTCCTTCAGGGTGATGAACCTGGGGTCTTGCTGGTCGAAGTTATCGACAAGGGCTTCGCGAGTCTGGCGCAGGGTGTTTTTCAGCTTGTCGGCCAGCACCAGCTCCTCTTCCCGCACCTTGGTAAACATAAAGAGCACATCCTCCAGAGCGATATTGAGCAGATTGCTTGTATCGGCGTTTGATTCGATGCTCTCCTTCAGGTTCAACAGGTCGAGGTGGTTGCAAGTTTCGCGATAGAGCTGGTTGAGTTTCTGGAAATCGAGCTGCTGCAACAAACCGTAGTCGCCCTGCATCCGGATCAAATTATAGAGACTGCGGGCATCGGCCAAAGCTTTTTTGAGCGCCTGCACCGTGGCACGATCCTGAATCTGGCTGATTTGCTGCGAGAAGTGCTCAGAGTTTTGAGTGTCGAAGCGAAACAGGATATCCTTGATCGCTTCGATCTCCCGGGTTATCTCTTCGGTGGACTTGAAAAGATTGGAATAGTGTTCAAGCTCATCGCCAAGTTCGGCCTGCAGCTCTTCGAAATAGGCTTTGTTGGTGGCATCGAACTCTTTGCGAATATCGGCGAAATCAACGACGTAGCCGTAACGAAAATCCTTGTAGGGACGATTGACCCGAGTCAGGGCCTGAAGCAGGTTATGTTTACGGATCAGCCTGCCCACATAGAGTTTTTTCAGCCTTTTGGCATCAAAACCGGTGAGGAGCATATTGTAGACGAACAAAAGGTCGATTTTTCCGGCTTTGAACTCCTCCACCCATCTCTTGCGATCCTCCTTGCTGCCTTCATCGTGCAGAATCAGGGCGCAACGTTTCACCTTGTTTGCCTCGCTCTGCTGGCTTGCGTAAAAGAGCGTGGGGCCAGCGACCATCGGCAGCTCTTCAAATGAGTCTCCATCTATACTGAAGCGTTGTTCGATGATATCGGGAGCCATGCGTGACTGGAAGATTTTGAACATCTCCCGGGCCTGTTCGGAACTGTCGCAGATGACCAAACCGCCGATGGTAGAGTCGTTCAGGGTGCCACGGCTACGTTCGAAATCGTCAAGGATATAATCGAGCATCGGTTCAACAAAACGGGGATGGGCGTAGATCCACTTCTTTTCGATATCCCCCTGCTGGAGTTCCACCTCTGCAAGAGCCGCCTGCAGTGAGAGTTTATAACTTGTGGCAATTTCCTCGCGAATCAGGCGCAGGGTATATCCATCAGCAATGGAGGCGTTGTAGTAGTATTTGTGGATGTAGTCGCCAAAGAGAGCGCGGGAGTTGTAATCCTCCCCCAGGAGCGGTGTGCCGGTGAGACCGATCTTGATGGCGTTCTGGTCGGACTGGCTGAGGTTGGCAAGAAAGCTGCCCGTAGGGTTGTAGCTGCGGTGAACCTCGTCAAGAAAATAGACTCTCTGGATGGTGACATCGTAATCTTCGGCACGAACCACATCGGGATCGTCCTCGAACTTCTGGATATTGACCACGGTTATCTCCCGCCTGCCGGAGTGGTTGTGCAGCGCATTGGTTGCTTTGATATCGTGAGCAAAATCCTCTCGAGTGCCGATGGTGTGCACCGTCAGACCGCGACCGGAAAACTCCCGTTGCGCCTGTATGAGCAGGTCGAGACGATCAACAATAAAGTAGAACTTGGGGATGATACCGCTGCGCTGGAAATAGTCGGTCAAAAAGTGGACGTTGTAATAGGCCAGCGCGGTTTTTCCACTGCCCTGGGTATGCCAGATAATCCCTTTGCGAATACCGGAGTCCAGTTTTTTTTCAATCGCCCTGGTGGCAAAGATTTGCGGATAACGCATCACATGCTTGTGCTGGCCATCGGATTCGTTCACAAAGGCCAGTGCATATTGCAGGAGAAATGAGAGGCGTTCGCGGCTGAAAAGTGAGCTACAGAGGCGGTTGGTTGGCGTTCCGGGCGACTTGTTGCTGATAAACTCCGGGCTGTGCTTGATGACGTTCAGATTGTTATCGTGCAGTACCTCATTTTCGATCCTGTCGTCCTCATCGGCAAGGAGTTCGGAGAGGTCCAGCTCTTCTTCTTCCCGAAAGTAGTTGAAGACCGGAGCGTCGTAAGATGGGCTGGCGTAGAAGGCTCCCTCGATGGGTTGCGGAGAACCATCTTCATACTCCATGTTGTTGGAGAACACCATCAGTTGTGTGATGTTGACAAAACGGCGGAAGCGGGAATTCCGGCAGCGCGTGATGATACGGTTACGCTCGGCCAGAATGCCTTCGCGATTGTTTGGCTTCTTGACTTCGATGAAGAGAAGGGGCATGCCGTTGACCAGCAGGGTGATATCGGGCCGGAACTCGTCATCACCGTTTTTGTAGGTCAGTTCAGTGACGACATGAAAGCTGTTGTTGGTGAAATCGGTAAAGTCAATCAGTTTTATGCCGGAGCGTTCAGTGAGCCGTTCATAAAATGCCTTGCCAAGGTCTTCATTGTCGAGCAGGAGCTTCACATCGGTCAACAGACGTTTGATATCGTCGGCCTCAATACCGGGGTTAATCCGTGCAATGGCTACAGTGAAAAGCTCTGGAAAGATGTTGCTCTCTTGATCCCATTTCGCATGTTTGAGGGAGAGATAGTTGTAGCCAAGCCTGACCAGATGCAGGATGCAGGGTATTTTGACTCGCGAATCTTCAGTGAATATCATAGAGAGTACAATTTCTGGTCACCTTATGACAATTAGCGTATGGCGGCGATACAATGCTTTGAGCTGCTTTTACTGAAACGTCATAACTGGCTTTTGCGGCTTCAAAGGATTTACATCTCTTTTGCTTCATGATAGTGGCTCTGACGTGAAACAAGATAATCTGAAAACCCCATAAAACTATAAGTGGTAATGATGAAACATACCGTTCTGGCAGGGTTTCTTTTATAACCGTCACGACAATAAACAACCGTTTGATAAGAAAAAGTATATGCCATCAAATTATTCGTTTATCGGGAAACCCGAGGGCACCTGACCCCTGCTGTGCGTCGTCTTTTGATAGTGATGGCTGATGCATAAATGCTTTAACTTACAGCGGTTCAACGGATAATTCTCCCCTGCCGGGCTTTGTTTACACCTTTTTACTCAAAGATGGAGCGCAGATAGACGTATGTTTTGCCTGTTCCGGTCTCCATTTCAACGGAGAAGTTGGGAAAGTCGTAGGCGGAACTCTCTTCCTGAAGCAGCCGCGATTTCGGCACGTTGTTGCGGGATTCAACTGCGTGCAGATTTTGCAATATCAGCTCACCTGAAAGCGCCAGATCGTTGCCGATACCGAGGTCGTTGTACATGCTGTCACCGCGACCGAAATCAATCTGAAAGCCGGAGCTGCGGGCTTGGCTGGCCTTCAAAAAGGTCGGTGACGCATTTTATGGCTTCGAGCTGGTAGCTGAGAGTTGAATCGAATTTCAGTTTCATGTGTTGCTATCCAATAATGGCTTTGTCAGGATGCCAAAGAGTGCCTTGTTGATGTAATAATTTGAACGTCCAATTTTTTCTTTCTGCACATACCCTTGGGCTCAGAGTGCATCAAGGTATTTGGTAGCTTTAGGACGGCTGGTTACATGTGTAAAGAAAATGGTTGTTTCCTTTACATGTTCTTGTTGATATGTATAGAAAATGGTCGTTTTCTATACATGTTTTTGTTCTCCTTTGCTCTTTCGCTTTCTGCAATCAGCATTGCCAGATTAAGGAAAGCCCGGAAGTCGAGAATGCCAAGTTGAGGCGTTTTCAGGATGTTCCCGAAATCTGTTTCGGGAACATCCTATCCAGAAAGAGCTAACTTTAATTATTTTAATGATTTAACTCGCAAGACCTCGTAACCGTTCTGGTGAAGCTCATTCTCGTTGCTTGCCAGATAATTTTCAATGGTACGAAGGGTAACTTCAAAAAAAAAGCTACTTGCTCTTTAAGCAGTACAACCTTGCCATTGAATTCGATTCCCTTTATGCCGATGCTTTTCTGGATTTCAGCAACGGCATAAGGGTTGTTGAGGATGTTCTGCCGGTCTCTGTTGGAACCCGTTAAATCTTTTGCCATTTCCGTTCTTTGTTATACGGTTTTAAAGAGAATCTGGTTGTGCGTTTCCTTCTGCATGTTGCGGGCGTTGAAGGTTTGCACGGCGTTGGCTTTGAGCTTTTGAAAGTCGATGGACTCGGTCAACTCTCCCTGGTCGTTGCGGGTTTCAGTAAAGACTGAGGGAAAGAGCTGTTTCAGCCGGGCACGGTTTTCGGCGGCTATATCAAGCGTGGTTCCTTTCATGGTTTCGGGCTGGATCTCTGCCATAGAAAAATGTGGGGTTTAGTTCATCAAACAGTTCAGCTTTGAGAACTTTGCGTTTGTGTTCTGTCCATTGCTGGGCCATGAACACACCGGATTCAATGGCTTTTTTGCTGTCGATTCTCAATGTGAATCAAATACCTGTGATTTATAGATAAATCAACCTCTCCTTCGGGCTTAAGAACATGTCCGTCATAGGTTGCATAGAATGCGCGTAGGATAATATACTTCCTTTAATAATAACAGATGGCTCTCAAACAAGCCTGCTTTTTTTAAGCAATATCCTCTTTCGTTTTATAAGCACACTTCATCACACTTCATAGTATTGTAATTCCCATCAAGTTGAAAAAAGAGTGTTATGGCGTACCTGCGGTTTCACTCTCATTTCAACACCCTCTAAAAATAGATCTTTTTTGCCTTCAATCTGATCCTGCGCTTCAAAATGGTGATGCCGTTTATCGTCGCGCCACTATATAAATCGAAACAATGCCGCTGCTTATGCTGAAAGTGGAGTGGCTATTATTGTATTTTCATCGATCTATTTCGGCAAGCCTTCCGATATCGGCGTTGTCATGGTTTCTGCCCCCCACCAATGCACAGGTTTAAATCCGGCAAAAAACATGTTATCTTTCACGAAGAAAGTTTTGACAACCAAAACTGGAGCAACTGGGTGAAATGCAACAAAGAGTCGATCGGCCTTGAAGGCTCTATATGGTTTCAGAAGGCCGAGAACATGTTTCTTGGTGGTGACCGGATCGCCCTTCTGGAGAAAATTGATGAGCTTGGCTCAATCACCAGTGCAGCCAAAGCTGTCGGTATCAGCTATAAAACCGCGTGGCATCTGGTCAACATGATGAACAACCTCTCCGAAAAACCGCTGGTTGACCGCGTAACAGGTGGAAAAGGTGGCGGTGGCACCATGTTGACCGAAGAGGGGAAAAAAGTTATCGAACAGTTCCTGATAGTTCAGGAAGAGCACCGGAAGTTTCTTGAGAATCTCGGAGATCGACTCGGAGACAACACGTATCTTTATCAATTTCTAAAAAGAATAGCTATGAAAATCAGTGCACGCAACATTTTTTCGGGTACCATAGAGAACATTATCAAGGGGTCAGTCAACGCTGAAGTCACTCTTCTGATCAATGGAGGCAGCCGGATCGTCGCAATTATCACCAATGGTTCAGTTGACAACCTCGGACTGAAAGAGGGGATGAATGCCTATGCCATCATCAAGGCAAGCTCAATTATTATTGGCCAGGAGCTGCACGAGGCAAAAATAAGTACACGTAATGTTATGCCCGGTATTATCAGCAAGCTCATCGAAGGGCCAGTCAGCACCGAAGTTGATGTGGAAATTGGTGGTGGCAATGTTATCTCTGCTGTGATAACTCATGGCAGTTCGGAGAAAATGGCGCTGAAAGAGGGTGGCCATGCCTGCGTTGCATTTAAGGCATCAAGCGTGATTATCGGCATCAACTGATTTGCCCATCTGTTAAAGGAATACCGAAAATCAATAATCAGTAGAACGGCTTTTCTTGCGACCTGAGTGTAAAAGTGGCCTGGGAGAAAGAACTCCCTCCTTTCAGGGGCGAAAAATTCCGGGATGGCATGGGGATGGTGGCGGACAGAGAAACATCATGTATCGAGTACTGAATGCGAAGAAATATTTTTCGTTATTAGATTTCATGCGTACAAATGTCTTTCAATGCGCAAAATATCACCCATAACAATTTTCTATGAAATCAGTTACACGCTATATCGTCAATTCATTGGCAATCATCTCCGCCTGTTTCAGCACCGTTTCGGTGGCCAGGAGTTGCATGTCTGGCGGGTAGCCGAACTGGCGTAAGGTACGTTTTACGATTACTTTCAGTTTGGCTTTGACGCTCTCCTTGATGGTCCAGTCTATCGAAGCGTTTTCGCGCACGCGCTGGGTAAGGACGACGGCCAGTTCACGCAGTTTGTCCTGCTGCATGAGTTCCCGTGCACTCTCATTGCTGGCAACTGCTGTGTAAAAGGCATATTCGAAATCGCTGAGGCCCAGATGTTCGGCCTCCTTGTCTGAAGCAACAATCTCTTTGCTGATTTTGATCAGCTCATCCATGACTTCGGCGGCGGAGAGGATTTTGTTCTGGTATTTCTTGATGGCTTTTTCGAGCATCTCCATCAAGCTTTTGCTTTGAACGAGGTTCTTTTTAGCTCGGACTTTGAGTTCATCGTTCAGCAGTTTTTTCAGCACCTCAAGAGCTACATTCTTGTGCTGAAACCCTTTGAGTTCTGCAAGAAACTCTTCGGAGAGAATGGAGATATCCGGTTTTTTGATTCCGGCTGCATCAAAGACATCTATTACTTTTTCGGAGACCAGCGCCTTGTCGATGACCTGGCGAATGGTGGTTTCGATCTCTTCATTGCTGTAGCCGTTACCGGTGCCATCAAATTTGGCGAGACGTGCCTTGACTGCCTGGAAAAAGCCGACCTCGTCTTTAACGCCCATCGCCTGTTCATGCGGAATTGCTATGGCGAAGCTCTGTGAGAGAAGGGTCACTTCTTTGCTATAACGCTTCCGGCCATCATCAAGACCGAGAATATGCTCTTCGGCAGCAAGGATCAGCGAGAGCTTTTTTGCGGTATCGGCATCGAAATACTCTTCGTACGCAAAGCCATGGTACATCGCCGATACCACTTCGATCTTTTCAAGCATCAACGTAACAGCCTGTTCCTGCAACAGTGTGGGATCGCCTTTACCTCCTGAATCTGAATAGAACGAGAGCGCCTCTTTCAGATCAGCAGCAATCCCCAGATAGTCCACCACCAGACCGCCGGGCTTGTCTCTGTAGACCCGGTTCACGCGGGCAATCGCCTGCATCAGGTTGTGCCCTTTCATCGGTTTGTCGATGTAGATAGTATGCAACGAAGGGGCATCAAAGCCGGTGAGCCACATATCACAGACGATCACCAGTTTCAGAGAATCGTCGTCATCTTTCATGCGCTCGCCCAGCAGTTTACGCTGTTCCTTGGTGGTATGATGTTTGGATAAAAGTGGGCCGTCACTTGAGGCAGAGGTCATCACCACCTTGATGGTGCCTTTGTGTATCTCGTCGGAATGCCATTCAGGGCGAAGATTGATGATTTCCGCATACAACTCGGCAGCAATGCGACGTGACATGCAGACAATCATCCCCTTTCCGGCAAAAACCTCCTGCCGGGCCTCGAAGTGTGTGACAATATCCTTCGCAATATTCCGGGTGCGGTTGGCACTGCCAACCAGTGCCTCCATTCTGGTCCATCTGGCCTTGCTTTTTTGCGGGTCGGTCAGTTGGTTCTGATCGAGCTCTTCATCAAGCTCAGTAATAAGTTTTTTCCCTTCCTCTCCAAGCTCGACCTTGGCCAGGCGACTTTCGTAGAAAATCCGCACGGTGGCACCATCTTCAACAGCCTGGGCTATGTCGTAGATATCGACATAGTTGCCGAAAACCGCTGGTGTATTCACGTCGGTTTTTTCTATCGGTGTACCGGTAAAACCGAGATAGGTGGCATTTGGCAGGGCATCACGCAGATACTTGGCAAAGCCGTAGACAACCTTTTTGCCAATCACCACACCATCCGTATTTTTTTCATCGATGGTTTTAGCGCTGAACCCATATTGGGTACGGTGGGCTTCGTCGGCAATAACCACAATATTTCGGCGAGGGGATAACTGCTCATAGACATTCCCTTCTGAGGGCTGAAACTTCTGAATGGTTGAAAAGATCACGCCTCCAGAAGCGACTTTCAACAGCTCTTTCAACAGCTCCCGGCTCTCTGCTTGCACCGGCTCCTGCCGCAACAACTGTTTTGATGCCGCAAAGGTATCGAACAACTGATCGTCGAGATCGTTGCGATCGGTTATGACAAGGATGGTAGGATTATCGAGTACCAGGACAATCTTGCCGGTGTAAAAGACCATCGAAAGCGATTTTCCTGAGCCCTGGGTATGCCAAACCACACCAGCCTTCATGTCGCCCCTTGGCTGTCCTCCTACGCCAGGAAGGCCATAACTCACCGGACTTTCGTGACCAACCATGACTGCACCCAGATCTACTGCCCGCAGGGTTGAGGCTACAGCGGCATTGACGGCGTAGTACTGGTGATAAGCTGCCAATTTCTTAACCGTCGTGATAGTGACGATACCGGTAGCGGGGTCTTCCTTTTTACTTTTCTCAAAAACAATGAAGTGACGCACAAGATCAAGCAGTGTTGCCTTGTTCAACATGCCTGAAATCAGCGTTTCAAGCTGACTGACCAGATGTGAAGCTTCAGCTTTGCCGTCAGCGCTTTTCCATGCCATGAACCGGGAGAAACCGGCAGAAAGGGAGCCTGCCCTGGCCTCAAGCCCATCAGAGATAACAACAATGGCATTGGAAGTAAAAAGAGCAGGAATTGCCTGTTTGTAGGTTTCAATTTGGCGAAACGCTGACTTGATGGTTGCGTTTTCATCAGCAGCGTTTTTCAGTTCGAGCACCACCAGAGGGATGCCGTTGACAAAGAGCACGATGTCAGGGCGCTTTGTCTGGTGGTTCTCTATGACGGTAAACTGATTTGCCACCACAAACTCATTGTTTTCGGGAGTATCAAAATCAATGAGCCGAACCAGATCACCGCGCTCATTGCCATTTTGCTGGTAGCTTACCCCCACACCTTCAGTAAGCAGGCGATGAAAAGCTTCATTGTTGACCAAAAGATCAGGCGAATGGATGCGCTGTACCTCTTTCAGAGCACCCTGAAGCACCGATGGTGAATGCCGGGGGTTAATGCGGCGCAGCGCGGCTTCAAGCCGCCCAGTGAGCAACACATCATCGTAATGACGACGTTCAGAATCAACTCCGTCAGGGGCAATATCCGGCCCGTAGAGAGAGCTGTAGCCCTGCCGTTCAAACAACTTGATGGCAAATTCTTCTATGGCTGATTCAGTCAAACGGCTCATTACTCTCCTCTGTTTCTTCTTCTAATTCAGATTCTTGAAATGATTTATATTCAGTCTCATACGCTTTATAATCCACTCCATACAAAATTTCACTTGCAGGATAGGAATAAGTGCCCATTACAAATTCACCGAAAGCTTCATCCCAAAACTCATTGAAGTCTTCCGATTCATCGTATTTCAATTGTTCAGCAAAAGGTTCTGCATCTTCAACCTGTACAGCCTCATCCTTACGCTCTTCAAAAGTACGAATAAGAAAAACTGCCACAACCACGGTACTATCAATTAAAAACTCCCGCGTCAGCAGGTCAACTTTGTTATTCCGCTCTCGAAGTTCATCAAGTGTTTTCCCGTGCGAAGTCGGACTAATCTCATTTCTAAGATTACCTATTTGCTCCCCGATGCTTGCTAAAGCACCAGAAACCCTGTTGACCATATCTGTACTTGAATAACCAAGTGCACAAAACGCTTTTTTCAACACTCCATTGATACTTGAAGCGGCAGAGAGATCGACTCCCTTGGCTTTACAAATTTCTTTACAAATACTTTCAAGAAGAGCTTTTGCATTTTCAAGTGAAGTGCTAAAGTCTGACTCGATAAACCCCTCCATTCTATCTATGTATACACTCAACACATCCCATTGACTGAAATGCTCAATCGTCTTCCTAAGCTTTTGCATTACAATGCGACCCTCACTTCTCCGCTCATTAGTTTTGGTAAAAGATTATCTCGAAGTTTTTGAAGTAATTTTATTTGTCTGGCATTTGCAATCTGTTTTTCAAGTAAAGGTGTCATTGTCATAGACATTTCCTTGAGGTCATTTTTTGGAGGAATAATAACCATTGCAGCATCCAAATCTCCTCTTTTGATATGCCCCATTGTTGTTGCGTGAGCAGAAGAGATTGATATAAATCCCGCTAAATGATGTTTACACCACATCAGATAAAACCATTTCGGAAAATCAGCAGAAGTAACCTTGAACAAGTGCTGGTTCAACACACACCGTTCTCCATCCCACACCTTTACCATAAGGGAGGCTGACCATGCAAATATCAAATCACCGAATTCAACAATGTACTCCGGTTTAACCTTGCTTGTTGCCCAATCTGATAATTCAGTTATTCCACTGCTTAATTCTCTAATTTTCAGTACTGGTAGTTTCTCAGTGTCATTCTGAGGAGGATATTTCTGACAAGCTAAACCATTCAAAAAATCAGCAATTGCACTTAATGACCTTTCCTCCCAATCCTCCTGCGCCTCTTCTACAAACCACTGGCGAAAGAGGGTTTCGGCCATGGATTCAAGGGTTTTGTTCTGACGATGCAGCAAGTCGATTTTATCGTCGAGGCTGCTGAGGAGATTAGCAATGGCTTTTTGTTCGGGGAGAGGAGGTACCATAATTTTAAGGGCTGACATCATATCATTGTTTAGACTTGCCCTTGTAGTCATGGATGACATGCTCGTAACTGTAGCTCTAAAATACGGTGACCTAAAATAGTATCCAGTATACTCAGGCCACACATCTATATGCCCAATTGGACGTAATCGCTTCGTAAAGCCATTAAAAGTTGCTTCTGGATAATCAATTAATGCGACAGAACTCATGCCAAGTTCCTCTTGGGTTTCACTCGTGCGAGTGAGAAAAACATCCCCTTTTTTTATAGAGCATTGCAATCTTTCCTTGATGCTCGTATTTGCTAAGTTCCCCAGCTTTTTTGGAAGAAAAAAATTATTGAATACGTCTTTGAAAGACAGAAAAGGAAAGCCAAATCCGAATTGATCACGGCTTTTCGAAAGTCCTGAAGCAAAAGTATAAATTTCGTTTAAATGATATTCCTGCCACCCGCTCAAACCGTCACTCATTGCCACCTCCCAACTCCGCTTCAATCTGCTCGATACTCGGCAGGGATGACTGAAATTCTATGGGCAGGTTTTTGGTAATCATGTATTCACTGACACCAATCGGCTTGTGAATATCCTTGAGTGCGTATTCCACCACCACGTCATTTTTTGACTTGCATATAATGATGCCTATGGTTGGGTTATCCTGTTCGGTTTTCAGGATGCCATCAACTGCCGAGACATAAAAATTCAGTTTTCCGGCAAACTCCGGCTTGAACTTTACCGCCTTGAGCTCAATAACCACAAAACAGTGCAAGCGGGTGTGGTAGAACAAGAGGTCGATAAAAAATTCGTCGCCACCGACTTCCAGCTTGTACTGCCGCCCGATGTATGAAAAGCCTGCGCCGAGTTCCAGTAAAAATCGGGTGACATGCTCTATCAATGCCTCTTCAAGCTCTTTTTCGTCGTGCTTTTTGCGCAACAAGAGAAAATCGAAATTATAGGGGTCTTTGAGGATTTGCTGGGCCAAATCCGATTGCGGGGCTGGCAGGGTTGCCTTAAAGTTGGTGATTGCTTTACCTTCGCGCTGGTAGAGGCGGGTTTCGATATGATGGGTCAAAACAGCCCGCGACCAATTGTTCTGAATGGTTTGCTGCACATAAAAGAGCGCTTCACCCTGCTCCTTGATCTTGCTGATGATGACAAGGTTGTGACTCCACGGTATTTGTGAAACAAGCTGCTGCCCAAATAGTGAGTTTTCTAATTGGGCAACAGGCTGTTGCCCAATTGCAGATTTGTCCAATTGTGCAGCAGCCTGCTGCACAATTGGATTTGTTTCGGACCAGAACTGATACCACTGGCGCATATATTTCAGGTTGCGCACGGAAAACCCTTTCATATCAGGAAATTCAGATTGCAGGTCATGGCTTATCTGCCCGAGAATGCCATCACCCCAGGCCGATGCCTGTTGACGCGCAATAATGCGTTCAGCCAAATCCCAGTACAACTGAAGCATGGTCTGATTGACCGAAACCGCAGCTTTGAGTTGTGCTGATTGAATCCGACCCTTGATTTCCCGGATAAACTCCCTATACTCTGTTGTGTTGAGCTGCGTGTTCATATTTTTATCCTCGCCAGATTCTCAGCTATTGCCTTGTTCAGCTCAGCCTCTTCCACCAACTGCGATTCAAATTCAGCCTTCAGTGCTGCAAAGCGTTCGGCAAAGTCAAAGTCGTCCTCTTCCTCAGCAAGTCCGACATAGCGTCCCGGTGTGAGCACATAGTCGAGTTCCTGCACTCGTTCCATCGGTACTGAAGCGCAGAATCCTTTGATATCTTCATATTTGCCCTCTCCGGTTCGCCAGTCGTGATAGGTTTCGGCAATGAGATCAGTGTCATCAGAGGAGAGTTCACGGGTACGGCGGTTGATGAGGTGACCAAGGTTACGGGCATCAATAAAGAGGATTTCGTTTTTGCGCGGGTGGCCATTGTTCCTTGCCCGGTTCAGAAACCAGAGAGCGGCAGGAATCTGTGTGTTCAGAAAGAGTTTGGCGGGCAGGTTGACAACGCAGTCAATCAGGTTCCCGTCGGCTATCATGGATTTTCGGATATCGCCTTCGCCGCTGCTTTTACTGGTGAGTGCACCTTTGGCAAGCACGACACCGGCAATGCCATTCGGGGCAAGGTGAAAGATAAAGTGCTGCAACCATGCGAAGTTGGCATTGCCTGCCGGCGGAATACCGTATTTCCAGCGGCCATCACCACGCAGTTGTTCTCCGCTCCAGTCGCTGTCGTTGAATGGTGGATTGGCAATAACGTAATCAGCTTTGAGGTCTTTATGGGCATCGTTAAGAAAGGAGCCTTCGTTGTTCCATTTCACCTGTGAGCTGTCGATCCCTCGAATAGCAAGGTTGATCTTTGCCAGCCGCCAGGTGGTCTGGTTGCTCTCCTGACCGTAGATTGAGATATCCTTTACTCGGCCTTGATGCTCCTTAATGAATCGCTCCGACTGCACAAACATACCACCAGAACCACAGCAGGGATCCAAAACCCTGCCTTTGTAGGGTTCAAGCATGGAGACAAGCAGTTCAACAATGCTGCGCGGGGTGTAAAACTGACCACCCTGCTTGCCTTCGGCGAGAGCGAATTCACCAAGGAAGTATTCGAAAACGTGACCAAGCACATCGCGGCTCCGTGATTTGGCGTCACCGAGTGCAATATTGCTCATGAGGTCAATCAAACCTCCAAGGCTTGCGGGATCAAGGTTTTGGCGTGCATAGACCTTGGGCAGAACGCCCTTGAGCATGGGGTTCTCTTTTTCAATAATATCCATCGCCTCATCGACAAGGATACCAATATCCGACTGGCGTGCACTTGTCAGCAAAAATGACCAACGAGCTTGCTGGGGTACAAAGAAGATATTTTCTCCTTTGTACTCATCCTTGTCTTCCGGATCGGCTCCGGCATATTCACCTTCACCTGCCTGAAGTTTGGCGTACATCTCCTCGAAAGAGTCGGAGATGTATTTGAGAAACATCAGACCGAGCACGACATGCTTGTATTCGGCAGCGTCAATGTTTTTGCGCAGTTTGTCGGCGGCTTTCCAGAGCTGTTTTTCTATGGGCTCTTCTTTGATCTCTTTTGGTGCTTTTGTTCTGGCCATCATCTATTTGAATCAGCAGTCGGTGGTAGTTTCTGTTAATGAAAGAAGCCGTAAAATAGTTATATTGTGCATCTACGCATTGGGCTTACGGCGCAGCCAAAGCGGCTGGACAAAGCAAAAACAATAGTAACACTTTTTCAGCTCAACCAATAGAACGCAATGATACCTTATCGACTCCTTGATTCGGATATTGACCACTTTATTCAGGAAGATGTGCCTTATGGTGATCTGACTACCTCGCTGCTCGAAATCGGGACTATGCAGGGAGAAATAACCTTTACAACCAGAGAAAGCACCGTTATCTGCTGCACAGAAGAGGCAGCTCGAGTGCTGGAGCGATGCGGTGCTTCTGTCCATCACTGCATGAAAAGCGGCTTAAAGGTTGATCATGGAACCACCATTCTCTCCGCCAGCGGGCAGGCTGATACTCTTCATGCAGGATGGAAAGTTGCTCTTAACCTGCTGGAATATGCATCGGGTATTGCCACAAGAACAGAGGAGATTGTTTCTCAGGTAAAAGCGATTAATCCCGCTATTACGGTAGTCACAACCCGAAAGTCTTTTCCTGGCACAAAAAAAGTGGCAATCAAGGCAATCATCGCAGGCGGGGCATTTCCACACCGACTTGGGCTGTCAGAATCAATCCTTGTCTTCCGTCAGCATACCGAATTTTTGGGCGGAATAGACAAGTTTCTGAACTCTGTGAAAGCTCTGAAAGTCAAGGTTACTGAACATAAAATTATTGTTGAGGCAGAAACTGCGGAAGAAGCGCTGAAAATAGCTATAGCCGGTGTTGACGTGGTACAAGTTGACAAGATCTCTCCTGCAGAACTGGCAATTCTGGTTCCTCAAATCCATCAACAAGCGCCAAATGTTACAATCTCTGTGGCAGGCGGAATAAATCAAAACAATGCTGCCGCTTATGCTGAAAGTGGAGTGGATATTATTGTACTTTCATCGGTCTATTTTGGCAAGCCTTCCGATATCGGCGTTGTCATGGTTTCAAAAGGCGAAAAACAGGGCGACCATGCCTGCGCACTGTTCAAGGCATCAAGCGTGACTATCGGAGTGAGCTGAAACACGCTGGCAAGAGTTGAATAAAGGGTATTAAAGGGTATTAAACCAGAAAAGCCCTTTAAAAAAGGGCTTTTCCGAACAGAAACTGAAAACCGTAACAACGGGATGTTACTTCAACATGCTGTTTCTACGGCATCAAGAGCAAATTCTTACTTACTTGGTAGCTTCTTTAACTTCTTTCTTTGCTTCTTCTTTCTTTACTTCAACTTTCTTGGCAGCTTTCTTCTTTACAACTTTCTTCGTTGCTGCAGGTGCTTCTGCCTTTACTTCGGCCTTAACTTCTGCTTTCGCAGGTGCTGCGTCGGCAGCAAAAGAGACACCACCAAAAAAACCGGTCATAGCAAGAGAGACAACAACACCAGCGATAAGATTCTTTTTCATAACTTATTTTACTTTAATTTTAATTGAAACCATCTAAAAGAAACCGAAATAATCCACCTCTCCCTTATTAGTACGCACTGAGATCGATTTCCTTTCAAAAAAAAGTTGCGGCTGAAAAAAAAAATTCAACTGACCCAAAACGACGTAAATTCGGCATCAAGGTACATTTGCATTTGAAGAGCCGTAAACGTAACATTGCTGCGAAGTAATGTTACGTTTACGGCTCACCGCAGACTTACAAGTCCGAGCCCGGGACATCAACAAATATTGACTGCTGTAGCTATGAAAGGAGGAGAAAAAGAGAGCGCACCTGTATTTAAGGCCGGTGAAAAACAAGAGATCACTGGTGACAGCCGTTTTATTGAGGTTAATGGCTTCAGTGTTCATTACCGTTTGGCCGGTAGCGGCGAGCCGCTCGTTGTACTGCTGCACGGCAGTTTTCTGAGTCTCCGATCATGGCGGAATGTGTTTGAGAGGCTGGCGGAAACCACATCGGTCATTGCTTTCGACCGCCCTGCTTTTGGCCTCACCTCACGCCCTTTGCCCTCAAAAGCAACGGGGGCCAGTTACACTCCCGAAGCGCAGAGTGACCTGGTCATTGAGCTGATAAAAAAAATTGGCTTCAGCAAAGCTGTTCTCATTGGCAATTCTACGGGCGGCACACTGGCGCTTCTGGCTGCCCTGCGCCACAAGCAGCATGTTGAGGGCGTGGTGCTGGTAGATGCCATGATTTACAGCGGCTATGCCACCAGCGAGGTTCCCCTGTTCATGAAGCCTGTCATGAAAAGTATGACCCCGCTTTTTTCGCGAGTGATGAAGTTCCTCATCTCCAGACTCTACGACCGTCTGCTTCGCGGGTTCTGGTACAATAAGGAACGACTTGGCCGCGATGTGCTGGCAGCATTTCGCCGCGACCTGATGAATGGTGACTGGTCGAGGGCATTCTGGGAGCTTTTTCTTGAGACTCATCACCTCGGGCTGGAGACGCAGTTGAAAACCATGTCGCTGCCATCCCTCGTCATTACGGGTGAACACGATATTATGGTCAAAAAAGAGGAGAGCACTCGGCTTGCCAGTGAGCTTCCATCAGCAGAATTGCTGGTTATTCCAGACTGCGGGCATCTTCCGCAGGAGGAGCAGCCTGAAGCTTTTGTTGTGGCTGTAAGAAAATTTCTGAAACGAGTTGTGGAGTAAGAGGATCTCGCAATAGCATACGTCTACTTCGCAGAGAGTCGCTCCGTCAAATTAGTCACCCTCTTGCTGGACTTCTGATTTTTGACCGCCATAGCCAGCGCCTTGGGTTCGCCTATGATGGTAACAAGTTTCTTGCCTCGGGTGACTGCTGTGTAGATGAGGTTCCGCTCCAGCAGGGTGTAGTGCTGCATGGCGAGCGGGATAATAACTGCCGGATATTCTGACCCCTGGCTTTTGTGGATGCTGGTGGCATAGGCAAGCGAGAGTTCGTCGAGTTCTCCGAATTCATACTCCACCGCCCGACCGTCGTAATCGACCTGCAAAATGCTCTCTTCAACATCAATCGTCACAACTTGCCCAATGTCGCCGTTAAAAACCTCTTTGTCGTAGTTGTTGACAATCTGGATCACTTTGTCGCCGGGCGCAAAAAAGGTGCCGAATCGGGTAATTTTTGGCTCAGCTTTTGCATTGAGAGCTTTCTGCAGTTCAATATTCAGCGATCGGGCGCCGAGCCCTCCCCTGTTCATCGGGGTCAGTACCTGCACGTCACGCACCGGATGAAGTCCAAAGCGTTTCGGAATGCGCTCGGTTATCAGATGAATGAGTTTTTCGTAAATCTCTTCCGGGGTAAAGGCAGGAATAAAGTAGAAGTCGGTGAGCCCCGAACCTTCACTGCGTAGTGGCATCTCTCCATGGTTAATCCGGTGAGCATTGACGATAATGCGCGATGATGCCGCCTGACGAAAAATTTCAGTCAGGCTTATGGTAGGCACGCTGCCAGAACGAATGATGTCGCCAAGCACTGCGCCGGGGCCGACAGAGGGAAGCTGGTCAACATCGCCCACCAGCATCAGGGCTGCTTTATCGGGCACTGCAGCAAGGAGCCGGTTCATGAGCAGCACATCAACCATGGAGGCTTCATCAATAACAACAAGATCGGTCTCCAGCGGGTTCTCGCGGTTTCGCTTGAAGCCAAAGGATTGCGGTTCGAACTCCAGCAGGCGATGGATGGTTTTTGCCTCAATACCAGTCGATTCGGAGAGCCGTTTGGCTGCCCGTCCGGTCGGAGCACAGAGGGTGACCCTTATCTTTTTTGCCTGGAGGGTGAGCAGAATAGTGTTGACGAGGGTTGTTTTGCCAACACCTGGACCGCCGGTAATGACCACCACTTTACTTGAAAGAGCGAGATGAATGGCTGCTCTTTGAGAATCGGAGAGGGTAATGCCGCTCTTCCCCTCTACCCACGGAATTGCTTTATCAGCATCAATCACTCCCCAAGGCAGCACTCCACTGATCAGCCTCAGAATACTGGTGGCCGTGCCTGTCTCTGCCCGAAAAAGTGGCGTCAGAAAAAGGGCGGGAGTGCCGTTAATCTCTTCGCGTACAATGTTCTCCGCAAGAAGTTCCCCGGCTATTGCTTTGGTGATAATCTCAGGAGTAATTTCAAGCAGTTTGACCGACTCCGCTACAAGAAAATCCCACGGGGCCGCACAATGGCCATCGCCGGATATTTCCTGGAGAACATGGCGAACACCGGCCTGAGCGCGGATAAGGGAGTCGCGGGCAATGCCGAGCTGCATGGCAAGGGTGTCGGCCGTTTTGAACCCGACACCATGAATGTCGAGAGCAAGGCGATAGGGATTTTCCGTCACCTTGATAATCGACTCGTTACCGTAGGTTTTGAATATCCTCACCGCCCGCCCGGTACCGAGGCCGTGCGACTGGAGAAAGACCATAATCTCCCTGATCACCTTCTGGTCAGCCCAGGCAGAGGTAACCTTCTCCATTCTTTTCGGACCAATACCGGGCAGCTCAAGAAGTCGTTGCGGCTCCTCCTCAATAACGGCAAAAACCTCCTCCCTGAAGGCATAGACCAAAGCCTTGGCAAAATGGGGGCCGATGCCCTTCACCATACCGGAACCAAGATATTTCTCAATCCCCTCAATGGTAGTTGGAGGAACAACAATCAACTGTGTCGTTTTGAACTGAAGACCGTAGGTTCTGTCGTTCTGCCAGCTTCCGAGGCACTCAACATATTCACCCGGAGTAATGGAGACCGCCGACCCTACAACAGTGACCAGGTCGCGACGCCCCTTTACCTTTGTCCGCAGGATGCAAAACCCCGATTCCTCACTGTGAAACGTGACCCGCTCAACCGAACCGGAGATCCTTTCCGCAGGTGGCCCGCCGGTATTACTTTTCTGACTCTTCCCGAAGTCGGAAAAACTATTCGCCATCAGCTTTAAGACTCTCGCTGACCGCCTGCTTGAACTCCCGTGAAATTTTGAAGGAGGGGACATTTTTGGGATCAACCATCACCTTCTCCCCCGTTCTCGGGTTTCGTGCCAGGCGCTGATTCTTGTGCCGGATATTGAACGATCCGAAGCCCCTGATTTCGATTCGATTGCCAGCTTTAAGAGAGTCTATAATACTTTCAAACAAAGAATTAACCACCGATTCCGTCTCATTTTTTGTGAGGCCGGTTTTCCGGGCAATGGCATTGACCAAATCAACTTTTGTGGTTGTGGTTCCCATGGCGATATCAAGCGTTAAAAGTTATGAGTTGCTGTAACCATCCAATTTACAATTCTTTCGCCGGTTTCGGGCGGATAATGGGTATCACATCCCCAAAAATGCTTTTTTGACCTCCTGATTATTCAAAAGCTCTTCGCCTGTTCCGGTCAATACTATTCTGCCGGTTTCGATGACATAGCCCCGATGGCTGATACTCAGCGACTGATAGACATTCTGCTCAACAAGGAGGACGGTGACACCGCTGCTGTTGATGGTGCGAATGGCACCAAAAACCACCTCGGTAAAAAGTGGCGACAATCCGAGGCTTGGTTCGTCGAGAAGAAGGAGCTTCGGATTGCCCATGAGCCCCCGTCCTATGGCCAGCATCTGCTGCTCGCCCCCCGACATGGTGCCGCCCAACTGGGTGCGGCGCTGGGCAAGTTTGGGAAAGAGGGCAAAGACTTTGTCGAGGTTCTGTTGTCGATCTTTCTGGCAGAGGTAGCCTCCCATCATCAAATTTTCGACCACCGTCATGTCGGGAAATATCTTGCGCCCCTCCGGAACATGAACAACTCCCCGTTGTACAATGGCGTGCGCCTTGAGGGTTTGGAGCAACTCATTGTTCCAGGTAATGATGCCTGTGGATTTGATAATCCCCGAGATGGCCTTCAGCAGGGTTGATTTACCGGCGCCGTTGCTGCCGACAACAGAGATAATTTCGCCATCAGCAATGGTGAGGTTGATTGCCCGCAGAACCGGCATTTCTCCATATCCGGCATTGAGATTCTGAATATCAAGCATGGTGCCCACCTCCAAGGTATGCGGCGATAACGTCAGGGTTATTGGTAATCTCTTCGGGCGTCCCCTCGGCAAGCTTTTCCCCGGAGTTCAGCACAACTATCCTGTCACAAATTGAGGTAACGGCTTTCATGTCGTGCTCGATAAACACAATGGTGGCCCCCTTTTTACGGATGCTCCGGATGATATCCAGAATGGCGCTGGTTTCGGTGTGGTTCAATCCACCGCAGATTTCATCGAGAAGCAGCATTTTGGGACGGGTGGCCAGCACTCTGGCTAGTTCCAGTTTTTTTTTTCAGGCCAATCGGCAGAGAACCTGCAGATTTGGCAGCATAATCAGTCAGTCCAACCATCTGTAGCTGCTCCCTTGCTATCCCTTCAGCCTCACGGGTTGCATTGGTGATGGAAAAGGCCCCGACCATCACATTCTCAAGCACGGTCAGACTGCCAAGCGGCTTGACCCTCTGCCAGGTACGGGCCATACCCAGGCGGCAAACCTCATCAGGGCGAAGGTTATTGATCTTTTTATTATCAAAAATCAGATCGCCTGACGTTGCAGGAAAAAAACCGGTAATACAGTTAAAGAGTGTTGTCTTTCCTGCTCCGTTAGGCCCGATGAGACCAAAAATCTGCTTCTCGTCAACAGAAAAAGAGACATCATGCACAGCAACGTTACCACCAAAATGTTTGCTGACATGGCCGATATGAAGAAGATGTTGTATCATTTCACCCTCCGGAAAAGCCCAAGAATACCTTTGGGCAGATAAAGTATGCAAAGCACGGTAATGATTCCATAGACCAGCACGTGGGCGTGGGCAAGGTTCCCTTTCAGAAAAATACCAATGGCTGAGGTTTCCGACACCAGCCCTGCCTTGACCAGAAGGTCTCCAAGCACATTTGATCGAAGCATTTCCGCCAGCGGCACCAGCAGGAGAGCGCCTACAACCGGACCCCACAAGGTTCCAACTCCACCAATAATGGCTGTCAGAATGATTTCGATGGAAAGCCGAAGGTCAAGAACGGCTGATGTGTCAATAAAGCGGATGTAGAGAGCATAGAGAGAACCGAGAACCGAGGTGAGAGCCGCAGAAATGATCAAGGCCTTGTTCTTGTAAAAGGAGAGATTGATACCCAGTGACGCAGCAGCATCCTGATCTTCACGGATTGCCTGGAGGTAGTATCCTGTTTTCGATTTTCGGAGGTAAGCCGTTATACCGAGTGTAACCGCAAGCACCAGCAACATGCCATAATAGAAGGGGTTTTTGCTGTTCAGATCGATCCCCCACAACGAAACATCAGAGAGCAGAATACCCTGCGCCCCGCCGGTAAACTCAAAATTGAGCACGGAGAGACGGACAATCTCTGCCACCGCAATGGAGGCAAGGCCAAAGTAGTGGCCGCGCAACCGGAACACAATGCTGCCGGTGATCAGGGCTATAATGCAGGCCACAACAATTCCTATGGCCATGCAGAGCAACGGATTGAGGTTGTAAAGGGTAAGCAGAATCAGTGTCGTGTATGCGCCAGCGCCAAAGTATGCTGCATGACCAAAACTGAACTGCCCGGCATAACCACCAAGGATATTCCATGCCGAAGAGAGTGCGGCCATCATCAGCACCGATATCATGATCCCTGTAATGTAGGGGTTCTCCCCCATGACAATCGGCAGCGAAACGGCTGTTGCTGCCAGAACTGCGATAAGTGCAATCTGTTTCACTATTGACCTCCCTTTTTACCGAACAACCCTTGCGGGCGAAAGAGCAGAACCCCCAGAAAGAGCACAAAAACGATAACATCTTTCCAGTCGGTTGAGAGATAGGTTGATGACATTGCCTCAACGACACCGATAATGATTCCTCCGACACCTGCCCCGACAACCGAGCCAAGGCCGCCAAGCACGCAGATCGTAAAGGCTTTCAGCAGAAAACTGTGGCCCGCCAGAGGATGAATATAATAGGTAGGGGCAATGAGAGCGCCAGCAGTTGCGGCAAGTGCGGTTCCAATGCCAAAAGCAATGGCGCTCATTTTGGCGACGTTGATACCCATTAACTGAGCCGCTTCGCGGTTCTGGCTGGTCGCCCGCAGCGCCATTCCGGTACTGCTCTTTGAAAGAAAGAGGTAGAGAATGGCAATAATCACAGAGGTAATCAGGAATGATAACAGCAGGGGAACTGATATCGAAATATCTCCCGGGATGTTGAACGCGCTGCTTGAATAGGAGGTTGTCAATATTTTTGGATCACTTGTAAAGGCAAGAAGAGCCGTATTGCTCATAATCAGGCCAAGGCCAATAGTGAGCAAAATCTGGTTTTGATGAGGGTGATGGATGACCCTGTTGATAAAAACCTTTTCCATCATATAGCCAAACAAAAAGGCAATCGGTATAATCAGCACCAGAGAGACATAGGGATCAATGTGAAGCAGGGTAAAGGCAAAAAAGGCCAGATACATCCCAAGCATCATCAGATCACCATGCGCAAAGTTACTGATGTTCATGACGCCAAAAACAAGAGACATACCTATTCCGGCAAGGGCATAGACACCACCAGTCAGTATTCCCGAGAGCAAAGGCTGAAAAAATGACATTATAAATTCTCCGTCTGAAATGGGCTTGCGGCGCTTAAAGCGCCTCTCGCAACATTCCAAGAGGCACTTTTACAAGATAGTTATTCTGCGTTTAGCGTTTGAACGGATAGATCAACTTTTTTTTGCTGAATTGAGCCGGAAACACCGTTTCGTACTTGCCGCTCTGGATTTGCTGCACCAGCATCGGGTGGTTGTTCTGATTTGTAAAGCCGCCGTAGTCTGCGAATTTGACCGGGCCCATAATTCCACTCCAGCTTCCTGTCTTGAGAGCTGCACGAAGGGCTGCAGAATTTTTCGACTTTGAGGCGGTCTCAGCCATAATCCTCATTGCTTCATAAGCACAGGCAGCATGATAGGATGGCTCTTTGGCAAATTTCGCCTTGTAGCGACGACCAAAATCGGCAGCACCCGGCCAGTTAACATCATCAGTCCACTGGGTTGCCGAGACGACAAGAGCAGATATCTCTGTCTGCTGGGCAAACTGGGCTGTGGTATAACCAGCGCCAGCACCGAGGAAAGCCTTTGGAGCAAGTCCAATCTCCTTGGCCTGACGCATAAGCAAAATAGCATCAGCATCGTATGAGACAAGAAAAACAAGATCAGGATTTGCCGCTTTTACCTTGGATAGGGATGGACGATAGTCGGGCTGCCCCTGCTGATACTTTTCGTTGGCGACCTCTTTCAACCCCATTTTGGCCGCATTCTCCTGCGCTGTCTTGACCGTGGATACACCAAAATCAGTTGCGGCGTAAACATAGGCGATGGTTTTTGGCTTGAAAACCTTCACAGCATCCATCAGTACCTTCGAGTAGACATTGGCCGGAGCATTAAGACGGAAAACATTCTTGTACCCCTTCATGGTGATCTCTTCCTTGGCTGCTGCCGGAACAAGCAACGGCACCTGGTACTGGTCAGCCCTCGATGCTACAACATTGGCGCAACCTGAGGTATAGGGCCCGACAACACCAATAACGTTATCCCGACTCACCAGCTTCTCATAAGCAGCGAGAGCATTTTTCGGATCGCCTCCGTCATCCTCCTTGACAAGCTCAACCTGAATACCTTTTGCGCTCAAGTCCTCAATTGCCATGGCCGCACCGTTGGTAAGATTCTCCCCAATCTGTGCCTCTTTACCGGTAATTGAATTTATAAAACCGATCTTGACCGGCGCAGCCTGAACCAGCATCGGAAAAACCAACAGCGCTGCCGCAACTATTGATACAAACTTATTCTTCATAAATGTTCCCTCGTTTTGTTTGAGTTGACCCTGCAACGATACGACAGAAATAAAGCGCCACCACGACTGCTTTCAAAAAACTCTGCAACAACAAGTTACAACTCTTCCGATAAAAAAATTCGGAAACTGGAAAAAAAAGTCACTCCCGTCAATTTCAACGGAAAATAGGTACATTGGCCATTGGTACGAATTACAGCAAAAAAACCTGAGGAGGATTCCATGGAGCCAAAGAATATTGTGCTTGAGATACTGAAAAAAGAGAACGAACCGCTGAACGCAGGCAAAATTACCGAACTCAGCGGGTTAGACCGTAATGTGGTTGACAAGGCAATGAAGCTGTTGAAGGATG
This sequence comes from uncultured Chlorobiaceae bacterium, assembly GCA_903994635.1. Classification (GTDB taxonomy): domain Bacteria; phylum Bacteroidota; class Chlorobiia; order Chlorobiales; family Chlorobiaceae; genus Chlorobium. The sequence goes on from CAJEXQ010000025.1 coordinate 26,585, forward strand.
AAGGAGCAATCGTCTCTCCAAGACGCTGCTACTGGGAACCATCGAAATAAGCAAGAAAGTTATGAACGCAAGAGGTAATTCCGGTTCTCTCTTGCGCTCACATTGAAAGAACAGTGATCAGTTTCTTCTGCCACCGTCGTCCCTTCGGTTGTCGTTACCCTGATTGTTTCGATTCCGGTTATCATCCCGTTGACCACGGTTATCCTTGTCGCGATTGTTACCATCCGGTCGCTGGCCCCTGTTGTTTTTCCAGTCGTACCGTCCATCATACCGGCGGTCGTGACGGCGATATTCCACATCCCGTGCCATTCTTATCTCCTCCCAGCGGTGGCGTCTTATTCCATAAGGAAGCCTGCCTTCATGCACAACAACCCACGGACCGCGATAATCACGAGAACCATACCAGAATCCATTCTGGAAAGCGTAATAGTTATTCTCGTAGAAGATGATATCATGACCACTGCCAACAGCTACCGCAAATCCAAAATTCGGCAAAAGGATAAATTCAGGGCGAGTGCTGAGCGCAAAAGGAGGACGCACACCTAATCCAATATTTATATTTACCTCCGCCTTTGTATCAGCAGCAGGATTACCGAGCAACATTCCTGCAACTCCGGCGGCAAACCATATTTTTTTCTTCATAATCACTCCTTGTGTTAACGTTTTAAACTACGGCACTTCCAATTCCATGCCGAAAGTCTTGACAAACAAAGTACCACCTCCGCACAACGAATCTCTCAATCCGGAGTTGCGCTCAGTTTTTTTTCTTACCGCAGAGCAAAATACAGCTTCATCTGCCCAGATTTCAACACTTTTTTTTGCTCTTGTCATTGCGGTATAAATCAGCTCCCGTGTCAGAAGTTCGTTGCCAGCGGGTGGCAAAAGCATCAGTACACGGTCAAACTCTGACCCCTGGCTTTTGTGGATAGTCATGGCGTAGGCTGTTTCATGCGAGGGGATTCGTTCCGGCGGTATGCTGCGAAGTCCACCATCGGGTGTCGGAAAAAAGGCTCTGAGTGCGCCTCCGCTATCGGGATCGGGAAAGAGAATACCGATATCACCGTTGAAGAGACGCATGGAATAGTCATTGACGGTGACAAGAACAGGCCTGCCACGGTAGAAAAGAGTGTCCGGTACCATCAGCCCCTTTCGGGCAAGAATGTTTTCGGTCATCGTGTTGAGACCGCTCACACCGTAAGGCCCATCACGCAGAGCTGAGAGTATCCTGAAGCTGTCGAACCGCTCCAACGCCTCTTTGGGAGAGGCAGCCTCAAGATAACCCTGATAGCCCTCAACCACTCTTGCTGTAAGGGCGTTCCGCAACTCGTCGCGGGCAGGTGAGGGTTGCCACAGAATGGTGCCTGATGCGTTGTTTTTCAGCAGCGCCAGCGCCTCCACTTCCATACCGGCATTCACCGCTCGGCTGATTTCGGCTATGCCGCTTCCCGGTTGAAAGCGGTAGTTTTTTTCGAGAACAACGAGTGAAGCAGAGAGCGGCGACGCATGACTCTTTTCTCCCGCAGCATTGCAGATGTCACCCAGCACAGCGCCAGCCTCAACTGATGCAAGCTGATCTTTGTCGCCGAGAAGAATAAGCCGTGCGTTTGGCTTGAGCGCATTGACCAGCGCACTCATCAGCGGGAGAGAGACCATTGAGGCCTCATCAATAATCACAGTATCAAAAGGAAGTGGATTACGAGAGGAGTGACGAAAACGGTTTGAATCTGAGATACTGCCAAGTAGCCGTTGAATGGTGACAACATCATCAGGAATTGCAGCTTTGACCTCATCAGTACAGTCGAGGCTCTGACGGATGGAGTTGACCGAAGCTTTCAGTCGTGCTGCGGCCTTGCCCGTTGGAGCTGCCATGGCAATCCGCTGCTTTCTGCCTCCCTCCTGTTCAAGCAGCAGCGCCAGAATACGGACGACAGTCGAGGTTTTGCCTGTTCCCGGGCCACCGGAGATGATAGAGAACTGCCGTTGCAGAGCCACTGTGGCGGCCTTTTTCTGGAGGCCATCAGCGCTTTCGGGAAAAAGTCTTTTAATCGATTCATACAGTTTCACCTCATCAGTAACGTCTGTAACCACAGCGGCTTTTTGCAGAATTATCGCAGCAAGATCATACTCGTATCGCCAGTAACGGTAGAGGTAGAGACGGCCCGCGCCATCAAGTACCAAGGGACGATGACGATGACCGTTCAGACTGACGACTGGACTTTTCCCAAGCAGTTCAAGAAGCGCATCAAGCTGAGGCAGCGGCAGCTCTTTACCGTTCACCCTGACCGTCTGCCCTGCAACATCGGCAAGGTTGAGGCAGAGATTACCGCGTCCAACAGCGCTGCTGGCAAGAGAGACCACAAGCTGTAAGAGTTCACTATGCTCCCCTTCGACCTGCCTGCAGAGAAAGGCGGAAAAATGGCGGTCGATAGCCCGCTCCTGAAACTCAAAAGTCATAAGCTTATCCTCCCTCCTCAATCAAAAGATCTGTCAATGCCTTAATCAGCCCTTCGGATGGAAGGTCGCGAAAAAATCCTCTACTCTCTCCATGTCCCCTGCTCACCCCGCGCAGAAAAACATAGACTACACCGCCGAAACGGGTGGCATACTGGTAGTTTTTGACCCGCAATGAAAGATAGCGATTCAGCGCCACCGTGTAAAGCAGGTATTGGAGCGGGTAGAAATTGCTCTGCATCGCCTCTGTCATGGCGGATTGCCCGTAGTCATCAAGGGAGTTGCCGAGATGGTTGGATTTCCAGTCGAGCAGGTAGTAGCAGCCACCCTCCTCAAAAACCATATCCATGAATCCCATGAGCATCCCCTTGACCGGCTTAAACTGGAGCGACAGGGCAAGCCGGGCAAGGTCAATCCCGCCCGACAAAAACCCGTGACGCGCAAGAAGCTCGCCAAGCGTCGATGAGTTGATAAAGCGGAGAGGGAAGAAAAACTCCAGCTCCGCACTCCAGCTCCCCTTCTTGAGAGTGCCAAGGGTAAACTGCGTTGGTGAAAGAGGCGTCCTGAGCACGTTATACACCATCCCGGTAATATGCGGTTCCCACTCCGGTTTATAGTTATACCGTTCCAGACCCTGCGCCACCAAATCACGAATCGATTCCTCAGAGGGCTCGGCAAAATCGAGCTTTTCAAAAATTCCGTGCATGAAGATACCCGCCTGCGCCCCTTTGGGAAAAGTGAAAATGCTCTGTCCACCAGCGGCTGCTATCGGCGACTCCCCTGCCTGACGCGCCTCATCGCGATCCGGCAACTCCGCGCTCTGTTGGCTGATGCCGGATTCGTGGCGGCTGAAAGAGGTGAAGCTTGAAACACGCCAGCCGGTATCAACCCTTCCGCTGAAGCTGCGCAGGTATGGCTGATCAGAGGCTGCGGGTAGACGGGGAAGAAGTGACTTCTCCGCAACATCCGACCGATTCATCAGCCTGAAGCCAATTGTTCCCCCTGAACTTTCGGCAAACTCCTGCAACTGCCCGGCCATTGTTGCTGCGGTCATGGCTTTCATTTCCGCAACCAGGGACTCCGCTGGATTCTCCCTTCCGCGAGTTTCACCCGAAGCATGAAGCAGATAGTTGATCGGAGAGGTGTCAGCACGGGTTTTGCCCGCAAAAAGATAGCAGCGGTACTTCGCTCTCGTCAGCGACACATAGAGCAGCCGGAGACTCTCCGCCAAGGACTCCTTTCCGGCCAGAGATCGGTGGCTGTCAATATCGGACGATCCGAAATCCTTCACGAGCTGCCACTGCTCATTGTGGAACATCACCACATCGCCCTTGAGGTTTGCCCCCGCCCCAGAGAAAGGGGCAGAAAACCACCGGATACTCAAGCCCCTTGCTGACATGGATGGTGACAATCTTCACCGCAGCCTCATCTGTTTCAAGGCGAATCTGGTGCTCCTCCTGCTCCTCCTCAGCCCCAAGCCGTTCGCTGAACCAGGCAATCAGCCCCTCCATGCCAACTCCCCGCTCATGCTCCTCCCCGTGGAGCAGCTCAAAACAGTGCAGAATATTGGTGAGCCGCCGCTCTCCATCAGCATAACCAAGCAGGCGCCCGCGAACCCCCTCTTTTGCCATCAGCTCTCGGCTCATCACCATACAGCCGCGCTGAAGCCAAAGCTCATGGTAGTGGCGGAACGACCTGAGGCACTCCGTCCACAACTCCTCATCATCAAGTAGCATGGCAATCTCGTTGCCTGACCTGCCGAGGAGATCGGTCACCAGCGCAGCCCGCACCTTGGGTTCATTCGACGGATCGCCAAGCGCGGAGAGCAGGATGCGCAGCTCTTCGGCCTCCTTCGTTGCAAAGATGCTTTTGTCGCTCCGCATCATCCCCGCAATACCTTGTGCACTCAGGGCGTTGAGTACCATGGCCGCTTGCCTATGAGTGCGCACTATCACGGCAATATCACCAGCGGTGAGAGGTTTGCCCCCGACAAGGGTTTCGCCATCCTGCAGGAGACGCACAATTTCACCAGCCACCGCTTTGGAGGCAAAAGCGCCAGCATCCTCAACCGTCCATAAGCCGCTTTTTTCATCACTGGAGTCCATGAACCAGAGCTGCATCGGTTCACTCTTGCTCCCCTCCCCGCTCTCGCCCGATTCCCGGTTGCCAGCAGCAAGAGGATGGTAGTGAATTTCATCGTAGAGAAAGGGATGCCTTGCGTTGTCGAACAAGGTGTTGAAGGCATCGAGCAGCGGCGGCGCAGAGCGCCAGTTATCCGTCAGGGTAAAACGACGCTCCTCACTCACTTCACGGGCCGCCCGCATGTAGGCGAAAATATCGGCACCACGGAAGCTGTAGATCGCCTGTTTGGGGTCACCAATAAGAAAAAGCGGCAAGTCAGAGCCTGCGTAGATGCTCCTGAAAATTTCATACTGCACCGGATCGGTATCCTGAAACTCATCAATAAGGGCAGCCCGGTACTTTGCCCGGAGCAGCTCAGCCAGTATCGCTCCCCCGCCATCAGAGAGAAGCGCACGATAGAGATCTTCGAGAAGGTCGTCGAAAAAACGGACATTGCTGGCCCGCTTGCGTAGCGGCAGGCTCTTTTGATAAAAGCGAACCAGCTCT
>CAJEXQ010000026.1 GCA_903994635.1 uncultured Chlorobiaceae bacterium
CATGTACAGTCAACAGAAAATACAATAAATAACCTATTATTATCTGATTTTATATAGAGTTACCTATCTCTTGATATTGATAGTAATTGTGCCTTCAGTAATAATTTTTCAGGGTTATATCCTGATCTTTGGGAAATTATTACTGAATACTCTTCTTTAAGAATCTTGAGACAGAATCCTTTTGAAACAATGGTCTCTTTTATATGTGCGCAGGGTATTGGGATGCATTTGATCAGAAAACAGGTCTCAATGCTTTCCATTGGTTATGGTAAAAAAGTATCCGTATCTGTTTCAGGGAAAGAAGTTATTCTTTATACATTTCCAACTCCAGAGCAGCTTGCCGAGGCTGATCCTATTGCACTCACCCTCTGTACCAATAACAATCGCATCAGGGCGATAAATATTATTCTTGCTGCGAAAGGGGTTCTAGAAGGGAGAATTAACTTTGATTATCTTGCAAACAGAGAGCTTCCTCTTTCGGAGTTACGCAATGAGCTGTGCAAAAATCCGGGAATAGGATTCAAGATTGCCGACTGCATTGCGCTCTTCGGTCTCGCACGTTTTGATGCCTTCCCTATCGACACCCACGTCAAACAGTACCTTGCGAAATGGTTCAACAGTACCATAGCCCTTCGTTCTTTAACCCCGGTGAGTTATCTTGCACTTGATGCAGAGGCTCGTACATTTCTGAACCCGGAGCTTGCAGGTTACGCGGGGCATATTCTTTTTCATTGCTGGCGGAGTGAGATTAAAAAACTTCGATTCTTTTAATCGTTTTTTCCTGAACAATACCAACCCCAAGGGAGCGCTAATGAGTTTGAAAAAAAAAGTACTGGTTGCCGGTGCATCGGGATATCTCGGCAGATATGTGGTACGTGAGTTCAAAGAACGAGGCTATTTTGTCCGCGCATTGGTAAGGGAGCCCGACAAGCTAAAGGCAGTCGGCCCTAACGGCGAGCCTGCTGTTTACGATATGATTGATGAAATTGTCATCGGTGATGTAACCAATCACGAAAGTGTCGCGGGGATATGCAACGGCATGGACATTGTCTTTTCTTCGCTCGGCTTGACAGCTCCCCACCCAAAACTTACCAGCTACGATGTCGATTACCTGGGCAACAAACGAATCCTCGATCAGGCTATCAGTGAACATGTCTCACGGTTCATCTACGTATCGCTCTTCAACCAGGATAAAATGCCGGGGATTCCATCAATCAAGGCACACGAGCTCTTTGCAGCCGAACTGAAACAATCGGGCCTTTCATGGGCGGTCATGCGACCCAACGGCTACTTTTCAGATATGGGACGATTTTTCTCCATGGCGAAGAGTGGTCATATCTTCATGATCGGCGAAGGGGAGAAAAAAATCAATCCGGTTCATGGCGCTGATCTGGCAAAGGTCTGCGTGGATGCCGTGGAGGGCGAATGCCGCGAAATTCCTGTCGGCGGACCGGATCTGTTCACCTTCAGAGAAACTATGGAGATGGCCTTCGATGCTTGCGGGAAGAAGCCCTGGATAACCTCTCTCCCTTTCTGGCTTGCCGAAGGTGGACTCGCCGTAACGGGCATTTTCAATCGAAATCTGTCAGATCTCTTTTCATTTGCTATTGAAGCACTGAAATTCGACCATGTAGCGCCCGCTTATGGCACCCGACATCTCAAGGAGTTTTTTGCTGAATTAGCTGCGAAAGTGCACTGACTTTAAAAGCCATACACCGGTTTAGCCTGAGAGAGGGAGCATGCACTTCCTGCCCCTCTCTTTTTTTAACGGCTTACCGCTTTTTTCTCACTATCTAATTCAATACCTTGACAGTCGATTGGAAAAGCCTGAAAAGAGAGTTCCTGGCATCGCTTTTCCTGAAAATCTGAAATTACAAGAGCGTACACTTCCCCATGTTGAAAATTTTTGAAAAGATCTTCGGATCCAAGCACGAAAAGGATATCAAGAAAATCCAGCCCACTATCCTGCGCATCAACGAGTTACAGAAGAGCTTTGCATCGCTCAGTGACGATCAGTTGCGACAAAAGGGTGTGGAGCTGAAACAAAAAGTGCGAGCCATTCTGGAGCCCATTGAGCAAGAGAAGAAAACTCTTTCCCTCACCCTGGATAACCCGGATATAAACCTTGAAGAAGCAGAAACCATAAATGCACGCCTTGACACACTGGCCGAGGAGTATGAAAAGGCAACGGCCGAAGTACTTGAGGAGCTTCTTCCCGAAACCTTTGCACTCGTCAAAGAGAGCTGCGTTCGTCTTAAGGGGCACACCTACCAGGTGATGGGAAGGGAGATGGTATGGAACATGGTGCCTTACGATGTACAACTTATCGGCGGCATGGTGCTCCATTCAGGAAAAATTTCAGAAATGGCCACTGGTGAGGGCAAAACCCTCGTTTCGACCCTGCCGGTATTCCTCAATGCGTTGACCGGAAGAGGCGTGCATGTGGTGACGGTTAATGATTACCTTGCCCAGAGAGACAAGGAGTGGATGAATCCGGTGTTTGCCTTTCACAACTTTTCGGTGGGTGTTATTCTCAATACCATGCGTCCCGAAGAGCGAAGGGATCAATATTTGTGCGATATCACCTACGGCACCAACAATGAACTTGGCTTCGACTACCTGCGCGACAATATGGCCGGAACCCCGGAGGAGATGGTGCAGCGGAACTTCTACTACGCCATTGTTGATGAGGTAGACAGCGTACTGATTGATGAAGCGAGAACCCCGCTTATCATTTCAGGTCCAGTCCCAAATGCCGACAACAGCAAATTCCAGGAGATCAAACCATGGATTGAGCAGTTGGTACGCGCCCAGCAGCATCTGGTGGCAACTTATCTCGGTGAGGCTGAAAAAATTCTTAAAACAAAAGCTGGTGATGTTGATGCCGGCCTTGCCCTTCTGCGTGTCAAACGCGGCCAGCCCAAGAATACTCGCTATATCAAAATGCTCTCGCAGTCAGGCATGGCAAAACTGGTGCATGCCACGGAGAACGAGTACCTGAAGGACAATTCAAGCCGAATGCAGGAGGTTGACGACGAACTCTTTTTTGCTGTTGATGAAAAGGGTGGCACCATTGATCTGACCGACAAGGGGCGCGAGTTTCTCAGCAAGCTCAGCCACCAGGACAGCGATATCTTCATGCTTCCCGATGTCGGGTCGGAAGTTGCCATTATTGAGGGTGACGCATCGGTCGCGGTGACTGACAAGATTCAGAAAAAAGATGCGGTCTACCGCCTCTATGCCGACCGTTCAGAGCGACTGCATAATATCAGCCAGTTGCTGAAAGCCTACTCCCTTTTCCAGCGCGATGATGAATATGTGGTGCAGAACGGCCAGGTGATGATTGTCGATGAATTTACCGGACGAATCCTTCCCGGTCGCCGTTACAGCGACGGATTGCACCAGGCCATTGAGGCCAAGGAGAATGTCAAGATTGAGGGTGAAACACAGACCATGGCCACCATCACCATCCAGAACTTTTTCCGACTCTACAAAAAGCTGGCTGGCATGACTGGCACTGCGGAAACCGAAGCTTCGGAATTTTATGAAATCTACAAGCTCGACGTTGTGGTTATTCCCACCAACGCCAACATTATCCGGAAGGATATGGATGACCTGGTCTATAAAACCCGGCGTGAAAAGTACAATGCCATTGTGCTCAAAATTGAGGAGCTGCAACAAAAGGGGCAGCCAATGCTGGTTGGCACAACCAGTGTTGAGGTCTCGGAAACTCTTTCGCGGATGCTTCGTGCCAAAAGAGTAGCCCACAACGTGCTCAACGCCAAGCAGAACGATCGTGAAGCAGAAATTGTGGCCGAAGCTGGCCAGAGAGGCGCCATAACTATTGCCACCAATATGGCTGGACGTGGAACTGATATCAAGCTTGGCGCGGGTGTACGTGAACTGGGAGGGCTCTTTATTCTCGGCTCCGAGCGCCACGAGTCGCGCCGTATTGACCGTCAGCTTCGTGGTCGTGCCGGACGCCAGGGTGATCCCGGAGAGTCGGTATTTTTTGTCTCCCTTGAGGATGAGTTGATGCGCCTCTTTGGCTCCGACCGCGTCATCTCGGTGATGGATCGCCTTGGCCATGAGGAGGGCGATGTGATTGAGCACTCCATGATTACCAAGTCAATCGAACGTGCGCAGAAAAAAGTGGAGGAGCAGAACTTTTCAATCCGCAAGCGGCTCCTTGAATATGACGATGTGCTGAACCAGCAGCGAGTAGTGATCTATTCACGCCGCAGAAACGGCCTCATCAAGGAGCGGCTCACCAGCGACATTCTCGATCTCCTGAAAGATTACAGCGATACGGTGATCCAAAAATACCACAAGGAGTTCGATATTGATGGTATTGAGGAGCAGGTTATGCGTGAGCTCTCCATCGAGTTCAGGCCTGACCGCCCGACTTTTGAGCGTGAAGGTGTTGATGCCACGGCGGAGAAACTCTACGATGCTGCCCTCGCCTTCTATCGCCGAAAAGAAGCCGCTGTGCCGGAGGAAATAATGGCGCAGATTGAAAAATATGCAGTTTTGAGTGTTATTGATCTTCGCTGGAGAGAGCACCTCCGCGAAATCGATTCACTCCGAGAGGGAATCAACCTTCGCGCTTATGGCCAGAAAGATCCGCTTCTCGAGTACAAGCAGGAGGCCTTCCGTCTTTTTATCGATCTTTTGCGCGACATTGAACTCGAAACGCTCTCCCTCGCCTTCAAGCTCTTCCCTGTTGATGCTGAAGAGGCAGAAGAGATGGAAGAGCGCCAGCGGAAAGCTGCTGTCCGACAAGAGAGGCTGGTGGCCCAGCACGCCCCCGTCAGCAGTGTTTACTCTATCGTTGAAGAGGAGGAGGAGAATCAGGAACTCCCGCAGCAGCCGATTATCGCTGATAAAAAACCTGGTCGCAATGACCTTTGCTCTTGCGGAAGTGGAAAAAAATATAAAAACTGTTGTGGCCAGCAACCCTGAGCCATCGAAACATTGAGTGGTACCTCTATGAAACATAAAGAAGTTGAAGTGACTCCAGCCCTTGCGGCGGAGCATGGCCTGAGCGCTGAAGAGTACGGCAAGATATGCTCCATTCTCGGAAGAACCCCCTCATTTACCGAGCTGGGGGTCTTCTCCGTCATGTGGTCGGAACATTGCAGCTACAAAAATTCTATTGCTGTTCTTAAAACCCTTCCTCGTGAAGGGGCCGCCGTGCTCACCTCGGCAGGCGAGGAGAACGCCGGTCTTGTTGATATCGGCGACAACCTTGCCGTGGCCTTCAAGATTGAGTCACACAACCACCCCTCTGCCGTTGAGCCCTATCAGGGAGCAGCGACAGGTGTTGGCGGCATTCACCGCGACATCTTTACCATGGGCGCTCGTCCGGTTGCCTCGCTCAACTCGTTGCGGTTTGGTTCGCCGAAAGATCCGCATGTCCGCTATCTGGTTGATGGCGTTGTGCGTGGCATAGGCGATTACGGAAACTCCTTCGGCGTGCCGACCGTCGGTGGAGAAATCTATTTTGAAGAGGGATACACCGGCAACCCGCTGGTCAACGCCATGTCTGTCGGCATTGTCGAACATCACAAAACTGTCAGCGCCACCGCGCTCGGCAAAGGCAATCCGGTACTGATTGTCGGCTCCTCCACGGGAAGGGACGGCATTCACGGCGCAACCTTCGCCTCGGAGGATCTCAGCGAAGCCTCGGAAGACAAACGCCCCAGTGTTCAGGTTGGCGACCCTTTTGCCGAAAAGCTGCTGCTCGAAGCAACCCTTGAGGCCATTGCCACCGGCTATGTGGTTGGTTTGCAGGATATGGGCGCCGCCGGAATCACCAGTTCAACCTCCGAAATGAGCGCCAGAGGCATTGAAAAAACCGGCTCAGGCGGCATCGAGATTGATCTTGATCTAGTGCCGATTCGTGAAGCGGGAATGAGCGCCTACGAAATCATGCTCTCCGAATCGCAGGAGCGAATGCTTATTGTGGCAAAAAAAGGATTTGAAGGGAAGATTATTGAGGTGTATGAAAAATGGGATGTTCTGGCGGTCACCATCGGACGGGTCACTGACGACAACCTCCTGCGAGTTTTTCATCACGGAGCCATTGTTGCCGAAATTCCAGCCGAATCGCTCGTACTTGGAGGAGGCGCGCCGGTCTATATCCGTGAAGCTATCGAAAAAAAGCCGGTAACGCCGGTGGCAGAGTTTGCAGACGACAACACCCTCGAGTTCAATGCCCTGAGCCTTGAACTCCTCTCACGCCCCAATATTGCAAGCAAACAGTGGGTCTATCGCCAGTATGACTCCATGGTGCAAACGAATACGGTGACTCCTGTAGGCCACACCGATGCCGCTGTCATCCGCATCAAGGGAACAAAGAAGGGGCTTGCCATGAAAACGGACTGCAATGCCCGTTATGTCTATCTCAACCCGCTGGCGGGCGGCAAAATAGCCGTGGCTGAATGTGCCAGAAACATCGCCTGCTCGGGCGCAAAACCGCTGGCCATCACCAACTGCCTTAATTTCGGCAATCCCCACAAACCGGAGGTGTACTTCCAGTTCAAGGAGTCGGTCAGAGGCATGGGCGAAGCGTGCCGCGCCTTCAACACGCCGGTTACCGGCGGCAACGTCAGCTTCTACAACGAAACATTTATTGGCGGGGTACGTACCGCCATCTATCCAACCCCTACTATCGGTATGATCGGCCTGCTTGACGATATCGATAATCTGGTGGGCTCAACCTTCACCAATGCCGGTGATCTTATTCTGTTGGCAGGCGATCCTGAGCTGATGCTGGACGGGTCAGAGTACCTTGTCATGCAGTATGGCACACCCGGTCAGGACTCCCCTTCTGTCGATCTTGAGCACGAAACCAACCTTCAGCAGTTCCTGGTCTCTCTGGCTGAACAGAAACTTGTCCATTCTGCCCACGACATCTCTGATGGAGGTCTTTTTGTAGCATTGGCAGAAAAGGGTATCATGAATGCCGAGGCTCCGCTTGGCTTTATTGTCAATCTTGAAGATACCGAAAACACTCCTCTCCGCATTCAGCAGCAGCTTTTCTCTGAAGCGCAGGGACGAGTGCTTCTGAGCATTGCTCCCGACAAAATCAGGGAAGTTGCCGAAGCGGCGCTTGAGCACCAGATCCCTCTTCAGGCTATTGGCACCGTCGTGGAACGGGCTGCATCACTCTCCATCAACAACAGGGAGATTGTGAGCTTAACCATTGATGAGCTTGCGAAGGCTTACTACCATTCTCTGGAACATGCTCTGCACCTTGATGAATTGTAAGATTTTGAATTGGTCATCCTGAGCAAAGCGAAGAATCCATAAACAGACCTCTATGCAACCTGTACTCACTTCTCAAGAGATGCAAAGAGCCGACAAGGCGGCAATTGAGCAGCTCCTTATGGGCGAAACCCGCCTTATGGAGCTTGCTGGAGGTGAAGCTTTTCGGATAATCAACGAGAGCATCGACAAGGATATTGCCGATGTCACGGCTCTTATCCTTTGCGGCAAAGGCAACAACGGCGGAGATGGTTTTGTGTTTGCCCGCCATCTGCTTAATCATGAGGCTTCAGTTGATCTTGTGCTGCTCTACCCCGAAAGCGTCCTGCAAGGGGTGAATCGCGAAGGGCTTGCCATTTTGCAGGCTTATGAAGAGCATCTGACCAATCTGCGCATTTTTACCAGCCTTGATCAAGCTCTGCCATTTATTGAGGAGAGCCACTACGATATTCTTGTTGATGCCATGACCGGCACCGGCCTTCGCCTCGGCAAACCCGGCATGGCGCTTGCCTCTCCCCTCTCTGACGGTATTGAACTGCTCAATACGCTTCGTGAAGAAAGAGGTGCCATGACCATCGCCCTCGATATTCCGTCAGGCCTTGATGCCTCTACCGGCTGCTCATCCACTCCGGCCATTCAGGCTGATGTGACCATAACCATGGCTTTTTTGAAGCGTGGCTTTTATCTGAATGAGGGCCCGAGCTGCTGCGGCGAGATCCACGTGGCGGAGATCTCCATTCCCCGTTTTCTGGTTGAGCCCTCCTTATGCCTGCTGATTGACCAGGAGTTTGCCGCCGAACAGTTTGTCCTGCGCGAACCATCAAGCGCCAAGCATACCAACGGCAAGCTGCTGATTATTGCCGGATCGCAAACCGAGCACTCTTCGATGGTTGGCGCTGCGATTCTTGCAACAAAAGCTGCTGTGAAAACCGGCGCTGGATACGTTTGCCTCTCTGTGCCAATCTCGCTTGCCAACACCATGCATCTTGCCGTGCCGGAAGCGGTGGTCATCGGCAGAGATATCACCGCCATTTCCGAAAAAGCTCGCTGGGCAGATGTTATCCTGATTGGATGTGGCCTCGGGCGCGACGAGGAGACGATCGCGCTGGTCAAAGAGCTGCTCGCCTGCTCGGATATTGCCGACAAAACGCTGATTCTGGATGCCGACGCCCTCTACGCACTCTCAGCCATTGGACTTTCGGATGCCCTCTGCCAATGCAACAACGTCCTGCTCACGCCCCATTATGGAGAGTTCAGCCGTCTCACCAACATTCCCACTGAAGAGATTGCTTCAGACCCGATTGAAACCGCCCAACTCTTTGCCCGTCAGCATGGAGTAGCCGTGCTGCTGAAAGGCAATCCCACCGTCATTGCCTCCGCAGATGGCCCGACACTGCTCAACACCAGCGGCACCGAAGCGCTTGCCACCGCAGGCTCCGGCGACGCACTCTCCGGCATGATTGCCGCCCTTGCCGCCAAAGGGGCTGACCTCGTCAATGCCGCCGCAGCAGGCGCATGGTTTCATGGCCGCGCCGGCGACCTTGCCAGCGTTGTCGCCAGCCTCGTGTCGTCAGGGATGGTGGTTGATGCCATTCCGCACGCCATTTTGATGTGGGGCAGGAGTGTTACCAGTTCGGCACGGAAAAGCGTGAAGTTAAGCCTAAGCCAGCGTAGTTAGATTTGAATTTATCGTTATCTAATCCTATGGTCTGGCCAAGCAGGCCGTAAATTGCCAAGTGATCGTTCACCCTGTAATTGAGCCCCAGGCCATATTTAACTATCAGACCATGCACATTTGTTCCAACCAATACCTGTCCGAAACCTTGTAGGTGATCGTCTTTGTCGTTTTTGTTTTGCACGCCGACGCCGCCTAAAAATTCACCGTAGCCAGGGTAACTTAGGTAGGCGTTGTAAGCCACACTTGCCTGTATGGGAATGTAAATGTTGTCGTTAATAAGATTGTCGACCTGCACGGACAGCATATTGATATCGCTGCGTTCCTTACCTCTGAATTTAACGGCGAACTCGCTTTGCTGGAACAGATTAAAACGGTAGCCATTAAATCCACCGACATTGCCAGTCCTGCCTGAACTGTTGGCCGGGTTAATGTGGTAATTCATCGCTGCGCCAAAAGTGTAGTTTTTTGATGAGCCTTTAGGGGCTTCAAGATAGCCGCCAGATAAAGCAAGCCCAAAGTGGTTGTTTAGCATGTATTCGGCAGAGGCTTTGGGGTAGAGCAGTAGCCCAGACCCGGTGTTGATTATTTCAGGGGAATAGCCGCCAGAGCCCACACCCAATTGTGCGTAGAGAGCAAGTTGCGGTGAAACAGTATATCGATAGCCAAGGCCACCCAAAATGTGATTGTAGAGAGGCAAGCCTTTATAACCGATGCCTATATCGGCAAACCAATAGGTATTATTGGTCATGAAGTGCGAAAACTGCAAATCAGCAACATTGATGATGCTTTTGTTAGATGCCTCGGGCTTAATCTGGAAGAAATTATCCAGACCTAAGGTTAGTATGTTTTCGCCAGAATCAGAAATGGATTCCCATAGTGCTTGTTCATCGGCAGAGGTCTTGCTGCCTGAGTTGGCATATGAGCCTATGGAATAAGAAAATGGGAATTGCACGTAAGCATTCAATTGTGCATGGTCGATGGCCGAGTTCGTGAACTTCATTTTGGCGTAATTGGTGCCTATCGAAAAGTCTTTAAAGTCGTAGCCCAAGCCAACGTAATTTTTGATGAAGCCACCGGTGCCAGAAAGCGCTCTGCTTTGCTCTACACTCTTTCCGCCGCCACCGCCACCTGCGGAAAGGCCAGCATTAACAAACAAATCGCCAAGCACTTTGCGTTGCGCGTGAGCGGTGACATCGAGTGCCATGAAGCCGCCGTATTCACCCTTTACTAAAGGCGCATAACCACCGATGCCTAAGTAGATCCAGTCAGTTACTTTGTTCACCAAGTGGAAGCCCATCAAGTCAATCGACTGGCTGTCTGGTACGGGAATGGATTCATAGTCGAGCATGATCATGCCCTCAGCTTTTCTAAGTCTGGCTTGCTCGGGGGCAATTTCCTGCGCATGGGAATGGGTCGTAGCTAGTGCTATAGATAGAGCAATGAGCAAGTTAACAGCAGGTTTCGTTATTGATGCCATTTTCGTTGGAGCCCTATTTTTCTTGGTAATTTTCGTAATGGATATTATTGGTTTAGCATGCGTAAGTAATTTTCACGGTTTACAGCCAGTTATATGGCGGACTGACTGATAGGATTTAACTGATATACAGACAGGATTTTTGTTTTCTCAGATGATATACAACCTTAATTCCCGAGCACTTTATGACGATGAAAAGCATATCCTCATAAAAGAAAAACGTTATTGGCCAATAATCCTCATTTTTAGCATTATTCATCGCTTTGACATCCTCCTCGTCCTTTTGGGCGAGGAGGATGTCAAAGCAAAAATCTCCATAAGGTTGGTCACATCTGCCTGTTGTTACGTCACTCCCGCAAAAACTTTTTGATATTCCGGGCTGCCTGGCGGATGCGCTCTTCGTTCTCAATCATGGCAACACGAACATACTCATCGCCGTAAGCTCCAAACCCTATACCGGGGCTGACGGCGACTTTTGCCTCGCAGAGAAGCTTTTTGCTGAACTCAAGGCTGCCGAGGTGGCGGAAGGGTTCCGGAATGTGAGCCCAGACAAACATGCTTGCACGGGGAGTGACAACCGGCCAACCGGCATTGGCGAAACTTTTCACCATCACGTCACGCCGCTTGCGGTAGACCTCGCAAATCTCGTGAACGCAGCTCTGATCGCCGGTAAGGGCAATCGTGGAGGCAACCTGGATTGGGGTAAAGGTGCCATAATCGAGCCAGCTCTTGATTTTTTCGAGCGCGCCAATCAGTTTTGCATTCCCTACCATAAAGCCTACACGCCATCCTGCCATATTGTAGGTTTTTGAAAGGGTGTAGCTTTCAACCGCAACATCCTTGGCTCCTGACACCTGGAGAATGGAAGGGGTGATATAACCATCATAAGTCAATTCTGCATAAGCAATATCGCTGATAATATAGAAGCGCTCCTGGCGGGCAATATCTACCAGCTTCTCGTAAAAGGGAAGTTCAACAGTCGCTGTGGTGGGATTATTCGGAAAATTCACCACCAGATACTTTGGCTTCGGAGAAGATTCACGCAACGCCTTCTCGATATTTTTAAAAAAGCCCTCTTCATCAAGGGTTAAATCGTCGTTCAGTTCAAGTTTCAGGCGATGGACATTGCCGCCAGCAAGGATAAACGCCTGTGAATGAATTGGATAACAGGGATCCGGTACCATGGCAAGATCGCCAGGGTTGGTAATGGCCTGCACCAGATGCACATAACCCTCTTTTGAACCCATGGTCGCCACAACCTCGCGATCGAGATCAAGGTCAACATTGTATTTGCGCTTGTACCAGGTGCCCACCGCACCACGAAGCTTGTAGATACCTTTTGAAACCGAATAACCGTGGGTTCTGGGTTTATTGATACATTCTACCAGTTTATCAACAATATGCTGAGGCGTCGCGCCATCAGGATTGCCCATGGAAAAATCGATAACATCCTCACCAGCATGCCGTTCTGCCATCTTCAGCTCATTGACCGCAGCAAAGACATACTTGGGCAGGCGCTTGATCTTGTCAAACTCAATTTCATCAAACATAGTCTGGTAAAGAAAAGAATTGTTGATATACAGAAAAAATAGAAAGGTCGCTCCATCATAAGAAAAAAGAATATCATATCCATGGACTTGCTCAATTATTCCCTCTCTGAAGCCGGGGTTCATTATTCAGGGATTTACGGTGAAAGAGAACCCGCTCTTCCTGAAAGCAGACTTTCCGTTGCCAATAAAAAAAAATCCCTGATTTTTTTGACTTTAATCTTTTTTTAATTACCATGGTATGCTCGCTGCATTTAGCTTCCCGCTCCAAGATTTAACATATACCACGTGTCAAATATCAAGATGACAGGAATTGATACACTCAGGCATCAGCTTGAGAAGTTCACTGGGAATGACTATAACTGCTGCTACCAATGCGGCAAATGTACCGCTGGTTGCCCTGCAGGAGCATTCATGGACAGCCCGCCCGCACGAATCATGCGGCTCGTCCAGGCTGGCTACATAGAAGAGGCCATGAAAAGTGAAGCGCTCTGGTTCTGCGTGGGCTGCATGACCTGTACCTCACGATGTCCCCAGAACATGGACATTGCTGGCACCATGGACTCTTTAAGGTCACTTGCACTTGAGAAGGGTATTGTGTCAGACAGCAAATCAAAGAAGCTTGTTACTGCTTTTCACGTCTCATTCCTCAACAACGTGCGCAAACATGGCCGTCTGGAGGAGCTCTCGCTTGTCAACAGTTACAAACTTCGCACCAGATCTTTTCTTCAGGATGTCGATTCCGGCATCAAGATGATCAAGAGCGGAAAAATCAAACCTCTGCACACCCTCACCGGAAAAGGTGGTGTAAAAGGAAAAGAGCAGATTGCCAAAATTTTTGAAGCCTCAGAAAAAGAGTCTCATCTTTTAGCTCCGAAACGTAAGCCCATAAAAAAGGAGTTCACTCCGAAAGCCCCGCTGACCATCACGCCAGGGATGACCATCGGATACTATCCTGGATGCTCTCTGAGCGGTACTGCCCGTGAATATGATATTTCTGTCAAGAAAATGTGCGCCCTGCTTGGCCTCAACCTTAAGGAGATTGAGGACTGGAACTGCTGCGGAGCAACATCGGCCCACGCCACCAATCACAAACTTGCGGTGCTGCTGCCTGCAAGGAATCAGGCTCTTGCCGATGCCCAGGGGCTAAAAATAGTCCTCGCACCTTGCGCTGCCTGTCAGAATCGCCAGGTTACCACCCGGAAAAGCCTCCTGGATTCGCCCGAGCTTCGTGCGGAAGTTCGCTCTCTTACCGGCATTGAACCAACCTGTACCGCTGAATTTATCGGTGTCACCCAGCTTCTTGGTGCAATGGATCCCGAAGAGATCAAGAAGAGGGTAAAAAAACCTCTCACCGGACTATCTCTTGCCTGCTACTACGGCTGTCTTCTGGTACGCCCTATGGATGAGATGGGATTTGATGATCCTGAAAACCCTCTCAAGATGGAGGCAATCATGTCTGCCCTTGGAGCCACTCCCGTTGAATGGGCATTCAAGATTGAGTGCTGCGGTGCCGGGCTTACTCTTGCTCAA
The DNA here is from genome assembly GCA_903994635.1 of uncultured Chlorobiaceae bacterium. GTDB lineage: Bacteria > Bacteroidota > Chlorobiia > Chlorobiales > Chlorobiaceae > Chlorobium. The sequence continues at coordinate 13,502 of CAJEXQ010000026.1, forward strand.
CAGCCTCTTGTTGAAGAGCTGACACACTCCATTGCAAAAAATGCAGCCGAAAACGGCGCTGCAGCCTTTGTCGTCGCCTGCCCGCTCTGCCAGGCTAACCTTGATATGCGTCAGGGAAGCATGAGAAAACGGTTTGGAGATGTCAAGGAGATGCCGGTTTACTACATTTCAGAGCTTGTGGCCATTGCATGCGGTGCCAACCCTGCTGAAGTTGCTGTAGGTGAGCATTTTGTTCCAGCACTCGATCTTGTATCTAAATTTTAGAGGACGTTCAAGGAATTGAACTACATATACATATTCAATGCGAACGGAGTATCCAGTACCCCTCGCACCGTTCGGTCAGCAGCTTCATACTTATAAAGATTGTACCATGGCAAAAATCGGTGTATTTATATGCCATTGCGGTGAAAATATCGGCGCAAAGGTTGATTGTACAAAACTCGCTGCCGCGATGGGGGAACACCCCGGTGTTGCAGTTGCTGTCGATTATAAATATTTCTGCTCAGACCCCGGGCAGGAGAGCGTCAAAAAGGCAATCCGCGAGAACAACCTTACCGGTGTCGTTATTGCCGCCTGTTCGCCAAGGATGCATGAAGCGACCTTCCGCAAAGCATGTGCTGAAGCTGGCCTCAACCCCTACATGTGCGAAATAGCCAACATTCGTGAACAGTGCTCGTGGGTACACACCGACCCGGAGATGGCCACAGAAAAAGCAGCCGACATCACCCGTTCGATGGTTGAGAAGGTAAAAAGAAACAACAAGCTCAAATCAATCGAAGTGCCTGTAACCCGCCGGGCGCTTGTTATCGGAGGAGGCATTGCTGGCATCCAGGCGGCGCTTGATATAGCCAACGCAGGACAGGAGGTTGTTCTTGTGGAGCGTGAGCCAACTCTTGGCGGCCACATGGCACAATTGTCGGAGACCTTCCCGACGCTTGACTGTTCCCAGTGCATCATGACACCGAGAATGGTTGAAGCGGCCCAGCACCCGAAAATCCGGCTGCTCACCTACGCTGAAGTGGTGGGCGTTGATGGCTACATTGGCAACTTCCATGTCAAAGTCAAGATGAAAGCCCGCTATGTTGACACCGAGAGTTGCACAGGCTGTGGCGACTGTATTACCAAATGCCCCAACAAAAAAAATTCCAGTGAATTCGACTGCGGGCTTGGCAAACGAACAGCCATCTATACCCCTTTCGCCCAGTCTGTGCCCAATAAACCAATTATCGACAAGGCAAACTGCACCTACTTCAAGAATGGCAAATGCAAAGTTTGTCAGAAGGTTTGTGAGCTCAACTCCATCAACTTTGAGATGCAGGATGAGTTTATTGACCTTGAAGTTGGCGCAATTGTCGTTGCCACCGGATTCCAGGTTCAGGATAACTCTGTTTATGGCGAGTATGGCTATGGCAAATACAAGGATGTCATCAACGGCCTTCAGTTTGAGCGCCTCGCTTCAGCAAGCGGACCAACATTCGGCAAAATTCTTCGCCCCTCCGACGGTAAAGAGCCCGAAACTGTAGTCTTCATCCAGTGCGCCGGATCGCGTGACCCATCAAAAGGGGTGCGCTACTGCTCCAAAATTTGCTGCATGTACACAGCCAAACATGCCATGCTCTACGCCCATAAAGTTCATGGAGGAAAATCAAACATTTTCTACATGGATATTCGTGCCGCAGGCAAAGGGTATGATGAATTTACCCGCAGGGCCATTGAGGATGATGAGGCATCATATCTGCGTGGCAGAGTCAGCAAGGTATGGGAGGAAAATGGCAAACTGATGGTTCGTGGAGTTGATACGCTTCTCGGTAAACCTGTTGTTATTGCCGCCGACATGGTCGTTCTGGCCACTGCTATGGTACCACAACCGGATGCAAAAGATTTTGCCAAAGTCGTCGGTATCGGGTACGACGAATACGGCTTTTTCAACGAGGCACATCTCAAGCTTCGCCCTGTTGAATCATCCACAGCAGGCATCTTTCTTGCCGGAGCGTGCCAATCGCCTAAAGATATTCCTGACTCGGTTGCCCAGGCATCAGCATCGGCAAGCAAGGTTCTTGCTCTCTTCAGCAAGGAGAAACTTGAGCGGGAACCTGTCGTTGCCACAAATAACGAAACCACCTGCGCCGGATGCTGGGGCTGTGTTCTTGCCTGCCCCTATAACGCCATTGAGAAAAAAGATATTCTTGACCGTTCAGGGAAGGTAATCAAACGGGTTGCATCGGTCAATCCCGGACTCTGCCAGGGCTGCGGCACCTGTGTCTCCTTCTGCCGATCGAACAGTCTCGACCTGGCTGGCTTTACCGAACAACAGATTTTTGCAGAAGTAATGGGCCTCTGATGAGCTCCATTGTAATCGTGAATGAACCGAACTTTGTTACAGGAGTATGCTGATGAGTGAACCGTTTGAACCAAAAATTATTGCTTTTGTCTGCACCTATTGCACCTACGCTGGCGCAGATCTTGCGGGTACAAGCCGGTTGAAGTATGCACCGAACGTGCGTATTATCCGTCTTCCCTGTACAGGAAGAATCAGCCCGATGTTTATCCTTAAAGCACTGCAGAAGGGGGCTGACGGGGTGCTGGTAAGCGGTTGCCACCCTGGTGACTGCCATTTTACCCATGGAAACTATCATGCTCGCCGGAGGTGGACGGTCTTTCGTGCCCTTCTTGAGTTTACAGGCATTCCGCTTGACCGGGTAAAATTCTCTTGGATCAGTGCTGCTGAAGGCGCTAAATTTGCCGAATTCATGAACAGCGTCACGGAAGATATCCGCAAACTTGGCCCATTTGATCAATACAAAGAGCTGATCAAGGAAACTGAAGCGCCAGCGACACTTTAAAAACAACAGGCAATGACTATACAGGAACAGTACAAAACCAGGGTAAGGGAACTTCTCTCCAGCGGCACGGTAAAGATGGTTATCGGCTATAAAGCGGGCACAACTGCCGACCGGCGTCGTCCGCTCTTTATCCGCACACCTGAAGAGGCTGACCAACTTCTACTCGACAGCGCCTGCATCGCAAACCTTTCAGGCTATCTGATTGCCGAAGGGCTCCTGAGTGATGAAAAACGTGTCGGCATCTTTCTGAAGCCCGACGGAATCAGAACTATCAATATCCTTGCTGCAGAGGCACAGCTCAATATCGAGCAGATCATAGTTCTCGGATTTGATATTACCGGTCAAGAGGTCACTGCTCTTCAGGGTGAAACTGCAGGAGATTTTTCAGCGCTTATCGAATCAATCAAGGAGGGTGCTCCTGAAGCGCTCAAAAATCCGCTTATCGACCAGCTTGAGCAATTGAACCCGAAAGAGCGTTTCGCATACTGGCAGGCAGAGTTTTCGCGTTGCATCAAATGTTACGCCTGTCGCCAGGCTTGCCCCATGTGCTACTGCCGCCGCTGTATTGTAGACTGCAATCAGCCACAATGGGTCAACACCTCATCGCATACACTGGGTAACTTTGAATGGAATATTGTCCGTGCATTTCACCTCTCCGGTCGCTGCGTCGGGTGCGGCAACTGCGACAGGGCTTGCCCGGTCAACATCCCACTCCGCCTGATCAACGCCAGGATGGCACAGGAGGTTCTTGGCTCATTCGATCATTTAGCCGGAATGAGCGACACTCAGGAGCCGGTGCTTGCAAGTTTCAAAAAGGACGATTCCGAGACATTCATTCTCTAAGTAACCAACGCCCATGACAAGAATTCTTTTAAGCGATAAACTTGACAATTGTGTCGCACGGTGGCGTAAGGCGGGCCTTACCGTGATCGGGCCTGTCAAAAAAGAGACTTTTTCAAGCTATGCCGTGGTTGAAAAAGCAGCGGAGTTCGATTTGGGGCTGGTGCTGCCCGACCGTTCAATCAAGGGACTCTTTTTTCCCCAGACTGAGCCGATGCTGGAGTACACCATAAAAAAGCAGGCAATTGACACAAAAGATTTTGCCCCTCCCTCGGATAAGAGAATCATTTTTGGCGCAAGGCCCTGTGACGCTTCAGGGTTAGCCATTGACGATCCCCTCTTCGGGTGGGACTACAAGGATGAGTACTGGTTCCAGCGCCGCAATGAAACTGTTATTGTAAGCATCGCATGCACCAGGGCCGACGATTTCTGCATGTGCACTTCACTCAAACTGGCACCCGACAGCACGAAAGGATCCGACGTTTTGCTCCGTCCTCTCCAGAACAACAAGGGTTGGCTGGTTCAGGAGCTTACCGACCGTGGCCGTGAGGCATTCAGCCAGATAGCTGACCTGCTCCAGGAGGGATCAGAGCCTGCCGCCCCGACGGTAGTTGTGGCTGAAAAATTCAACCTGGATGCCTGTGTGGCCTGGTTGCAGAACCCCGCAAACTTCGACAGCTCCTTCTGGAAAGAGATCTCCATGCGCTGTATCGGATGCGCCTCATGTACCTTCCTCTGCCCAACCTGCCACTGTTTCGACTTTCAGGACGAAGGCGATACCTACAGCGGGATTAGAAGAAAAAACTGGGATAGCTGTTCGTTTGCTCTCTTTACCATGCACACTTCGGGTCATAACCCCCGCGCAACTCAATCAGCTCGCTGGCGTCAGCGTATCATGCACAAATTCAACTATTTCCCGGGCAAGTTCAGCGTTAACAGTTGCAGCGGGTGCGGCCGATGCTCGCGCCAGTGCCCGGTTGACATGGGTATTACCGAGACTTTACAAGCGATATCAACCTTAAAGCCGTGACAGAAAACATTCAAGGCGCGCATCAGAACATCTACAAGCCGGCCATCATGAAAATCGTCGACCGCCACGACGAAGCGCCCGGTGTCAGAACCCTGAAACTTGAGTTTCAGAATCCGGCCGACCATGAGCATTTCAAACAAACATTCCGCACGGGCATGTTCGGGCTCTACGGCGTTTACGGCGAAGGTGAGAGCACCTTCTGCGTCGCAAGTCCTGAAACCCGTAAGGATTATATTGAATGCACCTTCCGCCAGTCGGGCAGGGTGACATCAGCCCTTGCAAGTGCGGACATTGGCGACCTTGTTACCTACCGTGGACCTTACGGGAACCGCTTTCCCATCGAAAATTTTTATGGCAAGAACCTCATTTTTGTTTCCGGTGGCATAGCCCTGCCCCCAACTCGGAGCGTTATCTGGTCATGCCTTGATCAGCGTGAAAAATTCGGCAAAATCACCATCGTCTATGGTGCCCGTACCGTAGCTGATCTGGTCTACAAGCATGAACTCGAAGAGTGGGAAAAACGTGACGACGTTGATCTTGTTCTTACCGTGGATCCGGGAGGAGAATCACCTGACTGGAAACACCGTATCGGCTTTGTGCCCACGGTGCTTGAACTGGCAGCTCCGTCACCGGATAACTGCATCGCCGTCATCTGCGGGCCGCCGATCATGATCAAGTTTACCCTTATTTCGCTCAAAAAGCTTGGTTTTGAAGAAGCAAACGTCTACACAACACTCGAAAACCGCATGAAGTGCGGGGTGGGAAAGTGTGGACGCTGCAACGTAGGGTCGATCTATGTCTGCAAGGAGGGGCCGGTCTTTACCGCAGCCGAAGTCTCCCGCATGCCTGCTGCCGATCTTTAATCCTCTCAGAGAAGTAAAATCCTGAAAAACTGATCCGGCTGATGAAAGTCAGCCGGTGAAGAGGGACTATTCCACCAAGGAAACAGGCCGAACTCTCCCCTGCCCGAAGAGGCAGAGCACTGCAACGCAATAACCTGTTCGCTGATAAAAGGGTTAAGCAGTTGCCAGCAAAACTCCATACCAAAACTATCCTTATCCTGCACCAGTCGCACCTGACGGCTCCAGGGTTCAGCGGAAAGCAGTTCAAAACCTGTTGATCGCTGGCGGGGTGCGTCGAAGCACAGCGCTACCCAATGGCCTTCAGGAGTCATTTCAAACTCCATATACCCCGCACCATCCGCCCTGGCTATAAAGAGTTCAGAGACACTGTATTGCCATAACCCCTCCGTAAAGGTTCCGGCTGGAAACCGTGAAGGCGGCTTCACTGAAAAGAGGGCTGGATCATGGCTGCGGGTTGTCCAGCGAAGAAAAGGTGCCTCCGGGGCGGCTGAAGCCTCCTCAAGCGAACACAACTGCTCAACCTCCACAAAAATTCCCGATGGAAATTCCCGATCAAGAGCGGAATACCCGACAACCGGGCCCTGCATGAGGAGACATGGAAAAACGGATGCTGGTTGCTCATCTTCATCCGGATGCCACAAAAGCCCAACCCAACCCTTTGATGGCTCTTTAGAATCAGCAACAAACCCGACACCACACGAGCCAAGAAGTTCGGCATCGAACAACCCGACACACTGCACCTCAAGATCAAGTTCAGCCCCGGCCTTGTCAAGTGCCGCTCTTCTCATCCTCCCGGCAAGCGTGAGCACATCCTCTGCCGTTGCGCCTCCCCTGTTGAAGATGAAATTGGCATGTTGCTCGCTAACCATCGCACCACCCTCCGGCTGCCCCTTGAAACCCAGCTCCTCAAATATTTGTCCACTCGAACGGCCTGCTGCATAGTTGTTTTTAAACGTTGAACCGCAACTCGGGAAATCAAAATGGTGCTTTTTCGTGCGTTCTTCCTCATGGCGGCGCATCGCACTCAAAATCTCTTCAGTTGGACGACATTCCGGAAAACGCAAGAGAACCGCAACCACAATTTCCGGATTCTCCATCAACGACGTATACTTGTAGCCATGAAAAACTTCACCGGGCTGCCGCCAGCGCAACCGGCCATCGACAGAGATCGTCAGGATACCTGTTGTTATTTCGGAAACTTCGCCACCAAAACAGCGAGCATTCATACGCACCGTCGCCCCTATCTGGCCTGGAAGCCGGTAGAGCCACTCCCCGCCTCCCTTGCCAGCAGAAAAAAGCTCTTCAGCAATGAGGGTATTCTCCACACCCGCCTCCGAAAGCAACTCATCATCCGAAAGCCAGGTGAGACGCTGCATTCTTTCAAGCGAAATGACGATACCGGGGAAATCAGTGTCTGAAAAAAGAATATTACTCCCGCTCCCCATGAGTGCCAGCGGAAGACGAAAAGTGCGATTCCAGAGCAGCAGATTGGCCAACTCTGCAAAAGTTTCCGGCTTTGCAAAAAAACGGGCAGTGCCACCAATCCCGTAATAGGCTTTTTTACTGAGCGAAACATCAGTTTCAAAATGACAGGGCAGAGGAATTTCTGACATAGGAGAGGAATTTCCGGGTTATTCAATCTGGCACAAATGTAAAGGTATCAGGCGTTTTCGACCCGGCTTCGGGTCAATGACATGGCACTACTGGCTATCAAGAATTTTTCGTCTACTTTCATTTACCGCATCCTCCTCTGTTGAGGTTGAAAGAATATTCTTTATCGGTACAGCCTGGAGTTCATCAACCCCCATTTGCACAAACGATAGATAAATGAAACTTTCAAGACGCCAAGACCATAAACGGTACTGCGAAATAAATTTATTGAGGAGGCCTCTTCAAAATATTTGGTCGGACAGGTTACTTCTCCAATTTCGTAACCGGCATAAAAAATTTGCGCCAGCATTTCGTTGTCAAAAATAAAATCATCAGAATTACTGTTATAGTTGATGTTGCGTAGTACCTCTGCCGAAAAAGCGCGATACCCTGAGTGATACTCCGATAGCTTCTCACTGAGCAGAATATTCTGGGTGAGAGTGAGAAAACGGTTAGCAACATACTTGATGATTGGCATTCCCCCCTTTAATGCCCCCTTGCCCAAAATACGTGAGGCAAGAACAACTGGATAGAGATCGTTTGCAATGATATAAGAGATTGAATGAATGAGCTTTGGCGAATATTGATAATCAGGATGAAGCATAATGACAATATCGGCGCCCAGCTCCAACGCCCTGTTGTAGCAGCTCTTCTGATTACCGCCATACCCCTTGTTTTTTTCATGAATCTGGATCTCTTTAATACCAAGTTCTTTGGCTTTTCGTATCGTATGATCTTTACTGAAATCATCAGTCAGAATAACTTCATCAACAATATCAAAAGGAATTTCGGAATAAGTTTGCTCAAGTGTTTTTTCTGCATTATAAGCAGGCATGACAACCACAATTTTTTTACCGTTGATCATTCTCTCTATAATTGAAACCGTCTATTTAACCAAGAAAGTTTATTTATGGTAATCGCGAACAAAAAAGATAAAGCCATTTTTTTCGTACAACAGTTTGGCTTCTGGTACTTTGCGCTTAAACTCCAGAACATCTTCACGATAATTTTTAAGCACGAAATAACAGGGCTTTGAAATTACGCCATACATTAACAGCTCCTGATCTGCGGAGTTATTCAGTGGTAATCTATCAGAATAAAAATAATGCGCGTAACTTTTAGCCGTCGGGTAAATATAACAATCCTCGCCTCTCTTGCTTATGTAAAACTCAACAGCAGCGGCCTGACTGTATTTTTCAATCTGCGGCACCACAAAATAAAGTGCCACTGAAATAAAAAAAAGGGATCCTGAAAGCAAAAGCAGCAGTGTGTTCATGGTAGCTTTTTTTTTAATCTTCACACAAAAAAGCAGCGTGAACAGAACCAGTATGACTCCAAATAGAGGTTCGAAACCTGTCCAGTGAGAGGTGGCCTGCATACTTCCCAGAGAAAACTCATCTGTTACATAAGGAAATATAGCCGATTTGAGACGGTCAAATAAGGTCAGGAAAACAACAGCAGATCCAAAAAAAAGAGCGACAACAACCAGCATTATTTTCACATAACGATGAAACACCAGTCGCTTTTCCAGGACTTTGTCCATATACCACGCTGCCAGAAATGTGATCGGGAAGTAGCAGAATGAGGAGTAATGCACAATTTTTGTATTGACAATCGTAAATAATATCAGCACCACCCAGAAAACAATCATCATCCAGCGAAAGAGATGAGCCATCTGCTCGTCACTCTCTTCATGCAGCACTGATATTTTAAAGGTTGGCAATGCCAAAAGAGAGGCTGGAAAAACACCGATCAGCAATATGACGAAATGATACAATAAAAAGCCACCATGACCAGCATCCTTGGTCTGGAACAGCCGAATTTGGTAGAGAATAAAATCTTCAATGATGCGATAGTTCCCGTTCAGCAATTGCAGCGTGAACCAAAAAGTGCCAACAAACAACAAAATCAGTGAAAATAACAACAGCTCTTTCCATCGAAAAGTCAGTCGAAACCTGTTCAACATCAGATAGACAGCAAAAGTAATCAAAAATATCAGCAGTCCAACAGGGCCTTTTGTAAGTATGGCTAACCCCAGAAAAAGGGCTGAAAATGAGAGCTGAAGATAAGTATTGCCCTTGTTGTCCGGGGAGGTATATCGGATAAAATAATATATCCCAATAAAAATAAAGAGGTTAAACCAGGGATCGATAATGCCTGACCGAAAATAGAAAAACGGTAAAACTGAACAGAGATACATGAACATCCAGAGAAGTCCGAACTGAATATTTTTCACTGTTCTGCCAATATTAAACAAAACCAGCAGGGTGGTTATACCGCAAAGGGCATTGGGCAGACGAGCGGCAAACTCATTCACTCCAAACAGCTTCATCGACAGTGCCTGCATCCAGATGAAGAGTGGCGGCTTTTCCCAAAATGGCTCAAAATTTATCTGGACAGTAAAATAATTTCCTGAAACAAGCATCTCCCGGGCCGACTCCGCAAAGTTCAACTCATCCCAGTCAAACAAATGCGCCATGCCCAGTCCGGGGATAAACAGTAATGAAGCAAACAAGACAATACCAATCTGTATCAAAAGGAGTTGTCTGTTTTTATAACGTTCCGGCATTGCTTTCAATGAAGTAAAAATAGCTTTATTCTGCATCTTGGGTATTCTTGGAAAATTGTAGCTGACTTTATGGCAAGCGATAAGGCTCCACCCAGCCCTTGCCGCCGCTCCGCAACCCGGCAACTGATACCGGAGAGAATGAACGGACAACAACAACTTTTAATATAAACTAACTGTTGTGGATAGTTGCACTATTGCGGCACTGTAGTGTTTTAATTCCCGCCACCCGAATAACAGGTTAATGCTACCCCTATGGAAACCGAGTCAAAAAAAGCTGGCCTGATAAAAAAATTCTGGCGCACTCTCGGTCCCGGACTTGTTACCGGTGCCAGTGACGATGACCCTTCCGGCATTGCAACGTATACCCAGGCGGGTGCCGCATTTGGTTCCCAACTGCTCTGGAGCGCTCTTGTCACCTACCCGTTAATGGTCTCCATTCAGGAGATGTGCGCCCGTATCGGACTGGTAACCAACCACGGCCTGACCGGCACCATCAAGCGCTATTATCCGAAGTTTCTGCTTTACGCGATTCTTTTTATCAGTTTCCCCTCAATTACGCTCAATATCGGCGCTGATATTGCGGGAATGGGTGCCGTTGGCAACCTGTTGTTCCCTGCTGTTTCTCCGTTTATTTTTTCGCTGTTGTTCACGCTCCTGATTCTCTACAGTGTTGTCTTCTGGTCATACCATAAAATTTCACTTATCCTGAAATGGCTCTGTATCACACTCTTCAGCTATATTCTGATACCATTTTTGATTGATGTTGACTGGGGGCTTGTGCTGAGAAATACGTTTTTTCCAACATTCACGCCAGACAAGGCCTACTTTATGGCACTTGTCGGTATTCTTGGTACCACAATCTCTCCCTATCTTTTTTTCTGGCAAGCCTCTATGGAGGTTGAAGAGCGCCACGAAAAGATGCTGGTTGTGGATAAAAAAATGATGGCCAACATGGCGGCTGATGTCAGGGGAGGAATGCTTTTTACCAATGTGGTTTTTTATTTTATCATTCTGGCGGCAGGCACAGTACTGTTCAATGCTGGCATCCACAATATCAATACGGTTGAGGAGGCAGCCCGGGCCCTGCGGCCACTTGCCGGTGATTATGCTTATCTCTTGTTTGCCCTGGGTGTTTTTGGAACGGGATTTGTCGCTATTCCGGTTCTTGCCGGATCGTTGAGCTACATGATGGCTGAAACCTTTGGCTGGAATGAGGGTTTTGACAAGAAGTACCATGAAGCGCCAGGATTTTATATCACGATGGGGCTCTCACTCCTTGTTGGTCTGCTCATTCACTTCATCGGTATAAGCCCTGTTCAGGCACTGATCTACACCGCTGTGCTCTATGGAGTTACAGCTCCGGTGCTTATCGGGCTGATTCTGCATATCTGCAATAACAGGGAGATTATGGGCGACTATACCAACAACGGCTGGTCAAATTTTTTTGGTGGAGCGACCTTTCTCATGATGTCGATCTCTTCACTCCTGCTGCTCTGGTACACTCTCGGAAACTGAGCAGGTGAAATGCAGAAAGGCAACTGCGGATCCTGCCGTAATTGCCTTTTGTGTCGGGGTGGCGGGACTCGAACCCACGACCTCTGCGTCCCGAACGCAGCACTCTACCAACTGAGCCACACCCCGAATAGCTTTCTCTCTGTGCCCTTGGGCAGACTTGAACTGCCGACCTTTAGTTTCGGAAACTACTGCTCTATCCACTGAGCTACAAGGGCCTGCCTGTGCTAAAATAATAATTTCCGTCTCTTTACAGAATCATTTTCTTGTTTCTCTCAATTTTTTCTGGATTCGTTCACAAGAGCATCGACTGCGAGATTGGCACTCATGACTGCCCCACCCATTGAGTCATAATACAACTGCTGCGAAAAACCGCCTGCAAGAAAGAGATTGCGAAGCGGCGTCTTCTGGGTTGGACGGTATTGTTCCATCCTTGGCAGTGGTGCATAAACAGAGCTTGGAATCTTCACCAGGGTTGATTTCAGAATCCTTGCCCCTTTTGAGGTTTCGGGGTAGCAGTTTCGCACGCTCATATCGACAAGGCGGATAATCTCCTCTTTTGAAAGCCCCATAAGATTTTTGGCTGGCGCGACGCAGAACTCAAAGCGGGTTTTGCCGATGAAGGGTTCTCCCCTGAGCGTCCGGTACTCTGGGGTGGTACAGGCGAGGTTGGCATAGACCGGAATAACGCCATCGGGTGAAAAGAGGACGTTATCGGTGGAGGTAATCTCCTTGTCGTACCAAATCTGAACAGAGATAACCGGCACCCCTTCAAGATTTTGAAGTCTGCTGAAAAAGTTGTCGTGCTGTTTCAGATTTTCGGGCAGTACCCTGTTCAGATTATGAATCGGCAAAGCGCAAAGATAATAGTCAGCGGTCAGGATCTCGCCATTGCGGAGCTGAACCCCCTTGATTTCGCGGCCATCAAAGAGCAGCTCTTCAATAGCCACTCTGTTTTTGAACGTTGCGCCTCTTGAGGCCGAGTAGTCGATAAGTGGCTGGTTGAGATACTCTTGCGGGGATCCTTTCAGAAAGCCCATACATGAGGCTTCGGGAATCCGGTAGAAGGTCTCGGTAACATCCAGAATTATCTTTGCGGATATCTCTTCGGGTGGAATAAACTTGAGTGCCAGCGCCATGGGGCGGAACATGGTATCCATCAGCCTTTTACCGAACTTTTTCTCCTCGGCCCACTCTGCAAAGGTGAGATGATCCTGCGTTGGCGGGTATTTATCCTTTTTAAGCGCAAGAGGAATGAGGGATTTCGCGAAAGCGGCCATTTCGCCAAGGGTAAAGTAGCCATTTTTAATAATAGCTGGCAGCAAGTGAAGTGGACTGGGAAGCTCCCATGTGTTGAAGGTGAAATTGCCACCGCCTGCCAGTGTATAGGTCAACCGGTGATCTTTCCACAACACGGCATGATCGGTCTTGATCTCTTTCATGAGGTCATAGAGCACCCTGTAGGCACCAAAAAAACAGTGGGTGCCTGATTCGACCCAGTCACCCTCTTCATCTTTCCATGAGGAGACCTTCCCTCCGAATATCTCTCTTTTTTCAAGCACCTTGACCTGAAACCCCTTGTCTGTCAACCGTTTTGCTGCGGTGAGACCGGCAAGGCCTCCGCCAAAAATCAGGACTGACTTTTTTTCTGAACTCATTACTTCGGAATTGAAAACGGAATTTGTAATAATTTCTACACCACGGTACGCCCTTCCATCGATCGCGACAGGGTTGCTTCGTCAATAAATTCAAGTTCTGCCCCAACAGGTATGCCTCTGGCTATTTTAGTGACATGAAGACCAAGTGGTTTGAGAAGTTTGGTAAGATAAAGAGCGGTTGTTTCGCCTTCTATGGTAGGGTTCAGGGCAAGAACAACCTCCCTGACTCCAGGGCTCTCCTGCAGGGCGAGCCGGGCAAGCAGTTCCCGAATCTTGATATCATCTGGCCCGACTCCGTCAAGGGGTGAAATGACGCCATGAAGAACATGATAAAGCCCTTTGTAGTAGCCGGTTTTCTCAAAAGCGAGCATATCGACGGGCGATTCAACCACGCAGATGACTGTTCGGTCACGCGCCTTGCTGGTACAGACCACACAGGGATCCGTACCGATATCAGTGATATTCTGGCATACCGAACAGCGAATAACCTTGTCTTTCACCTCAAGCAGTGCGCGGGCGAGCTTTTCAGCCTCGTCTCTCGACTCATGCAGAATATACATGGAGAGCCGCTGGGCAGTTTTTCGCCCGATGCCCGGAAGTTTGGAAAATTCATCAATCAGGCCATCAAGAGCAGCCGAAGTATAACGCATGGATTTTTATTGACCGAGATTCAGGTTTTTGAGCATATCCGCAGGATTTATCATCCCGCTTGTCACTTTGGATATCTCCTCCTGTGCAAGTCGGGCAGATTCATCAAGTGCATTGTTTGTCGCCGCCAGCACAAGATCCTGAACCATTTCATGATCGTCCATGATGTCGGGATCAATAGAAAGGCTAAGGAGTTTCTGCTTGCCACTGACGCTCACTTTCACCATCCCTCCTCCGGCTTCGCCATAAGCGACTATCTTTTCAAGCTGTTTCTGCACATCCTGCATCTTTTCGCCAGCTTGCTGGATCTGTTTCATCATGTCACCAAAATTGGGCATTGCCATAGGTTATTATCTCCTGTGCGTTTGAAAATTGCGATTCACCATTTCACCATTTCACCATGCCACCCGTTTCACAGGGCTTCGCCCTGTGCTGGTATATATCGCCCCTGCTGGGCTTGCGACTACCGAGCATGTTGTTACATTGCTGGGTTTATTGAACTGCTCAACACTTTCTGCGGAGAGCAAGATAAATTTTTTCAAGAATGTCTGCGGTTGTCAGCTTGTATTTTTCCATAAGATCATCGGCTTTTCCGGATTCACCGAACTGGTCTTCGACACCCACCATCTCAATCGGCACCGGAATAGTGAGTGCACAGACATGGGCGACAGCATCTCCAAGACCATTATGGAACTGGTGCTCTTCAGCGGTAACAATGGCGCCTGTGTCGTTGGCTGCGCAGACAATGGCCAGGGTGTCGATCGGCTTGATGGTGTGCATGTTGATTACCCTGACGCTGACCCCCTCTTTTTCAAGAATAAGGGCCGCTTCAAGCGCTTTCCATACCATGATACCGCAGGCGATAACAGTTACATCCTTGCCGGGGTGAAGCTCAATCGACTTCCCAATTTCAAAGCCATCCTTATCGAGGGAGAAATCGGGAACGTTCGGTCGTCCGAAACGGAGATAGACAGGCCCGTCATGCTTGATGACCGCTTTTGTTGCGCGAACAGTTTCACTGTAATCAGCAGGGACAACAACGGTCATTCTCGGCAACCCGCGCATCAGCCCGATATCCTCAAGAATCTGGTGAGTAGCACCATCTTCGCCCAGCGTCAAGCCAGCATGTGATGCGCAGATCTTGACATTGAGGTTGGAGTAACAGACAGACTGACGAATCTGGTCATACACCCTGCCAGTGGCAAAGACGGCAAAACTCGCAGCAACCGGTATTTTGCCTGTTGTGGCTAGACCGGCAGCCATGGAGATCATGTTAGCCTCGGCAATTCCTGTCTGAATAAAACGGTCAGGAAAAGCATCGCGGAACAAATTCATGTTCAAAGAGCCTGTCAGGTCAGCACACAGTGCGACAACTGAACTATTCTCACGTCCGATTTCAAGTAAAGCATCGCCAAACCCTGTACGGGTTGCCTTATTTCCCCGCGAAACGTATTGCGAAGCCGCGGCCCCGATCTTATTTTCTTCCATTACTTCCAGAATAACTTAAATTATAAAAAGTAGTTCTGCCCGGCTTTGCCTATGATTAAATTCCGGACCCCATGACCAGTGTTGAATATAAGCATACTGAAATCGCGGTGAAAAAAAAATTAGGTCAAAATTTTTTGACCGACCGCAATATTACAAGAAAAATTGTCGCGCTGTCGGGTGCGGGGCCTGATGATAACCTTCTGGAGATCGGTCCGGGCTTTGGCGCACTGACAAGAGAGCTTGTTTCCTGCTGTCCGTTCTTCACTGTTGTTGAGAAAGATCAGAAGCTTGCGGCTTTCATCCGAAGAGAGTATCCGCAGCTCAATCTGATTGAGGGCGATTTTCTCCAAACCGACCTTGAGTTGCTTGCAAGAGAAAAACCGCTCAGAATAGTTGGCAATATTCCCTACTCCATCACCTCTCCGATTCTCTTCAAACTTCTTGAACACAGAAGTTCTTTTCTCTCAGCAACACTGATGATGCAACACGAAGTTGCCATGCGGATTGTGGC
>CAJEXQ010000027.1 GCA_903994635.1 uncultured Chlorobiaceae bacterium
TTTCGTAATGGCTTGTGATTGTATTGACGCACTAATTCAATGCCCTGCTCACGAGACATACGACGCAGACGAATTTCGCGACATGCGTGATCGGTTACCTTACCATAACCGTGCTTGACAAATTTCAGATAGTCATGCACATCAGAATAGTTCCAGCAATCAACGTCATTATAGGTGTCAAATGTGCGTGTTTGTTGGGCTGTCTCATATCCGTATTCACGAATCATCTGCTCATGCTGCATACGTGAGTCCCAACGGATGTAATTATTGAGATAAATGCCACGCACACCGATTCGTTCCAGTTCACAGTCGTCAGAATAGCGATAGGGCAAGATGTCAAGCTCGGTAATATTGTCAAAGTTGTCGATCAGGTCTTCGGCTTCATAGCCCATCAGATCGTGTTCTTTTCGGTATTTTCGTGTCATCTCCACTTCGTTCAGGTGGCTGAACATTCCCACCTGGTCCACTCCTTGGTGGGCACCCCAAATTATCAGCGGGATTTTGAACTTGACTGCAACATGCACTGGGTAAACCGTCTGCCCTGCTATGCAATGCCAATATATGCTGCCGAATCGGCGAAATGTAGAACGAGTAATTTTCTTGACAACCTCAGGATTTACTGTTTTAGTCATGATGTCACAGTCAAACCTGATTCGCAGGTTAGCCAAATTGCGCACGCCAACATCTGTGTTGTACTGTTTGTTATACGTAACTAGAAGCGGATTCATACCATAGACATTTTTTATGGTATGTACGATAAAATATGAGTCTCTACCTCCGCTCACAGGAATGACGCAATCGTAATTGTTTCCGGAATAATTGCGATACGTATCAAGAATCGTTCTTAGTTTCTCTCCCCGTTCATTCCAGTCAAGTTGATCTTTCTCCTCGTGCACGCGACAACCGCTACATAATTTCTGGTCATCAAAGGTCAGGAACAATGGATGAAGGGAGGTATACAAACAGCGGCTACAGACCTGCATCAGATTACTTCTTTTTCTATTCTTAAAAACAACATATCCTCTAGCTCACTATCCTCTTTTTTAATAAGGCGCCCATTGTCATCAAATCGGGTACCCTGGTAGTTGAACCAGGTTTCGTGCCGAACAGGAAAATGTAGGCTTATCTGTGCTTTGATAGTGGTGACACTATGCTCGCTGAAATGGAAAAAATTTGCAGCAGATGCCGCACTGGCATGCGTTTGAAGAAAAACCTCTAAAAAGTGGTGCACATTCCCAGCACCACCACTGCATATGACAGGGACAGTGACCATTGAGCATACACTATCGATCAGCTCTATATCAAAGCCCAAATAAGAGCCATCTCGATCGACTGAGTTGATCAGAATTTCACCCGAACCAAGTTCCTGAAGTTGTGCTGCCAGTTCCATCGGCTTTTGGTTCAGAACTTTACTTTTCCGATAGTCATAAACCCTGTGCCCTGCCTCAGTGAGTAAACTATCAATAGAAGCTACTATACATTGGTCGCCAAACTGATGAGCTGCTTCGGTGAGTAGTTCTGGTTTGAACAGGGCCGCCTGGTTTAAGGCCACCTTGTCTGCGCCACAATGCATCAATTCCATGATATGTTCGATCCGAGTAATACCACCACCAACAGTTAACGGCACCCTAGAATGGAAAGACGCACTGCGCACCATGGCAAAATCTGGTGCATGACCATTCCTACTCGCACTGATATCAAGCAAAATGATTTCATCAATCCCCCACTGATTTAAAAACTCAACCGCAATAGCAGGCTGGCCAACCGGTAGATATTTCTTGAAACCTATGCTTTGTACCACTATGCCATCCTTGACAACTAAAGTCGCAATAATTCTTCTTTTTAACATAGGTCTACTGCATTAAAAAAACTTCGTAATAGTTTAAGACCATTGTTCTGGCTTTTTTCCGGGTGAAACTGCACGCCGTAAATATTCTCCCGAGCAATAGCAGCGGTTACCTTCATGCCATAATCACAATGCGCAATAACATAGCTTTCTTCACATTGGTAATGATAGCTATGGTCAAAATAGAAATTGGCGAACTCAGTGATTCTTGAGAAAAGCATATCGCTCTGAAGACCCTTAATGTCATTCCAACCAACATGAGGAACAGCATAATTGACTGAGGGATCCAGTCTCACAACCCTGCCTGGAATCCAGTTCAAGCCCGAGTGCTCACCATTTTCCTCAGACATAGTGGACATTAATTGCATACCCACGCAAATTCCCAGTATGGGCTTTTTCTTCACCAGTACAACTTCATTGAGAATTGTATCCAAATGCCGTTCCCGAAGGTTTTGTGCACATGCTTCAAATGCACCAACACCTGGTAAAATTAAAGCTTCAGCAGCAGCAATGTCAGTCTCGAATGCTGATACCTTTATTTTTCTATAGCCCAAAGCTTTAATTGCGTTCATAACTGAGTATGTGTTACCTACTCCATAATCCACGATAACGATGTTAGGCTGGTTCACAGGCCCACTCCCACCTTGAATCTAGGTATGTATTTACCAAGCTTTTCCTTAATAAAAAGTTCTGTATTGACAGACTTATCGACCTGTTCCCAAAATTCTCCAACCGTAATACCGATGTATCGACAAAAACTTTCAATATATTTCACCGAACAAGTGCCATCATATTTTTCATTTAACGCAATACCTTCTTCACGAGTCATGCGTCCATTACGGATGTCTTCATTCACATAGTCTGCTACTCGACCAAAACCAAATTTTAAAAATTTAATCATCTGATTAAAAGTCACCCAGTCCTCGTCAAGGGCTGTTATTCCCAAAGGATCACCTATCTCCCAAGGCTTTTCATTGCGAATCTCTAAACCCCTTAATGCCGAATAATTACCGTTATCAAGCAGTGACCAATCTTTCCAAAAGTAACCAAGAAAAGTAATACGCAAATTAGCAATGTCCATCTCCTTCTCTGATGGATAGACATACTGCAATAGATGATTGCGCCTTATCTCTTCGCTGAGAAGCCATGTGAGATCTCCACCACCAAGCGTATTCATTTTCCGCAGACTATTACCATCACTACCGCTTTTGCCCATCACATTGAGGTCACCCAGTTGCAAAGCAGTATTCTCACCCCACCAAATCAAAGGAATCTGATAGGCAATAGCAAGGCGTGGAACACTACTGTATAGAGTAAGTTCGGTAGATTTAGCCCAATTGGTAAATCCGTAAAAACCTTTTTTCATGAGCTTGCGCCACACTTGAGGTGCTGGATTAATGCTGATGCAGTCAAAGCCATGCTTTATCATATTTGAGACATTATCTACACCGCGCAATGATACCTGCTCTGGAGGATATCCGAGATTAACTAACAGGGGCTTCATCTTCAACACTTCCTTGACAAAAAACGCCTGTCGCAAACTATCCTTCCCACCACTCACCCCGATAATACAATCGTACCCGGAATGATTGTTATTTTTTCCAAAAGAGACAACCTCCTTAAGTTCTTCTTCACGCTCATTCCAATCCACATTTATCAAACTTTCATGATAGTTACACGCTGGGCAAACACCATGTTCATCAAATCGAATTCCTGCGCGAGTATCCGGCTGAAGACATTTAACACAATATTTCATGCGCAAGCAAACTTTTTAATATGAATCAATCCATCATGGAATTTCGCATAATAAAGCATATCTGTCGGCTTTCCTTCAATAATTTCCTGCGCCTTATGCACCGCTTCAAGCGCCATTCCAGAGCGTTCCATTAGTTTAATCATTCCGTAATTACAGGCTAAAGTCCCGGCTGTCAACTTGCGAATCTCTTGTCGCGATAATAGCGATTCAGTAAATGTGTTCCAGGCATCCTGACCATAACCCTTTCCCCAAACCGATTTATCCCCTATCATGATACCAACATCTACGGTTCCATGATGCCGGGAGACGTATGCCGTCAATGTCCCAATCTGGCTGTCATCAAAAAGCCGTCTAACACTCATAAATAGATTTGCCGTGCCAGTGAAGGATGCAAGATATCGCAATGAACTTTCAACATCGTGTCTGATAAATCGCTGATTACTAAATCGGACAACATCCAGATCATTCAGCCATCCGATGTACGATTCGCTGATATCTTCAGGAATGAACGGCCTGAGCAAGACTTTACAACCATAAAGAGATACGCTACCAGCTTCTATCATTAGAAAGTAACTGAAACTAAAAATTAATCTTATCAAGATTCGACCACACCTTCCTAAACGCCTCAACGATCAAATCAACATCGCCATATTCCAACTCATTCAAACACATGGCATACCCCAGATAACTTTTCTCATGGAGTTCTTCTGCCACATGGCAAATCCCTTTAGCGTAGCTCACATCACGCTTGCAGATATCTGCTGTCCAGGGAAAGCCTTTTGATCCATACGCTAATTTCTGCTGATACATTGGAAGTAAATGAAGATTGGCGTAGCCTGCAGCTAACCCAGTTACACCTTCCGCTTCCAAGGCAGCAAGTATTCTTTCACGCGAAACACCAAGTTGATCTGTAGCTAATATCATGGGGTACACGTAATACGCATGCGTACAATCTGGTTTGATGATCGGCGTACGCAATCCGACCAAACCTTGCAGCCCCTCGGTAAGTCGCTCAGCAGCACGTTGTCGGCCCTCCACAAAGCCCTTAAGTTTCTTTAATTGCTCAATACCTATTGCACACTCTATCTCACCTAAACGAAAGTTATACCCAACCATATTCACCAAGTTTGTGACACCCTTATCTGCTACAACAGCCTCGGCATGGTTGCGGATGAGTTGCAAACGCTCAAAAATATCATCGTCATCAGTAACAAGAATACCACCTTCACCAGTATGGATATGTTTATGATAATTCAAGCTATAGCCACCAACGTGGGCCTGCGTGCCAGTCATACGCCCTTTGTTAAAGACTCCGGGCGCTTGAGCTGAATCGGTAA
The DNA here is from genome assembly GCA_903994635.1 of uncultured Chlorobiaceae bacterium. GTDB lineage: Bacteria > Bacteroidota > Chlorobiia > Chlorobiales > Chlorobiaceae > Chlorobium. Next base: position 4,940 of record CAJEXQ010000027.1, read on the forward strand.
TAACCTTGAGATTGTGGCGCTTGGCTATCTCCATCAAGGCATCAATATCACACGAGTGCCCAAAAATATCCACCGCCATGATCGCCTTGGTGAAGGGCGTTATATTAGCTTCAACCGATTTTGGATCGAGGTTAAAGGTCTCTGGCTCAATATCAGCAAACACGGGTATAGCATTCCAGTGCAAGATGGAGGTGGCACTCGCACACATGGTCCAGGGCGACACGATAACCTCATCGCCTGGCTCAATCCCTATAGCACCCACTGCGGCAATCAAGCCTGATGTCCATGAATTAACCGTAACCGCATGCTTAACGCCAAAATACTTTTCGCAGGCACGCTCAAATTCCTGAACTTTTGTACCACCATAAAAATCCGGGTTCCAGCAGCCCAAAAACTGCGAAAGTACACCTGATTCAATCACAACTTTGGCAGCCTCAACTTCTTCTTTACCAATAGAATTATAGCGCTTGAACGATTTAGTAATAGTTTTAGGTCCGCCCTGTAGTGCTAATTTTTCTGTGGTCATTATTCTCTCTGGTTAATTATTTGCTGCATTGCTTCAAGCGTTACCAAAGATTGGCTTCCGGTACTTAAAGTATGCGGCTTATCGGCAAGAGCATTAACCAATTGATCTGCAACATGCCACTGATAACGACACATGCCGTTGGCAACCATTTCCGGCTCCATTTGCAGTATCTCATATCCGGCAATATTGGGATCGGCATGGGTTGACTGCCAAGCAAGCGCCCTTCCCCCCTGCTCATAGCGCAAGCGCCCTGACGGACTCAATAACTCTATGGTATAATGCGAGAACGACTCTTCCCACGCGGCCATAAAAACCACTTTACCCCTTTCAAACTCTACTTGCACATCGGGTTCCGGATCCTGATTATCCCAAAGACGACCTGCATCCAGTATTTTAGCCCTGACAAATGGCCCTAACCAAAACTCAAGCAGATTAAAAAAATGCGAGCCATTATGCAAAAAACCTTTTGAATACCATACTACCCCTTTAACGGGCGCTGCAATTTTGCCCGATTCAAGGCGTACTTTGATTTCAATCGCACCAGGATCTGCCCTGCGCATATAGTTACAATATAATAGAACACCAGCGTTTTTGCATGCCGCCACCATTTCACGCGCCTCAAGCAAATCGTAGGCTAACGGTTTTTCGCAGAGAACAACCTTGGGGCTTGAATGGGCGAGCACTTCTTTTAACGCCAAGTTGTGCTGCGCAGTAGGTGTTGCTATCACCACCACACTGGCTGGTTGCGCCTTCAGTGCACTGGCAATATCTGCATAAGCGGGCTGACCGTAATGCTGCTTAAAAAGATCGCGTTGCGCTTTTACTGGATCAATCGCACCAGCCAGTTTAAAGGCTGGGTGCGTCGAAAACGCTCTTGCGTGAGTGTACACTGCTTTTGCTGGATCGAGAATCAAGTCATAGCCCATACCAATTTGGCCGAGTCCAATAATCATGCACGTTTCAACCATACAAACTCTCTCGATATTTTGTGACCAGCACTTGCAAATGTTCAATCTCGACCTGCGGCAGTGCGCACGCCTTACCACCTGGTGGTATTGAGCTGATCACCCGCTTTTTTGCCAACAACGCCACTACCATTGCCATCGATCCACAACCCACGACTACATCAGCCTCTACAATTTGCTCTGCGAGTAACTTATTGCTTGCTGTTTCGATAACCAAAGAACTCAATCGCCTTGCCCAATCATATTTATTTTTACGTTCAGACGGATGGGGGCGAATTTTAATTTCACGCACAACACTACCCAATGCCTCAATATTTTTTAAAAAGTATTGCAAGGCATCCTCTTCTGTATAACCCCAATAACGCTCATCTCCATAAGCAAGCAAGGCATGTTCACGAGTCGGCTCGCAAACATATAAAACAGAGCCTTGTCTGGAATGATTGGATGACTCTTGAATTACCTGTAACTCAATCTGCAAATCTTCGAAATAAGGATTAGGTGTCAAAACCACCTTTATCTTCGGAAAGATTTTTTGCGCAATTTTTCCAGCATCAGTATCACCCACCCAAATTTCATCAGGAAGGACTGTAACACCCTCTAATTGAAATCTCATTGGGTAATTAACCCAATGATCCAAAAATGCGATTACTTTTTTACCGGTAGCTTTGCCTTGTACAATCGCCTGTTTCTCTAAGGTAGATTGCCAACTAGTGCCACACAGCACCCAATCAGACAGCCTGATAGCCTCATCCAATCCTGTCAACTCGCATTTCCCGACCTTCCTCTCGAATATCTTAACCGCAGGCCCCGCGAGCACAAAACAATGTGCAGATTGACTTTGAAGAACCCAACTGCTTAAAATTTCAGCTCCCCCGGCATCATGACAAACAATGGCAATCATGATGTTGTATGTTGCTGGCAATTGTTCATAGATTAACCGATAAACTCCCATGAGAGCGCTGTACCTCTCTCTACATTCCGAGTAAAAACCATACCCAATACCACATCAAGATATTTCGGAGGTAAACCTAACCCCGGCCTTATAGCACGAACATTTTTGGACGTCAGAACATCCCCTGCCTTCATATCCTGCACAATATAGAGCGAACGTCGAAACTGAATTGACTTTTGCTCTGGCTCAGTAGTACCATAAATGACCTGCCCCAAAGCCTGCCATGCTCGCTCAGATTCAATAACCAATTGAGCCATCTCGGCAGGTTCCATGGAAAAAGCACTGTCAACACCACCATCAGAACGATTGAGTGTAAAATGCTTTTCGATGACTGTAGCGCCAAGCGCTATACTGGCAACAGATACACCAACGCCCAATGTGTGATCAGAAAGTCCTACTTCGCAATCAAAGAGCTCACGTAGATGTGGAATGGTTACAAGATTTGAATGCTTGGCCGTAGAGGGATAGGTACTGGTACATTTAAGCAAAATCAAATCCCTGCAACCAGCATTACGTGCAGCATGCACGGTGTCATCAAGTTCTGCAACAGTTGCCATGCCTGTTGAGATGATCAGAGGCTTGCCTGTTGCTGCGACTCTTCTAATTAAAGGCAAATCTGTGTTTTCGAATGAGGCAATCTTGTAACAGGGAACATTGAGCGTTTCCAGAAACTCTACTGACGTAGCATCAAACGGTGTACTAAAAGCAATTAGGCCAAGCTCGCGAGCACGATCAAAAATCGGTTTATGCCACTCCCATGGAGTGTAAGCCTTACCATAAAGTTTGTACAACGATGTGCCCGCCCACAAACTGTTGGGGTCGCTGATATGAAACTCACACTCATCAAGATCAAGCGTCATGGTATCAGGTGTGTATGTCTGAATTTTCAGCGCATGAGCCCCACTTTTGGCAGCGGCTTCGACAATTTGCAAGGCACGCTCCAGCGAGTGGTTGTGATTGCCGGACATTTCAGCGATTATAAATGGGGGCTGATGTAACCCAATCTCTCGATTAACGATTTTGGCCATTATTGATCTTTTTCGCTAACTTTTTCTATAAAACTAATTCGTGCATCGGATATAATATTTCCGGTTTTCATTGATGCACGAGTGAATTCAATCTTTAAAGTACCAATGTTTAAAAACGCATGAGGATATCCCTCTGCATCTAACATTCGAATTTTGTCGAAAACTTCTTCCAGAGATTGAGCAGAAGATAAATCACTTTCTTCTGGTTTACGTCTTTTAAAAACAGTCGGAATTCCCTCCTGAGGAAAAGACTCATGCTGCGTTTCAAGCAACTCTATGATCATCCCTTCAATAACTCTTGAGGCTCTAAGATAGATCTCCTCTGCTGTTCCATAAAGGCTTAGTGGTTTTTTCATATACACTGGACCGGCATCCAATTCTTCAACACAACGAAGTGCGGTTATCTTAGTCTCATAAATGCCTCTGGCAATCAGATTCTGAAGTGGGCTGCCACCTCGACCATAGGGAACATCCGTCATATGAAAAATAACACACTCAAACCGAGTATAAATTTCTTGAGGGATGACATAAGACCAATGAGGGAAAAAAATATATTGAGGATCAATTTTCTCAAGCAGTTCCATCGTCAGATCTGACTTCTCTCCAATAAAATAAAACTCTTCTTCTCTTTCTGCTGACAAGATCCTGGCAAGATTTTTACACCAAGGCCTATTACAAGCAACAACATATTTCATAACACCTCTCTCATCAATTGAAACGCTTCGGCCGCTTCACAGCCAACAGAAGCCCCTCTCCATCGAGCTAAATGCTCGACAGCTTTTAACGATCTTGCATGTGGCCATGCACGCATTTCAGAGAGATACACTTCAAGCGCTTTTATTTTAAGATCAAGTGTTTGCGTTATATCCACATAGCACGTCGGCTGAAACACTGGAGCCGACCCGGGAGGTTGCCATTCCGTGCTCGAAGGCGTTTCGAACGACTGGATTCTACGAACACTATGCCTCGGTAGCGGCCTGCATGCGGTAACGACAGCTTCATGGGTAATTCTGTGGTCGATATTAACATCTCCTGCATGATGGGTCACCACCATCTCCGGTTTCACCCTCTCAATCTCTTGCTCGATCCTTTTAATCACATCAAGCCTGTTGAGGGAGTCCATCCGGTTGTCAGGCAGATCCAAAACACTTACCGAGGCAACACCAAGAATCTTTCCTGTTTCGTGTGCTGCCTGCTTAAGGATTGATAACTCTTCGGTACGATACTCACAATTTCTCAGAACATCTCGGGACGTTACTCCTTCGGCAAGAATAACAACATGTACCTCATGTCCGTCCTGTGACCACTTAGCCATACTCCCTCCGCAACCAAGAACTTCATCATCCGGATGAGCTGCGACCACCAAAATTTTCATTCTAATTCCTGCTTTTCAATTTTTAGGGTATACCGCTTGCCTTTCCAATCAAAAAAAGCTGGATATCGAGTATTATCTACAACTCTCAGTAACTCAAATTGTTCGGCTATTGTCTTTTGTGGATCAAGCCGACTATCTTCAGGACGACGACGGTTGAAATAACTCTCTTCTCCTGATTGCGAAATCGCCTGTGTCAGAATTTCCGGATATTCACTTACAAACCGCCTGCATAGCTTCAAGGTAACTTCGGCCTGTTTTGCCCGTAGCTCATCAACAAGCTCATGACCTTCCAGGATCATTCTGTCCTGCAAATAGAGAGCACCACTATCAACAGCCTCTCCAGCTTCAAACAATGTAACAGGAATTTTATCTGCACCTTGAAGCACCTGCCAAGTCATTGGAGACCACCCTTTACCCCGAGGCAACGCGCTTTCATGAACAACAAGATTATGCTTGTTACGCTTTAACACATTAGGCTTTACTATCTGGCTGCAACTCAGCATAAAACATAACTCTCCTTGAGGAATATCCGCAGGGTGATACACCCAGTTGATACGATACCCCTCATTAACCCATTCAGCAAGCAACGTTTCAAGCCACGCATTCAACCACGAGTTTTCATCTGAGAGAACTGTAAGAGAAAGCGCCGCACACCGGCTATGGGGGGGGGGGGGGTATATCGTTAAATCCCAATCCTTCAAAAACTTTATACGATGAAATATTATCCGCCTTGACCTCAGCGATAATTCCGCTTGTTTGCTGCTGAATAAAAAATGTTCTGATACTGACTTCCATTAATTTTTTACCCAAACCCAATCCCCGATACTGTCGCGCTAATGAGTAATCAATACAGTAGTGCTCATTTTTTCTTTCAAAACGTACTTGCCCAATCGGCCCTTTATCACACTCTATAACATAAATCGTTGTATCAGGGTCTTGTAGTTTACTGGTAAACCAAGCTCTATGATTTTCCCAAAGTATCAAATCGGAATTAAAGGCGTTGGCTCTTACCTCAGGATCATTAGCCCAATGCCAGAATAACGTGCAGTCAGCATCAACTGCTCTTCGAACATGCAAGGTATCAGGATCCGGCCCGTGTAAAAGCATTTGAACAACCCGCGCTGCGCCATGTCCATCAACTATACGCATACCGCGTTCAGACTCCTGCCGGTTTGTCTGCGGCTGCTGAAGCGCTACCTTGATAGCTTCATTTATCATGGCTACATCTACCTCCTGTGAAGTACCAAGCCATCGAAGCAATCCATCATTATGGAGATCACGTGTAAACTGAACCTGGTTATCAGCAATTGTCACAACAAGACTGGGAAGGCCAAGACAAAAACGCTCCCATGTTGTCGATCCCCCTGCACCGATAGAAAGATCAGCCTGGCACATAAGCTCAGCCATATTATCAATCTGGATATGGAGCTTTGCCGATGGAAATGACTCTATCTGCCTCTCAATGTGAGTCCGGTGAGGATTGGCGGCTCCAAGAACAACATCAATATCAAGATGGATAAATGCGGGTGAAGAGAGGGCCTCAAGAACTCTCGATGTACTATTTTCAGGATCACTACCCCCAAAAAAAACAAGAACTCGGTGAACCTCGCCACTTCTTGACTTTACATGTTTCCGAAGCTCACTGAATTTTGTTCGCAATAAGGCATATTCAGGGCCAAGCAATGTTGTACAGAAGGGCGAAACAAGATCAGCATAACGAGTATTCATGTTGGCATAGAAATTCTGATCCAACAGGATATCACAATCATGCTGACGGTCGGCAATATCGTCAATAACCAGAATACGTCTTACGATTTGTCGAAGTGCTGACTCCCAACGAGCGTCCAGTGCATAATGGTCAACCACCAGCCACTCCCAAGTTCGATCAGAGAGGATTTGAAGCGCCTCATCTGCATCACTTTGCTGAGTAGTTCCGAGCCAATGAGAATGAGCCAAGTTATCAATCTGTTCATTTGCTGGACTCTTGAACATCCTGAATTCATACCCCTTATCCAGCAACATATCCTGTAAGTACTCTGGCAAATAACGACTGATAAATTGAATTTGTGCCCCTCGCTGACTCAACGCATCGGCTAAAGTAAGGCATCGCATCAAATGACCGGTGCCGATTATTGCTGATGCATCAACACGAAAAGCAATGTTCAATGCTTCTCTCCATATTGAGTAGAAAACTGTACTACAACATTATTTTTCACTGATAAAATGCTCTAAATAATCGATCAGCACGAATCCAATCTTCCGCTGTATCAATATCAACAATTCGCCAGTTTGGCACAACATAACCGACACCACTGCTGTGGATCTTTGGATTATGCAGCCAAGAGTTAGCCCGCCCCCAATAAAATTGTCCAGCATCGTGATATGCGGGTTCCAGATCTTGGGTCCGTGTAAGCTCGTATTGCGGATAAAATGGCTGCATTTTGCCATCATCCAGTCGTTTGAGTGCACGTTGAATTGCTGAAGGAAATTCCGTAATCGGGAAGCTGTAGTCACGACCTTCCTTTATAAGAAGCTCAAAAGCACCTTTCAAGTCCTCGATCTGCAGGAAAGGAACCCCCGGATAGATACAGCACACATAATCAAACACCCAACCGACATCAAGACAAGCCTGAATAGCATGAGCAATCACCGGTACGGTTGCCGTATAATCATTTGCAAGCTCATCAGGACGAACAAAGGGGGTCTCGGCCCCCCACTCGCGTGCGATAGTCGCAATTTCAATGTCATCAGTCGATACAACAATATGATCAAACAGTCCCGACGATTTCGCTTTGGTTATGGCATGGGCAATCATAGGCTTCCCTGCAAACAGGTTGATATTCTTGCGGGGAATCCGCTTGCTGCCGCCACGGGCAGGAATGATTGCGATATTCATGCTTGTATCGTTTTTCTTAAAACATCTACTACCACGCCTTGTTGCGCCTCGGTTAAACCAAAATAGATCGGTATGCTTATAGCCTCCAAGTAATATTGCTCTGCCTGCGGACAATATCCAACATTAAAACCCATCTTTTCATAGTAAGGCTGACGATATACAGGTATATAATGCAGATTCACAAGTACTCCGGCCTCACGCATTGCGTCATATACTTGACGATGAGTCTTTTTGATTTTCCATAGCTTCATACGTATAACATAGAGATGGTAACTTGAAAAGCTATCTCCATGCTGTAATGGAAGAACAAGAGGTAACCCTGATAACATTTGGTCATATCGCATTGCTAACTCATAGCGTTTCGCTACAAATTCATCTAACCGCTGCATCTGGCTAAGACCTAATGCCGCATGAATATCGGTCATGCGATAATTGAAGCCGAGTTCTATCTGCTGGTAGTTCCAAAGTTCTTCCGGTGGTCTTGGATGCATATCTTCTGCTGTGCTGGTAATGCCATGACTGCGCAACAACCTCATGCGCTTGGCCAATTGCTCATCATTCGTAAGTGCCATGCCGCCCTCCCCCGTTGTAATAATTTTTACGGGATGAAAGCTGAAGACGGTAATATCGCTAAAACGGTTATTACCGATAGGCTCACCTTGATATCTACCCCCAATAGCGTGGGAGGCATCTTCGATTATTCGGAAACCATATTGCTGGCTGAGAGCATGAATACCTGCCATATCACAAGGCTGACCGCAAAAATGCACAGGAATAACGACCTTGGGAAGCGAACCAGACTGTTTAGCTTGTGCAAGTTTTTCTTGCAGGCGATCGACACTAAGGTTATAAGTGAGTGGATCAATATCGACAAAATCAACAGTTGCACCACAATACAATGCGCAGTTTGCACTTGCAACAAACGTTATCGGCGTTGTCCAAACGCTATCACCCTTGCCTACGCCCAATGCCAAACAAGCAATATGGAGCGCACTGGTTGCGCTGTTGACCGCCACGGCATGTTGGGCACCGCAATAATCGGCAACAATTTTTTCAAAAGCAGGAAGCACTGGGCCTTGCGTCAGAAAATCTGAGCGCAACACGTCAATCACAGCGTCAATGTCAGCTTGATTAATGTCTTGGCATCCGTAGGGAATGGTGTCCATCAAATTTTGCCTATGTGCTCGCGGTTTTGCTCTATCCATGCCTGCAAGGTGACGATGCTCATCCACTCCGAGTTGTTATCTGAACAATAGGTGAAATCGGACGCTACCAAGGTGCCACCGTTTATACGTGCTGGATCGTGACTCCAGTTGTGGATGGCGGGCAACACTTTGTAGTGCTCTGCGTATTCATAGGTATGCGGGGCATCTTCTGAACCTATCATTTGCTCATGCAACTTTTCACCAGGACGAATGCCAACAACATTGTGATGTGCATGTGGAGCCACCGCGCTTGCGAGGTCTATCACCTTCATTGATGGAATCTTCTTTACATATATTTCACCACCAACCATATCGTCAAAAGCATGCCAGACCAAATCAACACCCTGCTCCAGAGTGATCATAAAGCGGGTCATGCGCGCATCGGTAATGGGCAGCTCACCTTTGTCTGCCAAGCTGAGGAAAAACGGTATCACCGAACCACGCGAACCCATGACATTGCCATAGCGCACCACAGCAAAGCGCGTGTCGTTATTGCCCGAGTAGGAGTTCCCCGCAATAAACAGCTTGTCTGAAGTGAGCTTGGTAGCACCATACAAATTGGCGGGGCTGCTCGCTTTATCGGTCGAAAGAGCCACCACTCTTTTGACACCTTGGTCGATGCAGGCATCAATGAGATTCATGGCGCCGAATACGTTGGTTTTAACGCATTCAAACGGATTGTATTCGGCAGTGGGCACAATCTTGGTTGCAGCGGCATGAACTACATAGTCAATACCACTGAGTGCCCGGGCAAGACGATCCTTGTCACGAACATCACCAATAAAAAAGCGTACCCGCTTATCATCGCCATACAACTTTGCCATCTCCCACTGCTTCATCTCATCACGGGAATAGATTACCAGGCGACTGGGATTATATTTGGCAAGTGTAAGTGGAACAAAGGTATGGCCAAAAGATCCGGTACCACCGGTAATGAGAATTGATGAATTAGTTAACATAGTAAAAACAATGCGGAGTGGGTTTTCGCTTGGTTTCATTAACCACTTGCCCAAAAACCGAACATTTGTAATGTAGAGTTTTATCGGAAGGGGACAAAAATGTCAAATTAAGAGGATCTCTTTTACCCGGCAATAAAAAGGCAAGTTTTAGTTATAAATTTAATCGAGTGCAAGACAAACAATCTATTTGCGAAGAACGAAATATGAATTCAACAGTAAACCATCAAGAGCGCTGCGCATAAGAACATCTATTGCATCAGCGGGTGAAGTCACTATTGGTTCGCCATGAATATTGAAGCTGGTATTAAGTAGTGCTCCGCGCCCGCTCTTCAAAGAAAATAACTTCAGCAAACGATACATCGCAGGGTTCATTGATTCGGTCAATATCTGGGCTCTGGCCGTATGATCAGCCGGATGGCAGGCCGCACGCATGGATTCATACCCTTCCAGAGTGGTCTCAAAACCAATTGTCATGTATGGACTCTGCACATTGGGACCAGCCAAGTAACGCCGCTGATATGTATCAAGCATTATCGGGGCAAAAGGCATCCAAAAATCACGCGACTTGATCATCGCATTTATTTTCTCCTTGATATACGGGTTCGCTGGGTCGGCAAGAAGAGATCGATTGCCAAGCGAGCGCTGACCGAACTCCATCTTCCCACAACAACGGCCAATTACGTAACCAGCAAGAAGCCGATCCACAACATCTTCATCACTAAAGCAATCAATAATTTCGTATGTATCCGTATCAAGAACACCCAGTGCAGCGAACTCAGCTTCCTTATCATAGACAGGCCCCAGATAAAGATTGGCTATAGCCGGTTCCGAAGTTGCGGACCAATCATGACCCTTGCTCAAATCATCGTATAGGCAAAGACCACTGGCTGTCGCCAGGGATTCATCAGCCGCTGAGCCAGGAACAAAAAACTCCTTGACCCCTTCTATCGAAGCAACCCTACCCATAGCTTTGATGTTCATCGCCACTCCACCTGAAACCAGCACGGTATCAATTCCAAAGTGCTCAACTGCATTGCTAACCCACAGGACAAGCATCTCCTCAACCCAGGTCTGAAGCGCCCAGGCGATGTTGTCGAATCGGGTTCCTTCAAGCCTGTCTCTAAACCAGAAATAGCTGTCTGTCGGTTTGATGTTCCATTTAAAATCCAGCCCATCAACGTAAAGCGTCTGTCGAAACAATTCCAACGCCTTCTGCCCGTACCGTTCCTTTCCATAGGGAGCAAGACCCATCAACTTATATTCGTGCTCATTCGGTTTCATGCCCAAAAGTAGCGTAATATAGCGATAGTATCGCGCAAGAAAGCACTGATTGGTACCAAACAAGCGCTCATATTGTCCACGCTCATCGAACATCCCGATAGTTGCATTGTGTCCATCGCCGCTTGCATCTATGGTGAACACAAGAACTTTTCGCCCGCGAAAGGGAGATGCATGATAGGCATAATACGCGTGAGCACGGTGATGCTCAATGGTTACAATCTTCTCTTCTGAAATTCCAAGATATCGCGAAGTAATCGTCTTTCGATCAGCAGAGAACGTTGTGTCGTTTCGAGACTCATCTATCCAATACCATTCAGGATACTGATTCCTATCAGCCAAATGTTCCATTACATTTGCGTAAGACAAGGGAAGTCCCGATATCAAAACAGGCTTCCAGTATAGGTGCTGTTCCTGAAGATAGTTCTCAACTGTCCATCGACCCGGACGTGTAAGTTGGTGGAAATAATCTTGATGATGAGAGGCGATTGCTACACCTTCAAGATCCTCGATAGCCAAACCCATTTCTGTCAGGCACCACTCTATCGATCTGCGTGGATAAGAGTCGTCATTCTTTTGACGGGAAAAACGCTCTTCGTGTATGGCAGCTACAACATGACCATCACACACTATAGATGCACCGGAACAGATACCCCAATACAGAGAGAGAATATTCATAGATTTGTTCATTTTCCAACCTGGAGAGCCCTATTAATTAAATGGGGTTCGGCAAAAAGAGCGCCCATATAACTACAATTATTCTTACTGCGCAATGCCCCAGATTGTTCAAACCACATGTGCCACTTGACGGAAGAGCCGGTCATGAGAAGCTATCCGCTGAAGAATTTTGGTCAATCCCAAAAGATGAGTACCGTACCTCTGGAATGCATCTCGCCTCTCAATCTGCTGATCATCAGTAAAATAAAAAGAGAACGAGACTCCGTCGGGCTGATAAAAATCGCGCAAACGTCCTGTGCCCGCCATAACCCAGCTCAAAATATCGTAGCGAAAACTCACATGTACCGGTTCGGCATTGATGTTGTTGTCAAGAATTCCGGTCAGTTTGCATTGAAGGTAGCTACGTATTTCTGCAATTTCCTCGACTGCACGTTCCAGCTCTTTTACATCAACAATATTGTTACTCACCAAATCCTTGGCAATCAACGTTATGTAGTCAAGCCACGGCATAATATGCTGACTCAATATCAATGTCTTGTGCTTGAAGATCACATTGCCACCAATCTCCCCGCTAACCAGTTTCTTGTAGTTTTCAAATCTGCCATAGAAGGATCGGAGTTCTGTTTCAGAGTCAAAAAGCTCACCTTTCGTATCAGTAATAAAACTTTCGAATACACTGAGTATCTCCGGCGGGAAATCTTGGCGTTTTTCCCAAACCGCTCTTAACCACTTGAATGCGGAGATCCCATAATCTTCAACGTAATCGAGAATCTCACGAAAAATATAATTGTTGAATGCAACCTCAGTCGCAAGCGCAAAACCACGAATATTCAGATAGTCTTCGAAACTGATGCTGTTGTGACTGATAGCTACCTCTTCCACGTCAAAAATCCTCTCGCCTTCGTATTCACCAAAATCAAAGGGAATCAGGCGCCACTTGCTGACATACCCCCAACTTCTTCGGTATTCAGCCTCCTTGTAATCCGTTCCGTAAAGTAATTGAATCGTATATGAAGTAACCTTGGATGCACCAGCCTGTACCAATGACTCGACACCACTCAGAAAGGTTTCATAAGTTTCCCCGGGAAGAGGAACAATCACTTCAGCCTGCCCTGTACGCCCCTGTTTGGTAAGGGCGGCGTTTACTTTTTTGTAGTGTTCAAGCTTGATATTGTCTCGCTTGATATTCTCAAGTACCAATGGGTCAACAGACTGGACAGACATACTCACCAGAAGCGCCGAACCAAGTATCTCGGTCGCCTCGATAATACGCTCGTGGTTGTTTTTCCCCGTAGTGGCAAGAAGACCCATAGGCCAACCATGCTTGTCCTGCATATATTTGATAGTACGGCAGATTTCAGCGTCGCGTGGATACATACCAAAGTTATTGTCGGCCAGGGTCAGATGTGTGACACCAACTGCAGAAACGCGGGGAGCAATGTATTCAAGTTCAGCATTTATATACTCAAGTGAGAACATATTTATTTTGCTGAAATAGCGATCTCCCGCATTGCAAAAATTGCAGCTAAATGGACAGCCACGAGTTGTCTCGACCATCGGAGTCAACTTTCCATCAAAAAACTCATCGAGCAACCCCGTTACATAGGGCGAAGGGATATCGTCCAGTGCCTTGATTCGATCCGGCGGTGGCCCCGATACAAGAGAACCATCACCTGGCGACAAGAATTGGCAGCCATCAATTGGAGCCTCTTTCATTCCAGAAAGATTGCGTATCGCTAAAAATCGTCTAGAAAACTGAAGAAAAGCTGCCTCACCCTCGTAATAGACATGAAAGTCTGTGTTCGGGTGAGCGCGAAGAAATTCAAGTTGCCCGGATTGACTGAAAGGATAATTGGTACCACCCTGGATTGTTACCACCGCCGGATCAAGACGTTTGGCATAACCCAGCATCCATTCTGAAAGGTTACTGTTCCATACATAGTTGCTGCATCCGAGGATATCCGGAACACGCTCCTTCAAGGCTGCGATCAGTTTTTCAGGGTACTTGAACAAACGTACAGAAATCGCATCCCCCAGATATTTATTCGCATACGCTGCTATCAAACCGATGTTCAGTGGAATGCTTTCGGTAGCCACCATGACGCCGGTGTGAGTTAAATCTGCAAGATATATCAGAACTTTTCGGCTTTCAGGAGCTGTTGTCTCTAACATTTTAGGCCTGATTTCAATGATTGTGCATAAAGAGCTTTACATGCACTGATAATGCCCAACACGGGCGGCAGGGAAGGTGTTTTTCCTGGCATCATTTTCCCACCTGCTGAGCACGATTGACATAGTTTTCTATGGTAATTTTCCGTCCACCAACATAGGCAGTTTCATCCGGAACGGCTTTACGCGGGTAGTAGCAATGACGACAGACCTCAAGCTCCTTGAAACCATCAGGGTGACTGTGCTGTTGCCTGACGTTATTCATAGCATCTCCATGCCATATTTCATGTATCGTTTGCTTATAGGCATCGCCTACCGGATGGAGCGCATCTTCGTCGTTACTGCACATCATCACCTTGCCGTCACTGCCAACAACCAAACGCTGGTACAACTGGGGACATGCAAAATTTTCTTCATAAACAATTTCAGCATCTTTACGAAGATAGTCGATGAGCGGATTGAAAGCGATAAGGTCGGTGTAAGGCTCCAACGCGTTGTAATATGCCGTTGGATTTTCCCTTATAGCCGGCCAGATACCCTGTACTTTGATAACTGGCTTCAAAACGCCCATTTCTGTTTTCAGCGTTTTGATCTCCTTTAACCGACCCAGAGTCTCCTCCCATTTTAGCGGCTTGCGAATGCTGTTATAGGTCTCACCGATCCCATCTACGGAAATTGTAATCCAGTCAATTCCTGCTTCAACTACCTGACGGAGGAAATTTCCAGTAAACTTTTTTCCATGAGTGAGCAGGGAGACTTCTTTAATACCGTTTTGCTTGGCATATTGAACTGCCTCTAAGAAATGCCTGTTCAAGGTCGCTTCACCCCGCAAACTCAGGCGTACAGCGAAAACCTTGCCTGCAATTTCATCAATAATTTTTTTGAACAGGTCAATCTCCATATACTTGCGATCGACTTTACTGAGGAATGCTTCGGTTGTGGTGTAGCACATAGGACAATTCAGATTGCATCTGGAGGAGAGTTCCAGATCAACCAAAAGCGGATAATCACGTACCTGGCGTGTCTTTGCCAAATCAACCCATAATCGACGATACTCTTCATACTCTTTTTCCCATCCCTGAGCAAGTTTTTCGCTGAACGCTCGCGCACGTCCAGAGGTGTCAAGATCGAAATGCCCTTTATTAATCGGAATATATCTTTCCTCGTATGCACCATCCGCAGGTAATGCATTGATAATTATATTACTCATGCTTGTATATCTGATAGTAAGGTCTTAGATCACCGCCAAAACTCAGTTTAAACCAGCCGCGTTTTGGACTGTTGACCCCTTCAAGATCAACTTCAGTAAGGCCCATTACTGCAAAATGGAAAAATGCATCCCACAAGACCGCGGTACCAGTAGGGGTATCGCGCTGTGCCGGGTCACTCGCCCCGAAAAGATAATAGGCCCGATGCTGATCGTACGCATAAACAGCAATACTGCCTGCAACTCCTTCCTCTGTTTTCGAAACAAACATTTTAGCCAGATCAGCCTGAAGCAGTCCTTCGACCAGCCGTGCCATTCGTTCCAATTTTGCTTGCGAAGGCTCTTCTTTCTGCCGGGTCATGGTCTGGCGGAAAAAATCAATAAAGAGATCAACATTACGGAACTCCTCGGTTACGACCCTGTCCCGCTTTGCATAGCGAATCTGCTGGCGCCTTGACACCGAAGCCTCCCGATAGACTTCAATATCCTCAAGCGAAACAGCCGCTGCAAAATCAGCTATAGGAAGATATGATGTATAGCGGGTGTTGACCTGGTAACGCCCGCTATCTTCACCATAACGATACCAGAGAAACGGCCGGATATCAATGATCGAGGGAGAGAGGGCAAACTCGATGTGTTCATAGTGCCCTGCCAGCTCTTCAGCAATGAACAGGGCAATTTCATAACGTTCCGAAAGCTGCTGTGCCCGGCTTTGGCGATGCAGAGGTTTGCCGTAGCTGATCCCGCTGTAAATAATCAGATCATCAAGCACTGCCGATGAGCCGTCATTGCTTTCTGCAAGTACTAAAGCCGCACGAGGTTCATCTGCATTGAAACAGTAAAACAATCCGAGGCGCACACCGGCATTGCCAAGATACGATGACAATGAAAAAACGGTTGAATCAGGCGAAGAACGAATAAATTCATCCCATTTCAAATTGAGCGAGGCTCTTTCAAGTCGATAGCTTTTGGCCATTCAGGCTATGTCAAACAATTTCAAGAACTCCTTTAGACACAAGTTTCCCGGCTACAGCAAGCAACTCGCTGCTCAAAACATTGAGTCGGCATGCAATAGAGTCGATATCGAGTGATCCATCACACAAAAAAAGCAGCCAAAGAATGATATCAAGTTCCGAACGACCATTCAGCTCGGGCTGCTGAGCCCCACCTGTTTCTGGATAAAGTCCATGGCGAGACAGCATTACTTCGCAATCTGGCAGAGTGTTCCGATAGTAGCGCAAAGCTTCAAACTTTTCAATCAATCTACGGTAGAGAACAAGCGTTTCACTGATCTGCCGTGCAGTAACAAAATCAAGATTGTCCAGCGATGTGTGGTACTGAGGGTATTCGTAGTATCGGTCACGGCAGATTGTTGCCGTATTAATACGGAACCCCTGCGAAGAGTACTGGCGCTCATCACTTCCGTGAATATCGAAGGGGTAGATCAGGTACTCTTCACCGGTTTCATTCAAAACCTCTTCAATAAGCCGGTTGATAACATGGCTCGCATCAAAGCTCTTCTTGTATCCGAATTTTCCCGGTCCGCCAACGGTGGTAATAACCAGAGCGGTATCAATCCGCTTCATGGCGGATTCATTCAGTGCACAGTAGGTAACTGCTCCGATGGTTTCCGGCACAAAAACAATGCGATAGGAGTAATATCGATCTCTCTTTGCCAACAGCTCGCGTGCAAGGAAAGCCGTCAGCAGAACACCGCTCAGGCTGTCATTGGCCATTGCCGGATGGCAGATATAGCAGGAGATCAGGATCTCCCTTCTGGATTGCCCCGATATCAGCATTTCTCCGTAAGTGAGTGAACCCGGCTCAAGCGAAGAGTCGATAACGACCTTGAACGGTACTTTCTGCTGCTCAAGTTCCCGATATTGGGCGGCAGTCACACAGAACCCCCAGTCCCGTTTGTAATAGCTTGTACGATAGGGAACAGCCTCCGGAATTTCAGGATGCAGATGCAGATGCGACTGAAGTTCATTCCAGGTATAGGTGCCCTTCACAGGCTCACTGTAACTGACGAGATGGAGGTTGTTCTCCTTGAAATCCACAATACGACGATTGTCCATTGTGGATATGCTGGCGTCGCGGATATTCCATTCATCAGGAACAACCCAGTCGTAAACCCTGGTGCCTGAAGAAACTTCATGAAGAGTCAGCGGAATAATCTCCTGCAGAACACGCAGGGTCTCCCTGTTTCCGTTACCGGTGATACTGCGGCAAATCGAGAAAAGCTGCCGAAGAAAGCCGTCAATTTCCTTCGCAGTGTCAAACATCAAACATTCTCCACTGCAATACCGTATCTTCAGCGATATCCTCTGCTGCCCTGCTGCCGATCAGATTATCAAAATCACGAGGATCAATACCGCGTCCCGGACGTTTCCATGTTACATCCTCCGTGTCAATAATCTTGCCGGCAGCAATAACCTTTGCCGCAACGAGGCTCCGCCTCGCATTGGCCCGGGCCGGAGCTTCGCTCTCAAGCGGATGCTTGACGCGCTCTCCCAAAAGCAGATCAAGCACCTCCATGC
The DNA here is from genome assembly GCA_903994635.1 of uncultured Chlorobiaceae bacterium. Taxonomy (GTDB): domain Bacteria; phylum Bacteroidota; class Chlorobiia; order Chlorobiales; family Chlorobiaceae; genus Chlorobium. The sequence continues at coordinate 22,718 of CAJEXQ010000027.1, forward strand.
GTTTTCGAAAACACTTGATGTCCTCCTTGTCCATAGCGTGATAGTGATCGTTGCCGGGAAGCGACTTGTCATGCGTAAAGTGCTTTTCGATAATACGGGCACCGAGCAGTGCAGCAACTTCAAGTGTTTTCATCTCTCCGGGCAGGGTATGATCGGAATATCCTATCATCAAGTCAGGAAACTTGCGCGACAGTTCCGGAATCATGACAAGGTTGGCATTTGCATCCGCTGTAGGGTAGTTAAGTACACAGTGAAGCAACGCGAGCGGGTTCCCATTGGCCTGAATCCAGCCTGCTGACTGCTCGACTTCCCACATCCATGCAGCACCGGTAGAGAGAATAACCGGTTTACCAAAACCGCAAAGAATATCAATGAACGGTTTGTTGTTCAAGTCTGATGAAGAGATTTTATAAACATCCATCAGATCGTTGAGAAACCTGGCGGACTCGACATCAAACGGTGTGCTCAGAAATTCGATGCCGCTATCCTGACAATATCGGGCAAGCACTTCATATTCCGATTTCCAGAACCTGTCGTACTTTTTAAACAGACGGTATTGACTCTCTGTCGGCTCCTTGCTTAAATCCCAATAGGATGGAGAATCCTTTGAAGCAATGGAGTCTGCCTTGTAGCTCTGAAACTTGATGGCATCAGCCCCTCCTTCAAGGGCTTCATCAATCAGCCGTTTGGCAAGATCCATCACGCCTTCATGATTGACTCCCGCTTCGGCTATAAGGTACGGACGCCGGTTCAAACGGAAATCAGGCTTTCCCGGACAATAATTTTCAATGAAATGACGAAGGCTCATGTGGAATGCGGTAACAATTGCAAAACAGTTCTGACCACTTCACTTGCGCTCATTTCAGGATTGATGTCAAGTTTGAGCAGTGCGGCGTAATCGTCAATGGTATCAAGATCGAGCTTCAGTTCCGGATGAGCAAGCGCTCTGTCAATCGGGTCAAAGGTACCGATGCGAAACTGATCGGGATTATCCCATATAAAGTTGAAAACATGTTCCCGCTGAGCCTGTAATGTCACTGTTTTATTCAGCAATTCCAGCAGATCCATGGAGACAATCTCCGCACCAAGTCCATCAGGATAGCTGTTGCCGCGCGGAATGTGATTGTATGCATAGTCATAATGGCCGGTATCGAAAAACTCGACAAGACGGTCAATCTCCGAACCGCAGACAAGCGGATTGTCGGCACAGATACGAATGACCGTTTCAGCACCTTTCGAGCTGGCTGCTTCAGTCATACGGCCAAGAACATCAGTTTCGCTTCCCCGGCTTACTGTGGTGCCAATATGTAAAAGATGATCAGCAAGGAGCTGATCTTGCTGACCATCAGGAATAGCAACAACAACACCGTCAATATGTTCAGCCATAGTTACTCTTCGCCATACCCACTCGATAACTGGCAAGCCATGAAGCGAGAGCATCATTTTATTAGGTAGACGGGATGAACCCATGCGGGCCTGAATAACCGCAATGACTGGTCTTTTCATAAAACCCTATGGAGCAGATTCTGGATTTGTGCAACTACTTTATGCTTGTTTTGCAAAAAAACATAGTGCTCCATGCTGCTGAATAATCTCTGGCGAAAAGAAGTATCTTCAACGAGTCGCCGCAACTCCAGGAGAATTTGACCATCATGCTGAGGCTTGTTTGCGATATCAAGCGGCAAAAAACCATTCTTTTCACAGGCAAATCGGTGCGACAACTCGCGAACGTGATGGGAGAGCACCACAGCGGGAATATTCATGTGTGCCAGTTCATAAACAGTACGCCCGTTTGAACATATCGCCAGTTGAGCTCTCTCCATAATCCGTGAGATGACACCGGTGACATGCGTGTAGGTCACCTCTGCGTCAAGTCCTGCAATTATCAGCTTCACCTCTTCCTTATAGCTGTAGCCTTCGCCTGTAACAACATCGATAGCAATCCCCTGCTCTGCGCAGTACGGAGCAACAAGTGGCAGCACCCTTCGGGTAAAATCACTTGGATCGGTACCACCAAACGTAATGAGCAGTCGAGTCACCCTGTTTTGAAACTGATTTGCCCGCGCATCATGAAATTCATCACGAAGAAAAAACCATTGGTGACCCCAGAGAATTCTCTTTCCTGCCAAAAGGGCGTCATCATAGAGATCGTTAATAGCAAGATCGGCCTCGCTGGCGCCGCTTCCGAGATCTTCAAGGTTAACTACAATAATTCCTGCATCACGCAACCGAAGAACATAGTCGGCATCCGTATTCAGTATATCGTTGACAACCAGGTCAGGTTTAAGGTCAATAATAGACTGTTCAATTACTTCAGGTTTGTAGACACCCAACCAATAGTCGTAGCCAGCCAATTTATTAGCCGCTATGGAGCTTTCATTATCACAGACAAAATAAACTTCGTGATCAGAAATTTCATGGGCAAGCGCCAGACAGCGTGAAATATGCCCCATACCGACCTCAGAATAGCTTATAACCCGAAAAACAATACGACGGCGGTTAAGCAGCTTTTCGCATATCCACCAGTCATGATAATTCCGGATTTCAATTGGCACTTCGTCCAACTCGAATGCCAGTGGCCAAACATTGCAATCACTTTTGGCTTCAAGAAGCAGCCTACTTGTGATCGAAAAGCTCGAAGATTCAACAGTCAGTACCTCATCTCTGTTCTGCAGCCTCTCCGACAAAGACAACGCTAATGGCCTGTAAGGATTGGCATGCGTGCTAATAATGGGAAGAAGCAGTTCTGCGCCAGTATGGCAGTAGCTTTCATAAGCAGCACGGAGCGTTGTTGCGCGAAGAAGCGGTGTATAGGGAGAAAGAAGCAGCAAATTGTGCCACTGAATACCGCAGGAGTTAAGATAAGGCTTTATTTCAATTGCAGATACCGTTTGACAAAGCCAGCACAAAGCAGGTTCAAAATATGACACTACTCCCTGACGCATGGCTATCAGGTCGATCTCTTCCGAATCAGTCATAACCATTATTTGACTGTCAGACACTATTGATTTTGCAAGGGTTATGGCCCGCTGGATCAGGGTTACACCCGCCAGTTTCTTGACAAGATCATCCGGAAAGGCAACACTTTTCTTTGAGGCGGGTATAACAACAAGCAATCCGTTCATTTAAAAAGCAATTTTACGGATAATAAAAAGCCTGCGCATACGAAAGAATCATTAAATCCACCGGGTTCACATGCGAAGAAAGAGCTCCTTGACCTTACCGGGCGTCAGAATATCTTTATAACACTCTCCAAGTGCATTGGTAAGCGGTTTTTCATGAATGATCGTAGAAGCATAGAGTTGTTTGAGTTGAGCGTCCGTCAAATTCCGGCATATCCCTTCAGGAAGGCGCACGTTCTGACTTTCCGCCATTCGGTAGAACTCTCTGTAACCATCCGGATAGAACTCTTCCATCGCCCTCATGGTAATACAGTTGGCAACACCATGATGAAGGCCAAGCACCACACTCAAGCCTGCTGAAAATGGATGAAGAACTCCGACATAACTTGTAGCGATGGCACACCCTCCGAGGTAAGAGGCAACCATCAATTTTGCGCGATTCTCATCGGACATCATATCCCCTCCCATAAAGAGATCGCGGCAGAGTTGAATAGTCTGAGTGGAATAGGCATCCCCTATTGCATTACGATATTGTCCATTGAGTGACTCCATACAGTGAATGTAAGCGTCCATGCCTGTATAAAAATACTGATCGCGCGGAACAGTTTGCGTCAGGTCAGGGTCAAGAATAATCTGGTCAAACACGGTAAAATCACTATTCATTCCCAGTTTCAAACCATTGGCCGTATTGGTCATCACGCAGGTACGGGTTGATTCTGCTCCGGTGCCTGATATTGTCGGCACTGCCACCTTGAATATCCCTGGCTTTTTTACCAGATCCCAGCCCTGGTAATCCTCAGCATTCCCTCCATTTGTCAAAAGATTTGATACCGCTTTGGCAACATCCATCGTAATGCCGCCTCCTATACCGACAATAGCACAAGGCTGTTTGGCAGATGCGTCAAAAACCTTGTCTCGCATAAAATTTATAAAGGATGTCGTCGGCTCTTCAATGGTATTAACATAAATAATCTGATCACCTGAGGTAATGGCATTGAAACCTTCTAGAAGATTATGGTGTTCAAAAAAAGAATCTATAAAAAAAATAACACTGTCTGATATATTGATGCGACGCCCGTCAAGGATTGTTGATAAATCAGCGATAGCGCCCATGCCAAAAAGATAATGCACTACATTGCGAGCATTACGTATTCCGGTGGAGAGCATTGGTGAAGTAGTCATATAACACTGATAAAAAAAATTGCTACTCTATTGTTATGGTTATACTTAGGCGACATCAGTACCTAATAACTGCTCAAGTAATGCAACAAATCGTCCATTTCCAGGTTCAAACGCCATTAAGTCACTTGCATAAAGTTTTCGTATGGACTCCCATTCATCATTACTCGCCATATTAAGGTAGTCCAAAATCCGTTTAAATTCTTTGTCATCAGCAATATTAGTCCAAAAAGGACCAGTATCAGGAAGTTCTAAAGGCCAACCAAACTTAAATGCATCGACATTCATAATTGCTCCACGACAAGAAAAAAAAGCTGTTTTTTTCCCTCTTGCCAAAGCCTCAAAACCAACAGTTGATTCAATAACAACGATAATTTCAGCCGAATCAAGTAATTTATATGTGCTATATGAATCTAATTTAGGAAAGTATGTCCACTTCGCAGTGGTTAACCGCTTTGCAAAAAATTCCCTCTCAAGACCATCTTCCCCTGAAGTTCTACCACAAATCCGAAGAACTTTATTATGTTCTGAACACCATGTGTTCAGATAACTCAGAACTTTAGCATCAACACCATGAAACAGTGACCAATAAATGGGTTTGCCACCCGAATCAATATAGATAGGTTTTTGATCTATAGGCTCCTTATCATACTGTGAAATAAACAATATTCCGGGTTCATCATCAATATCTGAAAGGGCAATATGATTATTTGGGCTCTTGGAATATTATAGTGGAAAGGTGGAAGAAAAGCGTATCATGATGCATTTGAATTTATGCAGAAGTTAACCACTCATTACCACAGCCTTTTACGTCTTCCCTTGAC
>CAJEXQ010000028.1 GCA_903994635.1 uncultured Chlorobiaceae bacterium
CTCCGATGGAGATGGGCAGGATGGTTGCAATAGTTGAAATCAGGAATATTGCCAGATAGTCGACCTGGTTGGCGTGCAGCGAGATGGCCTGGAGGATGAAAAATGCAGATATGGTCTGCGTCACCTGTACCATCATTGACTCAACCGCAGTGACGGTGAACACTCCGACAAACTGTTTGTAAAAAAGCCTGTTGATGAGCAGCAAGAGTGGGTAGATTGCCGCAAGAGCTGCCCAGCCGTACGGCACCAGTTGGGGGAATTCAAGGGCAAACGCGCTTGGCAGCAGCAGAACAATGGAGAGAAACAGCAGGGCAAACATCCCGCCAATTCTGTCCCATAATACCGCGTGAAAGATATTTATCATCTTCAGCCCGTGGTTTTTCTGCAAGAGGTAGATTTTGTAGCCATCGCCACCCACCCCGCCCGGCAGAAACAGATTATAGAACATCCCGAGATAGTAGAGCTTCAGGTTGTAGATGGTGGAGAGCTCAATGCCGACAGCTTTGAGAAAGCGGTTCAGCCGCAGCGCGTTGAAGAGCTTTGAGATATTGAAAAAAAGAAGAGAGAGCAGCAGATACCACGGGTTGGCGTTCCGGATGGTACTGAAGAGTTGGGTAACATCGGTTTTCCTCAGCACCAGATAGAGTGCCAGGGCAGTTCCAAAAAGCTGGAGCAGGGGTTTGAGCAGCTTTTTCAGGTTGAATTTTTTCGTAATGGTCATAGAGGAGCTGTTGATGAAAAACGAGAATGTACCCATAAAGCAGATTTTTTCAGATGTTGTTTGCTTTAACTCGCTCAAATTTCGATTTGAAAAAATAGGTATAGAGAAGAGCTGTTGCGGAAATGCCGAGAAAAGAGCCCGCAATAACATCGCTGATATAGTGCTGGGCAAGAAAAATACGGCTGAACGCTATCATGAAGCCGGTAAACAGTGATACAAACTTCCATCGCGGGTAGAGTGTGGCAAGAAGCATGGCGACACTCATAGCGGTAGCTGAGTGGCCGGAGGGAAAGGAGGTCCATACTTTTTCGGTCTGGAAAAAGGCAAATCCATAGAGCTGTTCACTGAAATAGAGCATCGGTCGTGCCCTGCCTGCTATAAATTTGATCAAGTCGGCCGTTAATCCTGAGATGGCTACTGTAGAAAAGAGGAAAAGCCCCCAATAGCTCCGGTACGGGTTCTTCTTGCGAAAAACTACAAAGAGCATCAGGCCAATAACAAGGTAGCCCAGTGAATCGCCAAAGAGTGTGATTATGCCGAACAGCCCATAAGAACGAGTGTGCTCGAACTGATGAAACCACAATGCGGTCTCACGATCCGCATAGGTGCAACTGAGGATGCAGAGGAGAATAATTGCGATACTCCATAGAAACACTCTGTACATGAGGGTGCAGCGGGCTTTATATTTTTTTTGACCAGCCAGTTAATTGGTGAAGAAAATACATTAAATTCTGATGTTGCGGAATGTACTGGGAAGAAAAGAGAGAGAAGGGGGGTGTCTGCTGATTTTGAATCCTGAAAGATGAACTTCAAAGTCGACCGAAGGGGGGAGGCGTGCGATTATTATACAACAGAAATTATGAGTAATACAATATCAAAAGAGTGCTGTCATTCGCATGATGCCAGCCACGATCATCACCACCACGATCACCATCAAGTATCCGGTAACATCAAGGTTGCTTTTTTTCTCAATCTCGGATTTACCCTTGTTGAAATTGTCGGCGGTCTTGTAACCAACAGCACAGCCATTCTTGCCGATGCTGTCCACGACCTTGGTGACTGCTTTGCTCTTGCCCAGGCATGGTACTTTGAAAAAAAATCAGGAGGGGCGAGCAGCGCGCGATACTCTTATGGCTACAAGCGCTTCTCTCTCTTTGGAGCTTTAATCAGTACGGTGGTGTTGCTCACCAGTTCACTTTTTGTGCTCGCCAATGCTATACCCCGCATTCTCGAACCGCGTCACCCCGATGCTGGCGGTATGATTCTGCTGGCAATTGTCGGCGTTATGGTCAACGGCATTGCCATGGCCAGACTCTCCAAAGAGAGCGGGATGAATGCCAAAGTTGTGGCTCTGCACCTGCTTGAAGATGTGCTCGGCTGGGTTGCCGTGCTCGTTGTTGCTGTTGTCCTCTACTTCTGGGATATCCCGGTTCTCGACCCTCTTCTCGCTGTCCTTATTACGCTTTACATTCTTTCAGGCGTTGTCAAAAATTTGAAAGCCATGCTGCCAGTCTTTCTGCAGGCAGTACCCTCTGAGCTTGACCTTGAAGTGATTACCAGAGAAATCGAGGAGCTGGAGCATATTCATGCCGTTCATCATGCCCATATATGGTCACTTGATGGAGTTCATAACGTCTTTACCGCCCACCTTGAAGTGGACACACTGCTCGATGCCGAAGCCTACAAGCAACTCAAAGAGCTGATCAGAACCCTGGTTGAGCGATACGGCATGTATCACTCAACCGTAGAGATCGAATATCCCGGAGAGGCATGCCGGAATGTTCAGGGCTTGATATAGGCGTTCAGGCCAATGGTGACGGGTTTGCCGTTCACCTCTACGCTGGTTACCGTATTGCCGTGGGTGCTTGCAATAACGAGCGTTTTACCTGAAGATGAAGGGGTCGGCTTTTCAATGTCAATTTCGATACAGAGCTTGTTGTTCTTGATTTCAACGGTCATGGCCATGGATGGGCTCCTTTTGTTTGGGTGAATGAAAGAGGTGAGTATACAAAATTATTGCATATCTGGTATGGGCATTTAATCGGCAGGGCGGTTGGTACCACCGTTTTTATGATGAAAAAAGTTATCTTGAAGCCGTTACGTAAACTTGTTATAACCGGAAATTCTGTTGAAAAAGCTGTTCTTGCTCTTATTTATCCTGCTTGTTGGATGTACTGGAATCCCTGAAGGAATTACGGTTGTTGATAATTTTGCTCTTGACCGCTACCTTGGCACATGGTACGAAATTGCTCGTATCGATAACCGGTTTGAGAAGGCGCTCGACCCAGTTTCAGCCTTCTATCTTCTTGCCGGGGATGGCAGCGTCAAGGTGGTCAATAAAGGGTATGATACAAAAAAAAAGGAATGGAAAACCATTGAAGGGCGTGGTGTTTTTGTTGATGGCAAAGATACCTCAAAAGGTGCGTTGAAAGTCTCTTTTTTTGGCCCTTTCTATGCAAGCTACAACGTTATTGAACTCGACAAAGAGGCTTACCGATGGGCGATGGTGTGTGGCCGTGACCGATCCTTTTTCTGGATTTTGTCGAGGGAGCCTTCCATGGAGCCTGCGCTTCTCAATGAGCTGGTTGTAAAAGCGAGATCCTTCGGTTTCGATACAGCCAAGCTGCGTTATCTTGGCAGGCAACAGCCTGGAGTGACTTTTCAATAATTAACCATGGAGGCAAAACATGCGAATACTCTCTATTGATGGCGGCGGCATGAGGGGTATTATCCCCGGAACAGCTCTCGTTGCGTTTGAAAAAAAGTTGCAGACCATTTCCGGAAATCAGGATCTGCGCATTGCCGATGCTTTTGATCTGATTGCCGGAACCAGTACGGGTGGTATTCTCACCTGCCTTTATCTCTCTCCAGACAAGGTGACTGGCAGGCCAAAATATTCCGCCAAAGAGGCTGTGGATTTGTATCTGCAGGATGGCGACAACATTTTTGATGTTTCCAGTTACAAGCGCATTCAATCTCTTGACGGTTTAACCGATGAAAAATATTCGGCGGATGCCATTGAAGCTGCCTTAAATAAGTACCTTGGTGATCTGAAATTGAGTGATCTTTTGAAACCATGTTTTATTACCGCCTACGACATAACCCGACGCCAGGCCCAGTTTTTCAATGGAGCTGATGTTGCCACAAAAGGGAGTGGATGGGATTTTTATCTTCGGGATGTGGCACGAGCAACCTCTGCTGCGCCGACCTATTTTGAGCCTGCGAATATTTCAGCACTTGACCGGAAAGTCTATCCTCTCATTGATGGCGGTGTTTTTGCGAACAACCCCGCAATGTGTGCCTGCATCGAAGCCTTTAATCTGAAGCCTGGCTTGAAGGTGACTGATTTGCAAGTGCTTTCGATTGGTACGGGAGCTGTGGATAAATCGTATCACTATTCCGAAGCGAAAAGCTGGGGAAAACTTGGTTGGGTTGTTCCTGTGGTCGACATCATGATGTCGGGTGTTTCAGAAACGGTCGATTTCCAACTCCAACAGCTTTTCAAAAGCGCCGGATGTTCGGATCAATACTTGCGGTTACAACTCGACTTGAAAGATTTTACCGATGTGGACAGCGAGATGGATAATGCTTCTGAGCGCAACATGAGGGCGTTGGAGAGAGCCGGGCAAACCTTGGCACGTGACTCCGATGATAAATTAACGGCGTTTGCGACTATGCTTTTGGGGAGCTAACCATTGTGAAAGATTGGCCAGTGGAGCTTTTTTGTGGTATTCAAGCCCGCGAAAAATAAATAAAAATGTTTTTCTCCGACCTGTTTGCTGCGAACGAGGTCGGGGAAGTATGCAAAAGCAATGAAAATTCTTGAATATACAGGTCTTGATACCTCAAGTGTCAAGGCAAGCTATCGCAAGGTGACGGAAGCGCTTGCCCGTGATGATTTTCGTGCAGCCCAGGTTAAAAAACTTGTCAATCTTACTCACGGCAAGTTTTACCGGGCAAAGCTGGATGCGGCTAACCGTCTCCTTTTTACGCTGGTTCGCCATGGTGATGAAATCTGCGCCTTGATGCTTGAGGTGATTACCAGCCACAACTATGACAAGTCCCGTTTTTTGCGGGGCGCTCTCATTGATGAATCAAAAATTCCTGATATTGATGCTGCTGATGCGCTGAAAGAGGCGGAGCAGTTGCGTTACCTCCATCCCGAGCATACAGCGATTCACCTGCTCGACAAGCCAATCTCTTTTGATGATACCCAGGAATCTGTTTACCGGCAAAAGCCGCCACTGATTATTGTCGGCAGTGCAGGCAGTGGCAAAACCGCCTTGATGCTGGAAAAACTGAAACATGCAGAAGGCGAGGTGCTCTATGTTACCCACTCGGTCTATCTTGCCCAGAACGCCCGCAACATCTACTACTCTTACGGCTTTGAACACTCAGGGCAGGAGGCGCAGTTTCTCTCATACCGGGAATTTGTTGAGTCTATTCGTGTACCGTCTGGCCGGGAGGCGACGTGGCGCGATTTCTCTGCCTGGTTTTCAAGAATGCAGAACTCATTCAAGGGAATTGACGCTCACCAGGCATTTGAGGAGATCCGTGGTGTCATTACTGCCGGTGAGGGAGCTCTTCTTGGTCGGGAGGAATATCGGCTTCTTGGGGTTCGCCAATCTATCTTTCCTGAAAATCAGCGAGACAAACTTTACGATCTCTTCGTAAAATATCGTCAGTGGCTTGTTGATGAGGAGTTGTTCGATCTGAATCTTGTAGCCCATGAATGGGTGGCAACTCCCCGATACGATTTTGTAGTTATTGATGAGGTACAGGATTTGACCATTGCGCAGCTCTCACTGGTGCTGAAGACGCTAAAAAAACCCGGCAATTTTCTCCTCTGCGGTGATTCAAACCAGATTGTTCATCCCAACTTTTTTGCATGGAGCCAGGTAAAAACTCTTTTCTGGAATGATCCGAACCTTTCCGGAAAGCAACAGTTGAGTGTGTTGACGGCTAATTTTCGCAATGGAACCGAGGCGACCCGTATTTCCAATCAACTACTCAAAATCAAGCACCAGCGTTTTGGCTCTATCGACAGGGAGAGCAACTTTCTGGTTCAGGCCGTTGGCGGTGAGCCAGGTCAGGTGGTGTTGATGGCAGATAATGATGCCGAAAAACGCGAACTCGACAAAAAAACGAAACAGTCAACCCGTTTTGCCGTGCTGGTGATGCGTGATGAGGACAAACTGGAGGCAAGAAAGTATTTTTCCACGCCACTCTTGTTTTCGATTCATGAAGCCAAGGGGTTGGAGTATGAGAATATTGTTTTGTTCCGCTTTGTCTCAGCTCATCGAAAAGAGTTCAACGAAATTGTTGACGGGGTTGGCAAGGATGATCTTGCCATCGATTCTCTCGAGTACTGCCGGGCCCGGGACAAGGGTGACAAGTCGCTCGAAGTGTACAAGTTTTTTGTCAACGCCATTTATGTGGCGCTGACAAGGGCGATCAAGAACCTCTATATCATAGAATCAGATACCGGCCACAGGCTTTTCACCCTGCTTGATCTTGCGAGTGACGGAAAAGTGAATGTAGAGACCGAGGAATCTACGCTTGAGGAGTGGCAGAAGGAGGCCAGAAAGCTTGAATTGCAAGGGAAGCAGGAGCAGGCTGAGGCGATTCGCCGTACTATCCTTAAGCAAATTCCGCCGCCTTGGCCGATTTTTGATGAATCTCGTCTTAAAGAGGCCATCATCAAGGTTTTTCGTGATAAAGTGCCTGGCAACAAGGCAAAACAGCAATTGTACGAATATGCCACCTGTCATAATGAACCGGTTTTGGCATACCGTCTCTCTGAGGATGCGGAATTTGACGCACGTGGCAGTTTTAAGGATCATCTTGATACTCTCGGGCGGAAAAGTTTTGTGCCCTACTTTTCTCCGCAGACAAAAAATATTCTGAAGCAGTGCGATCAGTACGATACCGATCATCGCCTTCCCATGAACCAGACACCATTGATGGCTGCTGCTGCCGCAGGAAATATCCCGTTGACCGAGGCGCTGCTTGAACGGGGTGCCGACAGGGAGAAAACGGACCAATATGGCTATAACGCCCTCCATTGGGCAATGCGTAAAGCCTTCCGTCATCCGGAATATACACGGAGAAACTTTGCGACGCTCTATGAGTTGCTGGCGCCTCCCTGCGTTGATGTCAATACGGGCGACCGCATGGTGCGTCTTGACCGCCATCTCTCTGAATACTTCCTGTTTCAAACACTCTGGGTACTTTTTAAATCGTGTTTTACCGGGGTGAGGCGGCCCGGATACGCAGCATTTGATACCCGCGCCATTCTTGATGCGTGGGTCGGGATGCCTGCCAATGTTGTTAATCCTGAACGGAACCGGCGGCAGTACCTTTCCGGTCTCCTTTCGCGGAACGAGGTGTCGCGTGACTACGCCTATAATCGATCATTATTTTATCGTGTTACGCAGGGGTGGTATCAATTCAACCCGAAACTCTCGGTTCGTTCTCCAGACCCCGACATCAGACAGGGGTGGACTCCTGTTTTTCAGGCATTGAATCTGCCGCTGATTTATGAGTTTTCTGATCTGAGCTTGTGGCCACAGATCAAAACATGCTTTCAGCAGGCAGGTATGGTGGTGCCACCTTCTCCAGTAAGTGCTGAACAGGCTGTTTTGCGAGTAGAAGAGCTTATGAGGATGCGTGAGAGATCAAGAGAGATATACCAGAAACAAAGAGAGAAAGAGGGGCAGAGGAGCAGGGAGGTACAAAAGGCGCGACGCAAGAAGATTGAAAAAAAGAAGCAGCTTGTCCTGGAAAAGCAAGCAAGGAAAGAGACCAAACAGCAAAAACAGGAGCAACTGGCGCAGGAGCAGATTGAAATGGAATTTTAAATGGGTTTTGTAATGTTCTGGTATTGATGAATCGGATCACGATCTTTTGACACCAGCTCACGGAACAGTTTCTTGCAAGGAGGCATCCTTGATAATCTGGAGGTGGAGAGGAATCCGCACTTCCGGCATGAGATGGAGAGGATAAAAACCCGCATCAAAGAGTTCGTGGTTGATCGTTATGATGTCATCATCAACCATCACCCTGTAGGCTACCACAAGGAGTGAACCGTACATTTCGACCTCCCGGTGATAGATGCCTATCAGATTATCTATTTTGCCGTTAAGCGAGGTCTCTTCCATCAGTTCACGCAAGCATCCCTCGTGGGGTTCTTCCCCAGCTTCAAGAAATCCGCCCGGAAGTGCCCATTCATTGAGCGCAGGTTCATGGGCGCGGCGTATCACGAGGAGTTCGTTATTTTTATTGACCGTATAGGCGACCGCGACAGGCAGGGGATTGATGTAATGCACCCAGGAGCATGAAGGGCAGAACATCCGGTCGCGCCCATCAATCATCGCCTTGTCCAGTTTTGTACTGCAGAGAGGACAGAATGAATAGTGTCTCATGGTTGTGTCAAGAAACTTTTTGTGGTAGCATTTGATTTATTGAGAATAAAGCAGTAAGAACGTTTTTATCAACAGAATAAGTTTCATTCATGTCAATAGCAATTTTAAAAGAGGGCGTAGTGGCACCACCCATTTCAGCCAAAGATCAGGATGGCAAGTCGGTGACCCTTGAAGAGTACCGTGGCAGAAAGGTTGTGCTTTACTTTTATCCGAAAGATGACACTCCGGGATGTACGAAGGAGGCTTGTGCTTTTCGGGATAATTTCCCTAAATTCAACATAATCGGTGTCGAGGTTCTTGGTGTCAGTGTTGATGATGAACGCAAGCATAAAAAGTTTGCCGAAAAGTATGAACTGCCCTTCAGGCTTGTTTCTGACTCGGACAAAAGCATTGTTGAGGCTTATGGTGTCTGGGGGCTGAAGAAATTTATGGGACGTGAGTATATGGGAACCAGTCGGGTGACTTATCTTATTGATGAACAGGGTCTGATTGAAAAGGTGTGGCCGAAAGTCACTCCTGAAAAACATGCTGGGGAGTTGCTCGGCTATTTGCAGCAAAAAACCTGAGAGAAAAGAATGGTAAACGAATTTGAAAAGCTTAAGGCAGGAAAACTTCTGCTTGCTTCAGCCAATATGCTGGAGTCTAATTTCAAGCGGACGGTGTTGATGATGTGTGAGCATAACGAGAAGGGTTCTCTGGCTTTCATTCTGAATCGACCGTTGGAATTCAAGGTTTGTGAAGCAGTCTCCGGCTTTGAGGAGGTTGAAGAGGTTCTTCACAAGGGTGGCCCGGTGCAGGTTGATACCGTCCATTTTCTGCACTTGAGAGGAGATCTCATTGAGGACTCGTTTGAAATTTTGCCGGGCCTTTTCTGGGGAGGCGACAAGAACAAGCTCAGCTATATGCTCAATACCGGCATCATGCTTCCCTCAGAAATCCGATTTTTCCTTGGTTATTCTGGCTGGAGTGCCGGACAGCTTGAGGCGGAGTTTGAGGAGGGTGCCTGGTATACGGCTGAAGCGTCGCAGAGTATCGTATTCAGCGATGTATATGAGAGGATGTGGAGTCGCTCGGTGCGTTCAAAGGGGGGAGAATACCAGCTTGTTGCAAACTCGCCTGAACTGCCGGGGTTGAACTGAGCTTTTGTTGTTGAAATCGCGCAATAAATTATCAGTTGTGCCAGTGTTGTGTGGGATTGTTGTTGATCTATTCCATGAAAAAGTATATATAGGGGATTGTTCTTTGTTATTCTGGGGATGACAGGCTTTCGACAGGGTAGATGTAAGATGGAGTTGCACTCCGAGTTTCAGCATGGATGGACTCGTTAAAGAAGTCTATGCAACATTATATGCAGACGATTATTCGTATGCAATGGCTGCCTGATTAGCACAAGTTAATTAATCAGCCATCGTCCGATGGGGGAGGCGCTTACTCTGAAGCCACCGGATGGCATAACCAGCGCTTGAGCTTCGGTTCGCGCAAGTAAGCTCCGACTGTTTTTGCCCGAAAAAACAGGAGGGTGATACAAAGAGGGATAGTGAACCGAACTTTACAGGTGTAGCACCGGTTCATGAAACAACGAACACCTGAGATGAGTGTGGCAGCTTTATTGAGCAATGTTCTGGACGCGGGTTCGACTCCCGCCATCTCCACAAAAAGCCCATCCGGCAAGGATGGGCTTTTTTGTTTGATCCATTGGCGACCTGTTGGCATGCCTCTGTGAAAGATATGCCAACAGGTGCGAATCAGGAACTTTTAATTCTCACCCTCTCCGACTGGTTCGTCTGATGTAGTCAGGTATGACGCTTTGGTATCGTCGGCGAAAAAAAACCTGATCGGCTTTTCGTTCCGGAGCAAATCGATTACATTCGCCAATTGGGCATACTTATAGCTGACGTAAAACATGGGCTTGCCGCTCACATGAGTTGTTTTGCTGTTGGCTGGCAGTGGAATACTGTCCGGGAAAAATCGCAAAAAAGCGAAGGCATCCGGGATACCAAGACTAACGGTCGCCTCAGCACCTGCGTTTCCCCCCGGTCCGCCATAAGCAAAAACCAGGTAGGTCGAAACATCAACAAAAGTCATAGCCATGATTTTTTCCTCCTTGTGGATTATTAATGGTTGCCAAACTCCCCTACCACCACTTCAGGCACACCCTGAAGCAGTCGTAAACAAAACCCAATCGGCAAATAATACATTTTTTTGCAACAACATAATAATCATAAAATACACAATGGTAACGGACCAGGTTGGTGAAGAAGCGGCATCTGCTCTAAAATAAATGAATTATCGACTGTTATTATATTCTTGCTAACAAGTTCAATAAATACCCTCTTTTCTGCAAGACACAACTCTGGAGTGGTCTAAATGGGCTGTAGGGAGCTGCAAATATTCCATTATCGATTCTCCGCGCTTCAAAGAAAGAAAAGAGGGGGGCGGGTTATGCTGGTTGCACATTAACATGTCCCTATGTGTTAATATAGAGGAGGTGCAGATCAGTTTTAATGACTCCATCCTGCAGTCGATGATCAGCGTTTCGGAAAAAGAGCTGCTCCACGATGAGCTGCTTGATTTTATAGAAACCGGAGATGTTGCAAAATTGGAGCCTGTTATCCGCCACCTTTTTGCGAGTATCGCCTATAATAACTACACCAACAATCAAATTGAGCGTTACGAGGGCTTTTACCCGAGCGTGCTCTTTGCTTTTTTTGTCGGCTTCGGGGTGGACATCATTGCCGAGGATGTGAGCAACAGGGGGAGAATAGATTTGACCCTGAAGGCCGGGCGGCAAACCTTTCTCCTGGAACTCAAGGTAACTGACCGGGAGCCACTTGCGCAGATCAAGTCGATGAAGTATTACGAGAAATATAGTGGCGAACGCTCTCTGATTGGCATTGTCTTTGACACGAAAGCAAGAAACATCAGCAGGTTTGAGGTTGAGAGGTTGAGTCACGATTAGGTGCGTATGACCGTGGTGAAAGCAAGGCCTTCGGCCTACTCAGCGACCGGTTCATTGGGCAACAGGCGTAGCAGTTGCCTGAATTTTTATGCAGGCATTGATCGATTCCAGAGAGTTTCTGGTGCAATATCGAGGTTTCCCGGCCAAACGACCGTGCCGTATTGCACCGATGCCTTGAAAAAAAGCGGGGAGTTGCAAAGTTTGGTAAAAGGTTTTTTCTCGAAAAAAGGCTTCATGTCAAAGAGTCGCCTCTCTCCGGTTTCAAACACCAGCTCCAGTGTGTAATCGCTGTGAGCTGTTACGGCAACGATATCGCGAAGTTTTTCCATCGTTATCTCCTTTATTGAAGAGGGGCAATGCGATAGGGCTCCTCACCAGCACTGGCAAGTTCCCAGTCGGCCATAAGTTCTTCCCTGTGAATATCTACCCATACTTGCACCATCCGCAGTTGTCGCGGTGGTATATTTCCTGCGAGGGGGCGGCCGTCGTCAATGGCTATCGAAACGCTTTTGCCCTGATATCGTGCATGAATGTGCGGGGTATGGTGTTGTTCATCATCGCCATAAAAAATGGAAATCAGAATTCCGAAAAACATCGATATCGTAGGCATCTGTTTATTGTTAAACCGCTATTCATGACGTTGTTTTGAGTAGCATAAGCCTCCCACCTACACAATTCCTGCTCTCAATATAAAAAACGTTACAGAACAATTGCTTTTTGCTGGCCAGCATACAATGGATGACATTCCCGAACGAAACCAGAAAAGGGTTGCCATTTTTGGGCTATGGTCACAAAAGGAGTACGCCAACCATGCCATGCCGTTGGTTGTCTTTACCGAATAAGCCAATGCAAAAGAATTCTGAAAAAATGTGTACCGTACACTTGTGGCCAGTAAAAAATAAGGGCATCAGTCGTGGGTTCGTACCGCGTGCTTCGTGGCGGGGGCAGGGGCGACCACGCCGGGGGCTGTCGGTCGGCTCTTCGCAACAACGGCACCCCCGACAACCGGAACTACTATGTTGGCTTCTCATTCCGGCTTTGCTTTTGAGCTAAAGCGGAGCAAGAACAAGGTTGAGGAGAGCGGCTGTGAGGGACGAACTGCCGCTCTCCTCAACCGAGTAGGTTTGCAGGAACCATAGAAAGGCCGCCTTGTGGCGGCCGAATTTTATAATCCATTTTTCGTGTTGTCCCGGGATATTTCACCGGTTATAGCGAATCAATGTATTGATATTTTTTTTCTTCAATGACGATGTACAACAGGAGGAATTATGGCAGTTGAACAAGTAACATCATTAACCGATTTTCGGAGCGATCCTGATTATTACTTTGAAGAATTAAGCAAGAATAAGCGACCACTTCTTTTAACACGGCAGAACAAAAGCTCGGCAGTTTTGCTTGATACCAGGCAGTATCAGGCATTATTGGAGCAACTAGCTTTTATGAAATCAGTTGCTGACGGACTCGAAGATGTTCACCACAAACGCCTTTTCTCAATGGATGAAGTATTTGATTCCGTTGACAGGATTATTGCAGAGGCTGAAAAGTGATGACTATCACATTTACTCAAAAAGCACGCTTTCAAATTGAGGAGAACGCCCGATTTATTGCAGCAGATAAACCAATAGCCGCACGAAAATGGGCCGACGGAGTGCAGCAAGCCGTTTGCAAGCTTAAGGAATTCCCCTGTCTCGGCAGGCAAGTTCCCGAATATGCAAACGATACGTTGCGTGAGTTACTGTATGGTGATTATCGAATTGTTTATCAAATCAATATTGAATTATCACGTATCGAAATTCTCTCAGTATTTCATTCAAAACAACTGTTATGGTTGTAATGGCACCGCCACTGGTGTGGCTGGCATTACTCCATTATTGCCCCTATAACATCGACAATGGAGCAGCCCACAGTCGGTCATCCAGCGACCGGTCAGATTATGCTGCGCTTTCGGATGCCGAGTAGCGCAAAGCGCGTATCGAGGCACCGCACGCCATAATTTTGCGTAACGGAGCGACAACAGAAGATGCCCGACAATTGCAGCAAAAAACTGTCGCTGCAGCTCTTGCAGACCACTCTCATGCCGATGCCGTACGTTTTACTTGAACGCGGCAGATATGCGATACCGACAGAAATCTCCAGAGCAACGACCTCTTCATTTTCTTTTTCCCTGTGCATCGGTTATGTTGTGTTATGTTTGAATATTTTGAGGTAACGCAACTGAAACATGAACAAAAAGCAGCTCACCGAACGCGATATCTGTACCAAATACATCACCCCTGCGCTTGAGCGGGCTGGATGGGATAGTGCGACCCAGGTGCGCGAAGAGTTTCCGCTGACCAAGGGGCGCATTATTGTTCGCGGCAAGCTGCACACCCGCGCTCAGCACAAACGGGTTGATTATGTGCTCTTCTACAAACCCAATATTCCCCTTGCGCTCATCGAGGCCAAAGACAACAACCACTCTCTTGGCGATGGCATGCAGCAGGCGCTTGGTTATGCCGAAATGCTTCAGGTGCCCTTTGTCTTCAGCTCCAACGGTGACGGATTCCTTTTCCATAACAAGATCGCCACTGATGGTATCATTGAACGCGCGCTCTCTCTGGATGAGTTCCCCTCTGCCGGGGATCTCTGGGAAAGCTGGTCGGTGCATCGGGGAATAACCGGACAGCAGGAGAAGCTGATCACGCAGGACTACTACAGCGACGGGAGCGACAAGAGCCCGCGTTACTATCAGTTTCTGGCCATCAACAAAACCATTGAGGCCATTGCGCTGGGCCAGAAGCGCATTTTACTGGTGATGGCTACAGGAACCGGCAAAACCTTTACCGCTTTTCAGATTATCTGGCGCCTCTGGAAATCAAAGGCAAAAAAGCGAATCCTCTTTCTTGCCGATCGCAACATTTTGGTTGACCAGACTATAACCAACGACTTCAAGCCCTTTGGGTCGGCCATGACCAAGATCAAAAAGCGGCAGGTCAACAAGTCGTTTGAGATCTACCTCTCACTCTACCAGGCCGTTACCGGTACGGAAGAGGAGCAGAACATCTACCGGCAGTTCACCCCTGATTTTTTTGATCTGATTGTGGTTGATGAGTGCCACCGGGGCAGCGCAGCAGAAGACTCAGCCTGGCGGCAGATTCTTGAATACTTTTCTTCGGCCACACAGCTCGGCATGACGGCTACCCCGCGGGAGACCAAAGAGATTTCAAACAGCGACTACTTCGGCAAACCGATCTACACCTATTCACTCCGAAAAGGTATTGAAGATGGATTTCTTGCCCCATACAAGGTTGTCCGTATTGATCTTGATAAGGATATGCAGGGTTGGCGCCCTGAGAAAGGGATGCTCGACAAGCTTGGCAATGAAATAGAAGACCGCATCTACAACCAGAAGGATTTCGACAAAAGTATGGTGCTGGAGCAGCGCACCCTCCTTGTTGCCAAAAAGATCAGCGACTTTCTCCGCCAGACCAACCGCTTCGATAAAACCATCGTCTTCTGTGAAAACATCGATCATGCCGAGCGGATGCGCTCTGCGCTGGTCAACGAAAACAGCGATTTGGTTGCCAAAAATGCCCGTTATGTCGTCCGCATTACCGGCGACAGCGAAGAGGGCAAGGCGGAGCTTGATAACTTCATTTTTCCAGACTCACCCTATCCGGTAATTGCCGTAACCTCCAAATTGATGTCAACCGGCGTTGATGCCCAGACCTGCAAGCTCATTGTGCTCGATCAGACCATTCTGTCGATGACGGAGTTCAAGCAGCGCATTGGTCGCGGCACCCGCATCAACGAAGAGTATGGCAAATACTATTTCACCATCATGGATTTCAAAAAAGCCACCGAGCTTTTCGCCGATCCGGATTTCGATGGAGATCCTGTGCAGATCTACACGCCTCAGAACCCTGATGACTCTCCGGTTCCGCCGGATATGCCTGATGATGCAGAGTATGGAGAGGAGATGCTCTATCCTGAATCTGGTGAAGACGGCTGGGGCTGGCAGCATGTTGCCAATAACGACGATAATGATGGCCCGCGAATCCGCCGCTATGTGGTAGATACTGTCGAGGTGAGGGTTGTTGCCGAACGGGTACAGTATTTCGATGCCGAGGGCAAACTGATTACTGAATCGCTCAAAGACTATACCCGAAAAACCTTGTCGAGAGAGTTCGCCTCGCTGCAAGAGTTTCTCGGTCGATGGAACAGTGCAGAGAAAAAACAGGTGATTCTTGAAGAGCTGTCGCGGGAGGGGGTGTTTTTTGATGCCTTGTCGGAAGAGATCAGCCGTGAGTACGATCCGTTTGATCTCATCTGCCATATCGCCTGGGGCCAACCTCCGCTGACTCGCAGGGAGAGGGTGGAGCAGGTTAAAAAGCGCAACTACTTTACCAAATACGGCGCACAGGCGCGGCGGGTACTCGAAGCCCTTCTCGACAAGTATGCCGACGAAGGCATTGTGCATATTGAAGCACCACAGATACTTTCAATTGCTCCTTTTACCGGCTTTGGAACGCCGGTCGAGATCATCCGTCTTTTCAATGGTTTTGAGAGCTACCAGCAAGCCATGCACGAACTCGAACAAGCGCTCTACAGCGCATAACAAAAAGATACCATGCCGATCGGAACCCTGATCAAAACCATACAGGACATCATGCGCAAGGATGTCGGCGTTGATGGCGATGCCCAGCGCATCAGCCAGATCGTCTGGCTCCTTTTTCTGAAAATATTCAACGATCGGGAGGAGGAGTGGCAGCTTACCATACCGGATTATAAAACCCCGCTTCAGAGCCGGTATCGCTGGCAGAGTTGGGCAAAAGATCCCGAAGGAGTAACCGGAGAGGAGCTGATCGACTTTGTCAATAATGAGCTTTTTCCCTCACTCAAGCGTCTGGCTTACGTTGCCGGGGTGTCGCCACACGGCAGGGTGATCGGTTCGGTCTTTGAGGATGCCTACAACTACATGAAGTCCGGCACTCTGCTCCGTCAGGTGATCAACACCATTGAAGAGGGGGTCGATTTCAACTCCTCCAGCGACCGGCACCTCTTCAACGACATTTACGAAAAAATTCTTGCTGACTTGCAGTCTGCCGGTAATGCTGGCGAATACTACACTCCTCGTGCTGTTACCCAGTTTATGGTTGAGACGCTCAACCCGCAACTCGGTGAATCGGTGCTTGATCCCGCCTGCGGTACTGGTGGCTTCCTCACCAACACCATCGAGCACCTCAAAGAGCAGGTGAACAATGCGGATGATCTGAAGATTTTGCAGGAGAGCATTCACGGAGTGGAAAAGAAGCCCCTGCCGCACATGCTCGCCCTGACCAATATGATGCTGCACGGTATCGACGTGCCCACCAACATCCGGCACGACAACACCCTCAGCCGTCCGCTCAAGGACTATGGCCCGAAAGAGCGTGTCGATATTATCGTCACCAATCCGCCTTTCGGGGGTATGGAAGAGGATGGCATTGAAAACAACTTCCCCAAAAAGTACCAGACCCGCGAAACCGCTGATCTCTTCATGGCAATGATCATGCACCGGCTCAAGCAGGGCAGTGGCCGGGCTGCCGTGGTTCTGCCCGACGGTTTTCTCTTTGGCGAGGGAGTCAAAACCAACCTGAAGCGGGAGCTGCTTGAAGAGTTCAATCTGCACACCATCGTCCGATTGCCAAAAGGTGTTTTCAGCCCCTACACCAGCATTTCGACCAACATCCTTTTTTTTGAAAAGGGCGGCCCGACAAAAGAGGTCTGGTTCTTTGAACACCCCTATCCAGAAGGCTACAAGGCATACTCTCGCACCAGGCCCCTGACCATTCAGGAGTTTGATCGCGAAAAAGCGTGGTGGGGTTGCGCGGAGCGCGAGGGGCGTAAAACCGACGAATATGCCTGGAAGGTTACGGTTGAGGATATTGCCACACGCAACTACAACCTTGATTGCAAAAACCCTCATGAAGTGGCGGTGAACCATCGTGACCCTGAAGAGCTGATGGAGGAGTATCTTGACATTACTCGTAAGCTTGAAGCCGCTCAAGCTGCGCTGAAGCAGGAACTGATGCAGGCATTGGGAGGGAACTGAAGGATGGAAACAAACTGCGTTGAAACAAGAACCATGAGGAGCCAGTCAAAGGCTCACTCCGTCACTCAGTGGATAAAACCGTTACGGGTTGCTGTGGTGAAGACTGTGGGAGAAACTGTGGTGAAGACTGTGGTGAAAACTGTGGTGAAGGAAAGTCATGAATGAACAGGACAGGAGCAGGGCACTGCTCGAAAAGCATTTCGATATTGCCTTTGCCGCACCAAATGGCATCAAAAAACTGCGTGAGCTGATTTTAACCCTTGCCATGCAGGGTAAACTGGTGCCGCAAGACCCGAATGATCAGCCTGCAAGCGAACTGTTGAAGGATATTGAAGCGGAGAAACGGAGGCTGGTGAAAGCGGGAAAGATCAGGGAGTCAAAACCGTTACCCGATATAAAGCCTGAAGATGTGCCTTATGAACTACCGAAAAGTTGGGAGTGGGTTCGTCTTCAACAATGCTACCACAGTCTTGGAAGTAAGAAAAATCAGATTCAAACCAAGGGATATCAAGAGTTAGGTGCATTTCCAATCATTGACCAAGGAAAGGAATTTATTGCAGGTTATACTGATGATGGGGATAAACTACTTGACGTAACAAAACCTGTCGTTGTGTTTGGTGATCACACTAAAAACATCAAGTTTGTTGATTTTAGTTTTGTCATTGGTGCTGATGGTGTCAAAATTCTTTGTCCTTACAACGGTATATTTTCAAAGTACTTGTATTTCGTGATCAAATCATTCTGTCTTTTTGATCGAGGTTATGCACGTCATTTTAAGGTATTAAATGATAATCTACTTCCCCTTCCTCCCCTTGCCGAACAACAACGCATAGTCGCCAGAATCGACCAGCTCATGGCGCGTTGCGAGGAACTGGAAAAGCTGCGAGCCGAGCGTGAAGCGAAACGCCTGACCGTCCATATTTCTGCTCTGAACCGGCTGTTCGAAGCGCAGGGGAGCGACAGCTTTTACGATGCATGGCACTTCATCAACCGCCACTTCAGTGAACTCTACTTTGTAAAAGCCAACGTGACTGAATTGCGCAAAGCCATCCTTCAACTTGGCATCATGGGCAAGCTGGTTTCGCAAGACCCGAACAACCAACCAGCCAGTGAACTGCTGAAGGAGATCGAAGCAGAGAAACGGAGATTGGTGAAGGAAGGGAAGATCAAACCGCAAAAGCCATTACCTGAGATCAAATCTGAGGATGTGCCTTATGCGTTGCCAAAGGGATGGGAGTGGGTGAGACTTGGATCATTTTGTGATAAGGTAAGTGATGGATTTCACCATACACCGAAGAAGATTTCTCAAGGGATTCGCTACGTATCTGCTACACACATCTATAACGGAAGAATCGATTGGAATAGTGGACTTTACGTGTCGGAGGGAGAATATCTTGAATTGTATAAAAAAACAAAACATGGGTTTGGTGACATATTAGTTGTTAATCGTGGTGCTGGTTGTGGTGATGCCGCAATTGTTGACACCAATGAACGATTTTGTTTTCAGAATGCTGCAATAATTGGATTTAATCAGAATTACGTTGATGGACAATACATCCTGTATTTTTTACATGCCAGCAGAAGTCATTTTCTTGACAAATTTATTCAGGGTGGTGCCCAGCCAATGCTGTCAAATAAATTACTTGCTACCCATATTTTAGCACTTCCACCCCTTGCCGAACAAAAGCGCATCGTCGCCAAAATTGATAAATTCATGGCTCTGTGTGACCATCTGGAGCTGCAGATTGATGCAACGGCAAAGAAACAATCCGTTCTACTCAATGCCGTGATGGCGATGATATAAGACGTTGCTCACCAATGGTGCGTGGCGTGTTAATGCGGAAATTATAAAAAAATATGAGGCTACATTATGACTACTTCAGAAATGTTCAGCGATTTACTTAACAATCTCAAGGTGGATAATGCGGAGCAGATCAGTTTGAGGTACGGAGAGATTACGGCGAGCATAAACAAGAAATTTCGTAACACAGAATCAAAGACTGCGAATAGTCTTCAGGTTGGTTCCTACGGTCGATGGACAGCTATAAAAGGAATTTCCGATTTGGATATGCTGTATATCATGCCAGTGAGTGAGTGGGATACCTACAATGAAGGGAAACAGTTCGATTTGTTAAATGATACCAAAAACGCTATCAAGGTTAGATATCCCAACACAGATGTTCGTGTTGATAGACTTGTCGTGACCGTGACCTATTCCAACTTCCATATTGAGGTTCAGCCTGTTTTTGAAGAGGAAGATGAAAATGGTGATAGTTATTTCAAATACCCAGATACTTACAATGGCGGGAGTTGGAAAATCACTAAACCTCGGCAAGAAATAGCGGCGATGAAAGATTTTGTTGATCAAAAGAATAAGAATCTGCGGCGATTATGTAAGATGGCAAGAGCATGGAAAAACAAGCACGGTGTTGTTATGGGAGGTCTCCTGATTGACACATTGGCTTATAAATTCCTTGAGTCTACATCTGATTACGATGATAAGAGTTATATGTACTATGATTTGTTGAGTAGAGACTTTTTCAAATATCTTATGGAACAGCCTGAACAGGAACATTACAAAGCTCTCGGTAGCAGGCAGAATGTAAAAGTTAAAAAGAAGTTCCAAAAGAAAGCGAGGAAGGCTTACGAGCTATGTTTGGAGGCAATAGATGCTGGTGAATCAGAATCCGCTCACAGCAAATGGAAAAAGGTATATGGGCGACCTTTTCCAGCAATAGCTCAAAATATCACTGAAGATGCTAATAAAGCCAATAGTACATGGAAAAATACTGAAGAGTTTATCGAGGATAGGTATCCTATTGATATAAAGTACTACCTTGAAATTGACTGTGATGTACATCAAGATGGTTTTCGAGAGAGTACATTAAGAACTATGTTGAGAAAAATGATGCCTCTGCTTCCTAAAAAAAAATTAACCTTCAATGTGATAAAAAATGAAGTTCCTACCCCATGGCACCTTGAATGGAAAGTTTTAAACCGAGGTGAAATTGCGCAGAAAAAAAATCAAATACGAGGTCAAATTATGCCAGATAAAGGAAGTAATCAACAAATTGAACATACAAGTTTTAGGGGTAAGCACATCGTAGAATGTTATGTTATCAAAAATGGTATTGTGGTTGCGAAGGATCGGATTGACGTGCCCATAGCATCAGGAGAGTAGAATGAATAAAGAAAATCTATTAAAACAAATAGCTGATACTGCATACAATGTTGGATTTGGAGCAAAAAAACATTTTGCTACTTATGATATTGTAGATAAAGTTCCTGGGATAATTGCATTTTCCTCAATGGCAGTTGGAATCTTCGGGCTTGTTTGTGAGGTTCTTTCTGAAAAATTGTTGTCAGCTTTTTTTTTGGTATTAGGAATAGCTGGTCTTTATATCGAACGTTATAACGAAACTAAAGAAGAGTTTATGAAAAAAGGAGAGGAGCTGACCGCAATTTACTATGATCTTAAAGTACTGTACTACAAAGTCAAATCATCATCTAGTGACTTATTTGAAAAAGAACAATATGAGCTTAACGATATATCGCAACGCTACTATAGCAATTGTCTAAGTAAACAAATTTTGTTTAGTGATTGGTTTGCGCATTATAAGTTTTTTTGGCAAAACCAAATTGATTGGGTTGATGAGCAGAAGCATTTTAAATTATGGCGCGATAAACTTCCTCTCTCATTCACTGTTTTTATTGTAATACTTTTATTAACAGCATCTGGCTATTTGATTTGCTACTGTATTACATGAACAACTCCGAATTACTTATCTATCAGGCCCCGGATGGTAGAATAAAAATAGATGTACGGCTCGAAGATGAAACGGTCTGGCTGACGCAGGCGCACATGGCTGAGCTGTTCGGCAAGAGCAAAAAGACCATATCGGAGCACATTCGCAACATCTTTAATGAAGGTGAACTGGATGAAAAAGCAGTTGTCCGGAATTTCCGGACAACTGCGGCGGACAGTAAAAACTATGATGTTCAGTACTACAACCTGGACGTGATCATCTCAGTTGGCTACCGGGTAAAATCGCAACAAGGCACGCGTTTCCGCATCTGGGCAACCCAGCGGCTCAGGGAATATATTGTCAAAGGTTTTGCGCTGAATGATGAGCGGTTCAAGAGCGGCAGTTCGATGAACTACTTCACGGAGCTGCAGGAGCGTATCCGTGAAATCCGTTTGTCGGAACGTTTCTTTTACCAGAAGATCAAAGATATCTACACGACCAGCATTGATTATGACCCCGGAGATGAAAACACCATCGTCTTTTTCAAAGTGGTGCAGAACAAATTGCTATGGGCAATCAGTCAGCAGACAGCAGCGGAACTGGTGTATCGTCGCGCTGATGCTTCACTGCCGCTGATGGGCATGCAATCTTTTGACAAAGCGGGGGTTCCTGTTCGCAAGGGTGATGTGAGCGTTGCGAAAAATTATCTCAATGAAGATGAAATCAAATTGCTTGGCCTGCTGGTGGAGCAATACCTTGCTTTTGCGGAGGTGATGGCGCAGCAGCGAACGCCGATGTACATGAAAGACTGGATCCAGCGTCTGGATTCAATTATTCAGCTCAATGGTCGCGAATTGCTCACCCACGCCGGTAAAATCAGTCATCAGACAGCGCACGAAAAGTCGGCGCAGGAATACGACAGGTACCGGGAGGCCCAGAAACAGCCGCAGCAGGAAGAGAGCCTACGGGAACTTGAGCGGGATATCAAACAACTCTTCAAAAAAGAGTAAAATGAGAAGCCCCGTTACAGGAGGGGAGATTGAGTAATTCAACATTAAAATTAACCTTGGCGTTCAATGCTTTAAACACTTTAATAATTGTTTCAAAACGAGCGTCCGTCAGGCTGTTCTCTAACTTGGAGATTTGCGCTTTCTTTACACCAACCAACAGACCAAGTTCTTCTTGTGTCAGATGACGCTCTTTTCTTGCTTGCCTAATAGCTTCACCGAGCAAGTCAAGCCGTAATTCGTTTTCAAATGCGTCACGCTTTGGAGTGCCAGGTTTTCCGATATGTTTATCGATAACCTCGTCCAGGCTGATTGTTTTTAATGGTGTATCGTTCATTGCTTTTTCCTTTCAAAATACAGTTTTCTGAGACTCTCTGCTTTCTCTAATTCTCCACCGGGCGTCTTGTCTGTTTTTTTGATGAGTCCGTGTGTTGCGATTACAACAGTGTCTGTTTGACCAGTCTTGTCCCAAAAAGCAAACAGCCGATAATGGGTTCTGTTAAACAAAGTCCTGAATTCCCAGATTTCACCATTGAGTTTTTTGAAAAGTTCCTTGTCATGAGAAAGTCGTGCTTTTTGAATATTGTAGATGACTTTATCTCTCGCCTTTTCATCAAGGTGGTCGAGAAACTCTGTTGCTTCTTCTAAAAACTGAACCTGAAATTTTTCAGTCATGTTGTAAACGTTTTACGCAAAGATAAATGTTTCTTTATCAGGAAACAAAACAAGGGCGTTGATTATTTCACCAATGACCGCAAAATTGAGGCCTTCCCCGGCAGGACGTTTCGCTTGGTTGAGTACATTCCATATAAACCGAAAAGCCTCAGGGCTTTTCTGGAGCGCCATACCATTGCAGGGACAAGCATTCAGTGGCGCGATTTTCCCCTTTCGGCGGAAGAGCTTCGGAAAAAATACCAGTTTCTTGAGCGCGACCGCTTATGTCTCTTTTTTATAGCAACGCCTTTGAACATAGTAGAACGGAGGTTGGTGTGTTTACCTGTGGTCAGCATTTTCGGCATCGCAACGACTTGATTCTGACCGTTGTTGATTTTGGGCGTGGTATTCCTGCGAAGGTGAAGGCATTTTTAAGCCAGTTCGTTGATGAAGCTCGTGTTTCCAAACTTTCTGGTGCTGATTGTATGAAATGGGCCTTTGAACGGGGTAATACCACCAGTATGGGCGGGGTTGCCCGTGGCCTTGGTTTGGATCTGCTGAAGGATTTTGTTCGCATCAATCAGGGGAAACTTGAAGTTTACAGTAATGACGGATATGCGATAATCGATGAAGAGGGCGAACGGTTTGATAATTGCTCTATTTCGTTTCAGGGAACAGTTGTCCATATTACCCTGCGTTGCGACGAAAAGCTATACCGATTTTACGATGAGGCTGAGGAGTAGTTTAAAATGAGAGGAGAATCATGAAGCTGTCTATAAAGGAGCGGGTTGGCCCGCGCAGCATCATCAAGGAAGATGGGCAGAAGATTTATGAAGTAATTCACGGATTGTTAAAAAGCGGTGAGACTATTACGCTTGATTTTAATGGGGTAAGCCAGTTTGCTTCACCTTTTTTTAATTTTGCTATAGGCCAATTACTTAACGATATATCTGAAGATGAGTTGCGACGGCTACTGATCATTGAAAATCTCAATGAATCAGGGAGCATGGTTGTTGACCGGGTCATCGAAAATGCCGCTCAGTATCACGGTGACAAGGATTACCAGAAAATAGTTGATGACATTCTGGAGCAACAGGCCAGGGAATCAGATTGATGGCGATCAATTATCTCATACGGGCCGAAGTGGTGGATCTCAGGAGCGATACCCCAAAATCTGAGGATGTGTTTTTGGTGGACACCAATGTTTGGTACTGGATGACATATTATCGAGCAAGCTTTGGTGCACATCCTCCAGCGTACTATCAGACTTCTCATTACCCCGGTTATACCAATGCAGTTCTTGGTGCAGGAGCCAAAATATTCCAGTCGGGTCTCACTCTTGCGGAGTTGGCTCATCTGATCGAAAAGGTTGAGCGAGAGATATATGAAGCAGCTCATGGTACTATAAAACCAAAAGATTATCGCCATAATTTGTCGGTTGAGAGGATACGAGTGAATGCGGAAATTCAGGCGGCGTATGGTCTTGTTCGTACACTTGCTGATCTGTTGGTTGTCAGCATTGACAATGCAACAGTTATGACAGCACTTCATCGTTTACAGATGGAACAGGTGGATGGATATGACCTCTTTATTCTTGAGTCTATGCGAAGCCATGGAGTGACGCAAGTCATCACTGACGACGGCGATTTTACAACTGTTTCTGGTATTCGTGTTTTTACTGCAAATCAAAACGTTATCCAGGCTGCACGTATTCAGGGAAGACTGGTGACAAGATGAACCGCCATCACTTTTGGATTAAACAATCTGAGGAAGAGTCGCACCTTTTTTCTGTATATGTTACATGAACAACTCCGAACTGCTCATCTACCTGGCCCCGGATGGTAGAATAAAAATAGATGTACGGCTCGAAGAGGAAGCGGTCTGGCTGACGCAGGATCACATGGCGCAGCTCTTTGGCAAAGCGAAGTCCACGATTAATGAACATGTCAAGAATATTTTTGCTGAAGGGGAGCTGGTTGAACGTCAGGTTATCAAGAGATTCGGAATTTCCGAATTTCAGCAAAAAGTCCCGTATTTCTACAATCTGGATGTCATCATATCAGTTGGCTACCGGGTAAAATCGCAACAAGGCACGCGTTTCCGCATCTGGGCTACCCAACGGCTCAGGGAATGGCGCAGCAGCGAACGCCGATGTACATGAAAGACTGGATCCAGCGTCTGGATTCAATTATTCAGCTCAATGGTCGCGAATTGCTCACCCACGCCGGTAAAATCAGTCACCAGACAGTGCTCGAAAAGTCGGCGCAGGAATACGACAGGTACAGGGAAGCCCAGATGCAACCGCAGAAGGAAGAGAGCCTACGGGAACTTGAACGGGATATCAAACAACTATTTAAAAAAGAGTAAGATGAGAAGTCCCGTTACAGGAGGGGAGATGACCCTGAAGCGAGAAAAAAGGGTCATGCTCTTTCGTAAAAAAGAGTATACCGTGCATTACCACTTTTATCTTTGCAATGAGAGTGGCGGGCAGTTCACATCAACTGAGCTTGATGAGATGAATCTGGTTCAGGTGTACAATCAATATCGTGATGAGCATAACTTGCTGTTTCCGGAAGAGATACGGGCATAATAAATATGGCGCAGCAGTTAAAGCGGCTGTATAAAATGGAGGATTGAGGCAAGTCCTTTATAATTTTCCTCCCGCACAATTGGTGAATGCAATCGGTTCCATTCTGTTTCAGGGCGGCTATTTGACCATCAAGCGCCAGCTTCCATTGGATATGGGATTTGGCTGTGAGTTTGGATTTCCCAATATGGGGGTGTAGACCAGTTTTAACGATTATCCTGCAATCGATGACCAGCGTTTCGGAAAATAAGCCGGTCCGCCGTGCGCTGCGTTCTCTCATGAGGAGTGGTGATGCTGCAAGTCTGACCGTGCAGGAAAGGAGACAAGGAAAAAAACGTTGGTTGCGAGAGTTGTGGCCTGGGGGGAATGTTACTTGTCGCAGTAATGACCTTGCATGGAGATGACGTAGACCAGCATTATGGTGTCGTCAATGCGATATATAATCCGATCTTATTTGTTCAGCCTTCTGGACCAATACCCTGAATGATCGCCTTTCAGGAGTTCTGGTTTGCCAGTTCCGAAGGCAGGGTGTTCAGATAACTCAAGGAATAACTGATTTACCTTTCTCGTAAGTGCATTATTGCTCTGTTTCTGAATGGCAAGCAACTCTTTTTTTGATTGAGTCGAAAGCGCTACAGTAAACTTTCCCATATATTATTGGGGTACTTAATCATGGTGTGTCTGCCAGCAGCAAAATCTGCTTCGGCCTCTTTGATGATTTGCTGAAGATCGGGCTGATCAAAAGAGCTGTCACGCGAGCCTGTTTTCTTGCGATGATGACCATTTTTTGGCTCAGGGGTCAAGGCAAATGTCCCCTTGTTTTTGAAGCGCACATGGACAATCTCTTTTTTCTCTAATGCTATATCGAAGTACTTGCTTAAGCTTCTGCGTAACTCTGTGCTGGTGATCTCTATCATCTTTCAACAGGTTAAAGTTGGACCTTAAGTTAAAAAAGAACGAAGATTTCTTCAAGAAAGTTTGGAGAATCATTTGCAGCGTATGCGCCAGTATCTTGCGCACTCTTTTCACAGGTGCAGACAAATTTTGCCCGTTACGAATTGGCAGGCCATGAGCATGGATCAGCACGAAATGTTAGCTGCTTTTCGAGACAGGTTCAGTGAATTTCAGGAGCATCTGGGCAAGACCATGAGGGCAGTGGCCATTGAGGAAGTATGGATTTGAGGTGAAAGCGGTGTAACAAATCCACCATAAACCGGTTAGTTGAAACCAGTTTATCCCTTTAGACTATCAAAAGATACCGAATACTCTTGTGAATGGCGTTGATCTTTATTATGAAATTCATGGGGAAGGCGCACCACTGATGCTGTGAGCCTTATTGCATCGGACAGGGTGAGCCCCACGGAAGCCAGGACGATGGTGGCTTCAGCTTTGGTTTTTTCGTCGATTCGTGCCCTCACAACAGCGTTTGCAATCATCTCTTTTCCCCTGT
>CAJEXQ010000029.1 GCA_903994635.1 uncultured Chlorobiaceae bacterium
CTCTGGTATCGATCTTCGATTTCCAGCAGGGTGAGCGCAGCAATTTTTTCGGTGCCAAATTTTTCAACACAGAAGCTTGCCATGGCGCTGCCGTAGAGAACCGCCCGGCGCATCTCGACATCAGTGATGGTTTCGCAACGGGAGAGGTGCCCGATGAACCCTCCTGCAAAAGTGTCGCCTGCGCCGGTGGGGTCGTAAATTGATTCAAGCGGAAAGGCCGGGGCGGCAAAGATGCCGTTATCGGTAAAGAGCAGCGCTCCATGTTCTCCTTTTTTGATAATCAGCGTTTTTGGTCCCATCTCTCGGATGATTCGGGCCGACTTGACCAGGTTGGGGTCGCCGCTGAGGAGGCGTGCTTCGCTGTCGTTAAGAATAAATATGTCAACATGTTGCAAGGTTTTTTTCAGTTCCTCAAGTTTTGACTCAATCCAGAAGTTCATGGTGTCGAGGATGACCAGTTTTGGCTTGCTGATTTGGCCAAGTACCTTGAGCTGAAGTTTGGGGTCGATGTTGCCGAGGCAGACAAATTCGGCATTACGGTACTCGGCAGGCACCACCGGGTCGAAATCGGCGAAGACATTCAACTGGGTGTCGAGCGTGTCGCGGGTGTTCATGTCGTAGTGGTAGCGTCCGGCCCAGCGGAATGTTTTACCATCTTCGATCTTCTGTACCCCCCTGGTGTCTATGCTTCGTGAGTGGAGCAGCTCGAAATGGCTCTCTTCAAAGTCGGAGCCGACTACGCCGACCATCTCTATCTTGTCGGTAAAGTAGCTGGCCGAGAGGGCAATGTAGGTGGATGAGCCACCAAGGGTGTTCAGGGAGCTTCCGAAAGGGGTTTCGATATTGTCAAAGGCAAGAGAGCCGACAATGAGAATAGACATAACGGTAAGAGTGGTTGGTTGGTAAAAGGTTATGGTAGTTCAAAAAGCATGCATTCACCCGGTTTGCAGCTCACTTCAAGCCGGTGCCCCTTGATAGGGCAGGTTTGTTCCTTGATCAGGTCGTATAGTTCGCCTTCTTCCATGCTGAACTCAAGATAGCCGCTCCGACTTTCGAAGAGGTTGCTGTTGCCGATAAAGAGCAGTGACTGCTGCCCTGATTCTCTTTTGACGGCAAAAAGTTCTGGTTCGCTGGTGTAGGGGATGGTCATTGATCCTGCATCTCCACAGAGGAGGAGATCGAGGTAGCGGGCCCGTATTGCCAGAATTTTGCTGATATAGCTGTTGAGGGGAAGAAGGCCGTTGCTCTTCTCCCAGTCGTAGCCAAGGGCGCTGAAGAGTGGAAGTTTTTCTGGGGAATAGAGTGCCCGGTCTTCATCGGTGAAATTAAGGCCGAGGTTGACGGGATACCATTCACAGAGCTCCATTCCCGACTGAAGAAAAGGGATGGCTGGCAGCACGGCGCTGAGGGTGAAGATAAAGGTTGAGAAGTTCCGTCCGGCCTCCTGGCGTGGATAGCGGAAACAGACTCGCGGGGTGTTGTGATTTTCTCCGGTTCCAAAAAAAGGCAGCGCTACACCGGTTCTGTTGAGGTGGTTCAGGAGTCCCCTGATAAAAACAATGTCGTGAATGACAAAGGGGAGTGAGCCGAAGACGGCATCGAACCCTTCGTCGCGAATGTCGGGTGCTGGATTGAAATTCTCATCCCAGAAGGCAAAATCAGCCCTTTTTTCACGTGCTTTTTGGACAATACCCTGTTTCAGGAGGGTCGGCAGGGCGTGGCCCATGTCGATCATGGCACCGTCAATATGATACTCTTCTTCATACCAAGGAATGATACCCGAAATTTCATCCCAGAGGCTTTTGTTGAAGCTTTCAGGGTTGTCAAGGGCGCTGTCGTACATCCTGATGGTGTTGTAGGCAATGTAGTTAAAGGCCTCATGGTTGTGCATTTTCAGGTAAGTGACATCGCTCCAGGCTGGCTGTTGGTCGTCGGGAGGCCAGTCGGAGAAAGCGCTGGCGATATGGCATGGGGCGCTGTCCGATGTTGTGCCCATAAGCTGCCCATTCTTTTCATGAACAGTCACTGGTTGCTGAACGAACTGATTCCGGTACTCTTCGGAGGGAGCTGGGAGGTTATGCATTTCACGGCGCTCCACCATCTCATAAATTCTGCTGAGTGTCACCTGGTCAAAATCGGGGCGGCCAAAGTTTTTGGTTTGATTATTCTCTCTCAGCCAGTAAAACCATTCGGGGTGCTCTTTTATCCAACTGCTGTCAATGGCTGTTGTTCTGAAAACAAATTCAAGCAGGACGTGCATTCCAAGCCGGTGTGCGGCCTCCACGAAGGCTTTGAGCAGGAACTCTGCCGAAAGCCCGAGTGCTGGTTCGTTGAGAAGGGGGTCGAGCTTTCGGGGATTTTTAATGGCGTAAGGGGAGCCCAGAGAGCCTTTTTTGCTTTGGGAACCTATTTCTGTGACTGGAAGAAGGTAGAGTGTATTTGCTCCAAGTTTTTTTATATAGGGAAGGAGTGCAATGGCTTTCAGGAGCGTACCGGTCTCCCTGAAGCCGCATTCAAGGGGATCGGTGCCAATTGAGCCGTCACCGTTATGGTCAAACGCGGTGGTGAGGCGGATAAAGAGGTTGTAGACCACAGCGGACTTTTTCCAGTCACCCTTGTTTGGCGAAGAGCTGTTTGCTGCCTGGTTATTGAGGATATTTTCAATGATCTGGCTGAAGTATGCTGCGGGATTGACCGCTTCTGTGCCGGATGTATTTCCACTCCATAAAGCAGGTACTCTGTAGGAGCTTTCGGCAAGATGTCCAGGCAGCTTCTTCAGTGCCAGAAGGAGTGATTCAAGATGGGTTGATTGCAAAGTGGTTCTCATGTTTTTCATTATAATGGAGAACTCAGTATACGAAATTCCCTTTTAACAAGATAAGGTGGCGGTGCGGAATGCAAGGCATTTTCTCATGAAGAATATCCGGATGAGGGTTGAGTATGATGGAACCTCCTTTGCGGGGTGGCAGCGGCAGTCGGGAGGGATTGTTACCGTACAGGGGGAGATTGAGGCGGCGCTTGGCACCATTTTGCAGGAAAAGATTACCCTTGCGGCAGCAGGGAGGACAGATAAAGGGGTTCATGCCCGGGAGCAGACGGCTAATTTTTTGACAGGCTCTTTAATGGAGCCATCCAGAATAGTACACTCGCTCAATTCGCTCTTGCCCCGGACGATTCGGGTTACTGATCCCCTTGAGGTATCTCTCGATTTCCATGCCCGGCATAGTGCGAAAGAGAGGCATTATCGCTATTTTCTTCGTGAGGAGCCGTCGGCGATTTATGGCCGTTTTTCGGGCTGTTCCTGTTGTTCGCTTGATCTTGCTGTTATGCGCCGGGTAGCGGCTCTTCTTGTTGGTACCCATGATTTTTCGGCCTTTTCAAAGGAGGATCGCGATAATCCGGGCAGCTTGTGCACGGTGTGTGGTTGCGACTGGTATCGCGACCGTCATGTTCTGCTCTTCAAGATTTCGGCGAACCGTTTTTTAAGGAGCATGGTGCGCTACCTTGTTGATGCCATGGTGAGCGCCGGAAAAGGGACGTTGTCAGTCGAGGAGTTCAGCCTGATGCTTGCAACCGGGGTGGTGACTGCTCCTTTGAATCCTGCTGAGCCGCGTGGTCTCTTTCTCTGGAAGGTGATTTACTGAGGCTGGTTGCTCTCCTTTATAAACGGAAACGGTTGCAATAGTCTGGAACTGTTTTTATGTTAACAACTACTCTTAATTAAACAGCTGCTTGTGAAAATTGGTCTCTTGCATACAATATTCAGGGTGTTGGTTACGGCACTTGTTTTCCAACTCCCGGTTTTGCCGCTTTTTGCAGTGGAGCCTGCTGCAACGGTTCAGACTGTTATTGTCAAATCGTCGGTTTCGGATATTCTCGACAGCCTTGTCAATGCCACCTATTTTAAGGATGAGCACTTTTCAGCTCCTTCGAAAGAGGCTGCCAAGTTCGGATTTCCGTCAAATTTTGTGCCGCAGTATAGTGATTCGACATACGCGGCAAGGATTGCTGCGTTAAATGGCAAAACGCCCCTCCGTTTTATTTATAATGCTCAGGTCAAGGGATTTATAAGAATTTATGCGGTCGAGAGGAGAAGCATGACGGCGAAAATTCTTGGATTGACCAAAATCTATTTTCCCCTGTTTGAGGAGAAGTTTGACGGCAATAATGTTCCTCTTGAGATGAAGTACCTCGCCATTGTTGAATCGGCCCTTAATCCAACAGCAGTCTCTTCTGCCGGGGCAAAAGGGTTGTGGCAGTTTATGTATGGAACGGGCAAAATGTACGGTCTTGAGTCAACCTCCTTTATTGAGGATCGGTACGATCCCTACAAGGCGACGCTGGCGGCAAGCAAGCATCTGAAGGATCTCTATAACATTTATGGAGACTGGTTCCTTGCGCTTGCGGCCTATAATTCCGGTCCGGGTAATGTCAACAAGGCGATCAGACGGGCTGGCGGGGTCAAGGATTACTGGGCAATCTGGGATTATCTGCCAGCAGAAACCAGAGGCTATGTCCCTGCTTTTATTGCTGTTAATTATATCATGAGCTATTATAACGAGCACAATATCCGTCCCGTGGAACCGGGATTTTTGTATCAGGATGTTGATACGTTGCGGACCTCTCGTCTTCTTTCATTCGAGCAGATCAGTGAGACTATCGGTGTGCCGGTTGCGGACCTCCAGTTCCTTAATCCGCAGTACAAACTTGGTATTATCCCTGCTGCGGGGAGTCTCCAGAATGTTATCAGGCTTCCAAGAAAATATATTGCCCAGTTCCAGAAGCGTGAACAGGAGATTTATGCCTGGAAGTCGGCCAAAACTCTGGAACGGGAGGAGCTGTTAGCCAGGCTTAAAACTCTGCGTGCCGGTGCTTCACCAATTCAGGGTTCTGAAGGAAGGGCGGAGAAGATCCATGTTGTGGAGCAGGGCGAAACTCTCGGTTCTATTGCAAAGCTTTATCGTACCTATATAAGTCAACTGATTGCCTGGAACAATCTTAAGGATTCTGAGGTCACTCCCGGCCAGAAGCTGATTGTTTTCGGAGGAGCTGACGAAGCATCCGCCTCCCGGGGTGAGTCAGTCAGGAAGGTGATGGTGCGTCACCGGATGAAAAAAGGGGAGACACTTGCCTCGGTGGCAAAAAGTTATGGGACAACGGTTGAGCGTCTTTCGGCACTGAACCATTTGGGCCGCAGGGCGATTGTTCCTGCCGGTTACAGCCTCAAGATTGAAAAGATGGTATCTGTGACACAAAAAAGTTCTGCATCACGGTATGTGAAAAATGTCAAGCAGAAAAAAGTTAAAAAAGAGAGGAAAGCTCGCTCATCACGGAGACGAAAACGGTGACGATGGTAATGCCAGTGCTGCTTGAGGAATTGTTTTCATGTTCAAATAACGGATAAATATTATTATCTTCGTTGGCAGAGTGCGGTTTAAAATTCAATAATTCCTTAAATGAGCAATAATTAAAACGTATGCGTAATATCATTTTTACCGGAAAGGGTGGAGTTGGCAAGACCTCTATCGCTGCGGCAACAGCACTTCGTGCCGCAGATATGGGGTACAGGACCCTTATTATGTCTACCGATCCGGCACACAGTCTGGGTGACTCGCTTGATGTGCAGCTAGGCCCTTCGCCTGTTAAAGTTGCTGAAAATCTTTGGGGGCAGGAGGTCAGTGTTTTTGGTGATCTCAATCTGAACTGGGATGTTGTCAGGGAGCATTTTGCTCATTTAATGGCAGCCCGCGGTATTGAAGGTGTTTATGCTGAAGAGATGGGGGTGCTGCCGGGTATGGAAGAACTCTTTTCGCTTTCCTATATCAAGCGTTATAATGAACAGAATGAGTATGATCTTCTTGTTGTTGACTGTGCTCCAACCGGCGAAACACTTCGTCTGCTCTCCCTGCCTGAAACTTTCGGATGGTTTATCAAGATGATTCGCAATGTCGAAAAATTCATGGTCAAGCCGGTGATCAGGCCTCTTGCAAAGAAAGTGAGCAAGATAAACGATTTTGTCGCTCCTGTTGAGGTGTTCGAAAAGGTTGACAACCTTTTCTCGTCAACGGAAGGGATTATTGACCTGCTGGCCGATGGCTCCAAAACAACCATGCGTCTGGTCATGAACCCGGAGAAGATGGTTATCAAGGAGTCGATGCGTGCACTGACCTATCTTAACCTTTATGGTATTACGGTTGACCGTATCACTATCAACCGCGTCATGCCCGATCAGAGCCCTGACCCCTATTTCCAGAAGTGGCGTGCTATTCAGCAGAAGTATATTGAGCAGATCTTTGAGGCATTTGCTCCGATTCCGATTGCAGAGGTGCCGCTGTTTGATGATGAGGTTGTGGGTTTGGCCATGCTTCGCAGGGTAGGTGAAAAGGTTTATGAAGACAAGAATCCGCTTGATATCTTTTTTACAGAGAACCCGATTGATATCAAAAAGGTCTCCGATGGGCACTATAGGGTGCGCGTGAGGTTGCCGTTTATGGAGAATATGGGGATGGAACCAAAAATTCTCAAGCTTGGTGATGATTTGACGATTCGTATCGGTGATTACCAGAAGATTGTTGTCTTGCCGATTTTTCTTGCTGGCATGGAATCTTCTGGTGCATCCTATGAAGACAAGTGGCTCAGCATTGATTTTGAGAAGGCGGCCAGATAACACCTGTGCCTTTTCAGTACGGATACATAACAAAAAACCTGCTCGCGAGGGCAGGTTTTTTGTTATTCTTTTTGAACTGGCAAAGAGATGCTCAGAGTGAAACAAGGCTGGCGACATTAACACCGTTGACACTTCTCACCTCATCAAGCAGCTCCCTGGTCACCTCGCCATCGACGACAATTGCCGTCATGGCAACCTTTTTCTCTTCATCCCTTGAGAGCGCCACGTAGGCAACGTTCAGGTTATGTTTGAGGAGGAGCTGGGTGACATTGGCAATGACCCCTGGCTTGTCGATATTATTGTAAATGATGATGTGGCCTTCCGGCTTGAACTCCACAAGAAACTGGTCGATCATCACAATGCGCAGCTCTTTGTCGCCAAAGACAGTTCCGCCAATCATTCGCTTTGCGGTGTCGCTCTCAAGCTCTATGCGGATCAGGTTGGTGTAGTCTGGATTCTCTTTTTCAAACTTCTGGCTCAGGCTGATACCGCACTCCTTTGCCATCGTGAAGGCGTTGATGTAGTTGGTATCCTGTGACTGCATGACATCCAGAAGCCCTTTGAGTGCTGCCGCAGCAATGACCTCATTGAATTTGTGAAGGAATTCACCGGAGGTTCTGACGGTCATTCTGGTGGCCTCTGGAGGAGCCATCTGTGCCAGGGTGGCACCAAGTTTTTCTGCCAGGTTCAGATAGGATTGCACTCCGGGTACCTGCGCCAGTTCAACGGCTGAGGCATTAACGGCTCCTTCGAGTTTTCCTCTTTGTTTCCACTCAACAATTTGTTCGGCAATCTGCACGGCAACCTTCTCCTGCGCCTCAATGGTGGATGCGGCAATATGAGGTGTTGCAATAACCTGCTCAAGTTTCAGCAGGGGATTGTCGGGGTCGATTGGCTCGGTCTCAAAAACATCAAGCGCAACGGCAGCCACTTTTCCCGATATGATTGCTTCGGCGAGGTCGGCCTCATTAATGATGCCGCCTCTGGCGCAGTTGATGATGATGACGCCCTCTTTCATCAGCTCGAAGGTACCTTTTGCAATGAGGTTTCTGGTCGATTCGTTGAGCGATGAGTGGATGGTGATGAAATCTGCCTGTATAAAGTTTTCGTGCAGGGGAAGAAGGTCTATGTGGAGCTGTGCAGCGTACTCATCGGGAATCATCGGGTCGTAAGCGATTGTCTTCATCCCGAATGCCTGCATGCGGGATGCAACTTCCCGTCCGATTTTTCCAAGACCGATAATGGATAGGGTTTTTCCTTCGAGTTCCACTCCGGTGAATTTTGTTTTATTCCAGTGCCCCAGTTTAAGGTCGGCTGTTGCCTGCGGTATACGCCGTGCGGCCGCCAGCATCATGGCGCAGGTGTGCTCGGCAGCAGAAACAGTATTCCCCCCCGGAGTATTCATGACGATGATGCCTTTGCGGGTCGCCGCCTTGAGATCGATGTTGTCGACTCCTGCTCCCGCTCTTCCGATCAGTGTGAGTTTTTTTCCATATTCAAGAATTTCAGCGGTAACTTTGGTTGCGCTTCTGACGATCAGCTTGTCAAACTCTCCGATGATCTCCTTCAGCTCTTCCTTGCTTATTTTCGGGCGTTCGGTTACTTCATAACCGTTTTTTGTGAGGATTTGACCGCATTGAGGATCAATGCCGTCAGTGATCAATACCTTCATCTCTTTGTTTGTGAATTATTGGAATGGCTATAACTTTGTACGACAGTCATTAATATAAGGAAAATTAACTGCCGAATCTTTCGGATCTCTGCATCGCCCTCCAAGAGACTCTGTATAGGGAGACCGCATTATATAATATGTTTGTTTTTTTTATCTTGCCTAAAGTAATTATTAATAATGCTGTTATTGGGGCTTATATTGGTTTAAAACGGATGGAACAGTTACATGATTTAAGAGTTTCACGAATTATTCGTCTTCCCTCCCCAGGGGCGCTCAAGGAGAAGCTGCCAGTGGGGGAGCGCGTGGCCGAAACGGTTGCTGCGGGACGTCATGACGTTGAAGATATATTGACCGGCAAGGATGCAAGATTGCTGGTGATTGTCGGGCCCTGTTCGATTCACGATGTGATTGCTGCTCGTGAGTATGCCCGGAGGCTTTCGTTGTTGCGCACTGAGCTTCAGCATGATCTTTGCATCATGATGCGGGTCTACTTTGAAAAACCACGAACAACCATAGGATGGAAAGGGTTTATCAATGATCCTCACCTGAATGATACTTATGACATTGAGCATGGTCTTTTTCATGCACGCCAGCTCCTGCTTGAAATAAACGAGATGGGGGTGCCTGCGGCAACGGAGTTTCTTGATCCTATTTCGCCGCAGTATGTGGCCGATTTGGTGAGCTGGGCGGCCATAGGGGCGAGGACAATCGAGTCACAGACCCACCGGCAGATGGCAAGCGGTCTCTCCATGCCTGTAGGGTTCAAGAACTCGACTGATGGCCGCCTTGATGTGGCCGTCGACGCAATTCATTCGGCAATGCACCCGCACAGTTTTCTTGGCATTGACCAGGAGGGGTTGAGCAGTGTTATCACAACGAAAGGAAACCAGTTCGGACATCTTGTGTTGCGTGGTGGTAAAAAACCAAATTATGATGCACAAAGTATCTCAAGTGCTGAATCATGGCTTGAAAAGGCTGGACTCCAGAAGTCGCTTCTTGTTGATTGCAGTCATGCCAATTCAGGCAAAAAACATGCCCGCCAGATTGAAGTCTGGGAGAGCATTCTGAAGCAGAAGGTGGATGGTAATAAAAGCATTGTAGGTGTTATGATTGAGAGCAACCTTTATTGTGGTAACCAGCCTTTCCCTGAGGATCCCGGCAAGCTTAAGTACGGTGTTTCGATTACTGATGAGTGCCTCTCGTGGGATGAGACTGAGCGTATGCTCCGTGAAGGGGCGGCTGTTGTGCATAACCTTGTCAAGTGAGGAGGGATTTTATGGCGATAGAGATTCGGCAAGTCAGGAATAAAAAAGAGAAGAGGGAGTTTATCACCTTTGCCTGGCAGATATACCGCAAGGATCCTGAACTCAACAAGTACTGGGTTCCGCCGGTTATTGACGATTATATGAAAACTCTTGATACAGAGAAGTTTCCCTTGTATGACCATGCGGAGCTGGCAATGTTTACGGCATGGAAAGATGGAGTTATGGCGGGGACAGTTGCGGCTGTTGAGAATCGCCGTCACAACGAGGTGCATCACGACAGGGTGGGGTTCTGGGGTTTTTTTGAATGTGTCAACGACCAGGACGTTGCCAATGCCCTTTTCGAAGCGGCTGCCGAATGGCTGAAAAAGAGGGGAATCAACGCCATGCGCGGCCCGGTCAGTCCATCCATGAACGACCAGTGCGGCATGTTGACAAAAGGATATGACAGCCCGCCGGTTTTCCTGATGCTCTATAATCCCCCTTACTATAATGATCTTGTTCTGAACTATGGGCACCATGTCGGGCAGGAACTGCTTGCCTGGTATATCGACAAGGAGAGTATTGATATTGAGCGTCTGCGCCGTATTTCAGAGTATGTCATGAAAAGGGAGGGGCTGACGGTAAGGCTGATGAATATGAAGGATTTTGATCAGGAGGTAAAACGTGTGCGCGAAATCTATAACAAGGCATGGGAAAAAAACTGGGGGTTTGTGCCCATGACGGACAAGGAGTTTGATTTTCTTGCCAAAAGTCTCAAGCCTCTTGTAAATCCCAATTATATCTATTTTGTCGAGGATCGCAACAAGCGCACGGTCGGCTTTTCCCTCTCTCTCCCTGATATCAACCAGGCACTGAAGCATGTCAATGGCAACCCATTTTCCCCTCTTGGGTTGCTGAAATATCTCTGGTACAGCCGCAAGATTACGATGGTTCGCACCATAATTATGGGAGTGCTGCCTGAATATCGCAACAAGGGGATTGACAGTATTCTCAATGCCCAGATTGCCGATTATGGCAGTAAACACGGCATTACTGCCAGTGAGATGAGCTGGGTACTCAAGGCAAATGAACCAATGAGCAAGCTGGCAAGGGTTATTGGCGGCACGCCTTACAAGGAGTATGTCATTTACGAGGTGGATCTGCCGGAAGAATCATAGAGCGTCGAATCGTAGGGCTGCACCCTATGGAGGTAGCTTGCGCCCCTTCAGGGCTGAAGATATTGAAGGGGCGTAATTTGCTATCGATGGGTGTAGTTCATCGGGTGGTTTAGAAGGATGCCATAAAGACGAAGTTCGCTTTTTCGGAGGCAGGGTTGTAGACATAAGAGGCGCTGTAGCTATCTTTGGCAAGCGTAACCCCAAGATTGACAACAGCAAATCCGGTTCCAAAGCCGATGGCATACTGAGCCTTGTCACCTGCGCCAATAAAGGCTTTTGCTGTGTATTTTTCCTGATCGTAAATCTTGTAGCCAGCTTCAAAATATTTGGCAGTATTGAATGTGTTTCCTGTGACATTGACCGCTGCAAGCAGAGAAAGATCCTCTTTGGTATAAGCGGCGCTGAGTTCAACCGTGTTGGCTCCGGCGCGGTTGAAATCGAATGCTTTGTTGTTGCCAGCAACTGGCACATAATAATTGGTTACTGTTACTGTAGCTGGTCCGACCGGCATGGTAACATAAAGGTCGGTTTCCTGATACCTGCTGCCAGCGCTTTCACTGAAGGCACTTGTTCCCCAGGCACCAGCAACAATCTCGCTGTTGGGGAAGGTATAGGAAACTGCGGGCTGAATTGCAGGAGAACTGTTGAGTTCTCCTCCTCTCCATAGGTAACTGCTTACAACATCTGCTCCAATTTTAAATCCATCAGCCTGGGCATTTCCGCTTAATCCCGCAAAAAGCGCCACGGCAAAGCTTAAAAGTCTTACTGTTTTTTTCATTGTATTACTGTTTTATTTATTATTGTTTAAAGCCACAGAGGCAATATAATTACTGGAATTTATTATTAAAAAAGTTAAAAAATCAGGCCTTGAGCCATATTTCTTTTAAAAAAACGCATATTTT
Source organism: uncultured Chlorobiaceae bacterium (assembly GCA_903994635.1). Lineage (GTDB taxonomy): Bacteria > Bacteroidota > Chlorobiia > Chlorobiales > Chlorobiaceae > Chlorobium. The sequence goes on from CAJEXQ010000029.1 coordinate 11,664, forward strand.
TTTTGCGTTTGGCTGAGTAGTCGTTTCATGGTACATTTGATGGTAAATGTTTAGCTTATTCTGGGTGGAGGTCATTTCATGCCGGGGGTTGATATTGTGTTGCATGGCAACAATTCTGATTATGAAGTTCTGTATGGGGTTATCGCATCCTTTGCGGAGAGGGAGAGATACAGCATATCGTTTACCGAAGCGCTTCAGTTGACCATGAAGGAGGCGTTTGTTAACGCAGTCAAACACGGGAATCATGAGCAAAAGGATTTGACCGTATCTTTTCGGCTGATTGCGGGGGATAAAAGCCTTTTGGTTTCTGTCAGGGATTGCGGCACAGGATTCGATCTTGATGCATTGCCAGACCCGGTCGATTCCGGGAATCTTTTTAATTTCTCAGGAAGGGGAGTGTATATCATTCGGAGTATCGCCGAAACAGTTGCTCTTGAGCGTGACTGTGATGGTTCTACCCTCTGGTTGCGTTATATTCCTTATTGACTTGACTCCAGTGGCGGTTGGGTCCTACTTTTTATTGTAAACAGGCAAGATAACAGACACCATGAATTTATCACAAAGCGAAGCTTGGAAAGCACTTAAGGCTCACCAACCTGAAATTGAGGCACTGCAGATGAGGGAGATGTTCATTGAGGAGAGCGACCGGTTTGAACGTTTCTCGATTCAATGGGAGGGGTTGCTCCTTGACTATTCAAAGAACAGGATTACTTCACGTACCATGGAGTTGTTGCTCAACTTGGCACGCAACGCCGGGGTTGAAGAGAAGCGTGAGGCGATGTTTGATGGTGAGTCTATCAATTTTACGGAGCACCGGGCTGTGTTGCATACCGCGCTTCGCAGGCCTCCGGGGTATACTCTTCAGCATGATGGCCTTGATCTCTCAACGGAGATCGCCGATGTTCTCGCCCAGATGAAGGAGTGCTGCGAGAGGGTGATATCAGGGAGCTGGACGGGGTACACCGGAAAACGGATGACTGATGTGGTCAATATCGGTATCGGTGGCTCTGATCTGGGACCCTGCATGGTGACCGAAGCGCTTCGCCCTTTTGCACACAATCAACTGCAGGTTCATTTTGTCTCCAATATTGATGGCTCCCATATCTGTGAGGCACTGAAAAAGCTTGACCCCGAAACCACCCTCTTTATTGTTGCATCAAAAACGTTTACGACCCAGGAGACCCTCACCAACGCGATGAGTGCCCGTGAGTGGTTTTTGACTCGTGCGGGTGATGAATCGCATATTGCCAAACATTTTGTGGCCGTCTCTACCAATCGGGCGAAAGTGGTTGAGTTCGGGATTGATGAGGCCAATATGTTCAGGTTCTGGGACTGGGTTGGCGGACGCTACTCTCTCTGCTCCTCCATAGGCCTTTCCATTGCACTCTTCATTGGTTTCGACAATTTTCAGGAGCTTCTCAATGGTGCTTATGCGATGGACGACCATTTCCGTAACGTGCCGCTTGAGCGAAATATCCCCGTGCTGCTTGCGCTTCTCGGTATCTGGTACAACAATTTTTTTGCCTTCTCTTCCCACGCGGTTATTCCTTATGATCAGTATCTCCACCGTTTTCCTGCCTATCTCCAGCAGCTCGACATGGAGAGCAACGGCAAACGGGTCAATGTCCGGGGAGAGAGGGTTGACTATGCCACAGGCCCGGTGGTCTGGGGAGAGCCAGGCACCAACTCCCAGCACGCCTTTTTCCAGCTTTTGCACCAGGGTACAGAGGTTATTCCTGCTGATTTTATCGTTCCTCTCAAAACACAGAACCCGACAGGGGAGCATCATGATATTCTTCTTGCGAACTGCTTTGCGCAGACTGAAGCGCTCATGAAAGGTAAAAATGAGCAGGAGGTGCGTCTGGAACTTGAGGCAGAAAGGTATGAGGATGCTGCATTGAACGCGCTTTTGCCGCACAAGGTTTTTCCCGGAAATCGTCCGACAAACACCATTCTTCTTGATGAACTTAACCCTTTTACCCTGGGCGCTCTTATTGCCATTTATGAACACAAGGTTTTTGTGCAGGGTGTTATCTGGGAGATAAACTCTTTCGACCAGTGGGGCGTTGAACTTGGCAAACAGCTCGCCAAAGTTATTTTTCCGGAAATTCAGGGGCAGGGGAGTGTGACCGCACACGACAGTTCAACCAACGCTCTCATTAACAGCTACAGGGCTTTCCGCTCTAAAGGTGCTGCGCCGGAGACGGTGCAGTTATCGTTTTTTGATTGATCCCTGAGCAGGTATTTGCATTTGTAATAAGCGCTGGCGTGTTGGTAAATTGACTGCCTGCACGCCAGCGTTGTTTTTTTCAGGTGAACACCTTTTCATTGATCGATGCTGCTATGCCTTCAAGTTGTGGCACCTGTGAGTAGCCCATGGCTTTGATATTTCGTGCCACCTGAGTTTCAAGGTTTTTCCGTGTGATTGTGATGCCTGCGCTTCTTAATATTTTGCAGAAGTTGAGGGTGAACAGGCCACGGTAAACTCCACCGATTGATGCTTCAGCGGAGGTTTGGTTGTCGCGGCATCCTGCCCATAAAACGTGGTTCAGCCCTGGTGTAATGACTGCATCCTTTGCGGCTTTACCCCGCTTGAGTATGCCTCGTACCGGAAGTGATGGATTGGAGTCGAGAAAGAAGCCCCAGTCTATGGGTGGTTCAATGTATCGATAAGCGACAGTCAGGTTATCAGGGGTAGCAGCCAGGGCGGAGAGTTCTCTTGTACCAGTGCCGGAATGGCAGGAGTCGAGAATGACATCAAGATTTACCCCCGCCGGAACGGTAATAAACACCTTCCGCAAATCGTCGTCCTTGATCATGCCAGCGGTAGCAAAGTCGTGAGGACAAATAGTCTCATCTTTTCCATCCGGTTCATCTCCTTCGACATCAACAACCTGGGAGCCGTGCCCCGAGTAGTAGAAGACCAGCAGGTCACCTGCTTTTGCTCCGTTGATCAGCCACTGTAATCCAGTCATTATCGCAGCCCGTGTTGCGCGGCCATCGGTAAGAATTTTCATCGCTGTCGGCGTTGACGGAATGATACCGAGGACCGAGAGTGTATTGGCAACATCCTGAACATCATTCACGCATCCGCGCAGATCAGGCCCCCCGATGCCGACAGGGGCATAATCATTGATTCCAACAAGTAAAGCTTTTTTTGCCATGAGCGCTACTCCATTGATTTATGTGGTGAAAAGAGCCGCAGGGTTCACTTCATGGTTTTGCTGCTGCGGCGTTGATCGACGTGAAAAAAACCATAGCTAATGATAGTAAATATGTGCTTGAAGCCAAAGTTTTAAGCGAAAAAAATACGATAAGCATCACGTAAGCGCGTAGCCAGAAGTCATTCTGTAATTCCGCATTGAGCCGTTGCTTGAATCATGAGCGCTCCTTGGCTATTTAATCCTGTCATTTCGAGCATCAGCGAGAAATCTTGCTTGTGGTGCTGTAAGATTTCTCCTCACTTCGCTCGTCGAAATGACAGGGTGATAAGCGCTTATTTGTGCGGTTTGGTTTCGGGGCTTATGGTTTAAGGACGACTTCACAATTTGGATTGAGTTCAATAAAGCGTTCAAGCTCTTCACCGGGAATTCTGCCAGCCGTGAGTTCAATTTTTTCGAGGTGCTGAAGGTGCATGATCGGGCCAATAGAGCTGACGAGGGTATTCGATATATCAAGCTCTTCAAGGTTGTCAAGTTCCTCAAGGGGATCGATATTGTCGAGAGGTGTGTTGGCAAAACTCAGTTCCCGAAGATCAGAGAGGTTTCTCAACGCTTCAATGCTCCTGATCGCAGTTTTGTTGCACCGGAGGTATTCAAGACTTTTGAGCCCGGAGAGTGGTGTGAGATCGTTAATGTTCGAATTGTTTATGCCAAGCTCTATAAGATTTTCAAGGTGACCTATCGGATGAAGGGTGGAGATTCCTGTCTTGTAACAACTTATTTTTTCAAGCTTGACAAGCTCTTTCAGAGGGGAAAGGCTTGTGATCAATGTTTCTGAACAGTAGAGCTCTTCAAGATTGAAAAGCTGGCTGATTGGCTCAAGGGAGTTTACCTGGGTGCTGGAGATCCAGAGCAGTTTCAGCCTGGAAAGGTTGCGAAGAGGTTCGAGCGATGAAAAATCGCAGTCGAATGCATAGAGGCGTTCCAGCCTTTTAAGATGCAGCAGTGGTTCGAGATCTTCAACTGGCGACTCATCGCAACGGAGTTGCTGGAGCTTTTCAAGCACCTGGGCGGGTAACAGATTATGTATTCTGCGGTTGTCGCAACGGAGGTGTGTTGTTTCAAGAAAGTGAAGCAGCTCCTGATCAGATGGCTCGCGGACAACTTTCAGGGTTGTTTTAACGACCTCTTTCCACTCTGCGCTCAGGGTATTCCACCATTTTTTCCGTGCGGCACCCTCGTTCAGGAGTTCTGCCCGGGAGACGGTACGAAGGTATTCATGTTCATCGGTCAGGTTGACGGTTTGCCGTGCATTGAGCTGATGAGTAGTTGATTCGTAAAGTGTCGCAGGATCATGAGTGCTGATATTGAGCTTTTCAGTAAGACAGCGGGTGTACCACTCTGCTTTTTTTTCCTCAATTTTTTGGTGGTGAAATTCCTGGGATTGCTGGTCGAGCGAGGAGATATCTTCAAGAATATCGTTTCCGCATCGTGGGCACATCGCGCTGTCCATCGTAAGGGGGTAGCCGCAGACCGGGCACTGATTATAGGTATTTTGCTCCAAGTGTCTCAGAAAATTATATTTCGGAGAGGCCATAAAGGCCTTTGCACTTGATAATAAGAAAAAAAGCGAAACTGCCATAAATCAGGGGTGGTATTATTGGGTAAATTTTCATTGGTGGGCCCCGATGGCCTGTGGGTTGCAGGAGGCTGAATATCTCGCGGGGAGCTTTGCGATACTCTGCATGATCGGCAAAAAATGTACTATTTTGAAGCCCGGGCGCAATACATTCGATGGCGCGCTGTATTAGGGAGTGGTATAAGTCCCCTGCTTTTAAAAAGATGGTATTGATATGAATTTTATACATTTACATGCTCATACGCACTATTCGATGCAGAGCAGTCCGATTTTTCCGCATGAGTTGTTTGCTGCAGCATTGAAGTTTGGGATGAAAAGTATTGCCGTCACCGATTATTGCGCGATGTTCAATATGCCGGAGCTTTTCAGTGTGGCTAAAAATGCAGGGATCAAGCTTATCATCGGCAGTGAGCTTTTGTTGCTCGAAACTGACACGCACCAGAACAGTCGCACACCAGTGTCGCCTTCGCTGGTGGTGCTTGTTCGGAATGAAGCTGGATACAGAAACCTTTGTATTCTTTTGTCGAGGGGTGCAAAAGAGGGTTTTGTCAATGGTATGCCTCATATTGAGAGCCGCATGCTTGAAACCTGCCAGGAAGGTCTTGTCTGTCTGTCTGGCTACTCGACAGGGAGAATAGGGCGGGCGCTCCTTGCCGGGGCTGTTGATGAAGCTGAAACGTTTACAGCCTACTACCAGGAGATTTTTGGCGATAATTTTTATCTCGAACTTCAGCGCCACCAGACACCTTTCGATGAAAAACTCAATCAGCAGACCATTGCACTGGCGCAAAAATTTTCTATTGAACTGGTTGCCACCAATAATGTTCACTATCTCGAGCGAAAGGATGCCGGATGCTACAGGGCAATGGTTGCCAACCGTACCAAGGAAAAGCTTTCCAGCCAGAATCTGCTTGCGCTGGCAGGAAGCGACCACTATCTGAAGTCTTCTGAAGAGATGTGCGCCCTGTTCAGCGATGAACATGGAGAGTTGAGCAATACGGCGATTATTGCTGAAAAATGCTCCTACACTTTTGGTGATAAAGAGCCTGTTCTCCCCCACTTTCCTCTTCCGGCGGGGTTTGAAAATGAGTTTGACTATCTTCGTCACCTGACCTGGGATGGGGTAAAGGAGAGGTATGCCGATGCTGCATCTGATGGTATTACACCGGAGGATATCCGTTCGAGAATAGAGCTGGAACTCGGGGTGATCGAAAAAATGGGCTTCAGCTCCTATTTTCTTATTGTCAGTGATCTTATTGCCGCATCGCGTCGTCTTGGCTATTCAGTCGGTCCCGGTCGGGGATCTGCGGCGGGAAGCATTGTTGCCTATCTTACCGGAATCACAAGGATTGACCCGCTGAAATACAAGCTGCTCTTTGAGCGGTTTTTAAATCCAGAGCGCTCCTCAATGCCGGATATCGACATTGACTTTACCCCGGTCGGCAAGCAGAAGGTTCTTGAATATACGGTCGAAAAGTATGGCACAGCGAGTGTTGCGAAAGTTATTGCAATTGGTACCTTTGGCGCCAAAGCGGCCATTCGCGATGCTGGCAGGGTGCTTGAGGTTCCGCTCACCCTGGTGGATAAACTGGCAAAACTTGTCCCCGTCAAGCCAGGCATTACCCTTGAAAAGGCATTGAACGAAGCAAAAGAGCTTAAACAGTTATCCGAAAGTTCGCCGGAACTCCGGGAGCTTATGGAGTATGCCCGCGCACTTGAGGGGCGGGCGCGGAACGTCTCGATGCATGCAGGCGCTGTGGTCATCACCGACGGGCCGCTTGAAGAGCAGGTTCCTCTCTATGTCTCCAACAAGATTGAGACTGAGGTGCGAAAATTTGCCGATGAGATTGATCTGGATGAACCCGATCCTGTCAGGGGCAAGGCTTCCGATGTCAGTGATGAAAAGCAGGTTGTCACCCAGTTTGACAAGAACTGGATAGAAACTTCCGGGCTGCTCAAAATTGACTATCTCGGCCTTGAAACCCTCGCAGTTATTGATGAGACGCTGAGGATGATCAAAAGAAGGCACGACCTTGACATTGAGCTTGAAAAAGTGCCCATGAACGACCGCAAAACCTTCAAAATTTTTCAGGAAGGCAAGATGGCTGGTATTTTCCAGTTTGAGTCATCCGGCATGCAGAGCTACATGACGCGCCTGCAGCCCACCCAGATTGGCGACATTATAGCCATGAGTGCTCTCTACCGCCCTGGAGCGCTCAATGCACGGATTGATGAGAGGCGTAATGCCGTCGATCTTTTTGTTGATCGCAAGCATGGCCGGGAAGTGATCGATTACATGCACCCTATGCTTGAGGAGATTCTGAAGGAGACTTACGGTGTTATTGTTTATCAGGAGCAGGTTATGCAGATCTCCCAGGTGATGGGAGGCTTTTCGCTTGCCAAGGCCGACAATCTGCGCAAGGCGATGGGAAAAAAGATGCCCGAAATCATGGAGAAATACAAAGCTGATTTTGTACAGGGAGCTACTCAGCAGGGAGTGCATGATACGCTTGCCACAAGGGTTTTTGATCTTATGGCCGAGTTTGCAGGCTACGGCTTCAATAAAAGCCATTCGGCGGCTTATGGTGTGCTTGCTTACTGGACGGGATACCTCAAGGCTCATTATACGATTGAGTTTGTTACGGCAGTTCTCAACAGCGAAATAGGCGATATTGAGCGGATGAAGCACTTGACTGATGAGGCAAAAAGTTTTGGAATTTCGACACTGCCACCTTCAATCAACAAAAGTGACGCGCTTTTTTCTGTCGAAGAGTCGGGTGAGCGGCCATCTATCCGCGTAGGCCTTAGCGCTATCAAGCAGGTTGGCGGAGCCGCAAGGGCGGTTGTTACCTCAAGGCTTCGCAGAAAACGAGACTTTGTCAATCTCTTTGATCTCGCCCTCTCGGTTGACCTGAGAGTGATGAACCGCAAGGCGCTCGAGTGCCTCATTCTGGCCGGAGCATTTGACGAGATCGATTCGCATCGTGCCAGATTGCTTGCCAATGTTGACAAGGCGATAAAATTCGGGCAGATGCAGAACCGCTCGGTGACGCTTGGGCAGTGTGGTATTTTTTCAGCCGAAGAGGGCACTGAACCTGAGGAGGCGCACTATCCTGATATGGAGTCGGCGGAGATGATGCCAGACGCTGACAAGCTTCTTCATGAAAAGAGACTGGTTGGCTTTTATCTGAGTCAGCATCCACTTACCCCCTACCGTCGCGACTGGGAGGCTTTTGCAACGCTTCAGCTTCAGTCAAAAGAGGTTGTGGCGGCAAAGCAGTACAAGGTGATTGGTGTTGTGGTATCGGTGAAGCCTTATCAGGACAAGAAAGGAAAGCAGATGCTCTTCGGTTGTATTGAGGACTTTACAGGCAAGGCTGATTTTACAGTGTTTGCCACTCTCTATGAGCAGTACGGCCATCTTATAAAGCCTGAAGAGGTGCTGATGCTGGTTGCCGAAGGAGAGGTGAGTGGCGGAAAGCTCAAACTGCTTGTGAGGGATGTGGTGCCGATAAAAAAGGTAAGAAACAGCCTTGTCAAAAAAATTATTCTCAAAGTTGATGCCGATGACCAGGTGCAACTGGAAAAACTTGGGCGAGTTAAAAAAATCTTTGACTCAAACAAGGGAGGTACTCCGGTCGAGTTTGAGGTAAAAGCTCAATCAGGAGAAAATATTGAAACCCTCACTCTTTTTGCCCGAAGTACCCCTGTTGATGCTGCGGAGAGTACCATTGAAAAGCTTGATGAGATTCTTGGCCCCGACAATGTGCGGATTTCGGGGTAGAACCATTTATTTAATAAAATTTTTATTATTATCGGTATCGATTGAGTATGATTGAATCGTACAGGAATGGCGGGAACGTTGGGACTATCACTAATTCTAAACTGGTATATAATTACAACAATGAGTGGAAAATATCTTGTGGCTACGGATCTGAATTTCAAGGCAGAGATTCTTGATTCTGACAAGGTTGTGCTGGTTGATTTCTGGGCTGCTTGGTGTGGCCCCTGCATGATGCTTGGTCCTGTGATTGAAGAGCTTGCCGGTGACTATGAAGGGCGTGCAGTTATCGCAAAACTTAATGTTGACGAGAACCCTGCTATTGCGGCACAGTATGGTATCAGGAGCATTCCCTCCCTGCTTATCTTCAAAAATGGCCAGGTTGTTGACCAGATGCTTGGGGCTATGCCAAAAAAGATGATTGCTCAAAAACTTGACGATCTCATCGGTTGACAAAGCGAAAGCCGCGAATCCCGCTATCCCGGTCTCAGTACCGGGATCTCAATTTCCTTCCTTCTTAAATTACATTCGGGACAAGCATCATGAAGAGTAACGTACGCGACCTCATTGTTATGGGAACCGGGCCTGCTGGTTATACAGCGGCTATCTACTCAGGAAGGGCAAATATAATTCCTCTTGTCATTGAGGGACCTCAGCCCGGTGGCCAGCTTATGATTACGACGGAGATTGAGAATTTCCCCGGCTTTCCGGAGGGTATTCGTGGCCCGGAACTGATGGCAAAAATGCGCGAGCAGGCAGCCAGGTTTGGCGCCGAGTTTGTCAGCGGAAGTGTTACCGATGTTGATCTTTCAAGAAGCCCGTTATGCCTGACGCTTGAGGATGGTCGTGAATTTTTGACTCATGCGCTCATTGTGGCCACAGGAGCCAATGCAAAATGGCTTGGCATTGAGTCTGAAAATCGCTACAGGGGGAAGGGTGTATCGGCCTGTGCTACCTGTGATGGCTTTTTCTTCCGTGATTGCAAGGTTTTTGTTGTTGGCGGAGGTGATACAGCAATGGAGGAGGCACTCTATCTGACCAAATTTGCTTCCCATGTTACCCTTGTGCATCGTCGCGAAGAGTTCAGATCATCGAAAATCATGAGCCTCCGTACAAGAAAAAATCCGAAAATCAGCATGATGCTTAATGAGGTCATCGATGAAATTCTCGGTGATGGCCAGAAGGTGACCGGTATCAGATTGAAAAATGTTCAGACCGGAGAGTTATCAGAACACGCTTGCGATGGAGTTTTTCTGGCTATCGGTCATGCGCCAAATGCAGGGTTGTTCAAGGATCAGCTTGATCTCGATGACTATGGCTATATCATCACAAAAAAATCGTCGACACAGACAAATGTCCAGGGCGTTTTTGCCTGCGGGGATGTTCAGGATACCGCTTATCGCCAGGCCGTTACAGCCGTTGGAACGGGGTGCATGGCTGCTGTTGACGCTGAGCGTTTCCTTGAATCAATACGATGACGCTTTTGGGAGTTCCTGTAGATGATGCGGCCCGCTATTTTCTTCTGTTTTCCGGCAGGCTGTCGAAATAGTCTGCAAGTACCTTGTCGAAGCCATAAGCAAGCTCAACTTGGCTGGCTTCAGCCCTGGAAAACCACCGGATCATCTGCCCCTCGTGCAGGACGACTTTGGCCGAATCAAAATCAGCCTGTTGCATAAACACGTACTCACTCCTGTCTGAAAATTCGTAGAGGCGGAAAAGGTCGCACCCCTCGACATTGATCTCGATCTCTTCGAGCATCTCCCTTACAATGCACTCCTCAGCGGTTTCTTCGTGCTCAATATGCCCGCCGGGCAGATTCCACATTCCCGGATAGGGGATCGAAGGGATGTTATCGCGGAGCACCAGCAACACCTGACGAAATCGGTTGAAAAAAATGATGCTGGCGCCACGGTGTTTCATGCTGTTGTTTCAGACGCAACTGAACGTCTCGCTGATGATAGCCCCGGAGATTTGGGCTTCTCCCCTTTGGTGAGTCCGACGAACAGGGTTCCGACAGCAAAGGTCAACACGCCAACTGCCGCGCCGGTCAATGCATGAAGAGCCAATGGAATACCAACGACTGTCAACAAAAAACCCACCCCCGCCGGAAGTTTCGGAGCCGCTTGGGGTGTTTGGGGCGTTTGTGAACTCTCTTCTTGTGGCATAACAGTCAGTGATTATTGATTAAAAGGCAACAACGAACCATCGTTGCCGCCAAATATAATCATCTCTTCTGATTTTTGAAATCTGATTATTGCTTCATAGCGACATGGGGCTAATCATCAGATCCCCTTTCGCCATGCCCTTCACTGTCGCCGTTGCGATGGCACTTCATGCAGTTCTGATAATTGTAGATCCCTTCTCTGCGATGTTTGGAGGCGATCCCTGACTCCGAGTGCTCGTGGCAGTTGTAACAGGTGTACTTTTTATAATTGCCGGGATCGGTGTGGCAGCTCTTGCAACTTGCCCTGTGATCTCGATCGAGCCTGAAGTAGCGATTATGGTCAAATGTTGCCGGTTTCCAGCGGCTGGTGCTGTGGCATGTTCCGCAATTTTTTGAGCTCTGTCGGTGCATCGTGTCATTGGGCAGAGTGGCCTTGTGGCAGGTGAAGCACTCTTTACCACCTGATGCCGTCAGCTTTTTGTGATCGAAGGTAGCGGGTTTCCACTTTGTTGTGCTGTGGCATTCGGCGCAACTTGTTGAGACGCTCTGGTGCAGCTTGTCCGTTGGTCGGTCACTCTTGTGGCAGGTGAAGCACTCTTTACCGCCTGATGCCGTCAGCTTTTTGTGATCGAAGGTAGCGGGTTTCCACTTTGTGGTGCTGTGGCATTCAGCGCAATTTCCCTCTGCAACCTTGTGCAGCGCATCTGCAGGCTTTTGCTCTTTATGGCAGTTGATGCACCTATTGCGAAGCGAGGGCTCCAGTGATGCGTGCCTGAAGGGCTTGATGGTTTTTGTGGAGAAAGCCTTTTTATGATCGGTGTGGCATTCGATACAGGAGTTGTCGGCAAGGCCCTTATGAAAAAGAACTTTGCTGCCGTTTTTTGGGAGAACCGCCCCGGCTACAGTGTTGATGCCAATCTCCTGCTGCTTATGGCAACTGATGCACTGCACTGATTTTACCCCGCGAAAAGGGGTGTGGCAGGCCAGGCAATCTTTTTCAAGTGCATGATGGCCTTTGGTGAGGGGGCCAGGGTTAAGCAGCATATTTGGATATACTACGGCAAGCGCAGCAAGAATGATGAGCGACGCGATAAAGACAAAAAGTGGTTTCAACAGTTACCTCCAGTTCCAGAAGAAAAATATTGAGAAAATATGGATTGTAGTCAAGGCAATTAAAAAAGTGACCATAGGCCTGTGCATGCTCCTCCATTGCCCAAGAGTTTTTACCGTCAGGCTATCCCAATAACGCTCATGCTGCAGTTCATCATCGGCCTCGGCAGTGAGTCCAAGCTGCTTCATTTTCAGGGTCACCTCTGCCTTGAGCTTGTTAATGAGGTGTTGCCCAACATGGCCGCTTGCCGTCACTATCATCATCAATACTGTTGCGGCCCATGGCAGAATGGCGTTGAAATGGATTCCTGAATGGACAAAAATCATCAGGGTTCCAATCCATCCTGCGTGACAGTGAAACTTGAGAAAGAGCTTGAGCGGTCCGCTGGTAATCAGCTTTTTTTTGCGTGCTGAATATCCAAAAGAGAGCAGCAGAAAAGCGAAGCCGACAATTCCCAAATACCTACCTACCCATTCAAGATGCGCAACATGAAACAGGTAGTCAAGCGCGACCCCGGCAACAATGAGCAGAAGATAAGAGGCCGTGAGCGGTAATGTTCGTTGTATCAGAACGGATTTCCACATCGCTAAATCATTGATTAAATCTTGATAACTTTTATCCTTGAACAAGATAATAGGTGCTGCTTAAAAAAGTCTGAAGGGAGCCTTAAAAATCGATTAAAAAATGAGAAAGTCTCTTCTTGTCGCTCTGTCATTGATGTATAGTCCGACTCTTTCAAGTCGTTAGAAGGTCAACTTCATGCCCTATGGCCTAAATGTTCTTGTACTCAAGTGCGCCATGGTGGGTTGGGCAGGGGACTTTGTTACACTGTGCTTTGGTTCATCAGCGGGGACGTTCTGCGCACTCTGGCTCTTCATTTTTTTGCATATTGAAGGCAATACAGCTTTCGGAAGAGGGCATAACTTCACCATCAAGAGCCATGAGACTTTCCAAAATACATTCAAATCCAGTGTTGGACTTTTACACGGCTGATCTGGCGACCGTGTTGGAGTTGCCGCTTTTTGCTGCGGGTGTTTCGGCTGGGTTCCCCTCCCCTGCTGAGGACTATGTGGAGATTGCG
>CAJEXQ010000030.1 GCA_903994635.1 uncultured Chlorobiaceae bacterium
CAATTGAAACAGAGCTTTCAAAACTCATATTGCAGCCAGCCGACATCATCCGCGTTTTTGCGCCCGGTGCCATACCAATGCAAACAAAAATCGATCGAGCTTTTGTGTGTCTGGATGGAGCTGTCAAACAGAGCGGTGTGTACCAGATAGAGAGAGGCGAAACCCTAAGGGCCTTTGTTGCCCGTAACGGCATTACGGAAAAGGCCTACGTTTATGGAACACGGCTTAGCCGCGAAAATGTTAGAATTGCACAGCAGAAAAAGATCGATGAATCGGTCGACCGCTTTGAAAAAGATATTCAACTCAACGCCAAACACCGGCTTTCCAGAGAGAGTGATCCAAAGCAGATCGCCTTGATTCGCCAGGAGCTGGAGTCAGAGCAAAGCCTGGTTCCGATGCTGCGAAGCGTGAAGTCGGAGGGGCGTATCATTCTGAACATCAGGAATCCTGAGGCCACAATCAGTGACCTGCCTGACTTTCCTCTTGAGGATGGCGATCTGGTCTATATACCGGCCATGCTATCGACTATTGACGTGGTCGGTTCAGTTTACCAGCAGAACACCTTCATGTTTGAGCCAAAGCGTAGCGTCAACGACTATCTCATGCTTGCCGGAGGTGTCAGCGCTTCGGGTGACCGTTCGGAGATGTATCGTATCTGCGCAAATGGCACCATACAGAGCAAACGACATGGCGGCATGGGCGGCTACATCAACCCTGGTGATGCCCTGGTAGTACCTGAAAAAATTGAAAGAGGTGGACGCAGTTTTATGGCTATTTTCATGGAGAACCTGCAAGAATGGACAACTATTCTGTATCAATTTGGTCTCGGAGCTGCGGCTCTTAAAACGATTAGAAATTGAAAATAGTGGACAATAATCTTCAATCACCGGGGCAAGATAAATTCGAAATTAATCTGCTTGGTGTTGTTATCGTTCTCGCCAAATATATAAAGCTTATTGTTGCCGCCCCCCTGGTTGCGTCCATTATAGCTCTAATTGTTACCTTTCAGAGTCCCAATTTCTATACTGCCGACACAACATTTATGCCGCCCAAACAGGCATCAAGTGCATTGGCGGTAGCTTCTCTCGGCGCTCTCCCCGGTATGTTTGGCGGCGGCGGAGGTATTATGTCGGGCACTGACGATATTTATATCGCATTGCTCAACAGCCGTACCATGCAGGATGCCATGATCAAGCGGTTCAAGCTCATGCAGGTTTATAAAACAACTTCACAGCAAGGTGCACGTGGTGCTCTGGCAGGTGCAACCCAAGTCAAGTCAAGCAAAGATGGCCTTATTCATATCATGATAACGGAAACAAATCCAAAGCGTGCGGCACTACTGGCTAATGGATATGTGGATGCGTTGCTCCAAATGAACAATGAACAAGCTCTTTCGGAGGCGAACCGGAATCGCAACCTTGCTGAAGAGGAGTTTATTAAAGCGAAAAACAGACTTGGCGATGCTGAGTTGGCAATAAAACAACTCCAGGAACAAACGGGGTTCATTATGGTTGGGCCTCAAATTGGAATGCTTCAGGCAACGATTAAAAGTACCGAGCTTGAGTTGGCTGACATGAGAGCCTTTGCAACACCCAATAATCCAGAGTACATAAGAACAAGACAAAAACTTGATAATCTTCGTGCGGAAATTGGCAAAGCTCAGGCAGGTTCAAGGACTGTGAGTAATGCGCCGGAACGAATACTCGATTTTACGAAAAAAACCAAGGAGCTAAAATATGCCGAAGCATTATATGAGATGGCACTTCAGCAATTGACACTCGCCAATATTAGCGCAGCGAAGTCAGAATCATCGATTCGAGTGATCGACCGCGCTTTGGTACCGGAACAGAAATCAGGCCCATTTCGAAGTAACTCAGTGGCTATTGCTGCGATAGCGGCGTTATTTGTTGCCGTGATTATAGCTTTTTTAATTGAAGCATATCAGAGGTCAAAAACAAATGGAGAAAGTGTCGAGCAGATGAAAACCATTAGAGGCTACCTCCGTTGGAATTAAGCCCAAATCTGTATTTTCAAGCTGTTACCTGGGTTAGTTTATGCATCCCGGGTTTTGCTACTGTGGCAATTTCGGTTTTGATTATAATAAGCAAAAAATGGCACGGCAAGCACTCCTTTGATTCCCATACAGGGGTACAAAAAGTTCATGTCGCCCCAACGCCCCGTATCGGTGGAATAGCGATCATTTCCGGATTACTCGCAGCATGGTTTCTCGCCCCCGATTCAGTATCAAAACAGCTCGGGCTGATGTTGATTTCCGGACTCCCCGCTTTCGCTGCGGGACTTACAGAAGACTTTACCAAGCGAGTAACTATTCGTAACCGGCTTTTAGCGACAATGGTCAGCGCTCTCCTTGCCTGGTGGCTTACCGGATACAACCTCAATGATATCGATATTTCCCCAATCGACTATTTCCTTGCTTATGTGCCCCTTTCTGTCGCATTTACGGCTGTTGCTGTGGGAGGAGTGGTCAACTCGATTAACATCATTGATGGTTTTAACGGTTTGGCGGCAGGCACCCTTATGATCTGCTTTTCGGCTTTAGGCTTCATTGCCTGGCAGGTTGGTGATGCTGAGTTAGCGCGGTTGTGTGTTGTATTCATTGCTGTCGCGGCAGGATTTCTTGTGGTTAATTTTCCGTTTGGTAAAATATTTATGGGTGATGGTGGCGCTTATCTGCTGGGATTTATGCTTGCATGGGTGTCTGTCATGCTACCTTTTCGCAATCACGAAGTCTCTGCCTGGGCTCCGCTTCTGGTCTGCGCGCACCCCATTCTTGAAACAGTTTTTTCAATGATGCGCCGCTATAATCGTTCTGGCCAGCATCCCGGTCAGGCTGATAGTTTGCATCTGCACTCATTACTGTATTCCCGGGTTGCTAGGAATCTGCTTCCAAATGCAAAGCCTCAGTTTAAAAATAGCCTGACCTCACTCTTTGTCTGGCCCATCTCTCTTCTTTGCTCATTGGCTGCAACGGTGTGGTTTTCTAATACAGTGATACTGATGGTCGCCTTTGTGGTTTGCGCATTCGTTTACCATCTGATTTACCTTCGATTGACACAGTTTGTCTGGTGCTTAAGGCCTGCGACGATAAGTCGTGATTAGCTCGGTAAAGTGCACGGCAGTCAACAACCTCCACCAAGTTTTGAAGAATGTAATATGGAATCTACGCAGTCAATGACAACCCTTCTGCGACGCCTTTGGCTCCACGTCAGTCCGAGGAGAAGGGGGCAATTCAGGCTATTGCTTGTGTTGATGATTGGGGCATCCTTTGCCGAAATCATCAGCATTGGGGCTGTGCTCCCATTTCTGGCGGTTTTGACTGCGCCGGAGAGGATATTTCAGCTTCCGGCAGCCCAGCCGTTTATCAGTGCATTCGGAATGAACAGCTCCAGCCAGCTTTTGCTCCCGGTCACCATTATTTTCGGGTTAGCGGCGCTTTTTTCGGGAGGCTTACGCCTGTTTCTTATGTGGGTCAGCACACGCCTCTCCTACGCAACAGGTGCTGATCTAAGCATTAGTGTATATCGGCGCACTCTCTTTCAGCCATACTCGGTGCACGTGGCCCGCAACAGCAGTGAAATTATAAGTGGTATTTCCACCAAAACTGGTACGGTCACGACCATCTTTACCAGTCTTCTTAGTTTAATCAGTTCCACCATTATTTTACTGGCTATACTGACTACCATTATTTCAGTCGAACCTGTTATTGCGTTGGCAGCGTTTTCTTGCTTTGGATTGATCTATGCGTTGATTGTTAAGATTACCCGCAGCCGGTTAGTTTTGAATAGCAAGCGTATTGCTCACGAGTCGACGCAGGTTATTAAATCGTTGCAGGAGGGGTTAGGCGGCATCCGGGATGTTCTGATTGATGGTACTCAGGCTACTTATTGTGAGATTTATCGTAATGCTGATTTGCCTTCACGTCATGCCCACGGTAATAACTCATTTATAAGTTCAAGCCCGCGTTTTGCATTAGAAGCCTTGGGAATGCTTATTATTTCAGGACTTGCATATATGCTTGCCTTGCAACCCAACGGCATTTCCAAAGCTATTCCAGTTCTTGGAGCTCTCGCTCTAGGGGCACAACGTATGCTGCCAGTTTTACAGACCGGGTATATGTCATGGTCTATAATTCAGGGCAGCAAAGCATCGCTGGAAGATGCTATCGAGCTTCTTGATCAGCCACTGCCCGATTATGCCGATCAACCGCCAGCCAAGCCGTTGCCTTTCCTGAAACAGATTGAGCTGAAAAATCTCTCATTTCGTTACGCAGAGCAGACACCGCTGGTGCTCAACAACCTCAATCTTGCGATTTCCAGAGGGAGCCGGACTGGTTTTATCGGGGTTACTGGCAGTGGTAAAAGTACGTTGCTTGATATTGTGATGGGGCTTCTGCAACCCACTGATGGGGCTATTGCTATTGATGGTCAGCCAATAACCACAACCAACAACAGGGCTTGGCAGGCGCATATAGCTCACGTCCCACAAGCTATTTACTTATCTGATAGCTCCATTGAAGAGAACATAGCCTTCGGGATTCCAAAAAGTAAAATTAACCAAGCCCGGGTGAAGCAAGCAGCACAACAGGCACAGATTGCAGAGATCATTGAAAGCTGGCCAAAAAAGTATAAAACGTATGTCGGGGAGCGGGGTATCCGTCTCTCTGGAGGACAGCGCCAGCGCATTGGTATCGCACGAGCTCTGTACAAGCAGGCCGATGTCATCATCTTCGACGAAGCAACCAGCGCTCTCGACAACGAGACTGAACAGTCGGTCATGAAGTCAATCGAAGGCCTTGGCAAAGAGCTTACCATTCTCATTATCGCACATCGCCTTACCACCCTGAAAAATTGTTCCCAAATCGTCGAACTGGCCGACGGCGGGGTCAAACGTACCGGTAGCTATGACGAAATAGTCAATAATAGGGTTTCAGTTCTCAGCACTCAGCACTGAGCATTTAATAGTTATGATAGCAGCCATTCTCGCTGGCGGCCTATGCACTCGCATCAATTCTTCTCTATGCACCAACATATTAAACATTACACAGACAAGGTTTCCCAAGCGCTAACCCATGACGCTATGTCGCAGGTGCAAGAACTTGGCGAAGCCTTGCGTGAAGCGTGGGCTCATGGCCATAGCACCTACCTCTGCGGCAACGGAGGTAGTGCAGGTAACGCTATGCACCTTGCTAACGATTTTCTCTATGGGGTAGGAGTTAAAAACGGTGGAGGAATGCGTGTCGAAGCCTTAAGCGCAAACCCGGCGGTGATTACCTGCCTTGCAAATGACATCGGCTACGAAAATATCTACGCAGAGCAACTCAGGGTTAAGGCACATCAGGGTGACGTGCTTATTGTGTTATCAGGCAGTGGCAACTCTCATAACGTGGTTAAAGCGCTCGAAACGGGCAACTCTATTGGGATGAAAACCTTTGCCATTCTCGGTTTTTCAGGTGGCCGCTGTAAAGAGCTGGCTCAATGCCCGATTCACTTTGAAATTAATGATATGCAGATTGCCGAAGATTTGCAGCTTATTGTAGGTCATATTTGTATGCAGTGGCTCTGTGAACAGGACATTGCTGCTCATAAAAACAACATTAAGAACGGGATAGATAATGGGCGATAAATTCCGGATTGACAGTCATAAATTGGTATACCACCCAAAACGTGTTGCCGAGTTTTTGGATGGCTCTGATGATTGGGAAAAAGCAAAAAATATATACCCGATCTATGTAGAACTCTCACCGATGGGCACCTGCAATCATCGTTGTGTTTTTTGTGCTTACGATTATATCGGTTACGAACCGAGTGCGATGGATGGAGATGCTATGGTTGCTTTGCTGCGTGAGATGGGTGCGCTTGGTGTAAAAAGCGTTCATCTTGCGGGTGAAGGTGAGCCTTTGCTGCACAAACAGATTGTTGAGGCTATTAATGCTGGCCATGAAGCCGGACTTGATTTTGGCATTACCACGAATGGAACGGTGATTAATGATCACTTCATTCAGGGGGCATTGAGCCAGGTGACATGGATGAAGATCTCCATGAACGCGGGCACGGCAGAGACTTATGCACAGGTGCATCGCTGCAAGCCAGGTGATTTTGATAAAGTAGTTTCGAATTTGAAACGAGCGGTCGAATTCAAACGCCAACATGGTCTTGCAACCACAATTGGGGCACAGGCCGTCCTCTTGCCCGAAAATGCAAAAGAGATGGAGATACTGGCAAAGATCTGTCGTGACGAAATCGGTCTCGACTATCTTGTTATCAAGCCATACTCTCAGCACTTCTCAAGTAACACGAGACTCTACGACAATATTGATTACAACGACTATCTCTATCTGGATGATCTGCTTTCAGCCTGTTCGACGGCTGATTTTCAGCTCATCTTTCGTTCAAAGACCATGGTGAAGTATACACAACCTATAACAGAGCGCTATAGTACCTGCTATTCAACTCCCTTTTTTCAGGCTCACATCATGACCTCTGGAGAGTTGTATTCCTGCCCTTCATATCTGAAAGATGAGCGCTTCTCTTTGGGTAATGTTTTTGAGAGCAGCTTTCAAGAGGTTTGGCAGAGCGAAAAGCGAAAAGAAAATATAAAATATGTGCGGCACGGACTTGATATTTCCGAGTGTCGGCACAACTGCCACATGGATCAGATCAATCTCTATCTCTCTGAATTGAAGGAGAAAAGAGTCCCGCATGTCAATTTCATATAATCACCTCTACAACACATGAAGACACTTGTAACGGGTGGCGCCGGTTTTATTGGCAGTCACCTTGTCGAACGATTGCTCAACGACGGCCACGATGTTGTGGTTCTTGATAATTACTCTACAGGGCGTTTCGCAAATCTTGCCCACTTGGCAGTAAATCCGAAGCTCACCGTTCACGAAATTGACATTAATGATCATGCAACAATAAGGCCACTTTTTGAGGGTGTTGAGTGGGTCTTTCATATAGCGGCACTGGCTGATATCGTACCCTCTATCCAGCAGCCATTTCCCTATCACCGAGCAAATGTTGATGGCACGGTTTCTGTGCTCGAGGCTGCTCGTGCTGCTGGGGTGAAGCGTTTTATCTACGCAGCCTCCTCCTCCTGCTACGGAATTCCGGATCAATGCCCGACAGCAGAAACTGCGGAGATGCGCCCTCAATATCCTTATGCACTAACAAAAAGGCTGGGCGAAGAGTGCGTCATGCACTGGAATCAGGTGTACGGATTGCCAGCGGTATCGCTGCGCATGTTCAACGTTTATGGGCCTCGTTCACGTACATCCGGCACTTATGGCGCTGTGTTCGGTGTTTTTCTTGCCCAAAAATTGGTTGGGCATCCCTTCACGGTGGTTGGTGATGGTACCCAGACCCGTGATTTTACTTATGTTACTGATGTTGTGGATGCCTATATCTGTGCAGCGCAGTCGGAGCATAGCGGCGTGTGCATGAATATTGGTTCTGGCAACACCTTCAGCGTCAACCGGCTGGTTGAACTGCTTGGCGGCGATGTTACCTACATACCAAAGCGTCCCGGTGAACCCGATTGCACCTTTGCCGATGTTACCCGTATTCAGCAATTGCTTGGTTGGAAAGCGAGCATCAGCTTTGAAGAAGGAGTGGCAAAGATGCTGGAACAGATCGACTACTGGCGTGATGCTCCTGTGTGGACTGTTGACACCATTTCAGATGCCACAAAAGAGTGGTTCACCTACCTCGGTAAGTCTTAACACAACCATGTCAACATACTACAGCGCCCTCAAGTTTCTTCGCTTCACCGATCATCTTCAAGCCATTCGAGAAGGTCGGGTCGTTGCGCCTGTTCATATACGGGTCAAGCCAACCAACCATTGCAATCACCACTGCTGGTACTGTTGTTATCGAAGTAATGACCTTTCATTGGGCGAAGAGATGCAAGAGCAGGACAGCATTCCGGCTGAAAAGATGATGGAACTTGCCCATGAATTTGTTGAGATGGGAGTCAAAGCAGTCACCTTCAGTGGAGGGGGCGAACCGCTTCTCTATAAACCACTCCCTGAGGTTATCGATATTCTCGCAAACGGCGGGATTCGGATTGCAGCCCTGACCAATGGCTCCAACCTGAAAGGGCGAGTTGCTGATGCTTTCGCACAGCATGGCACATGGGTGCGGGTTTCAATGGATGCCTGGGATGATGCAAGCTACGTCAAAAGCCGAGGGGCAAAGCCTCACGACTTTACCAATTTAATAGCAAATATCCGTGCGTTTACGGCTCGTGACACAAAATGTGTTCTTGGGGTAAGCTTTATTGTCGGGCACGACAACCATCAGCACATTGCTGAACTTTGTACTCTGCTCAAAGCGTGCAGGGTGAACCATGTCAAAATATCAGGGGCAGTTGTCAGCAATAATGCGGCAGGCAATAACTCTTATCATGCATCAATAAAAGATGACGTGGCCCGGCAAATTTCTCTGGCGCAGGGATTAGTGGATGAGTCGTTTACCATCCTCAACCACTACCATGAACTTGGAGAGCTTTTTGCGAAAAACTATCACACCTGCCCGTTTCTTCAGTTTCTTACGGTGATTGGAGCAGATCAAAAAGTCTATACCTGTCAGGATAAGGCATACACGGAGTCAGGCCGGATGGGTTCCATTGCAGAGAGATCCTTCAGTGACTACTGGTTTTCGGATGACAATCAGCGTTTTTTACAGTCATTTGACCCGTCACGTGAATGTGGCCATCACTGTGTCAGCCATGCAAAAAATCTTGCGATTCATGAGTATCTGAGTCTTGACAGTGAGCACTCCTATTTCGTTTAGACGCTGCCAGTTGCTATGAAGATAGGCATTGATTTTGATAACACCATTGCTCGCTATGACAGCTCTTTTCGTCGTAGGGCTCTTGCAAACCAGTTGATCTCTCAAGAGTGGACAGGGAAGAGTAAAACCGAACTTCGGGACTATTTGCGCACACTTCCTGAAGGAGAGCAAGTATGGATGAAGCTTCAAGGTCAGGTCTACGGCAAGTTCATGCATCAGGCAGAGATTATGCCGGGGTTTGTAGAATTTATGCTCAAATGCAGGTTGCTTGGGCATAAGGTATACATTGTAAGTCATAAAACTGAATTTGGTCACTTTGATGTTGAGCAAACCTCCTTGCGCGTGGAGGCTATGAAGTGGATGGAGTCGAAGCGCTTCTTTGATTCTGATTTTTTCGGAATGGAAAAAAAGGATGTTTTTTTTGCTGATACCCGCGAAGAAAAAGTTGCCAAAATAGCGGAATTGGAGTGTGACTGTTTTATTGATGACTTGCCGGAAGTCTTTGCTGAAAAAACATTTCCGGAGAGCGTCGAAAAAGTGCTCTATGGCAAGTACAGGCCGGATGAGACGATGAAATCTGTTATTCCGTTGAGCAGTTGGGAGGAGATCTCCCTCCATCTCTTGGGCATTTCTACTGGTGAAGAAGAGAAATCCCTGATGGAATTGCTGACATCTATGCCGATTGAAGCTCTCGAAAAAGTAAGTGGGAGAGGAAACAGTCGGATATATAAAGTGAGATCAAAAGAGGGCTCTTCCCATGCCTTAAAGATTTATCCCGGAAACGATGCCGTCGGTGGCTCCCGCCTCACTACCGAGTATAATGCTATCGGTTTTTTACGGAGCCATGGGTTTGATGTTCTCCCGGAACTGGTCTCAATGGATGAAAATTCCAATTTCGGACTCTATTCCTGGATTGATGGCTCTCCCGTCGATACTGCTGACCAGACGGCTCTGCAACAGGCAATTGGTTTTATCTCCAAGCTTCATCAGATATCAAGGCAGGAGGTTCACAGCCAGATTTCATTGGCCTCGGAAGCGTGCCTCTCTTTAGCTGAGCTGGTGAGGCAGGTTGAAGCACGACTTCACCGACTTCAGGGGGTTTCCACTCAATATCTTGAACTTCAGGAGTTCCTCAGAAGAAAGTTTCTCCTTCTCTGGAAAGATCTAAAACTGTCTGCACGAGAGGCGTGGCCGGAATCTTCAAAAACAGGCGATCTTCCGGAACGCTATCGTGTTCTTAGCCCATCGGACTTCGGCTTTCATAATACAATCAGTGTGGATGGTCGGTTAACATTCATTGATTTCGAATATTTCGGTTGGGATGATCCGGTAAAACTTACTGCCGATTTTCTTTGGCACCCTGCAATGCAACTGGAACATGAAATTGCTTCTGTATGGCAGACCGCCATGCTCAAGCTTTTTGCAGGTGATCCTGATTTTGCCTGTCGCCTGAATGTTGCAATGCCTCTCTATGGTATGCGCTGGATTATGATTCTGTTGAACGAATTTCTTCCTGGTATCGTAGAGCGACGCCGTCTAGCGGGCGGGGGAGAGGTGTATGATGTGGCCGAAGCGCAAAGCCTGCAATTACAGAAAGCAGCTCTCTTTATCGAACGAGTTACAAGAATTCAGGCGAACGCTGTCGATTTCGCTGATAACAAAGCACAGTAATGACCTCTCTTCAAAACCAATCTGCATATCCCGATCTTGTTGAAAAGGCAAAGAAACTCCGCCAAGATACCTTCACAGCATTTATTGAGCATGGCGAAGCACATCTTGGAGGCAGTTTTTCTATTATCGAGATACTTCTTGCCCTCTATGAGGAGGTGCTGCACGAGGATGATAAATTTATCCTGAGCAAGGCCCACGCATCATTTCCTTTTTGCCTTCTACTCAGAGAGAGAGGCTTCAATCCTGCGCTGACCACACATCTTGAACGTGATCCGGAGAACGGTATACACTGTACAACCGGCAGCCTCGGTCACGGCCTTCCGATGGCAACAGGAATGGCTCTTGCCCGAAAGCTCCAGCAACAACCAGGAAATATTGTGGTGTTGATGAGTGATGGAGAGTGTCAGGAGGGCACCACATGGGAATCACTGCTTATCGGTGCCGCCCACAAGCTCGACAATCTTCGTGTGATCATCGACTACAACAAAATCCAGGCCTTGGCCCCTATCAGCGAAGTGCTTCCACTTGATGACTTGGCGGCAAAATTCAGGGCATTCAATTGGGAATGCGTTGAAGTGGATGATGGTCATTCCTATGAAAAACTCATTCCTGCGCTCCGTCATAAGCCTCAAGCCGGAAAACCTTTAGCCATTATAGCCCATACGGTTAAAGGCAAAGGAATCAAATCGTTTGAGAACGATCCTGCCTGGCACGCGCGAAAAATTAAAGGTGAAGAGATGGAAACAGGAAAAAAAGAGCTGGGGATGGTATGAGAAGACGCTTCGGAACAATTATTGCCGACCTTGCTGCCCGTGATGAAAAAATCTATGTAATAGCAGGTGACATTGGGTATCGGGTCTTTGACGAATTTCGTGAAAGGTTCCCGGATCGCTTTATCAATATGGGTATCTGTGAACAGAGTATGATTGGTGTGGCCGCAGGTATGGCGCTTGAAGGTTTGAAGCCATGGGTCTACACCATTACGCCGTTCTTGATTGAGCGCCCTTTTGAACAGGTGAAGCTTGATATTGACCAGCAGAACATCAACGTAAAGCTGGTTGGCTTTGCCGACTATCCACACCTTGGGCCTACCCATACGGAATTGAACGGCAAGGAACTTATGCGGTTGTTTCACAATATCACCGCTTATTTTCCCGTTGATGGTGATGAAACTGAGGCAATGCTCAGGGAAGCCTATGCGTCAGATGGACCAGCCTTTATCAGTCTTAAAAGCGATCCTGTTTTAAGTCGCTCTATTACAGGGGCAAAGTAATGGGGCAACTTCGTCATTTCGTAACACCTCTTCATCAGGCAACAAAGCGCGATTACCTCGCTCGCATGGTTGATGACAAAGTGAAGTGCATGAAAGTTGCCAAAGAGTATGGCCCGGATTATTGGGATGGCGATCGCAGGTATGGGTACGGTGGATATAAGTATATGCCCGGTCGATGGAAACCGGTGGCAGAGGCCTTGATTAAAACCTACGGGCTTGTAGCTGGCTCAAAGGTGCTTGATGTCGGATGCGGCAAGGGCTTTCTGCTGCATGAAATGCTTCTTCTTGAGCCGGAATTGCAGGTAACAGGTTTTGATATTTCAGAGCATGGCATGAACAGTTCAACGGATCTTGTCAGGTCGCATCTTTTTTTGCAACAAGCACAGGAGCCCTACCCTTTTGCTGACAAGGAGTTTGACCTTGTTCTCTCACTGGGCACCTTGCACAATCTGCATTTATTTGAACTGAAAGCAGCGTTGTTTGAGATTGAAAGGGTTGGCAAACAGGGGTATGTGATGCTTGAGAGCTACCGGAATGAACAGGAACTCTTTAATCTGCAGTGCTGGGCACTCACCTGCGAATCATTTTTCGATGAGGCAGAGTGGATATGGTTATACAAGCATTTTGGCTATAGTGGCGATTATGAGTTTATCTATTTTGAGTGAAACAGCTACTGTCTTCCAATAACCAACAGCAGCTACTCTTTCCTATATGAGCAAAATAAATAATGAACTAAAATATAGAGCTGATATTGACGGGCTTCGTGCGATAGCTGTTTTAGCTGTAATATTCTTTCATCTGGATATTCCAGGTTTTTCAGGTGGTTTTGTTGGTGTTGATGTTTTTTTTGTAATTTCAGGTTTTCTTATTACATCAATTATTCATAAAGAAATAGAGGCTGGTAACTTTTCTGTGGCTCGCTTCTATGAGCGTCGTATCAGAAGAATATTTCCAGCGCTGTTTCCAGTTATTGCTTTTACTTTTATTGTTGGCGCATTAGTTTTTAATTTCAGAACGTTTAAGGATCTAGGACAAAGTATAACCGCAACAACTCTTTTTTCGTCTAATATATTATTCTGGTTTAGAGGGGGATATTTTGCTGCATCCTCTTTGCAGAAACCATTACTGCATACATGGTCGCTTGCTGTTGAAGAGCAGTTCTATATATTTTTCCCACTGCTGCTTCTCTTAATCAGCCGTTATGGAAAGAAAAAATACTTTCAGTGGTTGCTCGCAATAGGGATTGCTTCTCTTCTTCTGAGTGTCATTGGCGTATATAGGAATCAAGAGGCCGCTTTTTATTGGGTGCCAACTCGAGCATGGGAGTTACTGGTTGGTTCACTTCTTGCCCTTGGTATACTTCCTTGCCCCGAATCAATCGTGAAGAAAAACTTATTCTCTTTTTTAGGGCTTGGACTTATTATTTATAGCGTAGTATTCTATAACGAAGCCACGTTGTTTCCAGGAGCTAACGCTCTCGCACCTGTAATGGGCTCCTGCTTGATTATTTACTCTGGAATGGGGGGGGAAGGGACGACCGTAAGCAGGTTTTTGAGCGTCAAACCTATGGTTTATATTGGTCTCATCTCCTATTCACTCTACCTTTGGCATTGGCCTCTTATTGCATTTTCCCGCTACTTGCTTTTGCGCGAGTTGACTTCTCTTGAGGTACTCTGTATTATTTTTGTAACTTTTGTTATTTCAGCGTTTTCACTAAAGTTCATTGAGCAGCCATTTCGTAGAAAAAACCCCATAATTCCTGCTAGGAAAGATCTATTTTGGAGTGCGGCAACAGTAATGTTCATTGTGTCAGGTATTGGAGTGGTGATTAGCCTGCAAAATGGAATGCCATATCGGAACCCTGAAGCCAATGCTGCAATTATAAGGCTGGAAGAAACAGATGTTGAATTTGATAAAAATTATGGAATACTTGCTGGTAAAAATTACCCACTAATAGGAACGGCTGGAATAGTTCCGAGTTTTATCCTGTGGGGCGATTCTCATGCGGTAGCTCTAATGCCAGCGATTATTTATAAAGCCAGACAGTATGGAAAGTCTGGTTTCGCCGTATATGGTAGCCCACCTGTACTCGGTCTTGATTTAATTGATACACCTCAAAATGAAGCTTTACGCAATGAAGAATCATTTGCATTTATAAAATCTCATCCTGAGTGTAAAACAGTGATATTGGCTGCCAGATGGGCGATGTATGCCACTGGGCACGAATCTCAAAATGAACTCCCCAAAATAAATCATAGATTCAAAGATGTAAAAACTGATTCACATCTAATGCCAAACTCAGTGTTACTGGGAGTTGGTCTGTTTAGAGTGGTCGATAGCTTGTTAGGTTTAGACAAAAATGTAGTTCTTGTCATGGATGTCCCTGAAATAGGTTTTGAGGTTAAAGAACTGTTGTTCGTAAATCGGATAAAAGGGACTGACTATCATAAGCTATTGCCAAATATAACAGATTACCAAAAAAGAAATAAGGATGTAAGCGTTCTTTTTTCAAAATTAGCACTGCGGAAAAATGTAACTGTAATATATCCTGATTCAATACTATTCGATAAAGATGATGTCGCCATAATTACTCATTCGAATAATATATTATATAGAGATGATGATCATTTGTCATCTTTTGGCGCGCGTTTAATAGCGCCTCTTTTTGACGATGTCTTTAGAAATATTTCAAAACGGTTGTGAATATTTTCGTATGCCGCTATAGTTTAATGTTTTAATCAGTTATTTTTATATCAAAATTTATAATTCATTCGAATGTATAAATGTAATTTATGTGGCAGCGACGATTTAATTCCGCTTATTGATTTTGGTAACCACCCTGTCGTAAAGCATTATCTAAATAATCTTTCGACACCTTCACCTAAAAGTTACCCGGTTAAGTTATATTTTTGCGAAGATTGTGGGTTAACACAACTTGTTGATTCATGTCCGCCTGAAGTTATATACGACAATTATGTGACCTTGAGTGCCTGGAAATTTCAACCTCAGGTGCAACATGAAATTGATGTCGTTAAATCAATGCTGGATATTTCCTTAAATCAAAAAATAATAGAGATAGGGAGTAATGACGGTGAATTCTTACTTCAGATGTCTGAAAATGGATTTACAAATACACTTGGTATAGAACCGGCAAAAGATGCCTATGACTTATCTGTAGCAAAGGGTATTAAGACACTGAATGTTTATCTCAATCCACAGTCTTCATGTGATATTATTAATCAATATGGTCAATTTGATTTGCTTATTTCACGGCAAAATCTTGAGCACATGAGTGATCTATCAGGGGTGGCAAATTCTATACAAGCTCTTGTTAAAACAGCAGGTTATGTACTTATCGAAGTCCCAAATTTCGCTTGCAATTTACGTTGCAAAGATTATGCCTTGTGGGAAGAACATGTAAACTATTTCACAATAGATACACTTAGATATTTTTTAGGTCAGGCAGGTGTTGAAATAATCCATGAAGAAATATTTCAGTTTAGTGGGGAAGGTATTTTTGTTATTGGTCGGAAAGTAACTGACGCTTCTCAAACACTTAGTTATGTGCCTGCTTTAAGAGATCAAAATGTTAAATACGCTACTGAATGGCCTCAATTTCAGAGTGCATTTAGAGAATTTCTTTTGTCATATAAACGAGCTGGAAAAAAAATTGCTGTTTATGGAGCTGGCGCTCGGGTATTTTGCTTGATTAATTTTACTGGTATTGCTGAATTTATTGATGTGATTGTTGATGACCAACTAGAAAAACAAGATAAATTTATGCCGGGAGGAAAGATACCAATTAAGCCGAGCAGTGCTTTGTATTTAGAAGATATTGATCTCTGCCTTCTTGGAGTGAATACAGAAAATGAAGAGAAGGTTATTGGTAAACATACGAAATGGGTTGATAAAGGTGGGGCTTTCTGGTCTGTGTTACCGCCAAGTGATCGATTGCTAAAAATATGGGGAAATTCCGAAGTTTAAAAATAAAATGATCGATAAATATCGCATAGAGAATTCCGAAGTATTGTATACTAAAGATGCAATTACCAAGACTGCCCAGTCTGATGTTAATTATTTCAAACAGTTGTCGTCGAATAATTTAAGAAAGCGAGTCAGGCTGTGCACCCATCTTAGTTCTGATAATTTGCTGCATGAAATGATAATCGTTCATGGGTGTGAAGCTTATGTGCGCCCACATATGCATCCCGGAAAAAGTGAGTCAACACACATTATAGAGGGGATCGTCGATGTAGTTGTTTTTGATAACACTGGCGGGATTGATAGTATCATTCGAATGGGCGACTACTCATCTGGAAGGACTTTTTATTATCGAATGGCAGCACCGATCTTTCATACATTGATAATTCGGTCAGACGTTTTAGTATTTCACGAAGCAACCAATGGTCCCTTTAACCGCAAGGATACAGTGTTTGCTCCTTGGGCGCCTGCCGATGATGATAGAGCAGCTGTATCGGTATTTATGTCTGAGTTGAGCGAAAAGGTCGCAAATATTATATAAAATCAGAAAAAGAAAAATATGTCAGATGTGATTCATCGTCGCGCCGACTGTCGCGCTTGTGGTAGCAACGACCTCGAACTTTTTTTTAGTCTTAAGCCATCTCCGATTGGTGATGCTTATGTAACCTCTGAAAAGGTTGACGTGGAGCAGCCCAGTTATCCGATTGATCTCTTTCTGTGCAAGCAGTGTGGTCTTGCCCAACTTATTGATGTTATCGATCCGAATATCCTTTATGGAGACTACATTTATGTCACAGGAAGTTCCATTGGATTGAGTGAGCATTTTCGAGCTTATGCCAAAAGCGTCATAGCTCAATGCAGCTTGAGTAAAGGTTCGCTGGTCATTGATATTGGGAGTAATGATGGTACCCTTTTGCGGGGCTTTCAGGAGTTTGGAATGAATGTCTTGGGCATTGAACCAGCTTCACACATCGCAGTCCAAGCAACGGCTACCGGTATCACAACCATAGGCAAGTTTTTCACACCCAACCTTGCCAGGGAGATTGTTGCCACCTACGGGCCTGCGAGGCTTGTCACGGCAAATAACGTTTTTGCCAACATTGATGACCTGCGTTCTTGGGTTGATGGTGTCAATCAACTCTTGGCTGTTGATGGTGTATTTGTATTTGAAAGCTACTACCTTGCAGACTTGGTTCAGAATATGGTCTTCGATTTTATCTATCATGAACATCTTTCAGCATTTTCAGTCAAGCCAATTCAGGCATTGTTTCAGAGTATAGGTTTAGAATTGGTAGTGGTAGAGCGTGTGGCAACAAAGGGTGGTTCATTGCGCTATTTCGTTCAGCGGCCCGGAGGGCCCATAGCTAACGATGGTTCAGTTGAAAATTTGCTGGATGAGGAAGAGAGCATGGGTCTGTATCGCAAAGAGACGTACGTTGCATTTGCAGACAAGGTAAATGCCCTTAAAGATGAAACAAAGCGCTTTTTGATTCAGGCTAAAAGTGAAGGCAAAAGTGTCGCTGGTTTTGGTGCATCAATCACTGGGACAACATTGATTTATCATTTTGAAATTGGTGAAGATCTCGATTATCTGGTTGATGACAACCTTGCTAAACAAGGTCGATTCAGCCCAGGGCATCATCTGCCTGTTTTTCCAACATCGGCTTTGTATGAGCGAAAACCTGATTATGTGGTTATTCTGGCTTGGCGATTTGCGGAACTTTTTATCAAGAACAATCAAGCGTATTTAATGGAAGGTGGGACATTTATTGTACCTGTTCCGGAATTCAAGCTTGTGAGTGGCAATGCGTCATAACTCAGGTAGGGTGTAGCTTGTCAAAAGCACTTAGAACCTGAACGACTACTGTGATGATTGTATCTGTTAAGCTGAGAACGTAAAAGTATATGTGTCAAAGAACGACATTAATTATTGGCGGAACCAGGGGAATTGGCTCTGTTATCAAACAAGTATTTATAGAAAGAGGTGATAAAGTATATACTGCATCCAGAAGTGATTTGCCAGACGCTAATCATTTTAGGATTAATTTGCCTGACAGGATTGATATAGACAAAGCTATAAAATTAAACTACTTAGTTTTTGCGCATAGGTATAGAGGTACTCAGTGGAATGATGAATTTGATATCACCGTTAAAGCAGTTGATAATGTTATTAATCACCTGAAAGACTCGTTTGTTGACGAGGCATCTATAGTGATATTAGGTTCAAATGCGGGCCATTTTGTTCTTGAAGAGCAATCAGCCGCATATCATGCTACCCGAGCAGCATTAGATGGGTTGACCAAATATTATGCGGCAACTTTAGGACCTATTGGTATTAGATGCAATACAGTGTTACCTACAACTATTATCAAGCCTGAAAATCAGCATTTTTTTGTAAAAGAAAATGATGTCAGAAAAATGATTGAACGTATTACCCCGCTTCGTCGTATGGGTAACGCTACTGATATCGCCAATATTGTAGACTATCTCTGTAGTGTAAAGTCTTCATTTATTACAGGACAATCATTTTTTGTTGATGGTGGATTGTCCATTATTGGGCAGGAGAGCATCGCCCGTGAATTATTAACACAAAAACATCCCAATGCAAGATAAGGTAGCATTTGTTGGGTTTTACGAATCAAATCAAATCTCTCCTGTTTCTCAGGATATCATAGATTTAAACAAACACTTTCAGCGTCGAGAGTCATTGTTTCGGTCTCTGGGGCTGCTACCATCCTTTATCGCAGGCAAGTCAGTCTTGGAGTTTGGGCCTGGTTCAGGTCACAATGCACTCTATATGGCAAGTCTCAAACCAGGAAGGTATGAACTGGTCGATGGTAATCCGAAGGGAGTTCAGGAAACGCGTAGTCGATTGTCGGCGTATTCCGATTCGCAAGTTGAGGTTCATCAGTCGCTGTTTGAAGAGTTCCAAACCGATGCACAATTTGATCTTGTTTGGGCTGAGGGCTGTCTTCCACATCAGAGTGAGCCGCTCCCGCTGCTGGATCACATCTCTCTCTTTGTCGCAAGGGGGGGGGGGATATGTGGTCTCCACAGCCAACGGAATCTCCTACCTTTCTGAAACTTTACGCAGATTGTTCCGTGATCGTTTTTTCACTCCCTCTGGCGACGTTCATCAGCAGGCGCAGCAACTGAAACCTTATATGGTACCACACCTGCAACATTTGCGCGGTATGAGCAGGCCAGTTGAAGATTGGCTTTTGGACAGCATAATCCAGCCGCTTCAGTATCGTGAGTTACTCAGTATTCCAGAGGTCATTGCCTGTTTGGACAATCGGTTCGATGTTTATGGCTCTTCTCCCCGTTTTTTGACAGATTGGCGTTGGTACAAGGATATTGTCGGTGAAAACCGGGGATTTAACGACAGGGCATTGGAGAGTTATTATACTTCTAATCTGAATCTGTTGGATTATCGTTTTGAGTTCCCTGTACATTCGCAAGAGTTTGGTAAAAAGCTTGAAGAACTCGGTTCTCAGTCATGGAATATCATGTGCAGGATTGAGCAGGGTGAAGAATCAGTTTGGCAAGAGTTGTTTTTACTGTTACAAGAGCTTTGTGCCCATGTTGAGAAATTAGCACCCGAAACATCAGTGGCTATTCGAGAAGCTATGACGTTGTTGCAGTCAGCTCATCCTGATATGGAGTTAAAACATTTCCCTCAATGGTGGGGTCGTGGTCAACAGTACTTGAGTTTGATTCGAAAAAACGATTAATTTCGTTTGTCTTTTAACATTATTATCGCTTTAGGGAATATTCATTGAAGACTGTTCTTGTATCCGGCTCTTTTAATGTCCTGCATCCTGGCCATCTGCGTTTGTTACGGTTTGCCAAGGAGTGTGGCAATCGCTTGATTGTAGCGGTTTATTCTGATCGCCTAGCCGCGAACGCTGCTCACGTACATGAGCATTTGCGTCTTGAGGGAGTACAAAGCATCAGTTGGGTTGACGAGGCCTTTCTTGTTGATGAGCCGATTATTGAAACTATAGCTCGTTTTCACCCTGATGTCGTTGTTAAAGGCAAAGAGCATGAACTGCGTTTCAACCAAGAGTTGGCAGTACTTGAAGAGTATGGTGGTCAGCTTTTGTTTAGTTCAGGTGAAACTGTTTTTTCTTCACTTGATCTGATTCGTAAAGAGTTTAAAGATCTTGATGTACGTTCAATCAGTTTACCGCATGAATATCTCGCACGTCATGCCATTGAACCTTCGAGATTAGTTGAAGTACTTCATAAGTTTTCACAGTTGAAGGTGTGTGTTGTTGGTGATCTTATCATTGACGAATATATCACCTGTCAGCCGTTGGGAATGTCTCAGGAAGATCCAACTATTGTTGTTACGCCCGTAGATGTTGTTCGCTTTATAGGTGGAGCTGGTATAGTAGCAGCTCATGCAGCAGGTTTGGGGGCAAGTGTTCAATATGTTTCGGTGACCGGCAAGGATCTTGTTCGTGAATATGCGCTTGCAGAGCTTTCTTCGATGGGAGTGACTGCCCGGTTACTTGTTGATGAGAGCCGCCCGACAACATTGAAACAGCGTTATCGTTGTAACGGTAAGAGCATGTTACGTGTCAGCCATCTTCATCAGGGTGCAATTTCGTTGGCATTACAAAAACAGATGCTTGTTGAGATAGAGCGGGCAATGGATAGCGCTGATCTGCTCGTTTTCTCCGATTTTAATTATGGATGCCTGCCTCAGCCACTCGTAGAGCAAATTATCTCTATGGCTCGGAACAAAGGCGTTATGCTTGCAGCGGATAGTCAGTCCTCATCTCAAGTGGGTGATATAAGCCGTTTCAGTGGAATGACTCTTATTACTCCGACTGAGCGAGAGGCACGTATCAGTACTCGCAACCGTGAGGATGGATTGGTCATACTGGCAGAACAACTTCGGCAGCAAGCCTCGGCTCATAATATTCTGCTTAAACTTGGTGAAGAGGGGCTGCTAATCCATGCTGGCAATGGCAAAGTTGATGATTGGTTGACTGATAGAGTCGATGCTCTGAATTCCGCGCCTAAGGATGTTGCGGGAGCAGGTGATTCTCTGTTGATTACGAGTGCAATGACGCTCGCCAGTGGTGGCAATATATGGGAGGCCGCCTGCCTGGGATCACTGGCAGCAGCGGTGCAAGTTGGGCGAGTGGGAAATACCCCGCTTCTCGTTAAAGAATTGATACAGGAGTTAGGCTGATGCGTGCAATTCTTTTGGCGGCAGGCTGTGGTACCCGCTTGCGCCCCATAACCAATACGATTCCAAAATGTCTTGTCCCGATAAAGGGTAAGCCGTTGTTGGAAATATGGCTTGATCGATTGACTCTTGCCGGTATTGGGCCTTTTCTTGTAAACACCCATTATCTCGCGGATCAGGTCGATGCTTTTATCGAGAGCAGTCGGTATAAAGAGCAGGTCACTCTGGAGTATGAGCCTGAGTTGCATGGAACTGCTGGTACCCTCATTGCAAATCTTGATTTTTTTAAAGGGCAGGATGGCATGCTTATTCATGCGGATAACTATTGCCTTGCTGATTTTTCTGCCTTCATTCGGGCGCATGAGGAGCGGCCAACCGAATGTGTTATGACTATGATGACCTTCCGGACTGATACGCCATCCACTTGTGGAATTGTAGAATTGGATGGACGTGGTGTAGTTATCGGATTTCATGAAAAGGTTGCGGAACCTCCGGGTAATCTCGCTAACGGCGCGATTTATATCCTTTCTTCTCGACTCCTTGAGAGATTAGAAGATGATTTGCATAGCGTGAAAGATTTTAGCACTGAAGTTCTGAACAGATTTGTTGGCCGGATTTACACTTATGAGACTAAAGAAGTATTTCTTGATATTGGAACGCCGGAGAGTTATGAACAAGCAAATAAAATTTGAAATAGTTTGAGTTTGACACGTTTTGTTAAAAAACAGATTACTTCGATACATCAGGGTGGTCGTGTTGTGTTATTGAGGAAGATGAATAGAATGGTAATGGTCGGAATCAAATTGCCTTTTTTTGTTCTTGCGATTCCTGTAGTAGTGATCATTCGAGTGATTAGGCCATTTTTTCTTATCCGTTTCCTCGAACTTTTCAGTTCTCGAATTGGCCACTTTGCAGCGAATACTGAGCTCTATTTGTGCGAGCGCGATGCAGGTATTAATGTCCCGAAGCAGTCCTATTTCGATTTTATATATATGATTGACCCACCATCAAATAAGCAATTAGAAAAAATGTGGCGACGGGTAATCATGGTTTGGCCTGCATGTATTATAGCGCCAATTGTCAAGCTAAATCGGCTACTACCTGACGCTGCAGCACATGAGATTATCAGCAGTCAAGGTCGTGATGTACATAACTTGTATGACCGATTCCCACCAAACATACAATTTACGTTGGAAGAAGAAGCTATGGGTGAGGTTGGCTTGCGTGATATAGGAGTACCAAAAGGGGCACCTTATGTATGTTTAAATGTTCGTGACAGTGAATATCTTTCAGGGCCGAATTGGGAATATCACAACTATCGTGACAGTGATATTCAGAGTTATGTTTTAGCTGCAGAAGAACTGGCTAATCGCGGTTATTATGTTATACGGATGGGGGCAAAAGTTCACAAGGCATTTAAAAGCAGTCATCCCATGGTCATTGATTATGCCTCTAATGGTATGAGGAGTGATTTTATGGACATCTACTTGGGGGCGAAGTGTTTTTTTGCTATTTCAACAGGTTCGGGATGGGATTCTATACCTGAAATATTTAGGCGACCAATTGTTTACGTAAACTATGGTCCGATTGGGTATTTGGTAAGTTATAGAAATCAGATAATGAGTATCACAAAGCATCATTTTTCTCTATCGAAAAACAGGGAATTATCTCTATCTGAAATCTTTGCTGAAGGTGCTGGATTTTGCTGTCATACCTCTGATTATGAGTCGATAGGGGTGCAACTTATTGATAATACGCCTGAAGAGATTCGTGATGCCGCTATCGAAATGGCTGAACGACTCAATGTCACTTGGCAACCCATCGAAGATGACGAAAGTCAGCAAAAACTTTTTTGGAAATCTTTTTTAGCAGGTACAGCTGATCCTTATAAAGACAAATATTTACATGGTGAGATTCATGGACGTTTTGGTGCTTCATTTCTTCGCAATAATCATAGCTGGTTCGCATAATCAATAATAAATATTGTATAAATGAATGAATGATATTCTTGAAATCTTCGGAAACGAAAAAATCAGTTATCGAGCAAGATTCTTGATCAGCAAATCGCTATTATCCGAGAGAATTGGTATTGTTGAATCTATGGATTACAGGTTATATGTTCATGCATCAACGTGGGGAAACATAGTTGAAAATGTATTTACAATTATTCTTACTGCTCATGGCAATAATGTTGACTATTTTAGGCAGTCCCTTCAAAGTGTTTTAAACCAGACGACGAAAAAATTAGAACTCATATTAGTTGATCATGGTTGCGATCTGGAGCTTAAAAAATATATTTATTCTGCTTTTGAAAAAGATGAAAGAATAAAACTTATATCTTTCAAAAAGAATATATACGACCCTATGGCTTCATTTTTGGATAACCGAATTTCAAATATCCTCAATGCTGGGCTTTTTTGCTCAGAAGGTGCCTACGTTTACTTTTTATCATTCGATGATTTCCTGAGTGATAATTATGTTGAGGCCATGTCTGCACTTTTTATTTCTAATAAAAATTGTGTAGCCTCATCGCCTACCGTGATAAGTGTTAATGAGTTAGGTGAAATAAATAAAGATTTTACAGATATCCTTTCAAAAAAAAATAATAGAGGCCTTTATATTAACGGTATGGTACTTGCTGTTTCCGTAATGAATGGAGGAGATCTTTTTGCATCTCCTGGTGGTCTTTTTGCTTACAAAACTGATAATGTATTAGCTTATGGAGGTCTTGACTGGGCCAATGATTATAGTCAAATTTTTAAATTCGGCATTCTAGGTGATGTCGGTACAGATAATCAAGCTGCTCTTTATTGGCGTCATCATAGTAATCAAACTAACAAAGTCAACAAAAAAGAAGGGGTTAATTATTATATACCTTTAAAAGAGTGGATAAATCATATTCACAATCATTATTGCGTTAATAATATCGCTGAAAATTTTCAAGTACAATTTTCAACATATAGCAAAAATCTTCTTAGAGAAGGAACAAATATTGATATTAATGATTCAATTAAAAGTGGTATGACCGGTGCGATCAAAATGTTACAGATAATTATTAAGGATTTGCCAAAGATATATATATATTCATACGTGTACTATTTGTTGATTAATATGCCGATAATGATTTATAATTCTTTGCCGGATAAGTATCGTAATCTTTATCGTAAAATTAAAAATATTTCAAGAGTTAATTTGATCTAATTTTCTGATATATTTGAAATAAAAGAGACTTCGTGTATTTGATTATGAAATCAGATTATTATTACTATTTTATTTAGTCCTAAATTGAGCGATGAGGGCTCATCCTGCCGGTTCAGTCGGTAAAAAACGCCCACGGCTTCTGCGTTGTGATATTTGTCTCCTTTTGATCATACACTAATCACCAACAGGTCTAAGCTGGCACCTTGGTCATAATAATATTACAATAGCAATACATCAACATCTTTCGGCAAGACGTACCTATCCCGTT
>CAJEXQ010000031.1 GCA_903994635.1 uncultured Chlorobiaceae bacterium
CGATCGAACTGAATCCGAACTTGCGAATCTCATTGAGAAGAAACGCCTTTAGAATATCCTCAACAATGTGGTAATTGAGATGGAGATCCTGAACTTTCATAATCCGTACCATCTAAACGTTAAACAACAACACAAGCCGGTGCTTTGGAACAATTTTCCTGCCATGTAAAAAAAATTCAGAAAAGAGTTATCTCCTGAGCCATTTCTGGGGATTCTGTTTGACACGCCCTTTCCATATCTCAAAATGCACAACCGCCCCCCCTTCGGCCATCTTGCCCGAAACACCTATCAACTGCTGAGATTTGATAAGATCGTCCTTGGCAACATGTAACTGGCCAAGATTGGCATAGACGGTAAGGTAAGATTTTGGATGGCGAATAATCACGATATTGCCGAAAGTCGGGAGAAAAGCAATCTGTACCACTTTTCCGCCAGAAACCGCCCTTACCTGGGTGCTGGAGGGAACGGAAAAATCTATCCCGTTATTGGTTGTCACAATTTTGAGATCCTTGTCCTCAACAGAACCAAACTTTTGAGCAATAACGCCACTGCGAACCGGCCAGGGCAGTGAGCCAACAGCATTGTCAAAATCTGCAGAAACCCTTTCCAATTCCGGCGAATCGACCTTGGGCATTACGGCTTCGCTCTGTTTTTCAGGCGATGTTTTCGACGGAGCTCTCTCAACTGTACGTAACTGTGGCTTTTCCGGGGTTTTGACTATCGAAGGTTCCGGTGTCTTCACCGGCTCTTTTTCCTGGGTTTTAAGTGGCAATTTTTCAACACGTCCCCTCTCTTTTGTCGTTATTTCTTGTTGATGGCGAACCGTCTTTTCCTGCTTCACCACTGCACGTTTGGCCTCAAGACGTTGCGCTTCAAGACGCTTTTCCCTGAGGCGCTCAGCCTCTATACGTCTTGATTCGCGTCGCTCTCGTTCAATCCGCTTTGCTTCCCGGCGCTTTGCCTCAAGGCGTTTAGCCTCAAAAATTTTCCGTTGCCGTTCATTTTCAGCCTCCACCGCACGCTGCTCAGCAAGAATCAACGATTCAATCCTCGATTGCAGTTGCCTGCGTTTCTGTTGAACGATGGCAAGCTGCGCCGCATATTCCTGCTTGTTTTACTTGAGGTTAACAAGAACAACCTCTTTCTCTTTTTTATTGACCGACCATGTTTTTAACTGACGCTCCTGCTCCTTAACCACTTTAGCTTTTTGCTTGTAACTCTCTTCAAGGGCAATCTTGCTGTTTTCAAGCTTGACAGCTACCGACTGCAATTCATCTACGTTACGACGAACTGCCCTGCTGAAAAAGCCCATGTATTGCGCCCGTACAAGAGCATTATTCACCGAGCCCGAACTAA
Source organism: uncultured Chlorobiaceae bacterium (assembly GCA_903994635.1). Classification (GTDB taxonomy): domain Bacteria; phylum Bacteroidota; class Chlorobiia; order Chlorobiales; family Chlorobiaceae; genus Chlorobium. The sequence goes on from CAJEXQ010000031.1 coordinate 1,357, forward strand.
ATAAATGCTCAATATCCCGATTTCCGCCATATTTATAGACTGAAACCGCTGTTCGGCGGAAATCATCAGAAACTTTGCCATATATCTTGCGATTGCCCTGAAGCTCTCTTTGCAGGTGGTCTATGTCGCCATCAAGTTTTTCGAGATAACTCTGGTTTTGACTGATTATCTTTTCGAGCACAAGAATCTGGCGGCGGATGTTTTCCAGTGCCTTGAAAGACTGTGACTCCTTGTGTGTTGTAGAAGTCAGCTTCGACTGGTACTCTTTAAGCTGTTGCTTGAGGCTTCTGAGATTCTCCTCAATTCCCGTTCTTTCTCTCATAATCCTTGATATCTCACTATTGACCGCAGGAGCCGCAGTCACAGTCACAGAAGAGTGCAAAACAGAGGAAAACAAAAACAACACGACAGTCATTCGCAACACTCTGTCAAAAAGCCTGGGCAATACTGTCAAACTCATAAAAATTCCTGAAGCATTAAAATTCAGATCCCTTTGCAAAAAGGGTTACAATAAAATATCCTGTGACATAAAAAAGTCTGTTCAAGGTAATGGATAAAATCTTTTCTTTGCAAAAACTCATGGAAAAAAGAATTTGTTTTTCTTGACCCTAAATAATAGTAAATATCGGTTTTTTCATCAGCGAACCACTACATGGACAAGCTTGTCATAAAGGGCGGCCGCCAGCTCTCCGGCTGCGTAACCGCATCAGGATCAAAAAACAGCTCTCTGCCAATCATTGCTGCAACACTGCTCAGTGGACAGGGAACATTTACCCTTCATCGTATCCCTGCGCTGAAGGATATCACAACTTTTACACAACTCCTCAATCACCTTGGAGCGGTAACCACCTTTTCAGGCAACACCCTGAACATTTCATCGCAAAACGTTGAAAGTATCCAGGCTCCCTATGAACTGGTAAAAAAAATGAGAGCGTCTATCTATGTCCTTGGACCGATGCTTGCAAGGTTCGGTCATGCAAGAGTATCACTTCCAGGAGGATGTGCTTTTGGTCCTCGACCAATTGACCTTCATTTGATGGCTATGGAAAAACTCGGGGCAACAATCACCATTGAGACAGGATTTATTGAGGCATCAATCCCTGGCGGAAAACTACGCGCTGCGCATATTGACTTTCCGGTATCGTCAGTCGGGGCAACAGGAAACGCTCTTATGGCTGCCGTACTTGCCGAGGGGACGACAACCATCAGCAATGCTGCAGCAGAACCGGAAATTGAGACACTATGCAAATTTCTCATTGCCATGGGAGCGACAATCAGGGGGACAGGAACCACCGAGCTTGAGATAGAGGGCACCAATTCGCTTAATGCAATTGAATTCAGTAATGTGTTTGACAGAATTGAGACGGGGACACTGCTTGCCGCCGCTGCCATCACCGGCGGAGAGATTACTGTAAACGGCGTTGAACCAGAACAAATGAAAGCAGTGCTGAAAAAATTTGTCCATGCTGGCTGCTCCGTTAAAACAACTGAAAACAGCATTACTCTGAAAAGCCCTGAAAAACTGTTTCCAACAGATATCACGGCAAAACCTTACCCTTCGTTTCCAACAGACATGCAAGCTCAATGGATTGCCTTGATGACCCAGGCCGAAGGGACAAGCCACATTACCGACAAAGTCTATCATGAGCGATTCAATCACATTCCTGAACTGAACCGTCTCGGAGCCCATATCGAAATCCTTAAAAACCAGGCGATAGTCCACGGGCCACAACCTCTTTCAGGAACAAAAGTTATGTCGACCGACCTGAGAGCTTCCGCAAGTCTTGTACTTGCAGGACTTGTGGCTGAGGGAACAACAGAGGTGCTCAGAGTCTATCACCTCGACCGGGGATATGAGCAAATTGAAATGAAACTGAACTGCCTTGGTGCCTCTATCGTCCGTGAGAAATACAACGAATTTTAGATGCTTAAGAAAAAGAGTAATATCTTTTTGCATTTTATCGGCTAAACCTTATATTAACTGCCTCTAAAGTGAAGCATTGAATGGGGCCCTTAGCTCAGTTGGTCAGAGCAAGCGACTCATAATCGCTGGGTCGTAGGTTCAAGTCCTACAGGGCCCACTGGTTGTGAATGAATGACAAGAGTAAATACCTGGCGTGTTCGTCTAGTGGCCCAGGACATCGCCCTCTCAAGGCGAAGATCACGGGTTCGAATCCCGTACACGCTACCATAACAAAGAAGCACCCGTAGCTCAACTGGATAGAGTATCTGACTACGAATCAGACGGTTAGAGGTTCGACTCCTCTCGGGTGCACGAGTAACTATTGAGGAGTGGCCAAATTGGTAAGGCTCCTGATTCTGGATCAGGCAATTTGCAGGTTCGAGTCCTGCCTCCTCAACAAACTTTTTTGCATATTCAAAAAAAAAGAGACAAGCAAACAGCCTGTCTCTTTTTTTTTGCCCAAAGCACAGGGCAATAACATTCGTCAGGCTGGACGCAAAAAAAAAGAGACAGAACTTCCGCTCTGCCTCTTAAAGATAAGATACCGGAAAACCGGAAACTTATTTTGCGGCTGGTGCTTCAGCGGCTGGTGCGGCTGGCGCTGCGGCTGGTGCTTCAGCGGCTGGTGCTGCGGCTGGTGCGGCTGGCGTTGCGGCTGGTGCTTCAACAGGAGCTTCAACAGGAGCTTCAGTTTTTTTTGCGCAGCCAACGAAAGAGACTGAGCTTAAAAGAAAGAGGAAAATAAAAAGTTTTTTCATTGCTATGATTATTTTTGTTGTTTGATAATTAACAGCTTCATCAGCTCTCGAATAATAAAAAAAAACAGAGACTTTCCAAAAGCCAACTGCAAGGCGGAATATGCAAAAAATTCCACACATCCCGCCTTAATAAACATTTTTTTTATTCGACAAGCAACTCTAATTCTGCTTTTTCGAGCTCATGAAAGTTAAGATATTGATAAATATTCTCTTCCTTTCCTCCTGAAAGATGCTTGCTGCATATCTCCATGTATTCATCCCTGTTGGGCAAATGACCAAGAAGCGCACTTACTGCGGCAAGTTCCGCTGAACCAAGATAGACCTGGGCGCCCGTGCCCATGCGGTTATCAAAGTTCCTGGTACTGGTAGAAAAAACAACCGCATTATCGGCCACTCTTGCCTGGTTGCCCATGCAAAGCGAACATCCAGGTTGCTCAATCCTCGCACCGGATGCTCCAAAAACTGAATAATAGCCCTCTTCAATAAGCTTCTTCATATCCATCTTCGTAGGCGGAACAATCCACAGCTTGACTGGCACAGCGCCACGGTTCCTCAAAATTTCGCCAAGAGCGCGGAAATGGCCAATATTGGTCATGCAGCTTCCAACAAACACCTCATCAATAGCTTTCGGGGCTTTTTCGTCACGGAGCACCTCACCGAGCGTCTTGACATCGTCAGGATCGTTGGGACAGGCAAGAATCGGCTCAGTGATAGAGCTCATATTGATCTCAAGAACCTCTTCATACTCCGCATCTGCATCAGGTACGAGAAGGACCGGATTATCAAGCCAATCCTGCATCTTGCCAATACGGCGCTGCAGTGTATCAGAATCGCCGTAACCCTCCTCAATCATCTGTTCCAGCAATTTGATATTTGAGCTGAGATATTCAATAACCGGCTCTTTGTCAAGCCGGACAGTACATGCCGCTGCGCTCCGTTCTGCGGAGGCATCGCTGAGTTCAAAAGCCTGCTCAACCTTAAGTTGCGGCAGCCCCTCAATTTCAAGAATACGCCCGGCAAAAATATTTTTCTTGCCTTTCTTTTCGACGGTCAGCAGACCACGTTTCATGGCCTCATAGGGAATAGCATTGACAAGATCACGCAGCGTAATCCCCTTCTGAAGCTCTCCTGTAAATCGCACCAGCACCGATTCAGGAACATTCAGAGGCATTGAACCTGTAACACCGGCAAAAGCCACAAGACCGGATCCTGCAGGAAAAGAGATCCCGATCGGAAAACGGGTATGGGAGTCTGCGCCAGTACCAAGCGTATCTGGCAGTACCATGCGGTTCAACCAGGTGTGGATAACTCCGTCTCCAGGTTTCAGCGCTACACCTCCCCTGCTCATGATAAAGTATGGAAGACTCCTGTGCAAATTGACATCCGATGGCTTCGGATAAGCTGATGTATGGCAGAAGCTCTGCATCACAAGGTCGGCGCTAAAGCTCAATGCCGCAAACTCCTTCACCTCATCGCGAGTCATGGCTCCAGTTGTATCCTGTGAACCAACGGTCAGTGTCTCCGGTTCAACATACATCCCCGGACGCACACCAGGAAGACCGCAAGCCCTGCCAATCATCTTTTGAGCAAGAGTGTACCCTTTGCTGCTCTCCGCAGGCTGTTCAGGACGAATGAAGATGCTCTCTTCACCCAGACCGAGCACTGTTCTTGCCTTTCTGGTCAGCGTCCTGCCGATGATCAACGGAATGCGTCCACCGGCACGCACCTCATCTTCAATCGTATTTGGAGAGAGTTGAAAACGTGCAACAACCTCACCGCTTTTCACAATCGTACCATGAGCAAGATCAAGATCAATAACATCGCCCATCTCCAGCGCCGTCACATCAGCCTGAACTGGCAACGCTCCTGAATCCTCTGCTGTATTGAAAAAAATCGGGGCAATGATACTTCCAATCACCACGCCACCAGTCCGTTTGTTCGGCACTGCAGGAATATCGTTGCCGATATGCCACTGAACCGAGTTGATCCCGGACTTCCGGCTTGATCCGGTGCCAACAACATCGCCTACATAAGCAAGAGGATGGCCTTTTGTTTTCAGCTCAGCAATAGTTCCGATCGGATCTGTTATTTTGGTGCCGAGCATACAGCGGGCATGCTGGGGAATATCACTGCGAGTAAAAGCCTCGCTCGCCGGAGAAAGATCATCCGTGTTGGTTTCACCAGGCACCTTGAAGACCGTGAGTGTCATTTTTTCAGGAAGGGTTGGCTTTGACGTAAACCATTCAGCCTCTGCCCATGAGTTGAGTACCTCTGACGCGTATGGATTCGTTTTTGAGAGATTAACGACAACATCAAACTGATCGTAAACAAGAAGGGTCTTTTTCAACATCGCTGCCGCTTCGCTGCATATTGCCTGATCATGGTGACTGAGCGCATCGACAAGAGGCTTGACATTGTAACCGCCAAGCATGGTTCCAAGTATTCTGACCGCCTCTGCGTTATTGATCACGGTACAGGAGAGCTCCCCCTTAAGAATACCGTCAAGAAAGGCGGCTTTTTCAAATGCCGCATCATCCACTCCTGGACTGATATGCTCGCAAAAGAGCTCAAGAAGGTACTCCTTCTCTGCGACAACCTCCTGCTGGAGCTGCCCAACAAGTGAGCGAGCCTGCTCGGCAGTTAAAGGTAGTGGTGGAATATTGAGTTTCGCACGCTCAGCAGTATGGGCGCGATATTGTTCTACAAGACTCATAAAGTCAATCTCCCTGGGTTATGTGTGGTTGAAAAAATATTCTCTACCAATAATGCGGGCAGAACCGGCGTGCTGTCAGGCAATAAGCAACGACTTTGAAAAAATAGCATACCGGCCTTTTAAAAGCAAGTATACCAGCCTTCAGAACCCGCCATAATACCTGATTTTTTAAGGCGGGAAATACAATAGGCCAAATCTTTTCAGGATAAAAACTGAAATGGCAAGATGATGCAAAAGAAAATCCTAAGAAATCAACATGCTGTCACCATAACTGAGAAAATAATATCCTTTTTCAAGTGCTTCCCTGTAGGCATTGCGCAAGTTATCAGCACCTGCACAGGCAGCCGCAAGCATCAATACCGTTGATCGTGGAGCATGAAAGTTGGTCAGCAGAGCATCAACGAATCGAAATTGATACCCTGGATAGATAAAAATATCAGCTTCACCAGTCAAAGAATTATCTCCAAAAAAAGTTGCAATGCGCTCCCCGGCATGTTCGAGTGCCCTGGTAACGGTAGTGCCAACAGCAACAACTCTTCCGCCTGAGGCTTTGATGCTGCGGATTTTTTCAACACTCTTCGGCGGTATTGAGTAAAACTCACGGTGCATCACATGCTCCTGTAACAGCTCCGCCCTGATGGGAAGAAAGGTACCAAGACCGACGTGAAGAGTGAGCGCAGCAACCTCAACACCCTTGCGATAAAGCTTTTCGAGCAGATCCTGCGTCATGTTCAGTGAAGCCGTCGGGGCAGCAACAGAGCCCGGCAATTCGGCAAACACCGTCTGGTAACGCTCCCGATCAACCTCTTCAGCCTCCCGTTTAAGGTAGGGCGGAATAGGGACACCTCCGAAATGGTTGAAAAGGTCGGCTAATTCTCCCTCCGCCAGCAGCTCTATGCGGGCAATACCATCATCAACAATATCTGCAACCTGCAGTTTGTGATTATGTGCGACAAGTATGTCACCCTTTTTCAGTCTGCCCCGGTACAGTACCTGTGTTTGCTCCTCCTCATGCTTTTCAAGAAGCATCAACTCAATCTTTGCGCCAGTAGATTTGATTGCATGGAGCCTTGCCCGGAGAACTCTGGTGTTATTCAGGACAAGCAGATCACCCTCTTGCAGAAAAGCGCCAAGAGCAGCATAATAATCATGCTGAATCGCGCCAGTCTGGCGGTTAAGCACCAAAAGTCGTGTTGAACCACGCTCCATAGGCGGGTATTTGGCAATTTTCTCTTCAGGCAGCTCATAATCAAAGTCGCAGACTCTCATAATGATCGTAATCTTGCCCGGACGGCCTCTGCATGAGCCTGAAGCCCTTCACAATCAGCAAATGCCGCAATTTTTTCCCCGCACTTGTGAAGTTGCTCTTTTGAATAGGAGATGATTGAGGTGTGCTTGACAAAGTCTCTGACAGAAAGTGGCGAAAAAAAACGTGCCGTACCACTGGTTGGCAACGTATGGTTAGGGCCAGCAAAATAATCACCTACCGTTTCACAGGAGTATCCCCCCATAAAAATAGCGCCTGCATGATGAAGAAGCGGAAGAATCTCCCACGGATGCTCCACATGCAGTTCCAGATGCTCGGGAGCGATCATGTCCGACACCACAGCTGCCTCTTCAAGTGACTCCACAAGCACAATGGCGCCATTGTGCTGCAACGAGGAGGATATGATCTCCCGACGCAACATTGAAGGCAGACGTGCTTCGGCACACTCCTGCACGGCTGCAGCCAGTGACGCAGAGGGAGTGATCAGTACAGCAGAGGCATCGGGATCATGCTCTGCCTGGGCAAACAGGTCAAGAACTACGAATTCAGGATTTGCTGACTCATCCGCAATGATAACCACTTCAGAAGGACCGGCTATACTGTCAATAGCGACATGTCCGAACACCTGTTTTTTGGCCAGCGCCACATACTTGTTTCCCGGACCGGTAATGATATCAACCTTCGGAATAGTTTCAGTGCCATAGGCAAACGCCGCTATTGCCTGTGCACCACCAAGCTTGTAAACAGATCTGATACCGGCAACAGCAGCCGCAGCGAGAATATTTTGGCTCACCTCCCCCGATGCGTCACAAGGCGTGGTTATAAAAATATCCTTTACCCCAGCAACTTTTGCAGGGGCTGCATTCATCAGCAGTGACGACGGGTAGGAAGCCTTTCCCCCTGGAACATAGAGCAGCGCTTTTTCCATTGGAGTTACCCGCTGGCCAAGCAACACCCCACCATCGGCTTCATAAAAAAAGCTTTTCTCCACTTCATGCTGATGAAATCGTACAATATTCGCGTAAGCCTCTTCAAGCAGTGCAAGAAAGGCGGGATCGGCATCTTTACGAGCATCATCTATGGCATCAGGTGAGACCATCATGGCCGACAACCGTATGCCCTGAAAACGCTCCGTATAGTCCATGACTGCGCTATCTCCTTTCTGGCGAACATGGCATAAAATCTCATCAACAGCAGACTGAACGGCCGCATCAACCGTAACACTTCGGTTTAATTGCTTTTTCAATGCTGAACGCTCTTCAGCAAAACGATATAAGCGCAACACTTTATACTGATTTTTGGTTATCTGACCTGAAAATTCCCCGATATTACAAAAAAAGCGGCCAATAGCACTCTCTTTTCATTTGAAAAAAAAGTTCCATTAACTACCTTGTCAGTTCAGTTGAAACCTTGGAATATAGCGTGGATCCGCTTCATTCCAAGCCACTATGACAGACACATAGAACCATGTTAACATGAATTTTTTCAGTAATCTGTTCCGCGATATCGCCATTGATCTGGGAACAGCGAACACATTGATTTTTATTCGGGGCAAAGGTGTTGTTTTAAATGAGCCTTCGATTGTCGCTCGCGAACGTAATACAGGTAAAATTGTGGCAATTGGCCACGAAGCGCTCCTCATGCACGAAAAAACTCATCCGGGCATTGTCACCATCCGGCCGCTTGCCAATGGAGTCATCGCCGACTATGAGGCAACAGAAGAGCTGATCAAGGGGTTGATCAATAAAACCAAAACCAAGTTTTCATTTGGCATCCGGCGCATGGTTATCGGCATTCCGTCAGGTATCACTGAAGTTGAAAAAAGGGCTGTACGCGACTCTGCCGAGCATGTCGGTGCCAGAGAGGTCTACCTGGTCACTGAACCTATGGCTGCTGCCATTGGTATCGGGCTTGATGTCAAGGAGCCAATGGGCAACATGATTGTTGATATCGGTGGAGGGACAACGGAAATTGCCGTTATCTCTCTTGGTGGTATTGCATCAGGAGAGTCACTTCGAGTTGCAGGAACCGATATCACAAACGAAATTGTCCGGCACTTTCGTAAAACATACAACCTTGCAATTGGCGAGCGCACGGCAGAAGATGTCAAGATAAAAATCGCCTCAGCCTACAAACTTGACAAAGAGTTAACCATGATGGTCAGGGGCAGAAACCTTGTCACCGCACTTCCGGAAGAGCAGGAGGTCGACTCTGCTACCATCAGGGATGCCATCTCCACCCCGATCAGCCAAATCATCACATCGATCAAAAAGAGCCTTGAGGTGACCAAACCGGAACTCTCAGCCGACATTTTTGACAGAGGACTCTTTCTTGCCGGTGGCGGAGCGCTCATCAAGGGGCTCGACAAAAAAATCAGCGAGGAAACAAAACTCGCCGTGCACATAAGCGAAGAGCCACTTACCGCTGTAGCAAGAGGCACGGGAGAGGTGCTCGAAAATCTCGAAAAATATCGGAGCGTGCTGCTGACAACCAAGCAATACTGACCACTCCGATACAGTTACTCTTCATCAAGAAGTCTCTCGTAATACTTCTCATACTGTTCAACAAGCAAAGCGGTCTCGTATCGCTTTGCCTGCTGCACACAGGCCTCCGAAGAGTCAAGCCAGTGGTCGTGATCTGAAAGCAGAAGAAGCGCTTTTTCTGTCATCCCCTCAATATCTCCAGGAGCAAGCAGATAGCCATGACGACCGGGAACAATAAATTCAGGGAACCCTCCCGCCAAGGTGGCCACAACTGGCACACCGCATGCCATGGCCTCAAGCGCGGCAAGACCGAATGACTCCACATTACTCGGCATCAGCATCACATCCGCAATAGAAAGCAGCGGAACAATATCGACAAGCTTGCCAAGAAACCGTACACGGTCAACAATCCCGAACTGGCGCACCAGCGTCTCGGCTTCACTCCGCTCCGGGCCATCACCCACAAGCAGCAATGTTGCTCCGGTTTGCTGGCTGAGAGCAAAAAAAATCCGGATAATATCCCCAATACATTTCACCGGCCTGAAATTCGAGATATGAATGATAATTTTCTCATCCTTTACTCCAAGCTGAGTACGAATCTCTTGTTGCGGAGAACGAAAAAAGAGTGAGGTATCAACAAAATTTGGAATCACCGTAATCTCCTTTTTCGGCCTGAACATCCTGACCGTTTCATCCTTCAGATACCCCGACACCGCAGTCACCCCATCTGACTTGTTGATAGCAAGCCGGACAACATCCTGCATCCCCCGGTCAGCGCCAACAACCGTAATATCAGTGCCATGCAACGTGGTTGCCAGCTTGAAACACTTTGATTCAGAACACTTGTCTTCAAGCATCTGAATGGCAAGCATAGCGCTCAAGGCATGAGGAATTGCATAGTGGGCATGCAGCACATCAAGCTTTTCATAAAAGGCAACCTCCGCAATTTTCGATGCCAAGGCAAGGGTATAATAAGGCGTGTCAAAGAGCGGATAGTGCATCACCTCAACCTCATGGTAAAAGATGTTGCGGGAAAAAGTACCAAGCCTGAAGGGAGCTGCCTGACTGAAAAAGTGGACCGTATGCCCTTTTTCTGCAAGAGCCTTGCCCAACTCAGTAGCAATTGCCCCGCTCCCCCCGTAGGTGTGATGACAGGATATACCGATTTTCATTTTTCGCATAATAAGCGCTCCATAGTAATTGATTCCGTAATAAAATAGCCAAGGCACTCATGATTCAAGAAACGCTCAATGCGGAATTACGGACTGACTTTTGGCTACGCGCTTAATGCAATTATTTATAAAAGACTGGCACACTTTCCTGACAGATTGCCTCCACGCCCTGCTAACCCGCCGGACAGATCTCCTTGCCAATATAAGCAAGGGCATTGGATTTGAGAGCGAGAGAAGAGTGCGAGAGCAGCGAGATCAACAAAAAATAGCAGAATTGCCTCTCTCCCCTGCGTAAAATTATAAACTGCACACAATTCATGCTATTATGTAACCAATGAAGCTCCCCGCCGCAAGCGACGGTGTATCTATTTTTAGAAGAAGCTAAACAAAATCCACCACAAGCGGTGGGGAATTGACCCTGAGAGATTAAATCTGGTAGTACCTGCTCCTCTCCACCAGAGAACAGCAATACAGTGACTCTTTTGAACATTAAACACTCTTGATGGAACACGGCAAAAAAAAGCAACAGGTAGCACTGACCTCGGTGACGGCAAGCCTCTTTCTCACTGCCATGAAGCTTGTTGTCGGTATCATGACCGGCAGCATCGGCATTATTTCTGAAGCAGCTCACTCAGCCCTCGACTTTGGCGCAGCATCCCTCACCTTGTTTGCTGTCAAAATGAGCGACAAACCTGCCGACAGAAAACATCACTACGGGCACGCCAAGGTTGAAAGCGTCTCAGCGCTTATCGAGACCGGCCTTCTTGTGATAACGAGTATCTGGATCATCTATGCTGCTTCAGAACGGCTGATTGCCGGAACAACAGAGATTGAAGTCAAATGGTATGCCATCGCTATTATGGTCATCTCCATTATTGTCGATTTTTCGCGGTCGAGAGCCCTGAAAAAAGTTGCCAAAGAGACGAACAGCCAGGCGCTTGAAGCAGATGCACTCCACTTCAGCTCCGATATTCTCAGCTCGGCTGTTGTGCTTGTGGGCTTGATTTTCGTTTCGATGGGCATCGCCTGGGCTGATGCTGTCGCCGGTATTGCTGTTGCTTTACTGGTAGGAGGGGCGGCATTCACCCTTGGAAAAAAAACCATCGATGTCCTGATTGACGCGGCACCTGAAGGCCTTGCTGAACGAATTGAGGAGATAAGCATGACCGTCGTCGGGGTCATCTCCATCGACAAGATCAGGGTAAAACCAACCGGCCCGCAGGTCTTCATTGAAATGGCTGTCTGTGTGAACAGAACCCTTTCGGTAGAAAAAGTGCAGTCAATCTGCTCAAGCATCGAACATAAGGTGCGCGAGGAGTTTCCTGTAGGCGATATCACCATCAACTCCAGGCCCATTGCGCTCAACAGCGAAACCATTGCCGAACGAGTGCACGTCATCGGCCTGAACCACAATCTTCACGCCCACAACATTTCGACAAGTCTCACCGGACAGAAAAAACAGATCACTTTTGATGTTGAAATTGATCAGCGACTGACCATCAAGCAGGCGCACGACACCGTCTCCGCACTTGAGGATGAGCTGCACCGGGAGTTCGACGGAGAGCTTGATATCTGTATTCATCTTGATCCGCTCCGCTATGACGAACGCACCACCAACTCCCTTTCCTCCGGAGAGGAAGAAAACCTTCGCAACATGATTGTCGAGGCTTCAAAAAGCATTGAAAAAATTTACGATGTCCACGACATACAGATCCGGAAAACAGAACAGCAGAAGCTCTTCATTACGCTGCACTGCTCGTTTGACGATCAAGCACTGCTTGAAGAGGTACACTCACTCACAAGCCAGCTTGAGGGAACAATTTACCGTTCTCTCAGCAATGCAGCACGGGTCATCATCCATGCTGAACCGCTTGCATAACCAATCGGCACCTTACCAATCCACAAGCATGCAATCATTGACAAGGTAATGAAAACAAATAAACCAGTATGCGTTACCGGAGCTTCCGGATTCATTGCTGCCCATATCACCAGAGAGCTGCTTGAACGAGGATACAGCGTCAGAGGAACAGTACGCAAAAGCCCGGAGAGTTATCCATTCCTTCTTGCTCTGCCGGGTGCAAAGGAGCGGCTGGAGCTTGTGAAGGCAGATTTGCTTACTGCTGGCGCATACGACCTGGCGGTGGAGGGATGCGACTTTGTGATGCACACCGCAAGCCCTTACAAAATAAATGTTAAAAACCCGCAAGCCGATCTTGTCGATCCAGCAGTTATCGGAACAACAACCATTCTCGAAAGCTGTATGAAATCGAAGAGCGTTAAACGAGTGATCTTTACCTCCTCAATTGCGGCCATTACTGATGAACCAGAGAACGCAAAGGTTTTTACCGAAAAAGACTGGAACACCATGTCATCTCTTGATCGGCAACCCTATCAATACTCCAAAACACTTGCTGAACTCGAGGCATGGGATTTCATCATGAGAAAACGACCAAAGTTTGATCTTGTTGTTATCAACCCTGTTATGGTAATCGGTCCTTCGCTGAGTCCTTCACTCAACACCACCAACCAGATTATCCGCGATATTATGAGTGGTGTCTATCCGGGCATTATGGATTTGAACTGGAGCTTTGTTGATGTGCGGGATGTTGCAAAAGCACACATACTTGCCATGGAGAATGATTCAGCAAGCGGTCGTTACCTCTGCTCAGCGGAGGAGATGCACATGAGAGATCTGTTGGCACTCCTGAAATCTTCTGGCTTCAACCGATACTCACTGCCAAAGATTGACCTCTCGGGAGCAGCAGGCTCACTGCTCATGAAGGCGCTCTCCTTCACCCAGCCAAGAGATACCGGCATGTATATCCGCATAAATGTTGGCCGTACAATGCGCTGTAACAACTCTAAAATCAAACGGGAACTCGGACTCTCCTTCATGCCAGTCAAAGAGAGCATCATTGAAACCGTAAAAGATATGGTGAAATGGGGTCATCTCCCCCAGCCGAGCAGGATTGGGTAACCGCGAAAGATCTCTCGTTCGCCGACGACCCGGGAACGCTGTATCTGCTTCCGCTTCCTCATGGTATCCAAAAAAAATCGAACATTGTAACCGAATGCGCGAAAAACAGCTCCTGATTTTTTCAGCCCTCCGGGATACTGCGTCAGGTAAAAAAGCGCGGAGGCACCTTCAAGGAGAAGCCGCAATGGAATCACCCACAACAGCGCAGCCGTACTCCGATTTTTCAACAGCATTGTAATATTGTTACGATGATTGAAATACACTTTTTCCGGTGCACCAGCAGAAAGCGAAGCCCCTCCTTCATGCAGAACAACAGATAAGGGAACCGAGCAGACACGATATCCCGCAAGCTTCATCCGCCAGGAGAGGTCAATCTCCTCCATCTGCATAAAAAAATCCTCATCAAACCCGCCAAGCTCTACAGCAACGGCTCTTTTCACAAACATGGCAACACCCGATGCCCAGAAAATATCCTGCCCACCATCATACTGACCTCTGTCAGGCTCAATGGTAGAAAATGTTCGCCCCAAACACCACGGATAACCAAGACGGTCAATCATCCCGCCAGCCGCACCAGCGTAATCAAACACCTTCTTTCCCCGATGATATGGCTTCAGTGAAAGGATTTTTGGCTGAAGGGCGCCAGTCTGCTCATCCTCAAGAGCTGCATGCACAAGCTGTTCAAGCCATAACGGGTCATGCTCCGTATCGTCATTGATGAAAACGACATAGTCCGCCGTTGAATTTTTCAGCCCCTCATTGCAGCCACCGGCATAGCCCCTGTTTTCAGAAAGACGCAGCAGCCGCGCATTTCTGTACCGCTTGACCAGAAAAACAAGTCCAGCCTCCGTTCCACCATTGTCCACCACAATAATACCCATCAAGGGATAACGGGTCTCCGCAAGCGAGTCGAGACATCGCTCAAGCATATCCCGCCTTTTGAAATGGGGAATGATAATATCAACAGAGGGAAACGTCTCCATAGAGGGCTACCGGAGCGTTCTCCAGAACTCTCCGGCAAGAGTGGCACACTCTTCAGGAGTCGAAGCAGAACCGATATGCTGTAACAGTGCAGTCCCCACAACAGCCCCATCCGCCAGAGCCCACATTGACTCGACACGCGACCTGTCCCTGATGCCAAATCCGACGACAAATTTTTTGCGTGTATGCTGGCGCACTCTTTTCAGATACTCTTCAACCGCAACCCCGGATGAAGCATCGGAAAGCTTGGTCGTACCGGTTATGCCATTGACCGCAAGGCAGTAAGAAAAATCGGTCGAAAGCGAATCAATCAACTCAATTCGCTCTGGCGGAGTCACCGGAGAGACAAGAAAAACCACCGTCAACCCGCAACTTTTGGCTTTTTGCAGAAAATCACCCGCCTCTTCAGGAGGGAAATCAGGAATCAGGAGCCCGTCGACACCCGCCTCAAGGGCATCATGCAGAAAGGCATCAATACCGTAGGCAATTACCGGATTACAGTAGCCCATCAGCAGAATAGGGACGTTGACAGGCCTGCACCCCTCACCCTGTCGAGCACGACGTACCAATTCAAGAAGATTCCTGATGGTGACACCATTGCGAATGGCAGTATGTGCCGCATCCTGAATCACCGGCCCGTCACCAATAGGGTCGGAATAGGGCATACCAAGTTCAACAATATCAGCCCCACTCTCCTCAAGTGACTCAAGCACCGGAAGAGTGGCACCGGCAACCGGAAACTCAGGCATATAATAGGCAATCAGCAATTTTTTATCCTGCTGCAACAGGGCTGTAATTCTGTTTTGGGACATAAAGGATCGACCAATCAACGTATCAGTTGTGGAATAACAAAAATATCAAGCACCATGGAGAGCATGGTCGTGGTGTGAACCAGAACACTACCCCAGATATTTTTGGTTTTCAGGACAAGATAACCACCCAAAATACCAATCGGGAAGGCCATCATGCCCATAAGCGCCCGTTCCTGCATACCAACAGGCGCCACTGCAAAGTGGTTGACAACATATAAAATCGTTGTAAGAAAAACCGTGAGATGCTTGTTAATCCCCCGTTCAATCATGACAGAAAACATGATGCCACGCCAGAGAAACTCTTCTGCCAGAATCAGTATTGGAAAGAAATAGAACAATGAACCGTTCACCAGAATAAACTCCATACCAGCCATTGGCGCTCCACCATTTTTGTAATACATCACGGTATTGAAGATATCCATGGCAAAAAGCGCGGCGCCTGCAATGCCACCCCACTTCAGGGATTTTCCTAAATTCCCCCCGGAAAGATACATCTTCTGCCACTCACCCAGCTTCTTTCCCCGATAAAGCACCAGACCAATTGAACCAAAAACATAAAGGAACAGAGCTGGCCACTCCAGAAGTGGCGTAAAATGACCGACAAGACCCACCATCCAGATTGCCCCCACCAGCGAGAACGAAAGAGTAAGCCGTGCCTTGAGCGACTCTGAAGCTGAAATGCTTGCCCTCAACGATGTAAAAGATTTCATGACTGGACATTAAAATTAAATGATGCCTTCCCCAATATACAGAGGGCGTACCTCATAATCAATCGGATCACGCAGACCCTCAAACTCAAACGCCCGAAGCCGCCGGGCGCAACTGTCGCATAGGCCACACGCCCTCCCCTCGCTTTTATAGCACGACCAGCTCAGATTAAAGGGCGCTCCCAGCTCCATCCCCTTGCGAACAATTTCAGATTTCTGCATTTCAATCAAAGGCGTGACGATTTCAATCGCCGTTTCGGGCTTCGTACCAAGCGCTATAACGGTGTTAAAAGCATCGTAGAATACTTTTCTACAGTCGGGATAACCTGAAGAGTCCTCCTCGACCGCCCCGATAAAAATCTTGCCCGCACCAATAACCTCCGACCAGCTCACTGCCATCGAAAGAAAACCGGCGTTACGAAAAGGGACATAGCTGGTGGGAATTGAAGATCCCTGAAGATCAGCGCCACCGACAGGCATGGAGTAATCGGTCAAGGAAGAACCACCAATCTGAGCAAGAAAATCGGCATTGACCTCAAGACGCTGCTCAATATTGTAGTGGTTGCAGATAGAACGGAACGACACCAGCTCCTTCTGCCAGGTTCGCTGCCCGTAATTGACATGCATGGCCGCAAGTGCAAAGCCCTGAGCATGAGCGATTGCTGTGGTGACAAGGCTGTCCATGCCACCGCTGAGGAGGAGGACTGCTTTTATTTGATCTTTTGACACGAATCTTTATAAATAATTATTGCAAGCGCCCATTCATGTGCTGTAACATTAAAATACTTTTATATCTGTGTATCGGAATTATTCTTGTTTCCGGAGCGCTCTGGGTGACTTACTTGAGAGAAGAACATAAAGAGCATTGATTGCTTATATGCTTCCCTGCACCGATAGAATGAGTTGGTAGCAACCCCTGCGGCGTTCCTTCTGTGCAGGCTTATTTCACCAGATAGCACGAGCAGACAAACTCCTTGCCCTCTTGTGTGTGTTTTCTGTATCTTCGCTGCAGGCTCAGATCATTCCTGATACCGGCAGCATTCTTGATAGTGCGTCCAATCCCACCGACACCAAAATCATTACCAGCGTTGTCAACGGAGAGTGCAGCCCGGCAAGCACGACAACAAATGCGGGCACCCCTTCCAGCACCGGCAAAGCAGGTTTGAATGCCGCTGCCAACAAGGCACGAATGGCTGCCAGGTAAATGAGTCCTGGTTTACCGGGTGCCATGCCGGGTAAAGACGGCCCACCCCCTGGCACAAGAATATAAATATGGCCTCCAAAAAAAAGCCAACCCGAAGGCTGGCTTTTTTAAAGAATAGTGATGGAGAGCGCCGATTAATACATGCCGCCCATACCACCCATTCCGCCCGGAGGCATTGACGGCATGTCGGATTTATCTTCCTTGATGTCGGTAATCGCTGCTTCGGTGGTCAAAAGAATACTGGCAACTGATGCAGCGTTCTCAAGAGCGCTTCTGGTTACCTTGGTAGGATCGACCACACCTGCTTCAACCAGGTTTTCGTATGTCTCAGTTCTGGCATTGAAACCAAAATCACCTGTACCAGCCTTCACTCTCTCAAGAACAACAGCGCCATCGGTGGTGCCGGTGTTTGCCACAATCTGGCGAAGAGGCTCTTCAAGCGCACGGCGGATAATTTCAATACCGGTCTTCTGATCTTCATTGTCTGCAACAGCTCTGTCAAGACCCTTGATTGCACGGATCAGGGCAACACCGCCACCAACAACAATACCTTCCTGCACAGCAGCGCGAGTAGCGTGCAACGCATCTTCAACACGGGCTTTCTTCTCTTTCATCTCGACTTCGGTAGAAGCTCCGATGTTCAGGACAGCAACGCCGCCGGAAAGCTTTGCAAGACGTTCCTGCAGCTTTTCTGTATCGTAATCAGAGGTAGATTTTTCAACCTGTCCCTTGATTTCGTTGATGCGTGACTTGATCTGCTCCGGTGTACCCTTGCCCTCAACAATGATAGTATTGTCTTTGTCAACGGTAACACGAGCAGCCTGGCCAAGATAGGCAATCGTAGCATTTTCGAGTTTGTAGCCCTTCTCTTCGGAGATAACAGTACCACCGGTAAGGATAGCAATATCTTCAAGCATGGCCTTGCGGCGATCGCCAAAGCCAGGAGCCTTGACGGCACATACTCTCAGGGTGCCTCTCAGCTTGTTGACCACAATCGTTGCAAGAGCTTCACCTTCGATATCCTCGGAGATGATAAGAAGCGGACGACCGGACTGAGCCGATTTTTCAAGAATCGGGAGAAGCTCCTTCATGTTGCTGATCTTCTTGTCATAAATAAGAATCAGCGGATCTTCAAGCTCGGCATCCATTGTCTCAGAATTGGTGACGAAGTAAGGAGAAAGATAGC
The DNA here is from genome assembly GCA_903994635.1 of uncultured Chlorobiaceae bacterium. Taxonomy (GTDB): domain Bacteria; phylum Bacteroidota; class Chlorobiia; order Chlorobiales; family Chlorobiaceae; genus Chlorobium. The sequence goes on from CAJEXQ010000031.1 coordinate 19,580, forward strand.
CGCGGTCAAACTGCATACCTTCCACAACCTTAAGCTCAGTCTCCATTCCCTTGGCCTCTTCAACGGTGATAACACCATCTTTGCCGACCTTGTCCATTGCCTCGGCAATCAGCTCGCCAATTTCAGGATCGTTGTTGGCAGAAATTGTTCCAACCTGGGCAATCTCTTTTTTACCGGAGATGCTGCGGCTGATGTTTCTCAGCTCCTGAACAACCTCTTTGACGGCACGATCAATGCCTCTTTTCAAATCAATCGGGCGAGCACCAGCAGTAACATTCTTGAGGCCTTCACGGTAGATAGCCTGGGCAAGAACAGTCGCTGTAGTGGTACCGTCACCGGCAACATCACTGGTTTTTGATGCAACTTCACGCACCATCTGGGCACCCATGTTCTCAAAAGGATCTGAAAGTTCAATCTCTTTTGCAACAGTTACGCCATCCTTGGTTGAGGTAGGTGCACCGAATTTTTTATCAATAAGGACATTTCGTCCGGCAGGTCCGAGGGTAACCTTTACTGCGTTGGCAAGTTTATCTACGCCAACTTTCAGTTTTGCCCTGGCCTCGGTATCAAAAAGAATATCTTTAGCAGTCATTGTAACGCGTTCCTCCTGTAAGGTTTGTTAAAAAGTTAGTTGCGGGTTAGCCGAGAATAGCAAAAATATCCGATTCGCGCATAATAAGGTAATCTTCACCTTCGACGCTCACTTCGGTACCGGAATACTTGCCATACAGCACTTTACTGCCTGTCTTGACCTGCATTTCAAGCAACTGGCCATTATCAGCAATTTTACCTGCACCTACGGCAACAACTTCACCATACTGCGGCTTCTCTTTCCCGGTATCAGGAATATAAAGACCACCTTTGGTTTTCTCTTCAGCCGCTGCAGGCTTAACAATAACTCGATCAGCTAAGGGTTTCAAGTTCATTGTCTTCTCTTGTTTGGGTTTTTGATTTAATAGTAAGATACTACAGTAAACAATCCACGGCCTTAGCACTCAACGACAGAGAGTGCTAAAAGCACCCCCAATGATAATAATAATTCTCTTCTTTCCAAAAAATAATTATGCAACAACTCTACGCCACCATCGGCAAAATTACCCTCGAAAAGCTGACAAGTATCCAGTCAAAAATGAAGGACAACACGGCAACAGCCGAAGATCGGCAGTTCGAAGCTCTTTTACTTGAAATTACCGCACTTGCCAAAAACAGGCTCTCAGTAACAGCAAACGAAACCGAGTTCAGCAAAGGGAAGTCGGTATGGGTAGAGCGCACGGCGCAAACACATTACCCCCATATAAGGCTGCACGGCGGTGCGCTCGAAGATGATCCGGTGAAGAGCTGACGATTCCGTTCAGCAATTCAACGTTCAAGCGCAGGCTTGAGATACCTGCCGGTTAGAGAATCCTCCCTGAGAGCAATCTCTTCAGGCGTTCCTTCAGCCACAAGAGCACCGCCTTTATCTCCCGCGCCCGGTCCAAGGTCAATAACCCAGTCGGCCTGAATGATGATATCGGGGTTGTGCTCAATAACGACAAGAGTGTTATTCTGTGCAAGAAGTTTTTCAAAACAGAGAATCAGCTTGTTGATATCCTCAAAATGCAACCCTGTTGTCGGCTCATCGAAAATAAAGAGTGTGTGGGCAGTATCGGCATGGGCGATGAAACTTGCCAGCTTGAGGCGCTGTGCCTCCCCGCCCGAAAGAGTGCTTGAAGACTGGCCAAGCCTTATGTAGCCGAGCCCTACCTCATCGAGCACCATCAGTTTTTTGGCAATCCCCTTCTCATTGCTGAAAAAAGTGATCGCCTCCTCAACCGTCAAATCAAGCACCTCGGCAATAGACCGCCCCTGATACTTAACCTCAAGCGTTTCAGACTTGTAGCGCAGACCACAGCAATCCTCACAAACCGCTTCGATATCGGCGAGAAACTGCATCTCAATGTGAACACTACCCTCACCAGCACAGGTTTCACAGCGGCCCCCTGGAATATTGAAGGAAAAATAACCCGCCTTCCACCCCTTCTGTTTCGCATCCCTAGTCAGGGCAAAAAGATTACGGATATCATCAAATATTTTCAAATAAGTAACGGGATTACTGCGACTTGACTTGCCGATGGGCGACTGGTCAACATGCTCAACACGGTCAACAAGCCAGGAGCCAGAAAGAGATCGATGGGTACCGACACTCTCCTTCAAACCCACCTTTTCCTTCATAATCCCCTTGTTGAGAATGTCGTTAACCAGTGTCGATTTGCCTGATCCACTGACACCAGTCACACAGGTCATGACATTGAGAGGAAAACGAACATTGATATTCTTCAGATTGTTCTGCATGGCGCCAGTAATTTCGATACAGGAGCTGAAATCCGGTTTTCTGCGTACCTGTGGCACCGCAATCCGCTTTTCACCATTGAGATATTGGGCCGTAAGCGACGTGCCTGACTCCTTCATTTCAGCCACTGAACCATGAAAAACCACATCGCCGCCAAGACGCCCGGCATAGGGGCCAAGATCAATAATTTCATCAGCAGCTTCAATAATTTCGCGGTCGTGCTCCACAACCACCACCGTATTACCAAGGTCGCGCAACTTCCGGAGCAGGGTAATCAGACGCACCGAATCACTCTGATGAAGTCCAATGCTCGGCTCATCAAGAATATAGATTGCTCCCACCAGTGGAGATCCTAGAGAAGTTGAGAGATTGATGCGCTGAAACTCACCACCGCTCAGAGTATGCGTCAGCCGATCAAGAGAGAGATAGTTCAGCCCCACATCAAGCAGATAGCCAAGGCGCTTGATGATCTCCTCCAAAATAACTTCGGCCACCTTGCGGTCAAATGGCGAAATATCGAGGCTACGAAAAAAATTGGAGGCCTCGTCAATATTCATCCGCGAAACCTCTCCGATATGGCGGCCCGAAACCCTGACCAGCCGCGCATCAGGGTTAAGGCGGCTCCCGTCGCAATCAGGACAGATTGCATAACCACGGTAACGGCTCAAAAAGACCCGATAGTGCATCTTGTAGCCAGCATCCTTCTCTATCTCTGAAAAAAATTGACGGATCCCCGAATAGCGTCCATCCGCCATACCCTTCCAGACCATCTCTTTTTGCACATAGGAGAGCTTTTCATAAGGAACACGAATCGGAACACCCATATCGTCAGCATATTCCAGAAGCAACATAAGATTCCAGCGGTACTTTTCCGAGTTCCAGCAGGCAATGGCACCCTCTTCAAGCGTAAGCGATTTATCGGGCACAACCGCATCCTCATCAATACCGGCAATACGCCCGAACCCCTGACAAGTTGTGCAGGCACCTATCGGAGAATTAAAAGCAAAAAGCTGGGGAGAGGGCTCCTGATATTCAATGCCATTCAACTCAAGCCTATCACTGAAGAGATAGGTTTTTCCTCCCACAACCTTCAGCACGGCATACCCTCCCGACTCGTTGAAACAGCTCTCCGCCGCCTGCGAAACACGGCTGAAAACCTTCTCATCATGCCGGGCAACAAAACGGTCAACCAGCACAAGAAGCGTAGACCGTTCAGAGAGAGGCATTTCAGCCACCCGCTTGCAGGCTGCCGCCAGGTTGAGATCAAGAGTCTCCTCCCCTGCAACCACTCTGAAAAACCCCTTTTTCAGGAGATTTGCTATCTCATCCTGCACCGAACAGCTATGGTGCACGGCATCCTGATGAGCGGGAAAGAAAAATCCTGCATAAAATTTTGTTCCATCCTCAAAAAATCCGGCCTGAAAACTCACATCATCGGGAGTATGCTTCAGAACAAGCTCATTGGTATCGCGAGAGTATATTTTGCCGATACGGGCATAAAGGAGACGAAGATAATCATAAATTTCCGAGACCGTGCCGACTGTAGAACGCGGATTTTTGGGAATAGGTTTCTGTTCAATGGCAATAGCCGGAGCAATTCCTTCTACACTTTCAATATCAGGACGTGGCATCCGTTCAAGAAACTGCCGCACATAGGCAGAGAGCGATTCCACATAGCGACGGTGGCCCTCAGCATAGAGCGTATCAAAAGCAAGACTTGATTTACCAGAACCGCTGACCCCAGTCAACACCACAAGCTTGTTGCGGGGAATACAAACTGAGATATTTCGGAGATTATGGGTATTAATGCCTTTGAGGACTATATCCGGCAAAGTTGTTTCAGCAACAACTGAATTCCCGGGCATGTGACTGGTCATAGAGGTCAATATCGTTTTGTTTCAGTAAATAATCGGATGAACCTACTTCCCCAACTGCTGCAGAAGCGAGTGAATGGTGGTCGCCTCCAAAAGGTTCTGGATTTTATTCTGCAGGGAACCCATATAATCGCGGTGGTGGCACGAAGAAAAAACCTCACAATTGCGCGAATCCAGACCACAACGAACCAGGTGTGGCTTACCCTCAATGGCAATCGCAATATCAGCAACCGTAATTTCATGCGCTGTTTTGCTCAGCATATACCCTCCTTTTACGCCCTGAACTGAGTTTGCAATACCTGCCCGTTTGAGACTCTGTACTGCCTTTGAGAGAAACAACTGTGAAAAACCAATGTCATCAGCCATCTCCTTCACCGTAACTACCCGACCAAGAC
>CAJEXQ010000032.1 GCA_903994635.1 uncultured Chlorobiaceae bacterium
TGGTCAGGGTGAATGTGTTGAATGGTGACGAGAAGTGGATATATATTCACATTGAAGTACAGGGTAAAAAGCAAGCTGAGTTTGCCGAACGAATGTTTGTTTACAATTACCGTATTTTTTACCGATACAGGCGACCCGTTGCCAGCCTGGCAGTACTGGCGGATACACACAAACAGTGGAAACCCACCTCTTACAGCTTGACAGTGCTGGGGTGTAGTCATACCTTCAATTTTCTGATGGCCAAGCTGACCGATTACGAAGAGTGACTTGATGAGCTGCTGGAATCAGATAACGTTTTTGGCTGGATTACGGCAGCTCATATCCTGACCCAAAAAACCAAAAAGCAGGATCAGGAACGCTACGCAGCAAAAATTCGTCTGTTGCGAATCCTCTATCAGCATCTATGGGATAAACAACGTATCATTGATTTATTATATATTTTAGACTGGTTGATGCAACTGCCCGAATGGTTGAACAGCAAGGTCTGGCAAGAACTTGAAACAATTGAGGAGAATGAAAACATGGAATACATTACAAGTGTAGAACGAATTGGCATGGTCAGGGGCCAATACACCTTACTGAAAAGTCAACTTGAATGCCGCTTTGGCCTGTTGCCTGAATGGGCTTCAGTCCAGTTGAAAAATGCCAAAAGAAAGGAGCTGGAAGCTTGGGGTAAAGCTTTTGTCACAGCTCCGACTCTGGAAGCTGTTTTCAAAAAATCGGATGCGTCATAAAACGAGCTGAGATTCACGCCAGGCTCTGGCGGTCGCTGCTCTTTGCCCTTCATAGGACAACCAGATAATTCTCCGGTATAAGCCATAGACAAATTCTTTCCTCACGTCCTCGCTGATTTCGCCAAACCTTTATGGCCGGATCACTATCATGCTCAATTACCTGCTTCGGCCAGCGAATACGTTCGCACCTTCTGAATTAATGAGCCAGAGCCCGACTGACAGCTTCAGGTTCATGAGCAATGACTGTTAAAAGAACCCGTGCCGCTCGTTCAGGCTGTCGGCGTTTCTGTTCCCAATCTTGAAGCGCTCGAACATCGAAGCCAAACCGCAAAGAAAATTCCGGTTGTGTTAACCTATAGTATGGCCAAATGGAGCAGACTTTGACCCTGACTTGCTCTACGCCTGGGACGAACACGTCGACGCCTTTGCAGCCCAGATGCACAAAGTCGAACAGTCACAGGATCGGTAACGAATCATTCATGCCGAATAAATGTTTCTGCCATAGCTACTTTGTTCGGTAGAAGATTATAGTGACCCACTTCACGCCGAACTTCCCGACCACCCTCAGTTTGAACTCTTAAGTATTTCTTAACAGTTGCCCCTGGGTTCCAGCTCATTATCGGCAAAAATGCGTTTCAAGTGCAGGTTGACAGCCGAAACCGAAACACCACAAAGAGTGGCCGTCATCGTCTGCGTCAGCCAGATATTCTCGTACTCATAGTGCATTTCCACACTGGCAGAATATTGCCGCCAGCCGCAACAAACCATTTATCAGTAAGCACCCTCTGTTGTTTACAAAACGTACAGCCAATCACGCTCTACAGCCTTTTGCCGTAACTTTTTGGCTAATTTTTCAGACTGAGGATATGAATAGTCTGAAAAATCGATAAGAGCATGTTCGGGAAAAGGTGCTGAATCAGAGACAACAGGCAGGTTTAACTCGTTACATTCCTTGACACTGACAGCCATAACACCTGCTGAACTTTTTAGCAGCTTTTTGGTATAGTGCTCGTAAGCTTTCTCCGCAGTAATCATATCGTTATCGTATACGGAAAGCTTTTTATCATCCTTGATTGTAGGGCGGAATGCCTGGGAAGTTATCTGGCCTTGCTTGATAAAGCTTGGATGAATCTGGCGAAGCATCAATGTAACGTCATTCATACCTCAGCCTCCGATAGTGTCTTGAGTTCCTGATTCAGCAACACACAATCATCGGGCTTGTTAAAATCAAGAGACTTTATGATTTCGTCATCATTACTCATGTTCAGGGCATGAAACTCACCCTGACGGGTATCAATATTTACAGCAAGAGTTATTTCATAACCATTCAGGGCCCATTCAATTTGAACTCCACCTTCGGGTGTCGGATAAATGCATGGCACAGGCAATTCATCCGAGTAATATGTTTCAAAATAGCCGACAAGCCAGTCCAGCCCCTCTTTACCCGGAGCAACACCTTCACCATCAAGCCAGCCATTCTCCAAAGAGCGCAGTTCATCCAACTGAACCAACACGTCGTTAGCATCCAGCAAGCTGATATGCTCGACAGAATCAATGCTTTGAAGCCGATTATTGCGATTAAACCTTCCTATCCCCTGCAGCATCACTATACCACCATTACCATAACGCATGAAGGCTTCCTTAACGATGTCACAATGTTGCGGTGAAATTGGCGCACTCACTGTAGGACCACTGATAATGTGCAAATCAAACGTCATTTTCGCCTGATCGGCAGCAGGTATTGAGCCTCTCAGGGTAATCTCCTCAGTAAGCTCCAACACATTGGAAGAGGCAAGTAATAATTTTCTGCGAGTAGTTTTGTTCAGTCGAGCCGGTTGAGCTGTATCAGCAGGATTCAACTCAAGGGATTCGCCATCTCTGAGACTCCGGCCTATTCGATCAAAATAACAAAGAAGATTTTCAGGCAAATACTCCTTGATATCCCGATTTTGTTCGGCAGCATTAACTGCGTTAACTATCGAATTTTTAGCCTGGTGAAAGTAATGGGCATTATCAGAAGGAAAAAGATCCAGACTTGTTCCCGCAAGCGTGAAGAACAAAGCTATTTTTGGGATGGCACTTCCCTCTTCAATACCTGTCAGCTTGAGAGAGACACCGTTGGTAAAACCACGGGGAATGCGTTTCCTGTCGGGGTGTTCTTGCAGGTACCCCCATTTGGCGGTTTCAACAAGCATTTCTTCCAGAACAGCCAAATCCCTGAGAACCTCAAGAGGAATGGCATGTCCCGAAAATCGTTCACCAACGAGCCGGGGGCTAAGGAATTCAATGTTGTTCAACGTACTGCTCATTTCGCTCTATTGTTGGTTAGAGGTCAATATAAACAACATGAACAAAATACAGCCATAAAGGAACATATCCACGTATCTCCATTCGAACCATGATCAAGAGGCAAACTTTCTTTGCCGAGATCCGTGCCTCACTATTCGGCAAGAGTGCCAAAGCAAAGGAGCTGGATGCTTGGTCTGACGCTTTATTCACAGCCCCGACTCTGGAGGATGTTATAAAGTAATTTTTTATTACATTGCAAGCAGAACTCAAAAGCTCTGAATTATGGCTGATTGGCAAAAACGCATTACGATTAATACCGAACAGTGTGGTGGGCGACCATGCATAAGGGGATTGCGTATACGGGTAATCGATATCCTCGACCTGTTGGCGAATGGTCTCAGCCATACAGAAATACTTGAGGAACTGCCCGATCTCGAAAAGGAGGATATTCTTGCTGCGCTGAAATATGCAAGCAGAAAACTTGACCATCCTGTCATAGCAGCATGATCATCTGGATCGATGCACAGCTCTCCCCCTCAATTGCGGCATGGATCAACCGCAGCTATCAGAATATTCAGGCCCAATCAGTGAGATCTCTCGACCTTCAGCGAGCAGATGACAAAACCATATTTGATGCAGCAAAACAAGCTGACGCAGTTATCATGAGTAAAGATTCTGATTTTCTGCAACTTGTTGATCAGTTCGGATCCCCACCTCAAATAATATGGATCACCTGTGGTAACACTTCGAACAGCAGAATGAGAGCAGTCCTTGCAAAATCTCTTGGGAAAGCTGTTACATTAATCAACTCGGGTGAACCAATTGTCGAAATTGGCGACAGATTCTGAATTTGCAAAAATACGCTTAAAGTACTCGCTCACAACCAAAACTCGTCATAAAGGGTGGCTTCAACTACCGGATTTTCGACCGATATGACCGGCCTGTCGCCAGTCTGGGCATGCTGGCGGACAAAAACAAGCGCTGGAACCCCGCCTCTTATGGTTATACCGTGCTGGGATGCACTCATACCATCAACTTCCCGGTAGCCAAGCTGACCGATTACGAAGAGCGTCTTGATGAGCTGCAGGAATCAGATAACGTCTTTGGATGGATTACAGCGGCTCATATTCTGACAAAAAAACAAAAAACAGCATCAGGAACGCTACAAGGCAAAACCCAGTTTAGTCCGAATACTTTATCAACATCACTGGAATAAACAACGTATCATTGATATATTTTATACTGTTGATTGGCTGATGCAACTGCCAAAATAGTTGAACAGCCGGGTTTGGCAAGAACTTGAAACAATCGAGGAGAAAGCGAAAATGGAATACGTTACAAGCATAGAACGACTTGGTATGGTCAAGGGCCAATACACCTTACTGAAAAGGCTACTCGAAAGCCGCTTTGGCCTGTTACCCGAGTGGGCTTCAGAGAAGTTGAAAAACGCCAAATCAAAAGAGCTGGAAGCTTGGGCTGATGCGATTCTCACAGCCCCGACTATAGAAGATGTTTTCAAAAAATCGAAACTGTCAAAAAAGAGCTGAGATTCACGCCAAGCTCTGGCGATCACTGCTCCTTGCCCTGAATGTTTCAAATGCTGATTGACTGCCGAACCCGAAACTTGTTACTCCTGACAAAACTCTGATGCATGGTCAAGTTGAAACTGTCAGTCAAAATGAACCGGCTGAATAAACTGACGGCCAATATGGTAAGGGAGCAACTTTTTATGATGGAATCGTCCTATAATCATGGCTGGATGAGTGCCGAATTTTTGAGCAAAATCGATGATAGCGCTTTCCGTCAATGCACCAGACTCAATGACTGCCCATTCCTCTTCTTCAGAAAAAGTCCATCGGACTGCAAAAGCATCAGCTTCTGCCTCGTTAACTTTGTCCTCTGCCTCGAAACAATCATCTTCCAATGATATATATTTTTTGCCGTGCAGAAGTATATGACCAGCTTCATGAAAAAAGGTAAACCAGAAACGGTCATTCTGTTTATACCGAGCTGACAGTTGAATCAATGGTGTGCTATCATTTATCCAGCGGGTTGAACCGTGAATCGGAGCTTTCGGCAGACAAGGCGTATAAACAACCTTTACCCCTGCCTCTAAACATAACTGCTGAAAAAGCGGGAAACAATTACCAGGATGCCCCGCCATGACTTTTTTAATGCTTTCAAGATTTGTTTTAAATGTTTTTGCGCTAAACGAAGGGGCAACGAGCTTCGCGGCATCCAATTCACCTTGACGAAGCCATGCAGAAATTGCGTATGGTTCACGAGAGTGGGCTAATGATATTCGAAAGCTCACCTTCAACTTGAGGCCACAATAAAAGTCATCCCAAGCCTGATGGCCGGAAATTCCAAAGAAACATAACAGCGCCTCAACGGTTTGCGCGTGCTCTTCTGTTTTTGGCAACCAACCCAGTTGAGTCATTTTCGCGCAGGGAAATAAACGCGCCCAATCGCTTCCTGAAACTAAAACATCACGGCGCTTTGCCCGTGCAACTGCTTCATCGTAGTTCTGTTGCCTCTTCAGCCAGAAATTGGCAGGGATTCCAAGTACTGATTCAAACTGCACCGCCATATCGGGAGTAAGGGAGCTCTCTCCATTGATAACTTTAACAATGGTCTGCTCCGGTTTACCGGTACGCACGGCAAACTCTTTCTGGCTCATGCCCATTTCTGCCAGCTTTTCCCGTAATGTCAGCCCTGGATGGCTAACCGTTTGCGGGATATATTCGTTACGCTTCGTCATGTTCAACCTTCTTTGTGATAGTTCACGATTTCAACAATTTCTACACCCTTAATTTCAAGCCAGATGTATTGCGCATGCTTGTTGGCAGGAATCGGGTTCTCATGAGGCACGAAAATCATCCTGTACGGTTGGTCCAAATCACATGCCCATTGGCCTTTACGATTTTCTCTCATTTCATGGTAGTGACCTGGCAGGTTGCGGACATCTTCAAGAGTTTCTGCTGCTCTCAAGTCATCGAGCCGTTGCTTGAATAACTCAGCTCTTCTCGACCCAAGCTTGCGCACTGCCAAACGATCATCATTTGCGTATTTCCTCAGATCTTTACTTTCAAATGAAATGTCCATCAACAATTTAATAAAATTATGAACACTTACTACTCATTAAAATATTATAAGCATAGAGCAACATGATATGGTCAAAGGCCAATTCAACTTACTGAAAAGTCAGGTATAAATGCCGCTTTGGCCTTTTACCGGAACACTCCATGAACCAGCACACACACGACCCGCGTGAGCACATCCGGGGTATTCACCAAATTCTAATCTCCGACAAAAAGCGTATCGGATTTCTTTTTGGTGCAGGCTCCTCTTTTGCAACAGGAGTAAAGAGTGTTTTTGTTCCAGCAATTGACGAAATGACGAGGGTCATTGTTGGTGAAATTGAGTCTCACTCTCCAAAGTTTGCGGCTGTCGTCAAAGAAATTCGAGTTGAAACAGAAGGCAGCGATCTTGCGTTCACGATTGAATCACTCCTATCGACCATTGAAGCTAAACGTGCGGTTATCGGTGCAGGAACGCTGAACGGCCTTGATTCCATAGGCTTTGGTGATTTGGCCAATCTCGTCAAAACCAATCTTGTAACACTTGTTTCCGTTCACGACCAGTTGCCACCAGAAGAGCGGGCAAAACTGGCCCATGCGCAACTTGCAAGCTGGGTTTCAAAGGCGAGGCGTCGTTTACCTTCCGAGATTTTCATAACGAACTACGATTACCTTTTTGAACTGAAGCGCGTTTCAGCGGTGGCTATCGGCGGACTTCGCGAAGAAGCCATCACGGCAGACAGCCCTATTCCGTTTTCGATTCATAAACTGTGGTTTGAGCTTGATGATTATGAGCGTATGACGTTCAAGTCTGACCGAACAACACCTGAAACCCTTCTTGCCAAGGGTGATTCAGCAACCCTTACGTCTAACCACTACCCAACGGCTGGTTTGGGAAGCAGCCCCCCATTTTTGAACAACAAAGCAAAGGGAATGCTCGGATTTCTTGAAGGGATGCGCTCCCGACTGCTCGATCAAAGCTATAATTTCTTGTTCAAGCCTGTCGGGTATTCTCCATCATTGAGTGGCTTGACACCAAATGACCTGCCAAACCTCTTCTCAACCTGGTTTGGACATGACTTTCCAGTCTCTATTTTAGACCTGTCAGCAATTCCGTCAAACATCATGCAAACCATTTCAGGCTGCATTCTCAAAATCATATACGATGCGCTCTACTGGGGGCAAAACACACTTGTTGGCGGAAAAAAGCAACCCTTGCTTATTGTTCTTGATGAAGCTCATGCTTACCTTAAAGCAGGCGAAGAGTCTATTTCGTCACGAACCGTTCAGGCAATTGCAAAAGAGGGCAGAAAATATGGCGTGGGATTGCTGCTTGTGACCCAGCGGCCATCAGAATTGGATGAAACCGTGTTGAGCCAATGCGGCACCATGATCGCCCTCAGAATGACAAACACCAGGGATAAAGGGCATGTTTCGTCAGCGATGCAGGATGAGTTACGAGGAATGACCGAGGTACTGTCGAGCCTTCGAACCGGTGAAGCCATTGCAATTCATTTACCCAAGGAGGCAACAGTGCCAATCCCTGAAAACATGGAACCGGTGGCATCAACGAACATCACTGCCGTCGGTTACGATGCAGAAAATCTAACGGTGTATATTCAATTTCTTGACGGTTCGGCATACGCCTACAAAGGTGTTCAGGAGAACGAGTTTGAGAATTTGAAAACCGCCCCGTAGGCTCCTACTTTAACAGGAACTACAAAAACGTCTATCCTTACGAGCGGGCGTAGGCGGTCAAACCCTGATTACCCTCCTTTGCTGAGTATAGTTTTACTTTAGCAACGCGACTTCGTCCATCTCTCCGACCGCAAAAAGATCCTTAACCATTTCCGCATAATTCAGAAGGATATCCTGGCAATGATGATTGACGCGTGAAATATCTAAACTAATTTGTATTATCAAAAATTGTCAGTATTCTTAAAGTTATTTTGTCAATTTTTATACGTCGCCGTATAGTGACTATCTGCTCAATGAACATTGCTGGCACAATACACAATCTATGGATACCCCAAACGATCAGTATGACAGCCCATGGAAAAGGGCCGTTGAGAACTACCTTCAAGAGTTTATGGAATTCTACTTCCCACTGGTTCATGCTGAAATAGATTGGGCAAAGGAGCATGTTTTTCTGGATCAGGAGCTGCGGGCCATAGTTCAGGATGCCAAGTTGGGGAAGCGTTTTGTTGACAAGTTGGTCAGGGTGAATGTGTTGAATGGTGACGAGAAGTGGATATATATTCACATTGAAGTACAGGGTAAAAAGCAAGCTGAGTTTGCCGAACGAATGTTTGTTTACAATTACCGTATTTTTGACCGATACAGGCGACCTGTTGCCAGCCTGGCAGTACTGGCGGATACACACAAACAGTGGAAACCCACCTCTTACAGCTTGACAGTGCTGGGGTGTAGTCATACCTTCAATTTTCTGGTTGCCAAGCTGACCGATTACGAAGAGCGACTTGATGAGCTGTTGGAATCAGATAACGTTTTTGGATGGATTACCGCAGCTCATATCCTGACCCAAAAAACCAAAAAGCAGGATCAGGAACGCTATGCGGCAAAAATCCGTTTATTGCGAATCCTCTATCAGCATCAATGGGATAAACAACGTATCATTGATTTATTTTATATTTTAGACTGGTTGATGCAACTGCCCGAATGGTTGAACAGCAAGGTCTGGCAAGAACTTGAAACAATTGAGGAGAAAGAGAAGATGGAATACATCACAAGCATAGAACGAATTGGCGTGGCCAAGGGTATGGTCAAGGGCCAATACAATTTACTAAAAACTCAGCTTGAGTGCCGTTTTGGCCTGTTACCCGAATGGGCTTCAGAGCGGTTACAGTGCGCCAAAGCAAAGGAGCTGGAAGCTTGGGGTAAAGCTTTTGTCACAGCTCCGACTCTGGAAGCTGTTTTCAATAAATCGGATGTATCATAAAAAGATTTGACATTCACTACTGGTTTTGGCGTACTAATTTTATTATGACATAGCATTATGCCTGAAATCAGCCGTTTTCTTGGAATAATCATACGGATGTATATTCGGGGGGAACACGTTCCGCCACATTTTCATGCCGAATATGGTGAATATGAAATTACTGTTGATATTGAAACCGGGGTGGTAAACGGCAGGTTTCCAAGAAGAGCCCTTAGTGCTGTGCTTGATTGGTATATTCTTCATCAGCAAGAACTTATGGCTAATTGGGAAGCCGCAATGAACAGAAAACCACTATTGAAAATTAAGCCACTGGAGTAAGTCATGTTTATGCACGTTACACAAGCCAGATATTGCGGGGACTACAAGGTATGGGTTGCATTCAATGATGGCGCAGAAGGAGAGATTGATGTATCCTCTGAGCTGTATGGCGAACTGTTTGAACCTCTCAAAGACAAGGAGTTTTTCAGGTCGTTCACTCTCGAAGGCCACACCTTGAGCTGGAGCAATGGAGCTGATTTTGCTCCCGAGTTTCTGAGAGAGCAACTCTCCGGCCTCTTGCAAGCCTGATGATTTCAGCACTATCACGATCCCATGCCTTGTCTTTCAGGATTGCCGAATTGAGCACTTTAAAGCGCTCTTCGACAGAATGAAACTCAGTTTTGATGTTGGACAGAGTGGGAAACTGTACCTTTATTTTTCTTTCCTCGCGTCCGCGCTGATTTCGCAAAACCTTCTGAATTAATGAGCCAGAGCACGGCTGACAGCATCAGGTTCATGAGCAATGACAGTTAAAAGAACCCGCGCTGCTCGTTCAGGTTGTCGGCGTTTCTGTTCCCAATCTTGAAGCGTTCGAACATCGAAACCAAACCGCAAAGAAAATTCCGGTTGAGTCAACCCCAAGCCCAAGCGGATAGACTTGACATCCACATCTTCCGGGACATGAGCAATAAATCCTTCGCTGATTTCACCACGAGCATAGGCAAGGGCCTGATTCGCGGATTTGATAAGTTTACTTCCTGCTTTTGACATGGCGTTTCACTCCTTTTCTGTAAATCTCGGCAAGCGATCCTAAAATTTGCTTCAGTTCATTTTTTTCCGCTTGCGACAAATTGGCTTTTTCACCTTTTGAAAATATTGACAACAAAAACACAGGTATATCATTACCAGCAAAAAAGGTAACAACCCGATAGCCCCCGCTTTTTCCTTTACCTCGTCCAGCAAACCGAATTTTTCGCGCTCCGCCCGTACCCTTCATTTCATCCCCGGAATCAGGATATTGCGCCACATAATTAACGATTGCTCGACGTTCATCTTCCGATAAGCCAAGCGCCTTGGCATCGGTCAGATAATCGGGGGTTTCAATGACTACTTGCATGAAATTAATGTACGGCATTGCCGTATCGAATGCAAGAGGAATTATCAATACCGCCAAAAGCAAGCTTCCCGCTTTGACATTGCTCACGGATTTGACCGATATAGTCTGCCGGAGAGCGCTTCCCTACCTTGATGTTAATCTCCTGCTGGACATAGACATAGTTCGCTACCTGATTATACTGGCTCTGGCTGAAACCATTCTCTTTCAAATACTGCCGAAGAAAAATATGATGGATATCACCCCGGTGTTCGATCATCTCCTTCACACTAATGTCTCGCGACAGGAACCCTTTGTCATTGAATTTTGCCTGCGCCGCCCAAAAAACATGAAGCGCTGGCGCACTACTACCTGCTGTTGTCAAGCGCTGAATCAAACCGGAATCCCAAAATGAGTCGCTCAGATATGCCGGTTCCACATCCTGAAGCACACGCTCAATACCAGATTCATTGATCTCCCTGATGTCGCTGTCAAATTTGGATTCAGGAGATCCGGAATAACGACCAAGTAAAATGCTCATAACAAGCCATCTCCTCACATAGCGCTCAATCAACGCATCCTCCATCCGGATCTCTTTCAAATTCAAGAACAGGACATAAGCGAAATTGAGAGCGTCCTCTCCTTTTTTCCGCGAGGCCTCAATCCATTTCACCACTTTGTCGAAATCGCTCTCAAACAGCCGATCCTGTACAATGCGGTATCCTCTAAATATAACAACAAGCATACAAAATGAGCCATAGAGCTTACCTGCCCCCCCCCCTGTTCACTTGAGTCTGTAACAACTATAGAGCGGGTCGTGACGATATCAAGACCGTTCCGCATAACTCCGAATGGCATCCTGGCAAGAAACGCTGATGCGTAAAATACCTGAATTATTTTGTATTAAGGGAGATTGTTGATATTATTAGAGTGTTTTGAGTTGATTATTACGCATCGCAGCGCATACACTCTCTGCGCGATGAACGTTACCGGAACACAACCTATGGATACGCCAAACGACCAGTATGACAGCCCGTGGAAAAGGGCCGTTGAGAACTACTTCTCAGAGTTTATGGAGTTCTATTTCCCAGATGCCCATGCTGAAATAGATTGGTCAAAGGAACATGTTTTTCTGGATCAGGAGCTGCAGGCCGTAGTTCAGGATGCCGAATTGGGCAAGCGCTTTGTTGACAAGCTGGTCAGGGTGAATGTGTTGAATGGTGACGAGAAGTGGATATACGTTCATGTTGAAGTACAGGGTACAAAGCAAGCTGAGTTTGCCAAACGCTTGTTTGTCTATAACTACAGGATTTTCGACCGATATGACCGGCCAGTTGCCAGTTTGGCCGTGCTGGCAGATACACACAAGAACTGGAAACCAACCTCTTATGGCTTTACCGTGCTGGGCTGCAAACTCTCTCTTGAGTTTCCGGTTGCCAAGCTGACCGATTACGAAGAGCGTCTTGATGAGCTGCTCGAATCAGATAACGCTTTTGGATGGATTACGGCAGCTCATATCCTGACCCAAAAAACCAGAAAGCAGCATCAGGAACGCTACGAGGCAAAACTCCGCCTGGTGCGCATACTCTATCAGCATCGCTGGGATAAACAACGTATCATTGATTTATTATATATTGTTGATTGGTTAATGCAACTGCCGGATTGGTTGAACAGCCAGGTTTGGCAAGAACTTGAAACAATTGAGGAGAAAGAGAAGATGGAATACATCACAAGCATAGAACGACTTGGCATGGTCAAAGGCCGTGTTGAGGGTCAATACAGTTTACTGAAAAGGCTGCTTGAACGCCGCTTTGGCCTGTTGCCCGAATGGGTTTCAGAGAAGTTGAAGAGTGCCAAATCAAAAGATCTGGAAGCTTGGGCTGATGCTATTCTCACAGCCCCGACTCTGGAAGCTGTTTTCAATAAATCGGATGTGTCATAAAACGAGCTGAGATTCACGCCAGGCTCTGGCGGTCGCTGCTCTTTGCCCTGAATATGAGTATACCGGGAAGATTGTTTGCTTTCGTTGCCTTCGGGGTTCTTCTCCTGATTATTTCGTACAAGCTGAAGCGTTGAAAACTCAGACCTGATGATTTCGGCAATATCATGAACCCATGCCTGGTCTTTCAGGATTGCCGGATTGAGCCCCTCAAAACGCTTTTCGACATTCAGGTAATCAAATAATTTTCAGGTCGTAGAATGTGGTGTTATTTGAGTTCCACACCAGCAAACCGATAAACGGCTTTTTTCACTATCTGGAAATCTTCAACGCGCCAATAAGGGATATGAGGTTTTGGTTTTGTTTGCTTATAGCTTGTACAGTCACTCCCACATAGTTTCGTCATGAATGGGGTCATTTCAGCAACAAGTGACTGCCCGGATAAACAGATGTCATAACTGCTTTGATTGGGAACAATCCAAAGCGTTCCATTGGCGCTTTTCAGTGCCATATGTTTTTTAACAACCCTTTGCTGATGAAATTCGATATCCTTTTTCAAAGAAAGTGACTTTATCTCTTTTTCAAGCTGCAACAGCCTTTCTTTCGTGGTCTCAACATCCATAAGTGCACATTTTATATTATAAACGAGCCTTTACCTTTTCAAAAGCAAGATAGCGGTCAACGAAGAGATCAATCCACCCTGCAGTTGAATATTTTTTGAGACAGGAGCAGAAATCTTCGAGCGTCCATTCAGAAAATGAGCTGTCATTTGAAAGGCAATTGCGATAATCGGTTACCGCATTTTTCACATGGTGGTTATCTTTTGGATATAGCATCACAAAAAGACCATCCTCATATTGATCTGTGTCACATAGGGCACCTGCAAGCAAATGATCTCGCCATAGTTGTTCAAGCGGTGATAACTTGAGCGCCTCTCTGGTGCCTGCAGAAAAGCAATGCATCTCATCCGCAACTTGATCGTAACGAACATTTTGCTTCTGTTCACCATCTTTCCCGGCCGGGCCAATGAGATTCTCATGGTATTTTACCTCAATCCCTATGAATCCACGACCACCTGTAGATGTTTCACAGTCGATAAAAACGTCAAACGCCGATCGATCTCCAAGGTATCGGGTGTCTCTGCGACCTGGTGAAAACTCAAACTCTATAGCGTTCACTTGTCGGAAACGGCCTGATGTCAATTCTTTAACAAGATCGGTAGCCAAGGGGATATCTCTTTTCAGCTCAGCAAAAAGATTAAAACAAAGCGGCTGGCTCGATAGCAAATTGTCGAAAATACGTGGTTTACCAAAGAGTTTTCCTTTACTGGATTCCTGATTGCAGACTTCCTCTCGCACAACCTGTCGAACCCCGTCAGTAATAAAATTTGAAAGTGAGTCCTCAGCCCAAGGCATTGGTAACCGAGAGCCTCGAAGGTGCGCCTTGCCTTTCTTATCAGCGTACTCCTGGCATGAAAAACCCTGCTCTTCTCGCCAGATTGACTGAAGAATACGAGCGTTTCGCTGAAAGTCGGATTTATCAACCGACTCTTTGGCATGGAGATCCTCTGCAAGCTTTGTTAAATTCATCACAATCCTTGATAATATTTTTTGATCTTCTGGGCCATCAACGATCTACGAACTCCTAAAAAAAACCTCGTAATCCTCTAACGTCATCTGATAGATTGTACCGGGAATGCAGTTGGCCTCAAGGTTTGCTTCAAAATCAGGAAGAGTATCAATACCGCCAAAAGCGAGCTTCCTGCTTTGACATTGCTCACGGATTTGACCGATAGAGTCTGCCGGAGAGCGCTTCCCTACCTTGATGTTAATCTCTTGCTGGACATAGACATAGTTCGCCACCTGATTATACTGGCTCTGGCTGAAACCATTCTCTTTCAAATACTGCCGAGGAAAAATATGATGGATATCCCCCCGGTGCTCAATCATCTCCTTCACGCTGATGTCTCGCGACAGAAACCCTTTGTCATTGAATTTTGCCTGAAGCCCGCCCCCCTTTGTCCACTTGAGTCTGGAACGACTATAGAACAGGTGGTGACGGTATCCAGACCGTTCTGCATAACTCCGAACTGCATCCTGACAATAAACATTGGAGCGTAAAATATCTGGATTATTTTGTACCAAGTGAGATTATTGATATTATTACAGTGTTATATATTAATTATTACGCATCGCTGCGCATACACTCTCTGCGCAATGAACGTTACTGGAACACAACCTATGGATACGCCAAATGATAAGTATGACAGCCCGTGGAAAAGGGCCGTTGAGAACTACCTTCAAGAGTTCATGGAATTCTACTTCCCACTGGTTCATGCTGAAATAGATTGGATTACGGCAGCTCATATCCTGACCCAAAAAACCAAAAAGCAGGATCAGGAACGCTACGCAGCAAAAATCCGTTTATTGCGAATACTCTATCAGCATCAATGGGATAAACAACGTATCATTGATTTATTTTATATTTTAGACTGGTTGATGCAACTGCCCGAATGGTTTAACAGCAAGGTCTGGCAAGAACTTGAAACAATTGAGGAGAAAGAGAAGATGGAATACATCACAAGCATAGAACGAATTGGCGTGGCCAAGGGTATAGTCAAGGGCCAATACAATTTACTAAAAACTCAGCTTGAGTGCCGTTTTGGCCTGTTACCCGAATGGGCTTCAGAGCGGTTACAGTGCGCCAAAGCAAAGGAGCTGGAAGCTTGGGGTAAAGCAGTTCTCACAGCTCCGACTCTGGATGCTGTTTTCAATAAATCGGATGTGTCATAAAACGAGCTGAGATTTGCGACAGGCTCTGGCGATCGCTGCTCTTTGCCCTGCATAGGACCACCGCCGCGAAGATTGTTCGCTTTCGCTCGCTTCGGAGTTCTTCTCCTGATAATGTCGTACAAATTGAAGCGTTGAAAATCCTGGCCTGATGATTTCAGCACTATCATGAACCGCCGTGTCTTTCAGGATTGCTGGATTCAGCACCTCAAAGCGCTCTTCGACAGGGTGAAAGGCAATTTTGATGATGGGTAGAGTGAGAAACCGTAACTTTATTTTTCTTTCCTGATCGTCCCCTCTTGACTTTTTGCTTGTAATGAACGATATTAAGGCAGCTCATCTACCATGTGTGGAAGGAGTAACGAGGCCGTCCTTCGGGGCGGCTTCAGCTTTTTCAGCTCTTTTTCCGCTGATATTCTTCATATTCCTTCTGTAATTTCCTTTGCTGGTGCGGTTGCTCAACCAGATAAGCTGTCCATGGAAGGATGTAGTCACCACGCTCTGCAAGGATAACCAGATAGTTCTCCGGCACAAGCCATAAACAAATTCTTACCTCGCGTCCGCGCTGATTTCGCCAAACCTTTATGGCCGTATCAGTATCATGCTCAATTACCTGTTTCGGCCAGCGAATACGCTCGCATCTTCTGAAATCGGGAAGTCGATCATCTTCGTTTTTTCCCTCTGAGATAATATGCCAAAACGTGGCTTCCTTGCCAAGGCTCAGCGGGTAACGCTTCAAGCCAAGCCGTCGGCCTTGAAAAACCGGTTTACTGTCAATAAAATCCTGCCTGAACCATGTATAAAGGGCATCCAGATACCGATTCAAATTAATTTTGAGTTATACACTATCCGTTCTCAATTTCAATCGCTGGCTACTCATGCTTTCAATAAGACCGGCGGCTTTCATCACAGATTCCATGCTGATGGTGGGTATGTCTGCATGATCGTTAACAAACTGTGACAGGTATTCGGGTGATGTGGTCTGAATACCCTGACGCTGGCCACCTAAAGTGTACCCGTTTGAACCGCTCAAAGACAAGCAGTTTTTCAGCTCTTTCACCCTGGAAGGGCACACCTTGTCCTGGATCCATGGGGCTGATTTTGCTCCCAAGTTTCTGAGAGAGCAGGTTGCCACACTTTCTTACCGTTCTCCCAGTGCCATCAACCTGTACTGATGGCTTTCAGGGTGGCATGATTGTGCAAAAATGTGCTGTGCCGTGTGCTCTTTTTTTGGAAATTTTTTGTTATCTCTATGATTGATATGGAGCACGTAAACATTTCTGGCGATATTTGCAACCATCCAGCCGGTTAATGGCACCTGTACATAAGGGAGCCCCGGTGTTCTATGCGACTCAATAAAAGATAATGCAACAACAAGTTAACGCAGACATCAATGTCATCGGCAGCATCCCTGATTTCCGGCTGATTGAGGTTGCGCTGGCAGAGTTTGCCAAAGGAAAAGGGCGGGTTGATCTCAAGGAGTTGCTGGTGACCAACAACGCCTTCGACTTTCGCACGGAGAGCACTCGTAAGCGCTTTCTTGCCGCAGTGGAGCGTACCATTCTGGTTTTTGCCAGTGAACGGCACCGGCAGTTGATGGTGGCGCTCTTTAATGCTCCCGGTCTGGAAGCTCTGAAACGGTGGGCAATTTTTTTGCAGTTGCTTGCCGGGAACAGTCTCTTTCGGATTCTTACCAAAGAGGTTTATCTGAAGGTCTACTTCTCCGGACGGACAACGATTGCCGCAGATGAGTTTTTTGCCTGGCTGAAGGATCTCCAGAGTAGCTCCCTTCATTTGAAAAAATTCTCGGATTCAACTCTGGAAAAAATTGCCTCCAAGTACCTCACCATTCTCAAGAAACTCGGAGTGGTTGAGGGTTCAGTAAAGAAACGGTTGCTCACTATCAGGCTTTCTGAGGATGAACTTCTTTTCTTTTTGTATGTTATTTTCAGCGTGGATGATTCCACCACCGATATTCTGAAGTCGCCCTGGCGGGAGTTCCTGTTTCTTGAACGAGAGGAGTTGATCCGGTCGCTGAAAAACATCAGCTTCATGCCTTTTCTTGCTATCGCCTCTACCGGGGAGGCGCTGACTGTGCAATTAAAATTGTTACCACAGGAGCTTGTTGATGCCATTTCTCACCGAACAACAGCAGAAATTTGACGACCTTCGTGTGGCGTTGCACAAAGACAACCGGACGCAACTGAAGCGAACGGCAAACGGAGGAAACACCGTCGGAGTCGCGACAAGCTCTTTACCCTCAAATCGGTCTATATATGAAAAGCGTGAGACGGCGCTGCGCAACCGCCAGTCCGACCTGCTCGGCGAGAAAAGCGCACAGGCGGAAGAGGAGAAGGATACCATTTTCCATCAGCTCAAGGAGATCGAGAGCCTCAGGAAAAAAATTGACGAACTGCTCTCCGAAGGCTACGACCCCAAGCTTGACGACGGTGTCGGCAAAAACATCGCCCCCTTGCAGAAGCGGGGTATCATCGCTTATGAGGTGCTGAATCCGGGACAGCTCAAAAAGTATCTGAATGCAGAGTGGTAAATCTGAAAGCAGGCAAAATGAGTTCCAAAAGATTGGTCAGGCAGTGCCTGTTCCATCTTTTGATGCCACTCTCAATGCTCCCAAAATGGTTCAGGAAATGGCCTTCCAACGATGCTTCATGGGCGATTTCTCATTTGAGTATCTCCTGATTTTGTTTAATTTGAAACAAAAATACATGATAGCCGTGTTAACATGATACAGTCCTTCAAGAGTCAGGCAACTGAGGATATTTTTAACGGAAATCCGACAAAAAAGGCATCGAAAATCTGCCCTTCAGTATTATGGAAACAGGCGTCCAGAAAACTTGATCAGCTTGATTCTGTTCTTACCCTTGACGAGTTACGCATTCCTCCGGGAAACCGTATGGAATCCTTGTCCGGCGATCGTAAAGGACAATTCAGTATTCGGTTAAATGACCAATACAGAATCTGCTTTCAATGGTCTTCCATTGGGCAGGAGGATGTTGAAATTGCTGATTACCATTAAAAGCCAACAAAAAGCGACTATGATACGCATACCAACACATCGGGCACCGACTCATCCGGGAGAAATGCTGCTGGAGGAATTTTTGAACCCTATGGAAATCACTCAGCGTCAATTAGCCGACGCTATCCATGTGCCTTATCAGAGGGTCAATGAAATTATTAATGGCCGACGGGGTGTAACACCGGCAACAGCCTTACGGCTATCCAAATTTTTTGGCATGTCGGCTGATTACTGGATGAATATCCAACAACGATGGGATCTCTATCATGCTAAAAAATCGGAGGATAAACTCTTAAACACGATTAAGCCTGTAACACCAAAGATGGCATCTGTAGTTTAAAGATCAGTGCTCATGAACTATCAACAGTTACTTGCCCTCTTCAAAGAGACTCACCAGGAGTTGCAACAAAGAGCAGCCCGCTCGGTCGATACCTCTCTCGTGATCCGGAACTGGCTTTTCGGGTGGTACATTGTGGAGTTTGAGCAGGGCGGCTCAGACAGAGCAGAGTATGGAGCCAATTTGTTGAAAAAAATAGCAGCTCAGTTGAAGCTCAAAGGCTGTTCAGAACGAAGCCTTGCGCTTTGCTGTAAGTTCTATCTCACCTATTCCGGAATTTTGCAGGCACTGCCTGCAAAATCTGAAAGCAAGCAAAATGAGTGCCAAAAGATTGGTCCGACAGTGCCTGACCAATCTTTCCGTGAGCAAAGTGGACTACCGGAGATTCAACAGGCACTGCCTGTTACATCTTTTGATACCATAGCCAGTGCTCCAAAAATGATTCAGGAACTCTCCGAAACATTGGCTGGCTGCTTTTCTCTCGGCTGGACGCATTACGTTGCTTTGCTGACCATATCGAACGCTGACGAGCGCCGCTTCTATGAAATTGAAGCCCGCGAAAACAGTTGGGGTGCCAGAGAGCTGGAGCGGCAGATATCATCCTCATTGTACGAACGCCTGGCACTCAGTCGTGACAAGGAGGGAATCAGGCAGCTCTCAGAGAAGGGGCTGATTATTGAAAAACCGACGGATGTGATCAAAAACCCCTTTGTGCTTGAGTTTCTGGATCTGGAAGATAAGAGCGCTTATTCGGAACATGCACTTGAAACGGCCATTATCGACCACCTCGAACACTTCCTGCTTGAACTGGGCAAAGGGTTTCTCTTTGAGGCTCGTCAGAAACGGTTCACCTTCGACAACGACCACTTCTATGTCGATCTGGTCTTCTACAATCGGCTCTTGCGCTGCTATGTGCTTAT
The DNA here is from genome assembly GCA_903994635.1 of uncultured Chlorobiaceae bacterium. GTDB lineage: Bacteria > Bacteroidota > Chlorobiia > Chlorobiales > Chlorobiaceae > Chlorobium. Next base: position 19,436 of record CAJEXQ010000032.1, read on the forward strand.
TGACCTCAAACGCGACAAGCTGACGCATCAGGATCTTGGGCAGATGCAGATGTATGTCAACTATTTTGACCGTTATGTCAAAACGGAGGATGAACTGCCAACCATTGGCATTCTGTTGTGCCATCGCAAGCATGATGCCCTGGTTGAACTGACGCTCCCCAAGGATTCAAATATTTTTGCATCAAAGTATCAGCTCTATCTGCCATCAAAAGAGGAGCTGAAAAGGCAACTTGAAGAAGCGGCAGGCATTGGGCACTGCGAAAATCCCGATCAGGAGGGTATGAACGATGTTCGATAAATGGATCAATCAGGATATCGGGAAGGTTCTTTAACGCTGCTGTAGATGGTTAACGTTTTGAACTGTGACCTCATAGCTCTGATGTTGTTTACGCTAACCCAGGGTGATTCTTATCTCCCGTTTTTGGCTTATTCTTATTTTCCGATCACACCGATCTTTATCGTCGGAAACGATCTCTCTTTTTTCGACCCCCCGGATAATCACATGATGCAACGTGCCCGGCGAATCGAGTCTTGGACCTCTCGGCATGCCTCTACTCTGCATTGTGGTCATTGCAAGTTCATGATTTCAGGATTGTCCCTTCCTCCTCTAATTGCACTTAACGGCTGACGCTATGGCAAGTGCGGGAATAAATTGTTGCTCAACTGTCAGCCAGCGCAAATGTATGTAAAGATTTCAAATGTTTCAACGAACACGCAACCCCGCATTTGCTATAGCGTTTGTTGGTGGCTGGTGTTCATCTATAATTTGTCAGTCAATTCTCTAATTATTTGTTCCTTAAGTCTCTTTTTAATTTCAGGTGCTTCTTGTTGTAAATATTCAAGACCATAAAATAGATTTCCTTGTTTTCTATTTTGTCTAGGCTCAATACTTTCAATTAAAATAGCTTCTAAAATATCGCCCAAATTTTGAACTGTCAAGTCTTTGAATATAATGTCTGTATTTAGTTTACCATTTTCGTTTACTGGATAAAAACCAAACCAAGAAAATCTATCCCAACGACCACCAAGCCTGTCTGTTGTATGGTTTTTTAAACGTTGTCCAAGTGTTTGGTCTATCGCTTGCCCGACATAAATTGTTTCTCTACTATCATGAAGTAAATAAATTCCAATTTGGTCTTTAAAATTTACTTCTGATGCTCCAATTTGTTGAATTCCTAATAAGTCAGGTGTTGTTTTCCAATGAACAAGGTTTCTATTCCAATATATACCAAAAGCATTAATTATTTTATAGCTTTCTTTTTTGGGTTTAGTCTCGTAAATAGTTTCAGTTCCTTTTATTTCTTCATCATCTGTCAATAGCTGAGAACTGTCATCAAGAAACTTTCTCAATATGTAATAACCTCTGTCAACTTTGGCAAAAATAGATTTTTCCTTATTTGTGTTTATGTCAGTTGTCAAGTTAGCACTAACCGTGTCTTGTGGTGTAGCTCCAAGTGATTTTCGATAACTACGTTCAGCTATTAATTCTGCAATTGCTGTATAATGAAGAGATTTTTTTTCTTCTTCGAGTACTTTTTCAATTGCTTCTTTCCATTTCAAGTCTGCCATATATTTTCGTGTTTTTGTTTCTCTGTCTGTTTTTTTACACTTGCCACCAACTCCTTTATCTATGCACCATATCCCACCAAAAGGTGTATAAAGCCAGCTATTCTGGCATGCTTTATACACTTTTGAGGTGAATAATATTTATTACAAATTATCAAAGGGGCTGGAAATTTTTAGTAAACTCTGTTCGCATACGTGGGTATAGATTTCCGTCGTCTTACTGCTCTTATGCCCTAAGAGCTCTTGTATGTATCGAAGATCAGTTCCCGCTTCCAGTAAATGTGTTGCATAAGAGTGCCGCAACCAATGAAGCGTTACTGGTTTTTTGATTTTTGCATGATCGAGTGCATGTTTTAACACTTTTTGCAAGCTGGTTTCGCTGTACTTTGTACCAGGTTCCTGACCCTCAAACAACCAAATCCTGGGGCGATATATTTTATAGTATTCCCGCAACATTACAATCACTTTGTCCGATATGGGAATGACTCTGTCTTTTTTTCCTTTTGCATTGACTATTATCAATAAATGCCTTTTCGCATCAACATTCTCAGGTTTGAGATTCAACAACTCTCCCCGTCGAAGACCACAGGCATAAATCAAGCTCAACATCGTACGGTGTTTGGGGTTCTGTGATGCCTGAAGTATAGCTGCAACGTCCTCCTTGCTCAGCACGTTGGGCAGCTTATGTTCTGGTCTTGGCCGCTCGATCTGTTCTGTTATGAGCTTTGAACCTTGTACTGTCTTGAAAAACAATTTTGCTGCGTTAACTGTCTGGTTTTGATATGATTGACTTAACTTCTTCGGTAGCATAAACTGGTGAACGAATCGCACCATATCATCGTTGGTCGCTTCGGTACTCCTTTTGGGTTTAATAAACCTTAAAAAAAATGTAATTGCTTGTGTATAGGTCTTTATCGTAGATCCGCTGTATCGCTTGTGCTCCATCCACTGCTTGAAGGCGGCAATTTCATCATGGTTGACTTTGTCCAACGACGGCAAATCGGTAATAACTTCGTTTGCTGGGTAGTTCAATGACGGATTTTGCGGTAGCGCAATTACGGTTTTTATATTTGTGATACGCTGACCAAAATAATTTTTTAACAAGTCTATATTTTTGCCGTAGTTCGGTATGACCCAGCAAAAATTATTGCTGTTCCACCTCACATATTTGAAGGTACGGATGAACTGTATATCCGTCTCATTCTTAGGCATTGTAACGGTAATTTGTTTCGGAGATATTTCTATAACGATTCCGTTGTGTTGCGTAACATTTTGTAGATCTGCTTTTGCCGAAGTTTTCACTTCAGATTGCGCCTTTGCCAAAGGTGGTGGCTCCGGTGGCTCATTAGTAGCTTCTGTTAGCTCTTCGGTACCTGACATGTTTGCTGAACCTGCAGGATCTGGTAGGACTATATCAGGAAATAGCTTCTTAAATTCGCCAAAAGCTTCCTCGGTGAACGGGATATGCCATGCTCTGAGTGTCTTGCTCCAGACAGCACCTTCAATATGCCTTATCTTATTTATAATGAAGTCATTATAGGCAAACACGAGTTTCAGCCTATCCTCGCCCTGGTGATTTATTTTGCTGGTCTGAATCATAGTTTTACAACTCCTTCCAACGAAAAATAACCCCTCAATACAGCGTCGCTTAGTCAGTCACTGTAGAGGGTGAACTGCGCCAACTTTTCAAGCTATAAAGTACAGATTTATTTCAAAAATTTATCTCATTATCCTGCTTATGCAGGCACAGGTTGGCACCAATTAACGATCCGTTTCGCCTGGCATATACGAAAGTCTCCTGCACGGGAACCAAGCGATGCACCGACACCCCTGTTTCTGCTCCTTATGATTGAGCCTGCATTATGGTCATTGTAAGTTTATGATTTCAGGAACGACCCTCTCTTTCTGTTGAGATCTTCATCGTCGGCAATAAGCTCTATTTTTTCGATCCCTTGGATAATCATATAATGCAACGTGACTGGCGAATCGAGACTGGGTCAAATCGGCATGTATGTAATGGTTGGTTAGTATCGTAGAAGGATAATTCTTGATTGTGGTCATTGCAAGTTCATGATTTCAGGAACATCCCCGAGATCTCCCACAGTTTTTCCCGTTTTTCATCAGACATTTTCTTCATAGTAATATGAGTAGTCAATCCCTTTCATAAACATTTCGCGGTCGTTTATTTTAGTGGTAAGCGCCTTTTCCAAAAGTGTTTTTAGAATACTACTTTTGGTTGGACTTAACATCATTGCGTTCATATAGTCTTGTTTACTTATTTGGTTCTCCGCATATTTTAGTGAAACCGCTTTTTTTAAATACGCCATCAGGCTATACCCATATCGAGTTTGCCACAGTAAAATAGGATCCTTGTTCGGTAACTTTCGAATTTATGAAATCCTCTTGCTGAGGCTTTTATCGTCTGAAT
>CAJEXQ010000033.1 GCA_903994635.1 uncultured Chlorobiaceae bacterium
TCCGGCGGGACTCCCCTGAAGATATTCTTCCCATAACACCTGCTTGGTCACATGAGAGCTGCTCTTCTTGGCGAGTTCTGCGGAAAGCCGTTGAAACTGGTTGTTTAGAACTGAATAGCGCTCGTCAGTGCTTTTGGTTGTGCGGGGTGGATGAACCAAAACCGAAAGATCGTGATCAGACAGAGAAAACAACTCTGAAAATGATTGCCCGCTGCTCTGAAAACGATGCAAATAGTTCTTAACCGTGAGCCGGTGAATATCAGTAATGCGATGGATTTCCCGCAGGGAACAACCCTCCATCAAGAGCTGAATAATACGTCGTGTTTGTAACATAGTCAAGGCTTTATTTGCCATGGTAATACCTCCGTTTTTTGCACGGAAGGTATTGTTTCTGATGCTACAAATCTGACCTGATTGGGTGGTACACTTTCGCCCGGAATACCTGGTACACTTTACTCCGGTACAGGTGGTACACTTTGCTCCGGAATCGCTGGTACACATTGCTCCGGTAGAGGTGGTACACTATACTCCGGTGTGCTCACTTGCTGGAGGTATACTTCTTTAGAGCGAGCAAACTGGTATGAGCAAATGAGAATTTCGTTCTGCTCAAAAGGGTTGAGGTTGCCACTTTTGATTATCTGATTGAAGGATTTTGCTTCGATGATGGTTGATGGCAGAAAGAACTTGTCGGCAAGTTCCTGATTCCACTGCTTCCGGAGGTTTGCCGGGGCGATGATGAGGAGCTTTCGTTTGCGCTCTGCCCATTTTTGGGAGAGGATGATTCCGGCTTCGATGGTTTTGCCGAGACCTACTTCGTCAGCAAGCAGTGCGCCTTTGGAGAGCGGTGACTTGAAGGCAAAGAGCGCGGCTTCAACCTGGTGTGGATTCAGATCAACGGTGGCGTCTTGCAGCGATGCTGTGAATTTACCCTGATCGTCAGCGGCACGGCTTCGTGTGAGCTCGTAGGCAAAGTATTGCGCGTGATAGCTGGTTACGATGCTTCCCACAGGCTCATGCCGATTGATACTCTTTGATGCAGGAGCCCCGACTTCCTGACTCCTGAGTGAGGCAAGCTACTTCTTTAAATTTATACATTTTACTCACAGTATACCAATGGGGAGTTTCCTTGATGGGGTGGTAGTGCTAACTATTGTTGAAAAATTGGGGAAACTGGGTTAATGGGATAGATAGGAGACTTAAGACTTATGGTGTGGTTTGTTGCTTGGGTGTAGTGCGCTTTCGTGCGAGTCTGCTGTTGGGCAATATTGCTAAACGCAAGTTTTGAGTTGAGCTGTTTATGAATTTTTGCCGAATCTCTTCATTCTTGGCACGGTGTCGCCGTTTTACGCGGCGAGGCGGGGCAAGAATGGGGGGGAAATGTTGTCACGCTACCCAGCAGTATTAGCCTTATGACACATCAAGGTGAATGGCACTACCTCACCCTTGATACCTGCGAGGAAGATAATATATACGTTTAACCTTGATGACCATTCAGACTGGACAAAACTTGTCAGTGTAATCCAGAGCAAGGGGGCAATGAAGTATGAATAACGAAACCATGCTTTATTGCCAGCAACTCAGTCTGCGGCTAACACACGCTCGACCTCTGTTGCGACATTATGGAATGGTTGCAACCGGCCATCCACTTTAGCCGTCTCAACTGTTGAGAAACATCTTTTTTAAAATCAATGGTTTCAGGCTGTAACTGATAGCCATAATGCTTTCGGTCATGATTGTGGTCAGCAGCAATTACTGCCTGCGCAACAACTCTTTGTGGGTTTAGCTGTAGCGTCAGGCAGCGTTATGTCGAGCCAGCGCGCCAGCTCGGCACGGCTTGGGTATTGTCCTGCCATCATGATGTCGCCATCAAGGAGAAGAAACGGAAGTCCATCCGGGCCTGAGAACTCAAGTAATGATTTAATCATCTGATTTTCGGCAAAGGCCATTGGCTGCTGTGCCAGATTGAATCGTTCAATCAGAACTCCCTGTTGTCTTGCCCACTCTACATCTGCCGAGAAATTTATCAATGTCTGATCTGCATCGACACCACATACCCCTGTACTGCAACAAAGGGCCGGATCAAATACCTGTATTTTATTCATGTTCAACGTTGATTAACTGTTAAAAGAATTAGACGATGACACGTCGTTAAGCCATGAGGTTATTTTATCCCGAAGTTCATCGCGTACCTCACGGAATACGCCCAACTGCTCATCTATGGAGCCGGATATTGCTGCAGGATCATTGACTGGCCAATAATAACGGTTCTCATTTGGAAGCCCTGGCCAGACCCTTGGACAGGTTGACTGTGCCTTGTTGCACACAACAATCAGGTAATGAATCCATGATTTTCCGAGATAGGCTTCTATAGCTTTCGGTTGTTGAGAGCTGATGTCGATACCAATTTCCTCCATAACTTGTATCGCTAATGGATGAACTTCATTGCCCGGATCCATTCCTGCACTCAATGCTTCGAAGCTCTCACCAGCAAGATGACGAAGCAATCCTTCCGCTATCTGGCTCCGACAAGAGTTACCCGTACAGAGAAAAAGTACATTTTGTTTTTTTTGCATCATCAATTGGATTAATGGGTTGCTATCAGGCTTCGATTTTTTCTCCAAAATATTTACCCTTGAACCGGAGCGCCACATTGACCAGCGCTATCAGAGCGGGAACCTCTACAAGCGGGCCTATCACTGCAGCAAAAGCTTCTGGGGAGTTGATGCCGAAAACAGCAATGGCTACGGCAATGGCAAGTTCAAAGTTGTTGCTCGCTGCGGTGAAGGAGAGCGTTGCCGTTTTGGAGTAGTCTGCGCCAACCTTGCGCCCCATGTAGAAAGAAAGAAAAAACATGATGACGAAGTAAAGCAGCAGCGGTATTGCAATACGCACAACATCAAAAGGTATTTTCACAATGTAGCCTCCCTTCAGTGAAAACATGACGACAATAGTGAAAAGCAGCGCCACGAGCGTGAGCGGACTGATGCGTGGAATGAACTCTCTCTCATACCACTCCTTGCCTTTCAGACGAAGCATGAAAAAACGGGTCAGGAAGCCTGCAATAAAGGGAATACCGAGATAGATAAAGACTGACGTGGCAATGTCGGCAATGGAGATGTCAACAGCGAATGAGGCAAGACCGAGCCACTTTGGCAGTACCGTCAGAAAGATCCACGCATAGAGCGGGAAAAAGAGTACCTGAAAAACCGAGTTGAAGGCGACAAGCCCGGCGGCATACTCCGTATCACCTTCGGCAAGTTCGTTCCAGACAATGACCATGGCAATACAGCGGGCAAGACCAATCATGATGAGGCCAGCCATGTAGTGCGGCATATCGGAGAGAAGAAGCACAGCAAGGACAAACATCAGAATCGGTCCGATCACCCAGTTCTGCACCAGTGAGAGTGCCAGTATTTTTGTATTACGAAACACATCACCCAGCTCCTCATACTTTACCTTTGCCAGCGGTGGATACATCATCACGATGAGCCCTGCGGCGATCAGAACGTTGGTGGTGCCTGACTGAAAAATATTCCAGAACCCGGAGATACCAGGGAATAACCAGCCCGACAGTACTCCTGCCGCCATGGCAAGAAAAATCCAGAGAGTCAGGTAGCGGTCAAGAAATGACAATTGTTTTGTTGCTAAGCTCATAGCGTTACTTGCCGGTTAAATTATCGTTATAAAACTGACGGAAGCGCTGGTTGATCTCGTCGCGAACCCGCCTGAAAACGGCAAGCACCTCTTCCTGTGTCCCCTGGGCTTCAGCAGGATCATCAAACCCGATATGAAGCCTGTGCTCCACCTTGCCGGTAAAGAACGGGCAGGACTCTTTTGCTGCATCGCAAACCGTGATGACATAGTCAAACGGCCTCTGGAGAAATTCATCAACGTTGATTAACTGTTAAAAGAATTAGACGATGACACGTCGTTAAGCCATGAGGTCGATCCACTCTTCACGCATCACCTTCACGGCAAGCGGATGAACTGACTGCGCCGGTTTCGTGCCAGCCGAAAACAGTTCGAGCGAGCTGTCATACGAACGGAGAAAGCCTTCTGCCATCTGGCTGCGGCATGAGTTTCCGGTACAGAGAATAAGCACTGATTTCTTCATGGTAATCCTGGAATGGATAAGGGATATATTTTATTTCATTTCTGATTGCGTGTCAATAGACTGCGGGCAAATTGATTGTGCACTAAAATCGCCGCACTCTCCCGGATTACCGTCACAGCACTCCTCCGTGAGATAGGCAATCAACTCCATCATTAACGGTAGGTTGGCCCGATAGCGTTGATAGCGGCCTTCCTGCTCCACGGTAAGAAGGCCTGTATGAGCAAGTGTTTTAAGATGGAACGAAAGATTTGTCGGCGGTACATCGAGTGCCGAACCAATCTCGCCAGCGACCATGCCCTCGGTGCCTTTCTTGACGAGTAATCGATACACATCCAGCCTAACAGGGGATGAGAGCGATTCAAAAATTGTTGTTGCTGTTAATTTTTTCATATTCAACGTTACAATATTTATTGGAATGTTGAAACAATTTCTCATCAACAGACTGTTACGTTTATGTCAAATCTTTATTATCAATTGACGTACTTTGCCAGGCATACAGCAAAATCCTGCATTATAAGCTGGAATCTGTAGGAATTAACGTAAATTACGTCATTGTCTGTTAATGTGTTTCCGGAAATTTCTATCGTTCATATTCGTGTGATTTGCGATTATTATATTTTCAGGATTAATGTGTAATGAATTAATGTATTTTATAAACAGAAATAACGATTTACCTATATTATTATGACTATGAATAATGAATTAAAAAATAAGATTACGATCACTGGTGAGCTGGGAAGTGGTAAAAGCACTGTAGGGAAGATTATCGCTAATCTGGAATGTATTGATTATTATTCCACAGGTGAGATTTTAAGAAAAATCGCATCGAATATGAATAAAAGTATCCTGGAAATGAATAAATATGCTGAAGAGAATAAATCTATAGATGATGAAATAGATGGTTTTACCATAAATCTTGGTAAATCGAATGCATCTTTTGTTATGGATTCAAGAATGGCCTGGTATTTTATTCCGAATTCATTTAAAGTTATGTTGATTGTTGATTCAAAGAGCGCTGCCTTGCGTATCATTGGTCAGGCTGATAGAACTTCAGAGTCTTATGTTGATGTTGATGCTGCTGTTAATGATTTAATGCAAAGAAAAGAGAGTGAAAGAAAAAGATTTGTAGAATTGTATTCCGTTGACTACACGGATAAAAGAAATTTTGACTTGATTTTGGATACAACAATTTCTACTCCGGAGAGTTTGGCTGCCTTTATTATTGGTAAATATTTGTGCTGGAAAAAGAATGTGTATCAAGCAGGTTATTGGATTTCACCGAAAAGATTAATGCCCACGCAACATATAACCATGCCAGGTAACGATGATTATAAGGTATTGGAACTGAACATGAAAAGGAACGGGTATGATGAGAGCCGTCCAGCAAAGGTAATAAAGAAAAATGATATCTACTATATACTTGATGGCCATAAGCGGACGAGTGTTGCAATCCATTTATCTTTAGAGTATGTCCCGATATTGCTACTATCAGATGAGGATGATGAAAAAGAAATTCTTCCCGGATTGACTACTCAAAAATATATTGAAACAAGTACAAGCAAGTCATCGCTCCATGATTGGGAAGAGGCGCATGGATTCAGATTTATGGTATAGGTTGGTTCGTTCCATTTTGGAACATACCACTCGACATGGTGCAATTGCAGCTCATCAAGCGCGTTGCACTTTCTCCCCCGCCGCCGCCATCAATCGGCGTAAAAGTTCTGGCCTCATACACCATGGGGTTATTATCACTGAAGATCTTCCGCTTCGGATTAATACGCTTCGTTCTGAACATGAATCTTTTGCATCAATGAAGGGCACATTTCTTGAAAAAGTTGAGGCTTACGAAAAATAATTGGTTGTTGCGGCATTGTACGAGGCGGGCAACATGCAGACTCGAACTGCAGAACTGCTCGGTATTGGCGAACGACATCTGCGCCACAAGCTCAAAAAATATGAGCTGAACCAATGGCAGGCCGGTACACAGTGTTTGATGACAGTCGAGACGATATGGTCGAACCTGCGACGAAACAGTCGAAACTGAGGATGTATCTCTCATGGGGCTAAAAGAAAAAGCATCTCTAAATTCTATTAAAATAATAAGTTACTTTTTATTTATTTTTCTGGCACGCTATTTGATTGATTGTTAGTGCAGGTGGATGATAAAAAGGAACACATTTGCCTCTTTTAATTAACTAACATCACATAAACAGGAGAAGGTCATGAAAAAGATTATCAGTATGGTTGCAGTTTTCGGTATCGTTTTTGGCGTTTCACAGGTTACACCCGTTGTTGCCAATGCAGCTCAAAATCAGCATGGAGGTATTTTCGGTGGATTACGTAGTTTTGTCGATCTTAATGGCGACGGCATCAACGACAACGCACCGGATGATGATGGCGATGGAATTCCTAACGGTCAGGATCCCGATTACCTGCGCAATCAGAATGCGTCTGCAAAAAATCGTCCAGCAGGTGCCGGAAAAGGTGTGTGTGTTAATCCAGCAGTTGTGCCAGTACAGTAACGGTTGAAGTATGATGTGTATCAATTTTTTCAGGCTCAGAGACTTTCTGAAACGTTCTGAGCTTGAAAAATTGGTGATGATCGCAACAACAAAAGTAATCAACAAGAAGAGTAACATTAAATTTATCGGAGTAACATGATGAAAAAATTGATTGGTATAGCAGCTCTTGCTGCAGTAGTTTTTGGTCTTGCACTGAGCAATCCTCTGTATGCGCAAGGTCCAAAAGGTGCTGGCGCGGGCATGGGCAGAGGTAATGGCGCAGGCGCAGGTACAGGTACACGCGCAAGCGCAGGCTCCGGTAGTGGCAGTCGCGCAGGATTTGTAGATGCTAATGGTGATAGCAGAAATGATCGGGCAAAAGATTCTAACGGCGATGGAGTTTTAAATGGGCAGGATCCCACCTATGTTCGTCCACAGGATGGCACTGGAAGCAAAAATGGCCGAGGAGCTGGAAATGGAACCGGCATATCCACAACTCCTGCTGCCGTTACGCCAGTTGCAACGCCATAATTAGTATTATGTTTTGCGGTGTTATGGTAAACGGGTGTTAAAAATTTAGTTCTCTTCAGGCTCACCGTCAGGATTGAGCCTGAAGTAATGTTTAAGAAGCAAGTGTACTGATAATTGCATTCCATCAAACAGGTTGCACCTTCTCCCCGGCCGCCGCCATCATCGGCGCAAGCAGCTTAACCGCCAATAAACAAAACTCCTCATCAAAAGGCTCTGTGGCACCAAAGCAGCGCTGAATGGCCGGATCGGAGCCTTCGCCGGGACGGTTGTTGAAGCTGTCGTCGCGCCACTCTTTTCGGGCAGCATCAATCGTTCCCTTGGTAGCATAAGCGAGTGAGGAGCGCGAGAAAAAGCGCAGAGGCATTGAGAGGCCCTGCCAGTAGTGGTTGAGCAGATTCTCCAGATGAGCTGCGGCTCCATCAAGAGGCGCAAAGGTTCTTGCCTCATTCTCCATCACAAGAAGGGTCTGTTTCGGGTAGCCCGGCTGGTCAATTGAGTTGAGTACGAGATGCTCAATCCAGCTTCGCATGATGTCCTTCATCTTCAGCCTGGCGTATCGGTAATGCAGCAAAGAATGCGGCCAGAGGCGGTCAAGCCGTCCGGTGAGGCGGAAAGCGCCAAGCTGCAGATCAACCTCAAGCGGCTCAAGCATACCTCTGCCGCCAATGCTCTCTTTCACCATGGCGGCAAACTCCTGAACCTCACCAAGAATTCTGGTGAAAAGCTGTTCGCCGTGACGCGCTGGCGGAAGCATCCCCCGGCTCCGGAAAAGCGGAAGCAGTTCGCTGGTCTCCCCTCCCTCAAGCACCACCTCAAGCAGCTCCTGTTTGAGGCTGTAGAGTTCAAGCCCCTCAACCGCAAAGGGCTCCCGATCCTCAAGCGGCAGTGCGGTGCCCTCAAGCCGGATACCGAGGCGCTGTTCAAAGAAAAATCCTGCCGGGTTATCGTAAAAGCGCAAGAGCCGCTCCAGCGAGAGAGTTTTCCACTCCTCCGGCGGTTCCGCAAGGGTGGCGTTCATGAAAGGGTGCGAGCGGGTTGCTGCACTCTCCTTCTCCACAAGCGCCCGGTAGTTCTCGGCAGAGTAGCTGAAGAGCGGAGAGCCTGCGGTAAAATACTCCTGATTAAAGGCTTGCAGGCGGTGGCGCACCACGAGATGCTCCTCCACCGAACCGCCTTCAGGAAGCGAAAAGCCGCGCCGCACAGCGTCAAGCAGTTCACTGACCAGCACTGATGGCGGAAGTTCGCTGTTATCACGGATGCTCTGGCCAACATAGCTGATGTAAAGCAGATCGCGGGCCGAGAGGAGAGACTCCAGAAAAAGGTAGCGATCTTCATTGCGGAGTGAGCGGTCGCCCCTCTGCGGTTCACGGGCAATGAGGTCAAAGCCCGGTGCGCGGCTCTGGCGGGGAAAGGCGTTGTCGTTCATGCCGATAAGCACCACAACCCGGAAGGGAATGCTCCGCATGGGCAACATGGCGCAAAAGGTGATGCCGCCCGTCATAAAGCCCAGCCCCTGCTCCTGATGCTCAAGGCGTGCGCGAAGCCAGGAGAGTATCACCGCAGGCGAAACTTCGTCGGTAAACTCCGCCTTCGTCACAATGTTACCAAGCTCTTCGGCAAGTTCAGCAATGGCCGCAAACTCCCGCTCGGAGCTGTCGGAGGGGGCAATGAAATCGGCCAGCATCGCCTGAAACTGAACGCGCCACTCTGCAAGCGTGCGGGAGCGCTCAAAGCTCTTGACAAAGCGGTCAACCCTCTCAATAAACTCGGCAAACTTGCCCAGGCTCTCCGCAACCGATCCTGACATATCATCATAGGGGAGAATGCCGTTAAAGAGCTGATTCTCGTCCGGCATGGCGTAGCCGAGCAGCAGCCGGTCGAGCCCCGCCCTCCAGGAGTTGTCGCGATAGGCGGGAAGGTTCCGCGAGGTGCGGTCGCCTTCATCCATGCCCCAGCGAATCCCGCTCTTTTCAATCCAGCCACGAATCAGCTCAAGCTCACCGAGGTCGAGCGAAAAGCGACGACTCACCGGCGGCGAGGCAAGCAGATCAAACATCTCGGAAGCGGCAAGACGGCTGCCCGGAAGAGCCAGCAGCTTCAGCAGCGCCGAGGCAATCTCCCCCTCATTCATCATCCGCCGGTCGGCAATGGAGTAGTGGAGCGCCACGGTGCCATCTCCACCAGCCCCCCCCATTGCCCCAAAAACGCTGGAGATGTATGGTGAATAGCTCTCAATATCCGGTGTCATCACCACAATATCACGCGGGCTCAGATCGGGGAACTCCTCAAACATGGCGAGAATGTTGTCGTAGAGCACCTCAATTTCACGAAGCGGACTGTGGCAGGAGTGAATCCGGAGCGAACGGTCATCAGGGGCAAGCGGGCGCACCTCCCCCTCTTCGCCCGTGCCCGAGAGGTTCAAAATATCGGACTGCAGGGCATGGAGCAGGCACTCCTCACCCGGATCATCATAACGCTCCTCCTGGTGCAACGCGCTGTCGCTCAGGTCGATAATCATCTCGGAAAAATCGCGCCCGATGCGCCCAAGCGACGCAAGCAGCGGGTTCCCCTCACTGCGCAGGGCTCGCTCCTCCTCCGACAGCCGGGCGCTTGCCTTTTTGGAGAGAATATCGCCCCAATATTCTTGGGTCGGGCTCAGGAGAAAGAGGTTCACCTCCGTCACCCTGGCAACCGCCGAGAGCATATCGAGATGGAACTTCGGCAGGTAGGAGATACCGAAGAGGGTGATTCTCCCAGGAATCTCCTTTGCACCCGGTGACGCAGCGTTCAACTGCCTGCAAAACAGCTCCTTCAGCTTTCCGCGATGCACACCATCTCCCTCAGCAAGCTTTCGCCAGAGGATGGACTGCCACTCATCGCCCGATGGCTGTGTCTCCCCCGCCTCCCAGCCAGCCAGCATCTCCGAACGGAAGAGGGTGTACTGGTCGAAAGTGTCAGCAATTTTTTCCGACAACTGGAAGAGCTTGAGCCCGTCAGGATCATCGGTCAGATAGTGACGCAACGTGCCGAAAAGCTCCGTAAAGAGCAGCTCCGGCAGCAGCCGCATGATCTTCCAGCTCATCACCTCCGGCGCAAACGCAGAGGTATCGGGCATATCGCGCAAGATCTCGCGGAACAGCTCCTGCACCATCGCGTTCGGGAAAGGATAGTGCCCGTTAGCCCAGACACCAAAACGCGCCGCAAGCTCCATCGAGAGCCAGCGCTGCATCCCCCGGCTCTGCACCACAATCACCTCCTTGGTGAAGGCCGAGGCGAGCGGCTTCTGGAGAGTAGCTTTGAGGGTATCAACCAGAACTTCCATCCGGTTGCTGGTGTAGAGGTTAAGTGGCATAGGGAAAAAAGAATGGCTTCACTTTTTTGCCATCACGTTGATGCGCCTGAATGTTTCAAAACACCTTCCGTCAGGCTGGCATGTTTTCTGCATCATGCACTCAATACCATACCGGCTGGATTGCTTTTTTTTTGTCAGACTGTTACTTGTGTTGTATGTGCTACTTCTGCTTGCAATTTTAAACCCAAGGCACTTATTACTTTAAGAATGGTATCAAACCCTGGACTTCTTTCCCCGGAAAGAGCCTTATACAAACTTTCCCTGGACAAACCAGCATCCCGTGCCACCTGTGTCATACCTTTCGCCCTTGCGATATCCCCCAATGCCTTAATAATAAACGCTGTATCTCCATTTGCCTCTTCAATGCACATTTCCAGATAAGCAGCCATTTCTTGAGGGGTACGAAGGTGCTCGGATACTTCATATTTTGTTGTAACGGTTTTTGCCATATTTTACTCCTATAAATTTTGTGCCAAGTGAAGCGCAGCTTTTATATCTCTGGGTTGCGTACTTTTATCGCCACCAGCCAGCAAAATTATCACTGATCGTTCATGCTGTATGTAATAAACCCGATAACCGGGGCCATAATCAATACGCATCTCTGAAATCCCTTCACCAACAGGCTTAGCATCCCCAGGATTACCCATAGCCAGTCTCTCAATTCTTGCCTGAATGCGTGCACGTGCCCGGATATCTTGTAGGCTGTCGATCCACTTGGCGAAATGGTTTGTTTTACGAATTTCAATCATAGCCTCAATGTAGCCTATAGACTACACTCTATCAACAGGATAATTATGGTCAATAATGATATTTTCAAGAGTCAATTGTTGAAGTAACCACGCTGTTGATGATTCAATGACGATTATTTGAATCCTGGCAAATTCATGCCTTGAAAAACTACCACTACTTTATAAGCGAACCGGATCAAGCCCAAATTTAACCAGATTATCATCGCGTTCAATATGAATATGCGAGGGTTCGCATCAAAGTTAATGTTTGAAAGCATTACATCAAACCGATGCAGAGACACGACCTGACAGCCATCTCCTGAACGATGTTTGACTTTCGCCTGAGGGCTTGCCAAATAATAAACGCTCAACGCAGATATCCCCAGCTCTTCCCAATGAATACCATACCGGCTGGATTGACAAACCAGCATCACGTGCCACCTGTGTCATACCTTTCACCCTTGCGATATCCCCCAATGCCTTAATAATAAACGCGGTATCTCCATTTTTGCTTCTTCAATGCACATTTCCAGATAAGCAGCCATTTCTTGAGGGGTACGAAGGTGCTCGGGTACATCACAAAAAAAGTTTTCTGGCCAGTATAGTATGCTGATGTCAATTTATACGTTGTTGGCAAAGCAGCTTTTAACTACTGCAAATGTCAAAAAACTCTGTAACAGTCAGTCCTGCGGCCCGAATAAGGCTTCTTAATGTGCCTCTTGCAGTTTCCCGATGATCTGGAATCGATAATGTAGCCAGTTCATTCTCTTTTGTCATAATGATATGGCTGCCATTTTGCCTTGCGACTTGCCATCCCAGAGATTCAAACACACGAACAACTTCGCGTCCACTCATTATGGGGAGTTGAGGTGGCATTTACGCGGCAACCTCTATTTGTTTGGTCTCGATAGTCAGAGGTATACCTTGTTCAGCCCTGACCTGAAGGCACTGGTGAATTGCATCTTTGATGTTTTCAAGAGCTTCGTCTCTTGTCTCTCCCTGACTTACACAACCGGGAATGCCCGGGCACTCCACAATCCAGATCCCATCTTCATCTCGATTGATTGTTACGCTGAATTTCATTGTACACTCCAACTATTTTCATGGCCAGCAGTTTATCCCAAGGTAATGAGATTTTTTGAAATAGCTGAGGAAATCGGGTGAATATGACCTCGCTAAACAGCTCCTGCACCATCGCGTTCGGGAAGAGGTAGTGCCCGTTAGCCCACACACAAAAACGCGCAGCCAGCTCCATCGAGAGCCAGCGCTGCATCCCCCGGCTCTGCACCACAATCACCTCCTTGGTGAACGCCGAGGCAAGCGGCTGGCGGAGCGTAGTGGCAAGGGAGTCAAGCAGAACTTCCATCCGGTTGCTGGTGTAGAGGTTAAGTGGTAGTCTCGCTTTCCTGCCCGCATCCAACACAATGCGCAGGTAAAAGCGATTGAGAGAATATTCATACGAAGATGCTCAGATACTTCATAGTTAAATCTTCAGGATTTCAGTAATGCCGTAAATCCTGCCTGCTCAAAATGTACCAACCGTGACAATCAATTTACTTTATCTGCCCAGTTGAATCCGATGAAAATCCGTTGTTTCCCACATCATCAATCCGCAGAATTATTTTCTGACATTACGGCACACTCTTCGCCAAATCTTCTATCGCGGCAACACTTAACCCTGTCACTGCGTTGATGATTTCAATCTCCGCGCCTTGTTGTATCAGCTTTATCGCTATCGTTCTGGTTGTTTCCTCTCTGCCTGTATGATATCCATCACCATAGGATGACTCAAACATGCTTGCTTGATAGCGCAAATCATCCTGGTACTGTTCATAAGCTTTTCTTTCCTCTTCTGGCAACTTCATGATGTTCAACGTCTCTTCGGCCTCTTTCAGCCCTTTTGCGGTGAAGCTCTCTTTAATCTCTTCATTTTTCAGAAAGTAAATCCACTCATCAAGCCTGTCTCGGGCGATATCGTTAAAGCGGTTTATTCTGATCAGGTAATATTCAGGATAAAGCGCCTCGACACTCTCTTTCTGGAACAGTTTTTTTTGTTTTTCATTAAGTCCCAGAAGATCATGATTATGCATGCCTATAAAGCGGGTGGTGCCATGGTAGATGTAATCGTCGCCAATGCCCAGATCAAAATAGAGAATGTTTATTGATATGACTTTGGTTATCCCTGCATACGGTTGCTTCTCTTTCATCCCCTCGATCACAGTTTTGGAAACACCATAAAAGATACGCTGCAGGTAGTCATACTCCCGATCATACTGTATTTCTATAATGATGATCTCCTGTTTCTGGTTGCGTACCCTGAGATCAACCCGATTATACTTGTCGAGTTTATCATCTTTGTTACTCTCACTTTCAAGGAGATCAAGGATGGTTATCTCCTCTTTCAGCAGCTCGCTTAAAAAGCCTTCCAGAATCCCGAAGTTGGCTTTGCTCCGCAGCAGGCGTTTTATGGCCCAGTCGAAAGTGATCAGTTTTCTTGTATTGCTCATAAGCTGGTAAATAAAGTGGGGAAATCAATTCGCATGGTGCACTCATTGAATTGAATACCTCATCGGTCACCAACACGCCCTCAAACACCTGCGTTAACAGGCCCAACTGATTGATACGTGCAAACGCAATAAGCGGCCCCGCACCAGCTCTCCAGTGCGTTCTCGTAAATCCCGAATTGTAAAAGTTTCCACAGGGTTTCTCCAGAAAGAATGCAACGGGAACGTTGGCGACTATGCTATAAGCACTTGCGACCCAAAAGTCGGATTTCATGAATCCCGATGAAGCAGTGCTCTTTTTAATAATGCAATCTACGCAACACCAAGCCCCAATGTAAAATGTTTCAGCAAATAACCCATAGCATACACTGCGAAACCGAGGTAGAAACTTTTGCCAATTCACCCTATCCATCGCCAACCATCCGATCAATCTGGTTGACCAGGTAAAAGGGCAGATTGATCAGCCTGAACGGTTTTGCCGTGTTATTCACCTTCGCCACAAGTTCCTGAAGTGATGGTTTTGCGGAACTGATTCGTATGGCTTGATCTGCCTGCTTTTTCACCATGTATGAGTGCAGCGATTTTATGGTGCCGCCAGTGCCGGATTTCACCTCAACCGGGTAGACCATGTTGCCACTTTCGTACAGAAAATCGATCTCGGCTTGCCCTTCTGATTTTGGAGGTTGCCAGTAGTAGAGTGTCGGGTTAACGTATCCAGCTTTTGCTGCGAGCAGTTGTTGCCCCACAAACTGCTCCGCGATAACACCGCGATTGGCAAGCTCCAAGGGTGAACTCATGATTGTTTGTGCAGGAATGCCCTGTGCTGCCAGCAGTAGCCCGATATCCACAAATAAAAACTTGCTGATCCTTATTTTTGTATCGCCACCAAGCGGAATAGTCTCGGCGCCAGAGTGCAGGACACGATAGAAAAGTCGGGCTTCCAGAAATCGCTCAAGAGCATCGTTCAACTGGCGGTTATTGCCGCTGCTGTTCAGCGCAATTTCATTGGCCTGCTTATGAGAAAACTGCAATCCGATTTGGCTGATAATACCATTGAAAAATGCATTGAGTTTCAATGCCGTTTGTGAACCCGCATACTTTGAAAAATCATCTTTATATGCTTGAAGAAGCTCAGTTTGATATTTGACTATTTCGGCATGGTTGAAATTCGTGTCAATGGCGGTCTGCACACAAGAGGGCATTCCGCCAGTCAGGGTGTAGCGCCGAACCTGAGCCAAAAGCTCATCATGCACGCTGTCGGGGAGCAGATGGAAGTTGTCAAGCGTGAGCATCCCGATGGTGTTGAGAGCCTTAGATGCGTTGGTGGCAGCGAGGAATTCATCGAACGTTAATGGAGCCATAAAGAGGTACTCAACACGCCCGACCGGAGTCGAAAGCTTGTCGTCGTGCAGTACCTGATCGAGCAATGATCCGGTTAAAATTACGGCAAGCTCCGGCATCTCCTCCCAAAAGTATCGCAAGCAGGAATAGGCTGCGGGAGTTGCCTGGGCCTCATCCAGAAACAGGATACCTTTGCTCTGTCGAGTGATGGTTTTGCCGCTGATGAGCGACACGTTAAAGAGTAAATCATCCAGCTTGTAGCTTTTGAATAACGGTTCAAGCTCTTGATGGCGCTCCAGATTGATCTCAATAATTTCCACCGAGAGCTGACTTGCCGCCAGCCGTACCGCAGTTGTTTTGCCAACCTGTCGCGCACCGCGTATGACCAGTGGCTTGCGTTTGCTCTGTTTGTACCATCCCTTTATCTCCTCTATTGCACGTCGGCTGAACATGTTCATCTCTTTAGATTTGTATGGGTATACCTCTTCGCTCGCAATAAATCTACCACTTTTATTTATAATCGAACACAGAAATGTACTATCATAATACAAAAACAGAATTGATAGTCAATGATACTATTTTTCCCAATGGTATTATTGCAGGGTCGTATTGCAATACACCCCTGCGATCGTTCGTAAAATCTATCGGTCGATTGATATGGTGCATTCAAAAACGCTCTCATTCATCGAAAGAGATCCTTGTTCCTGAAATCAGCAAAAGAGCGTATCCTCGTTTGTGAGTTAGCAGGGAAACCAAACTTTGTCGATTATGAAAAAAGAGGTAACAGTCGCTATTATTGAAACATCGAAAGCTGTTGGCGGTATTCATCGAAAATTTCATTTGAAGCATCCAGAACAAGACAGCCTCTCTTCACGACATGCTGAACTGCTTCAATACAAGCCTGAACGCAAAACACAAGCTCGTCAGTAATTGATGCAGGATCGACTGCAAGGTTTGCTGTTTTGGGCACATTGGTAGCAAAAAGCATAGGATAATCGGCCTCAATCCCAACGACAGCACCATGTATCGTAAGCGCTGCCATTTGTGAGGTCTCACACCCTCCTGGCTGCATTGAATGCCAGCGCAAGATATTCACGGACATGCCGGGATTCAATCTCTTCCTGCTTCAAAAGCTTGATGTGACGACGCAATTTTCCTTCACCCTCAAGCACCCCGTGTTTGTCAGGAAGTGAAGCGCCCTCCCCAAACTCAAGCGAAACGTGCTTCGAGTAGGAGAAAATACCGCAAAAGGGTTTAACCGCACTGAACAGGATACCTCCGTATTTAACCTCCTCGGAAATCGATTCGTCCAGGGCAAGCACCTCTTTTCGCAATGATTGCACAAGGTTGTAGCGCTCTTCTCCGAGAATACAGAGAGCTTCCAGAAAATTTTTGATTCGATCAGAAGTCATGATAATTCAGGATTTGAAGTATTGCTTAAACGTGTAACCGGGTTCCCGATCAGCGTCGATGGAGAAGAGTGCCTTGTGCAGGAGAAGCTGCTCCCTGAAATTCAATGCAGAAACCGTGCGGCCTGTCACACGTTATCCAACTCCTCCATCAATGCTCTTCGCTGACGATATTCTCTCCTGAAAAACGACATCACTTCGTTTGCCTTCTCTCGTGCGCCAAGCTTGATAACTCTCCGGAGATACCTGCATACCTCTTTGTAGTGGCTCCTTCCCATATTGGTTTTCATATATGCAAGAAGAGCATTGACATACAGCTCAACAACTTCAGGAGTATATTTTTCAGCAAGATATGTTTCGTACTGCCCGATAGTCTGCAAGTCAGGAAACCTGCGTACCAGCTCCAAAAGTCTCTCCATCCACCCCTCCTTGCGCTGTCAAAACAGCTTTGCTGTAATTCCCTTGCGCCAGGGCTCTCTGAAGGACCTTTCTCCGAAATTCCGGGTTGGCTATATTTGCTTCCAGAAAGTCTTCTGCCTCTTTTTTGCCCTTCGTTTTAAGGATAACTTCATAGTTGATGCTTTGAGCTGTTTCCATGTCGTGTTCTGACCTTTGCAATTGGTCACGTTCCATGACAACAGACTCGATTTCCCCTTCGGTTTTCAGAAGCATGGCGGCAATTCGTAACATACCAGGATGCCAGTCCCCGTCGGCATATACTCTTTTATCAACCGCTGAAAGAGCATAATCAATGATCGTCTTCCGGATATCCTCAGCAGGTTGAGAGGCTGCAAGAGTGTAAAGCATCTCATAAGCCGCTTCGATGGCGTATGCTATATCACCATTACTGTCATCGGCATAATGAAACGCTCCAACCATCTGCTCCATAATTGCGGTACAGATAAGAACAGCGCTTTTGAAGTTCTGGTTATCAATCTGTTTTTTTGCCGATTCCAAAAGATGGTCAACGCCATCGCTCACTTGACCTGCATCGTACCAGTCAAAAGAACCATCACTCTCTTTGGCACTGCGAAGAATCGCTTTAATCTGTTTTTCATAGAACTCCTTCGATTCATCGGCATTATACTGGACAAACGATGACAACAAGAGATTTCTGAATTTGACATTCAGGCTTGACTGTTCCCGCATAAATTGCTTAAGCTCATCGTGGGTAGCTTTCTCAAGCAGCTCATCAACCTGTTCCGCAATGGTTTTACGCTTCTTCTTCATTTTTTTTTGCCGCAACAGGCTTCGTCTGCACAGGTTTCTGCTTCAGGTCAAGCTCATCCTGCTGCAAATAAAAGATGACTGCCACCACATGTTTGCAGATCGGGCCCATATCGTAAGGGCAATTGCAGACATGCTCGGTAATGATGCCATTGTTCATGGTCATTCGTACCGTATAATCTTTGGTACCCTCGACAATCGCCTCGTACTCACCCGTGCGTGTCTCTTCCGGCTCATGTACCTGTCCGTATTTAAAATACGACAACCCTCTCCGCAAAATGGTTTCGTCGATGTAGTCCTCAAAATGGTGGAGTGGAATGTGCATTTTTATGGCTGGTTACATGATCTGTGGAAATATATAAACTCAGGCGCACATTTCTGTTTCATCCGCCGCAGGGATTTTCTGCTAGCAAATTTGTATGCCGAACTATACGAACAAGATGCCGGATTACAGGAAGTAACAGAAACGGCTATAACCGGATGGCCTGAATGACAACCTTGAAACAAGGCCTCATCATTAATGTCAATCTTTTTTTAAGGCTCCAATCCCCATAGTTCTTCTCTTAACGTGTCGCAAAATATTCTCCGGTCAGGTTGATTTGACTGGTTAGCGTCCGTATGTGGCCGTAAAGCTCGCTTTGTCAAGGGTGTTCGCATGAATCATGAAACCGATCAATGCAGCAGAAGCTTCAGCGGGAACATCAATTGTTTCAATGTTCAATGCATAGACGGTAAAAATATAACGATGGGGTTTGTCGCCTTTTGGTGGACATGCACCGCCAAACGCATGGGTGCCATAATCGGTACGACCCTGAAGAGCTCCTGAAGGCAGCAGCTTCCCTGTTGCATCTCCAGCGCCATAAGCCAACTCGGTAGCAGTCGCCGGGATATTGTAGACAACCCAATGCCACCAGCCTGAACCTGTAGGCGCATCAGGATCATACACCGTGATTGCATAGCTTTTTGTTCCTTTCGGGCCTGGTGTCCATTGCAACACTGGTGATTGATTTTTTCCCGTACAACCAAAGCCATCAAATACTTGTTCCTCAGTGAGAGTTGCTCCAGATGTAATCGTTGGACTTGTGAGCTTAAAGTTACCGGCAAGCGCTACAGTTGCTGTAGAAAAAAGCGCGACAACGACCAAAAACAATTTCATGAACATAACAATCCTCCTTTTTTATGAAATGTTGAAGCACTAACGTTGTTTAAACTGATCTGCAGAATTCTGCAATAAAAGAATGAAACGTCACCAAGCCAGTTGCGAGCAGCCTGTTTATCAGCTTGCCTTGAAAAAAAAATCCCCCCGCAGTATAACAAACAATTGCAGGTCATCAAAGACGTTGCGTCACTCCCACTTGCAACTCGTCCTCAAGAGAGCAATACAAGACCAGAACGATGTCGGCCCCCCACTGAACGAATCATGATCAGAAATAAGCGCTTATTGTCGCGCTGCCATTGGATTCGATTGACTCCATTATCCATACAGAAGCTGAATAGCAATTCCCGCGACGGTGCTGATGGCAACGAGCAAAAGCAGAATTTGAATTGTATCCCGACTGTTGTGGTTCTCCTTGAGCAGCACCAGTATGCCAAGTCCAGCACTGCTGCATAACCCGGCAATTGCAGAGCCATAACTCAGTCCGCCTTTCAGAAACAATTCAGCGATTGCAACTGAAGCTGCGCAGTTGGGAATGAGCCCAATCAATGCTGCCAGAAACGGCTGCAACAGATGCTGTTTGAGCAGAACACGCCCGAGATTCTCTTCACCCACAAACGCAATCAGAGCATTGATGGCAAAGGTAACTGCCATGATAAAGAGGAATATCTTTGCTGTGTGAATGAGTGGATGCGTGAGCCACTGCCACTTGCCGATTGTGCCGGAGAGATCATGGTTGCAACAACCAGCATCATGGGGGGCTTCGACAGGGATTTTATGAGCACGATCCACTTTTCCCCGTGACAAACTCCCAAAAGCCTGATCAATCGCATATCCGGCAACCACTCCAATGATCAGTTTAGTAACCAGAACTGCCACAACGAACTTGCCCTTTCCTGGCTGAGCGAGAATCACAGGAATAGCCTCGTCTGAGGTTGCCAGAAAAACGGCCAGCAAGGTACCTTTTGTGATTACTCGGCGAGCATACAGCGCACTGGCTACCACCGAAAATCCACACTGGGGAATGCAACCAAAGGCCGCGCCAAGTGCAGGGCCAGCTTTCGCGGACTTCTCCAATGTGTGTGTTATTTTTCCACTGAATCGCCGTTCGAACAATTCGACCAAGAAGTAAATGAGCAACAGAAAGGGGATCATTGCTGCACTGTCAAAAAGCGCATCAAGAAAGAGTTCTTTCATGACTTTTCTCCATCAGAGCCTGAATTCACGGTCTCAATGGTTACGCCCAACGGAGTCTGCTGCTTGTTTAACATTTCAATCACTCCTCAGTGTAGTTCTGCATATACGATCCATCAAGATCATCATGAAATCCCCAGCCAATGCCACGTGTATCATGAACAATCAGTTCCGCACGCTCTGCAAATTTTGTCAGGAGATGCTCTTTTTTGATTAATTGCAGGGCATGGTCATAAACACTGGCAACACTGTTATAAAACGGCATGTCTATATCACCATATTCGTTGGTGTAGTCTACCCCCTGCTCAACATAGAAAAGCATGAGATCGGCAAGCAATTCGCCATTTGATGAACATTTTTTGAAATCAGCAATGGCTTTTTTACCCTCGGCCAGCCGTACTTGATAACCACGTTTCGGGAAAAAAGCAAGTGAAATTTTATCCCGGCATTTCTTGTGCATCGCCTCTTCATCCGGGTTCACATAAAAATCAAGAAACTCGCGCGTTGCCTTGTCTTTGCTGTACAACTCGGCCAGTAACTTGATAAGCCCCTCCTTGTCCAGACGGGCAAGCTCTTTTTTTACGGATCCAATCCCCATAGTTCTTCTATGTTAACGTGTGGCAAAATTGCCCTGCCAGCCGAGATACTGTCTCAAGTCAGGTTTATTTTACTGGTTAGCGTCCGTATGTGGCCGTAAAACTCGCTTTGTCAAGGGTGTTCGCATGAATCATGAAGCCGATCAATGCAGCGGAGGCTTCAGCGGGAACATCAATTGTATCAAGCAACTCACCGTTGAATTGTTTCAGGAACAGGCATCACCTGATGACTTTTTTTTTCTGTCAAGCTTACTCTGCTTGAGCCATTAGAATGATCAAAATTGCCGATGGGCTAACATGGTCTCCAGACTAAGAGGCTCAATATCAAAGTTGTTAATCATAGAACTGTCAACACATAAACTATCTAACCCTGGAATAAAATAGTGGTTCTTCAGGAGGCGTTTAATGAGAAATCCGGGCGCTCCTGCCTCGTACCAATAGTTTTTAAACCGGTGATTGTTCTTGATAAAGAGCAGTATATCATAGGGGTTATACACCTTGTCACCCAAAAAGTTATACCCGTCGTACCAGCTTTTGACCTGCTCCATATCCACCCCCTCAAGATAAGGGGCAAAGGCGGTGTCAAGGTCAAGCTGGGTGTAGCCACAGACATTGCCAAAGTCAGGAGTAAGGCTGATATCCTCGATATTGTTAAACCCACCAAAAAGCGACGGCTTGGCAAAATTACTCTCCCCGGCAAGTAAAACAAAGTGAAGATACTCATCGTTATCCTTGATTGTTGCCTAGAAGTCACGCATCCTATCCCTGATAATGAGAGCCTCGGGAATATGATCAATATTGTCCAAAATTGGCTTGTCACAGTCATCAATCAAAATGACAACCTTCTGGTGATACTTTTGAGCGGCTTTCTCGATTAATTCTGCGAAACACTGGTTGGGATCCTCTTTCTCGTCGCAGAGAATATCAAGCCGTTTCTGATTGTCATTCAGGATAGAGAAAAGATTTTTGCAAAGTGTTTCCTGGCTGTGTATCCCGCCACCAAAACGTATTTTGATGACCGGCCAAGTCACCTCCCAGTTCCATTGCTGTTCGATAAGAAGCCCCCGGAACAGCTCACGATTTCCCTCAAAAATATTTTTCAGCATGTCGAGGAACAGACTTTTCCCGAAACAGCGTGGCCGCGACAAAAAGACGTATCGATATTTCTCAATCAGGTTACAGGCAATCTCCGATTTATCGATGTAGAGATAATCGCCTTCAATTATTTTACTGAACGTCTGTATCCCTACTGGTAGCTTTTTCATCGTCAACCTCAATTTAAAACACTAGCCAATCACGGATATCGGCACTCTAAGACAACTCCACACTTTTTTACTACGTGCCGAAATATAAAACTTTTTGACAGGAAAACAGAAAAACACATCAAGTAAAACGAACGGATCTCTCACTGCGCATAAACGAACACGCCTGCCATTGAACCCGGTTCGTGGAAGGGCTCATAACAAGTAACATTGGATTCACAATCCGGCCACAACTCACTTCACTCTGGCATGGGGGAAGCAGTTTTTAATATCATAGATACACGAAGCGATAGTTCTAAGGGGAATGGTGGTAAAGAGGATGTGGCGACGGCAAGGATGGCTGCGTCCTAGCAGCCTGTCGGACTAACGATAAAGACGCTGGGCGCAAAAAAGTCCTCAATCTGCCTTTTTACGTTGATTTTTGCCATAGAAAACCATATCAAGCATATATTAGAACAAAACACCTAATTGGCTGCCTTGTATTCCTGATTTTGCCTTACAAGCGGCAATTACTGTTATTTTTGGGCGTGGCTCTGGCGGCTTAGGTGCTTAGTGGAACAGCCGTTTTTGTTTTTCGTTAAGTTCCAGTAGATCATTATTATGCAGGCCGATCAAGCGGGTAGTGCCTTAATAATTCCATTTCTAAATCAATAATGAATCCATAATCCAAGGCCACGCGACGATGGAATGAACTCTTGATGTATCATTTTCCATCACTCTTAACGAGGCTTCCAAATGGTCTTCAAGAGCATGCAAGCTGTTGAAGACTATATTCCCAAAAGCTTTTTCAGGAAGTTCGTCCCACAAGTGCTCGACTGGATTGAGTTCCGGCGAATAAGGTGGCTATGAAATCAGAAGCATATTTTTCGGGGTTTTTAATCGCTATAGGATATATCCCTTGAAGCTCTGCTTCGTAAAGTAATTCTTAAACATGAATTTATACCCCGTAGCTCCGCTACGGGGTAGTTGATTGTGGACACTTATGCCAACCAGCCCCATCCAATATCATCACTACTCTATCTTCAGAATACC
>CAJEXQ010000034.1 GCA_903994635.1 uncultured Chlorobiaceae bacterium
TTGCAGGTGAATTCAGTTGTCTTTTGAAATTTGCAAATCCAAAAGGGGGCTAGTGATGAAGGAGTTACCGGTTCTCGATTCTCGGGAAGCCTTCTGTGACGTGGGCAGCGAGCATATGCATGTTTCCATCGCTGGAGGCCTGCCAAAGGGTTTTGGGACGTTTACCAACCAGTTGCACGAATTGCGCGATTGGCTGTTGGGAGAAGGTGTCATAAGGTGGATTACTATATTTGTTCATGGAAAGCACATTATGGCCGTTCCAACCATAAGCATCATCATGCCGACCTGCAACGAGGAGGCCATCATTGGCCGCTCGCTTCACAACCTCCTGGCCATGACGTCAAAGTCGGATGGAATTGAGATCATTGTCAGTGATGCCAGCAGAGACGGTACACCCGATATTCTCTCCAGCTTTCCGGTAACCGTGTGCCACAGTGCAAAAGGACGCGCCATACAGTTGAACTGCGGCGCCCGGATGGCAGGGGGCGATATCCTCTATTTCCTCCATGCCGATACCCTGCCACCCGCAACCTTTGTCGAAGATATTCGTTCAGCCGCCGCCGCCGGAAAAAAAGCTGGCTGTTTCAGGATGAGTTTTGATGACAACCATCCACTCATGACCCTGTTTGGATGGTTTACACAGTTCCCGTTTCTGATCTGTCGTGGAGGAGATCAGTCGCTTTTTATCGACAAAGGGCTCTTTCTTCGCATTGGCGGCTTCGATGACACCATGCTCATCATGGAAGATTATGATATCATCACTCGCATTGAGCGGCTTGAACGGTTCCATATCCTTGCAGCAGAGGTAACCACCTCGGCCAGAAAGTATCGTCGCAACGGCATCATACCCCTCCAGATGAGCTTCGGAACGATTCATCTCATGTATGCGTTGGGACTTGACCAGGCGGCCATTATCCGCTACTACAGGGAAAATATTCTTTGAAAACCCGACACGCACAACGAAAACTATGTGTTTATATGCAAAACCTTTGCGGGCGGAAACCCATTAAAGTAAGTTGATGACGCATGACTGTAGGCACCAATATTTTCACTGTAGAGTAAATCTCCTATCGCAAGGTCTACGGGCAAGAGATTGGCCATCGTGATGGTGTCGAGAGCATCGCAGGTGGGTCCATAAACCGCACACATTTTCTCATTGCCCTCTTTGAAGGATTTTAGAGGATACTCGCAATGATCAAAGATGATCCCTGAAAAGGTATGATAAACCCCATCATTGACGTAATAACATTTTTTGCCGTCACGATATGCGGTACCAATAATCTCCATCACGACCCAGGCGGCAGTTGCCACTAAAAATCTTCCGGGTTCGGCTATGATTTCAATGTCGGGCGGAAAGAGCCGGTCAAATTCGGAATTGAGCATTATTGCAAGCTCAGCGAAAGGCTTTACACTGTTGTCGTAGGGAGCGGGAAATCCGCCGCCAATATCAAGAATTTTTACCTCCTTATACCCTCGCTCCCACGATTCCTTGAAAATATTGGATGCCAGATTAAGTGCCTGAACATAATTTTGGAAATTTGTGCATTGACTGCCGACATGGAAGCTTAACCCTTCAACCACCAGCCCTTTCTTAAACGCTTTTTCAATAAGATCAACTGCTTCTCCAGGATCTGCGCCAAATTTGGAAGAGAGCTCTACCATCGCCCCCGTATTCGGTACTTTTATTCGTAAAACAAGACCCGTGTTCGGTGCATAAGTGGCGATTTTCGCAATTTCATCTTCATTATCAAACGTGACCAGCGGTTTATACTGGTCGAGCTCCTTTAACGTCGGTATTGGCTTTATCGGATTGGCATAGATAATTTTATCCCAGATAAAATCCTGTTGCTCAACAGGCGTCAGGCCTTTAATATTTTCATAGACAGTAAGAAACTCAGGCATTGATGCAACATCAAAGCTGGCACCTGCGTCATAGAAGGTTTTGACGATTTCTTTGGCAGAGTTGGCTTTAACAGCGAAATAGGCCTGAACTCTTGGAAGATGCTTCTTAAACTCATGGTAATTAGCACGCAAAACTTCGTGATCGACCACAAACAACGGTGTGCCATGCTCTACAGCCAATTGTTTTAAATCTTGAGCTATCATCAGTTGTTTCCTGTTTTAATCATTATCGGTAATAAGAAAGTTCTTGAACTGCCAGGGATCCGTTTCATCAATATCAGGTGTATTAAACCCTGCAAAATAGTTGGGATTGTATTTTAAAGGTGTCCAATCGGAAGCTTTTGATATGAAGTTGCCAAGCCAGGGTTTTGCAATTCCAAGGATATACTCATGATCGATATTATCTGGTACAACAACACCCCTGTCAGGATTTTCGATCATCCACATACAGGCTGCGACCACGGATATTGCTACCTGCATAGTGGTAGCATTCTGATGAGGTACCAGCGCCCTGGATTGCTCTATGCTCAAGTCGGAGCCTGTCCACCAGGAATTAAAAGAATGACCCATCAGTAATGCACCAAGAATATCAGAACCCTTGGTGATCTCATTATTCATGATCCTGAAGTTTGGCTGAAGTTTATAGTCATAACCACGCAGCTCATGCAGAGAGGTAATAGCGGCATCACTCGGACAATAGGCGTAATGCACCGTCGGACGGTAGATGGCTTGCCCCTCTTGATAGACCGTAAGGTAGTCGGATATCGTAAAAGCCTCGCCATGGCGGACAACCATGCCACGTATATCATAATCAGGCACCCAGGAGCACACCCAGGTATTCATCCCCATTTTGGCAAGACAAATCTGGTTTTGTGGCCCATCAGTATGGGTATAGGCAAATTCTGGAAGCTCTTTTTCATGTGTGCCCCAACCCATTTCAGCCGTTGTCATACCCTCTTCCCGGAATCCCTCGACACTCCAGGTATTGACAAACTCGTCAACCTGTTTTGGAACATCAGAAATTTGAGTATCCCTTTCAGAGCAGTGAATCACTTTGACGCCAAGCGCCATTGCCAGTTCATTGAAAATTCTTTTTTCAGACAGCTCTTTAATAATTTCGGCTTGAGCAGGGCCGACCTTGTTCCGGGCAATGACTGCGCCAGCAATATCAAGTAACCCTTGTTTGGTAAAATGCGATATCAATCCGGGATTGGCGCCATGCTCAAGCACCGCAGTGACACCTTTTTCTTTCCACTGTGAAGTCATGCGGCGGATGTTCATGTGCCGGTAGTACAGTGTTCTTTCGGTAGGATGCTTAGTCTCAACCCCTGTATAAGGATCCCAAACTTCTACCGAGGTGTTCATATAGAGGACACCATGATCATGACACCATTGAAGAATTTCACAACAGTCAATATTCCACGCCAAATCTATTATCAAATCGCCCTCGGTAACATACGTCGCGAGGGTTTGTGCTATATTATAAGGTGTTATTTGATGATTAATGTATGTAACGCCCAATGCTGTCCACGGTGATACTTTTTCACGAATATCCTCAAAATCCATAATGGTGACGTGAGTATAATCGACGTTGATGTGTTTAAAAAGAACAGGAACAGTACACTGGGATACAGAGCCAAATCCAATAATGAGTATTTTTTTATTAAAATTGATCACGATTTTCCGTTTTATTTTTAGATAGGCCCCGAATATATGGAATTTAATTTTATTGTGTTCACGATCCGCGATAAGTTCAAATCGTCCTTGATATGTTGAAGAGGTCAGTCTCATCGGATCAGCGCTCACTCCTGATACACCACCGGATCCGGTGAGTCGATCATGGGATTGAGACGAATCGCCAGAGAGAAAAGATAGGGGTAAGCTTCCTTGAGATGCTGCATATAGAGGATCCATTCCCGGATCAGATGACCGAAAACCCGCTTTATGTCGCCATCGATGTGTTCTTGGTCGCTCGGAGGAATACGATCGAACGACTCCCGGGCCTCGAGCTCTTCAACGATATGAAACGCTGCCCAGAGAAGGTCTGTAAAATTTTCATGCTCAAGCAGATTCTGGTTTTCCAACAGGCTTAGGAGAAAGCTCCGTTTTCCAACCATGAACTGCTTCAGGCAGGGGAGTGCGTCACTATCGATGCTGATCCTGACGTGGCTTCGGCGCAGATAGTCGAGCGCCTCGTCAAAATCCTCTTTTTTCCATGACCCGGTCATACGCATGCGGTTTTTCAGCTCCTCGCTTCCGACCACGTGTTCCGATAACTCTTTCAGCAGGCGGTTGCCGAATTCACTGAAAAAGACGCCGATGACCATGTTCAGTTTTCTCATGACCGACCGGCGCTCCCTTTCCCTGAGCACCCTTTCGAAGAGGAGCGTGACGACGATGATGTAAATGGGCAGGAAGGCGAGATTACCGAGAAAGCTGGCTGATATTTCCCTCAAGTTGCCAAAAATGCTGAAGTCAATGCCATAAAGGGCCAGCGAGATAGCGAATAGGGCGGAGACCGTCCACACCTTGTTCATAAACAGTTTTTTAAACATGAACACCTGTTATGTTAACCGGAACCAAACAACCTGAAAAACATAGCATAATAAACAAACAGGCGAATACATTTCATCGTTCGCTGAGAAAAGAAAACCAGACATCCCATGTTCCGCTTGTCACGAACAGCAACATCGTTTGAGGATTTACAAATAAAAACGCAGAAACGATATTATTGCAAAATAAACTTTTGAAATTATTGGTAAATAATATTTCACACAGAAATAACATTACAGAGAATTATGGAGGGTTTCGTGACGGTAGCAATAAAAGAGATAGCAACAGTGCAGATGGGATACTCATTCCGGTCCCGTCTTGAGGTATCGAAAGATGGGGGAGTGGCGGTTATCCAGATGAAAGATCTGCTTGATGACAATACTGTTGGGTGCGATGGGTTGATCAAAACAGATATGGATGCAGTCAAGAGCCATCACCTTGTCTGTAAAGGAGATCTTGTCTTTCGGTCGCGAGGTCTTGTGAGCAATGCTGCGATTCTTCTTGAAGATCCTGGAAACGCTGTTGTTGCTGCTCCGTTGATAAGAATCAGGATTACACAACCTGACAGGGTTTTACCGGAGTATCTGAACTGGTATCTCAGTCAGCGGGAAGCGCAGGTGTTTTTGACAAGCAGGGCAAAAGGGACTACCCAGAAGATGATCAGCAAGGAGGTACTTGAAGATCTGGAAGTTCTCCTGCCTTCATTGGAGTGTCAAAAAAATATTGTTGAGCTGGCCTCGCTCTCCGCGCGTGAAGAGAGGTTGCTTGGTGCACTTGCTGAAAAACGGAAACGATATATTTCAATGGCATTAATGCGTTTTGCAAAAGGAGCATAACGGATGAGTAACAAGATCGATCAGAAGGATATCAATAATGCGGCATGGGCAGCGTGCGACACCTTCAGGGGTGTTGTTGATCCGGCACAGTACAAAGACTACATCCTTGTGATGCTGTTTTTAAAATACATTTCAGATGTCTGGCAGGATCATTACGACACATACCAGAAGCAGTATGGGGATGATGAGGGACGAATCCTCCGCAAAATGGAGCGTGAGCGATTTGTGCTCCCGGTTATAACACTGACCGAAAAAAACAGGGCGAGCGGTGAAGAAAAGATTCTTGACAAGTTTCCGGCAACTTATTACAGCCTTTATGAACGCAGGGCGGCGGCCAATATCGGTGAGCTGATCAATATTGTTTTTGATCACATTGAAGAATCCAACAAAGCCAAGCTGGAAGGAGTTTTCCGGAACATTGACTTTAACAGTGAAGCAAACCTCGGCAAGACCAAAGATCGTAACCGACGCCTGAAACAACTGCTGGAAGACTTTTATAAGCCACAGTTGAATATGAAGCCAAGCCTTGTTTCAGAGGATGTCATTGGCAACACCTATATCTATCTGATTGAGCGCTTTGCCTCGGATTCAGGCAAAAAGGCCGGAGAGTTTTTTACCCCGCTTAAAGTGACCGAACTCGTAGCCAAACTCGCCAGTCCCAAACCTGGTGACCGTATTTGTGATCCTGCATGCGGTTCTGGCGGTCTTCTGGTACAGGCGGCCAAAGTGGTCGGTGACCGGAACTTTGCGCTGTTCGGTCAGGAGTCCAATGGCAGCACCTGGGCGCTCTGCCGCATGAATATGTTCCTGCACAGTTTCGACAGTGCCCGCATCGAGTGGTGCGACACCCTGAACAGCCCCCTTCTGGTGGAAAATGAACGCCTTATGAAATTCAATTGCGTTGTCGCCAATCCACCACTCTCCCTCGATAAATGGGGAGCTGAAGATGCTGAAAGTGATCAATTTAACCGCTTCTGGCGCGGGGTTCCTCCCAAAGGGAAGGGGGACTGGGCCTTTATCAGCCACATGATTGAAACAGCGCTTGAAAAAGAGGGTCGCGTTGCCGTGGTTGTTCCGCACGGTGTGCTTTTCAGGGGTGCTGCTGAGGGGCGCATTCGCCAGAAAATGATCGAAGAAAACCTGCTTGATGCGGTCATCGGGCTGCCGGGCAAGCGCTTTCCAACCACCAACATTCCGGTGGCGATTCTGCTCTTTGACAGAAGCCGAGAGCAACCTGGGAACGCCGAGCCCCAGCTCGGCAATGTACTTTTCATTGATGCGAGCCGTGAGTTTGTTTCTGGCAAGAATCAGAATACGCTCAGCACAGAGCATCTCGACAAGATTATAGGTACCTACAAAGAGCGCAAAGAGGTCGCAAAATATGCCCATGTGGCCGAGTTCGCCGAGATCAGGGAAAACGACTTCAACCTCAATATCCCTCGCTATGTGGACACCTTTGAAGAGGAAGGCTCTATCTGGACATGGGGGCGAAGAGCATCAGAACGGGAGAAGTGGCTGGGATAACAAAAATCAATCGAGAAGAAGCGATTTTCATCTCTGGCCTGAATGTGACCTTCCTCGATTGCAAATCCGCTTTGCTGAAGATTCTCAACCACTCCGTGTTTAAATTTGGAGAGCGTTTTTCGACTTTGGGGTGTTGTTGCAGCAATAACCCTGAAATCGACATCCTCAGAGAATCGCTTTATGAGATTATAGGCTTTTGAAAGAGCGGTACCACCAGTAAACACAAATTCAAAACCATCTGCATGGTGCTCAGCAAGTACGGCAATAATTTGCGTACTTCCTCAAAAACTTCCTTTTCAGGCCGCTGGTTCATAACTGACATAAGCTCCACCATATCCTATCTTTCGGCTTATACGACCTTTGACCGCAATCACTCGCCCGGTTGGAACCTGGGTTGTTTTTCCGGCATTGTAATCTTTCTCCATGCGGGAAGGAGCGGTTTTAATTCCAAGACGAGCAAGAGCTTCTTTCGCCAACTCAGGCAACGGAACCAAAAGGACAAGTTCACCGGTAATGGGTGACTTTTTGGCTTTGGCATAGACACCATAGCCTACCCGAATCAATCTCCCGTTTTTGGCTATGTTTCGCAAAGCACGCCCAACCTGATCGTAGTCACTCAAATCCCTAAAATCTTCACGCACGAATACTGAGCACTTCTTCCTTGCCATTCGAGCCATAATCTTATACTCTAAACAACCGTATCTGCTCATTCATTACTAAGAGGTTGCATTGCAAAAATACGACATCTCCAGTAACGCAGATATACGACACTTGTCAAGCGAATACAAGTTAACATTATTGAATGTGTCGGTAATCGCAACCGTCTCAGAACAAGCCGCAGCAACAGTGACGTGGATGGCACGGAAACACCAGGTGAAGAGCTGGAAAGTTGACGTAGTAGAGGGGGGGCGGGAATTTTTTCGAGTGAATTTTGTCTGCGATACGAATGTAATTTGAAAGTCCACATCACCGAATAAAGAAACTATGGATTGAATAATTCGCAGCAATCCTTCCACATTTGCTCAATCTGTTGCATATTTTTTCCCATCTGAAGATCTCAATTTCAGTTGTCGACAGTTCAAGGCCATCGTCACTTTTTACACTGACCTTCATCCTGAACCAATAATCACGCGGATTGACGCTTTAACTCAATACGGCTGATGACATCAACAATCGAGAAGTACCAGGTTTCAGTGGCCTCATCGAAGTGACAACGAATTGGCGCATTTTCAAAAGCAATGAGCGCTTGTTCTTCTCAGTCAGACGGTATTGCTCATCAGTAGCCCTATAATTTTCTTCATCGTTTCAGTCAATCTGGGGCCATGAACCACGTCATACAGCACGACTTGTGCAACTTCAGCCCTCTCATCTTGTTTTGCGCTGAATTCCGGCACAGTGATGATCATGCAAAATTCATTGGCCGACTCCCCCGCGCAGATCCGTACTTGCGGGACTAACGCATACGGCTCCCGCCTTGATGTAATACGGATCGTACCTCCGGGAAATCATGGCATGTTCGGATGTGCGAGAGATAAGCATCTGCGATGGGCCTAAATCGTTGCCAGTGCTCTTTGCGGATTTTTAATCGGGATAAATTGAATTTCGCCATACCGAATCATTCGAGGCCAACTCATTTTACAAAAAATAAATATACTACTCATCGCCCCGCTCCTTCGGCTTCTGCATAGACTCGATCTCCTTGAGCGTGCGGTCAAAGTCGCTCTCAAAGAGCCGATCCTGCACGATCCGGTATTTCTCAAATTCGCTTTCGGCTTATGCTCTGGCAATTTCTGCTGTCACTTTGCCCGGATCCTGTAAGAACTCACGATCGGTCGCTGCGATGAAGCGATTGAGACGGGTTTCCCAGTCCTGCATGGTCATGGGCATCTTGCGCAGCGCCATGTCCTCGGCAACATCCAGGTATGCCGAAACCAACCGTGAAAGTTGTGCTATTTCGTGTTCGCTCAGGTAGTTCCTTTCAACCACAACGTCGAACTTCTGTATCTTTTCTACGGGCGCATCCTTCCAGATGGTCAACTCCTCAATGATAGTAGTCGCCCATTTGCGGAACTGCGCTGCACGTTCGGAGTTTACCTATATAACCGACGGCAATGACTGCTGCAAGACTGTAGTGTTTGGTGTTGTAGCTTTTTCCGTCGGCGGCAGTTATCCGAAAATTTCGGATAACTGAATCTTCCTGCAATTCACTGTCACTGAATATCTTTTTCAGGTGATAGTTGATAGTGCGCACGTCCACGTCATAGAGCACCCCCATCATCTTCTGGGTAGGCCAGATATTCTCATCGGCATAAACCGCATCGATCCCGCCAGTGCCGCTGGCAGCGATAAAGGTCAGATATTCAGCCGCTGAGGAGCGGATGATAGAGACCTCCTTACCTGATTTTATTCTCCCGCTCATGCCTTCCCCCTCTTGTCTATCAAAAGGCAAGCCATCGGTTCGCCCTTGAGCGTCGGCTGCATCCCGTCGCCAAGGGGGCAGTATCCGGCAGTATCCGGCAGTATCCGGCAAATTCCTTTGTTTACATATTTTCTTAACTTATTGTATTTCAATGATTTTCAATCATACATCTGTACTATCCGGCAATATCCGGCAATTTTTTACTCGTTTTTAAATACTTTGTTTGAGAACCATCTCCAATTTTTTTGACCCACCCGCCTTCGGTTAGTTTTTGAAGGTCTGTTCTTGCAGTCCGTTCTTTAATTTCGCCCATAAAAAACTCCATATAATCTTCACAAGAATAAGCGTTTTCTGAATTCATTTCGGAAAAGAAATGAACCATACGGTCGTTGAGTTATATTTCTTCTTTTATGCCAAATAAAGTAAGTCTTGTATATCCACTTTGAAATGTCCATTCAGGAGATTTAAGAATTTAGCTTTAACTTTAAATTTTTTTTACAGGTTTATTTTTTATCGGTCTGTTTACAATTAGCCACAACGGTCGAGGCTATATGCAGTAAGGGATTGCGGGCTACTTACCTGTCCACCGATACGAAATTTAATGCGGGGCAGAACGCTCGAAATACCTCTGAAACCCTTATTGCATATAGCCTTTGTTGTGTGCTGTTGCTTTCATTTCCTTACATAAAGCAAGCCTTTTCCAATAATCTTTTCATTTTTTATTTGATAACTTCCTGATGTTTCTAAAAACATCCATTCAACTTCATAACCATTATTAATAATCGTTGAATTAAATTTATGGAATGACATTGTCGTATGTGGATATGATATGATTCTGTCCGTATAACCTTTTGGTAGCTTTCCTGGTCCGTTTGAAGATAGAAATGATTTTTGAACTGTTATGAAATCTCTGTCATTTTCATTAAACATCATTCGATTAACAAATATCCAGTTCGCATTAATGTTGATAAGCATATTTGTAAATTCGTAAGGACTATGAACATACTGCAAAGCACCTGAACTATGTATAAAATCTATTTCTGTTTTAATATCTTCGATTGAGCTGACAAAAACCAATTCATTACTATTTAACTTCCTATCAATTGCAGATTTCACCATTTGAGCAGTTTCAACAACATACCATTTTAATGAAACATCATTTGGAATGAAACGTCTTATTTCAAAATAATGAGCACCACAAGCTCCCCCAAAATCTAAAACTTTTAAGCTTTTAGTCGAATAAACATTTAAATACTGATTAATTGCTGCTAAAAGAAATACATTGGTTGGATTTAAACTAAAAGGTTTTTCTTTCAAAATATCTATATGAATAACTGTTTTATCAGCTATCATATTACAAAGCTCAATATTTTGATATGCATCTGAAGTGCAGACTTGCAT
This sequence comes from uncultured Chlorobiaceae bacterium, assembly GCA_903994635.1. Lineage (GTDB taxonomy): Bacteria > Bacteroidota > Chlorobiia > Chlorobiales > Chlorobiaceae > Chlorobium. The sequence continues at coordinate 10,636 of CAJEXQ010000034.1, forward strand.
AGCTTTCGAATAGCTTTCGTATTCTTTCGAATCTTCTAATCCTTTGGCTCTTTTTGCCAATCTTATTAAAATTGGTGGAAAAAATTCTTTAATATTCATATGTCCTCATTTTTTGGTTTAATGTTTCTTTTCTTTTTGCAATTGCACACAACTCCTTTATATATGCACCATATCCCACCAAAAGGTGTATAAAGCCAGCTATTCTGTCATGCTTTATACACCTTTGAGGTGAATAATATTTTTTACAAATTATCAAAGGGGCTGGAAATTTTTAGTAAACTCTGTTCGCATACATGGGTGTAGATTTCTGTCGTCTTACTGCTCTTATGCCCTAAGAGCTCTTGTATGTATCGAAGATCAGTTCCCGCTTCCAGTAAATGTGTTGCATAAGAGTGCCGCAACCAATGAAGCGTTACTGGTTTTTTGATTTTTGCATGATCGAGTGCATGTTTTAACACTTTTTGCAAGCTGGTTTCGCTGTACTGTGTACCGGGTTCCTGACCCTCAAACAACCAAATCCTGGGGCGATATATTTTATAGTATTCCCGCAACATTACAATCACTTTGTCCGATATGGGAACGACTCTGTCTTTTTTTCCTTTTGCATTGACTATTATCAATAAATGCCTTTTCGCATCAACATTCTCAGGTTTGAGATTCAACAACTCTCCACGTCGAAGACCACAGGCATAAATCAAGCTCAACATCGTACGATGTTTGAGGTTCTGTGATGCATTAAGTATAGCAGCAACATCCTCCTTGCTCAGCACGTTGGGCAGCTTATGTTCTGGTCTTGGCCGCTCGATCTGTTCTGTTATGAGCTTTGAACCTTGAATTGTTTTGAAAAACAATCTTGCTGCGTTAACGGTCTGGTTTTGATATGATTGGCTTAACTTCTTCGGTAGCATAAACTGGTGAACGAATCGCACCATATCATCGTTGGTCGCTTCGGTACTCCTTTTGGGTTTAATAAACCTCAAAAAAGTGGTAATGGCTTGTGTATAGGTCTTTATCGTAGATTCGCTGTATCGCTTGTGCTCCATCCACTGTTTGAAGGCGGCAATTTCATCATGGTTGACTTTGTCCAACAACGGCAAATCGGTAATAACTTCGTTTGCTGGGTAGTTCAATGTCGGATTTTGCGGTAGCGCAATTACGGTTTTTATATTTGCGATACGCTGACCAAAGTAATTTTTTAACAAGTCGATATTTTTGCTGTAGTTGGGTATAGTCCAGCAAAATTTATTGCTGTTCCACCTCACATATTTGAAGGTACGAATGAACTGTATATCCGTCTCATTCTTAGGCATTGTAACGGTAATTTGTTTCGGGGATATTTCGATAGCGATTCCGTTGTGTTGCGTAACATTTTGCAGATCTGTTTTTGCCGCAATTTTCAGTTCAGATTGCGCCTTTGCCGAAGGTGGTGGCACCGGTGCATTGGTCGCTTCCGTTAGCTCTTCGGTACCTGACATGTTTGCTGAACCTGTAGTATCTGGTAGGACTATATCAGGAAATAGCTTCTTAAATTCGCCAAAAGCTTTCTCGGTGAACGGGATATGCCATGCTCTGAGTGTCTTGCTCCAGACAGCACCTTCAATATGCCTTATCTTATTTATAATGAAATCATCATAGGCGAAAACGAGTTTCAATCTATCCTCGCCCCGGTAATTTATTTTGCTGGTCTGAATCATAGTTTTACAACTCCTTCCAACGAAAAATAACCCCTCAATACAGCGTCGCTTTGTCAGTCACTATACAGGGGTTGCGCCAACTGCTCAAACTCTAAGATACAGATATATTTCAGAATATTTATCCCAATCTCTTGCTTATGCATGCTCAGGTGGGCACCAATTCACGATCCGTTTCGCCTTACATGTACGAAAGTTTTCTCCACGGGAACCGGGAAATGCGCAGCCTACACCGGCAACACCAGCCGAAAACCCCGGAAATCGTTAACCGCTTTGGATACTACAAACGAGCGCTGCGATGAGCGGAAGGCGAACTTGTCGGGGTAACGCCAGCAGCAGCCCCGTTCCTGGCGAAGAGACTCTTCACCGGATGACGCAGCACAAGAATACGTCTCTTCGTGCCAGACGGAACACCACTCCATGACGTTGCGACTCTGGTTCCAGGTGCCGTAGCCCGAGACGCCTTCGGGATAGGCGCACACCGGAGCGACCGAGTCTGCGCCCCGGTTGTTACGGTTCCGGCAGTTGTTTTCATCCCACCGCTCTCCCCATGGGTAGATTGATCCTTCCGGCCCGCGTGCGGCCTTTTCCCACTCAGCTTCCGTGGGCAAACGGCATCCCGCCCACCGGGCGTAGGCATCTGCGTCGTCCCAGTTGATGAGCACGACCGGGTAATCGTCGAACTCTTCGGGACAGCCATCTTCGTGCCAGACCGAAAGCGAGTCTATCCTTGCGCCGATGTTGGGAGGCCGATGGTTCGTAGCCTGTATGAAAGCACGGTACTGGCGATTGGTGACGGCATAGACTGAAATGTAGAATGCGTCAAGGCAGACGGTGTGCTACGAACTCTCTTTATCGAGGCCGTCTCCCATGGTGAAACTGCCTGCGGGAACAAGCACCATCGGGGAGCCTTCCTGTTCGTTGACAATGACCGGAAAAAGCTCACCTCCGGAAGGACAGAGCGCAAGTCTTCGCAGTTCGGTCATAATCTCGTTATATGCTGCTGTATTCATAGTGCGCTGTTATCTCCTGTTTTCAATGACGTGGCCAAAGCATTTCGGTCGTCGGAGGGCGTTGCGCGCCTGTCCGTTTCCAACCATCATTCTCAACTGTTCGATATGCTCCTGATGCGATGCTGAAAGGGGAACCATCTCTCCGGCGGCCACGATATTATCCTGTGGCTGGAGCCAGCAGACGTGCTCCTGCCGGGAGCTTGCATCCGGCACGGTAAAATGGTAGTGCAGCGCGAGTTTTTCAGGCCACGTGCCGTTCAGGGAGATCTCCTGCATCCTGTTGCGCGTAATCACTCCCCTCTGCGCCGCTGAAAAGAGCGCACCAGCCCGTCTGAAAGGGTCCGGGCTTGAGATATCCTGCTGCTGCAGTTCGTCTGTTCGATACCGTTCCGACCAGAAAGAGAAAATATCTCTGGTGCCGGGCAGTCGGGGCTGTCGGGACTGCGGAAGAAGCCCGGCCAGTTCACGATAGAGAGCGACAGCCCGCTCAACAACAGCTTTTTTTGAGGGACTTTTCGGCCTTCCACCTCCCTCTTCCCAGAAAGCGATAACCTCGAGCGCACAGGTGAAGGGCAAACCATGCAGCCTGTCGAGCAACGCATCGTGATCTCCGCAGAGTTTAAACGCCTCAATGACCAGTTGCGGGTCATGCCCCTCCTTGACGGCATGATCGTAAGCTGCGACAAGCCGGGGATCCTGACTTTTGAGAACGGTTGTGCTAATACGCTGCCTCTGGGCGACAGACGCAGCAAGCCACGCTTTTTCAAAGATGGAGTAATCGGGATCTTCAAGATCGAGGTAGCGCCCCGGATTGCCTCGCACAAGCCCGAAAAGGGCATCCATTTCAAGAGCAGGCGCATGGCGACCGCTCGCTTCGATCTTGTCGGCGATGTCGTCCCGGTCGAGGAGACTCCAGAGCATGAAGAGCAGGCCGTTGCCCCAGTCGTTTTCCGGCATGGCCTCAAGCGCCTGCAGAAGAACGGGCTGAAGCGTTGCAGAGGCGTGCATCCTCTTCTGCAGCTCTTCGAAGCGGGATGCTTTCCAGTAGTTCCATACTGCGCTGTGCATCACTGGCTGGCTGCTGTGCTGCAAAAGCAGAAGACGATGGAATATCGCATCGGCTTCTGGATGCCCCTCTTCGACCGCACCTGCTAACGCAACTGAAGCCTCTCGACTCCCGCTCTTAAAAAGGCGTTCCGCCGCCCTGTATTCGCACGCCTTCGAGTCCCAACGACACCATTTCCTGCACTGTGGCAGGATGGTGGGTTCTTCGCCAGCGTTCCCCTTCAGTGGTACTTTCCTCCACCACCGCCGCTGAAGTTTAAGCTTCATCGTTCGGCAGCTTCTCAGGTACTATTCCACTGTCCGACTCCCGGTTTGCATAAGCATCAATTTCGGGTTCTCTCCTTCACTGATACCACCCTTCTGCCAATTGCCTTTGGCGAGGGAGCTTACCGGGTCTCCCGATTCCCGCGTAGAGAGCTTACACACACGCTACAACAGGTCTCTGACTCCGCCGAAACCTTACGTACCTTGCCTTAATGGTAGGGCAGATGTGGCATTCCCCATATTAGGACGAGGTCTGCTTTCGAATTGAGGTGATTTGGGAGTTCAATACTGTGCCTGCGTGTTCCCCTGTCAACGCTTCCCCATGCCATTACTGGTCATCAAGGCATGACTCGGGGTTATGATGGTTGGCTAAACCTTTCATATTCTCTACTCTCTGCCGGTTTTTATCGGCGCTTTCCCTACTTCCCCGGAAATTATTTATAACGCATGTTAGCAGTAGGTATTCTTTTAGTCAAAAATATTTTCTTAATTCGTCAGTTTGAAATAGTAAGTTCATTTCACAAATTGCTTTTGTTGGTTCGTCCACATCAAACTGTCCCAAACTTTCTGAATTATTGATGGCAGTTTTTAAAAATCGCTTCAGTTTTATATAGATATCATTGTCTTGTTTTGTGAAATATTTTTGAGTCTTCTCGTAATCCTTGAGATACTTTTTAAGCTCATTTTCTGCTTTAGCGCAAGTGTCGAAAAGTTTGGAGGTTTTTTCAAAGTGCAGTATGAACCAAAACTCCAGGCATGGATTGTTAATAATGAAAATGACGTTTTTGTATTCTCGTTTAATAGTTTTTCTGAATTCTATAAAAAACTTTAGTGGTGTTTTCTTCCCTTTAGGAGTTTCTCTTGATTCTTTGATAATTGTATCTAAATCAATAAGCCAAAAGACTTTCGAATATTCACTTTCGGATAAATCTACAACTAATTTGAATTGCTCTTCAATACTTTTCCTTTGGGGTATTTTAGGCTCAATGTTTAATCTCAATTGTCGCTCATTGCGTTTCAGCATCTGCAAATACCAAATTTCAGTTTCTCCATCTACAACAAATGCAAATGTGGGAGGAACCTGACTTATAATCTTCCTTGATTTTCTCATATCTCCAAATCAATGAAGTTATCACCTAAATTCGGCGTTGCCTTTAATTTTCCGCTTTTATAGGCGTTTAAAATGTTTGTTGTATTTCTTACTATTGAACTGTCGAAATCAGCTAAGGAATATAATTCGGTTGAGCAGTTTTCATTTTTATCTGTAAACCAAATCGCATCGTTTCTAAAAACATCTTTGTTGTCGAGAATTTCTCTGTTGTGAGTAGTAGCAATGAGTTGAGACTTATCTGTATTCAGCAAGAATGAAAGTATAAAATGCATATAAAGGTCGGGATGTAGTGATGATTCTAATTCATCAATAGGAAAAGCAGTCGAATTTTTAATTAAGAGTGCGAGTAATCCTGCAAAACCGTAAAACCTTCTGGTTCCTTGTGATTCCATTTCAATCGGCAATGTATACTTCGTTTGATTAACGGTGTGTTCAAACTCGATATTTACCGATGTTACCTTCCCCTTTTCTTCCAGTTTTTTTATCTCATCAGGAGAATCCTTAAGTTGTCCCTTTAAGAAATGAATAAGGCCATCAGGTATTTCTTTTTCTTCTTCCTGAATTACTATATCCGTAATGTGGAAATCAGCTTTCTTTAGTACGTTTATTACATCCAGTTTTGATAACTCACTTTTTTCAATCTTTGAAGTAACAAATCCTTCTAATTGTGTTCTTGTGTAAATCAAAGGACGTAAATAGTTTTTAAACCATTCGACGACTACTTTAAGTTCTTTGATGTCAACATTGGTTTTTAAAAATCCACCCAATACAGTATTATTCCAAAGTGTATTTGCTTCTAAATTTTTTTCAATGGTCTTATCGATTTTAATCTTACTCCCAAACTTAATTTCGGCGAACTGATTATTTATGTCTGTATTTCGCTTAAATACATTCGCTTTATTTGGATTGTAAAAGTTTAGAACCTCATTAACGATAGCTTTTTTGAAGAACTCTACTTCATAATAATATTTAGTATCATTTGCCAAGAACTCAATACTCATTATCGAATTTTTTTCAGGTGTTTCAGAATCAAATAAAAATGGCTGAAAATCAAGCTCATCAGTTTTTTTTGTTTCTGGTTCAAGAACAATATCCCTTAGAAACTCAAGTGCTTTAAGAATAGTCGTTTTTCCTGAGGCATTGGCACCGTAGATCAGGATTATCTTTAAAAGCCGCAATCCATTTATATTAATAACGTAGCTATTTTCAAGATGCTCTGATTTGTCAGCTTCAAAGGTCAATGTTTGTTTGTCCTTGATTGACCCAAAGTTTTGTACACTGAAATTAATTATCATCTTTCCACCTATTTATGTAAATTAACTTCAAATATAGACGATAAAATATGATGATGCAAGCATTTTAGAGTGTTTATTGTAATCTGATTACAATAAGAAGGAGAAAAGTTGGTATTTTGATTGGTTTTTAGCTCCTTCTGCTTGAACTCCAGATAAGCCATTCGGATAGCACTGACCCGTTTTCCGAAATAGCCGAGCACAGAGTCTGAATCCTGCCACTCATACACTTTCCTGCCCTTGAACGCTGCATGGCCGCTCCATGGGTAGTGCTCCGGCTCAATGCGAGCTCTTGTCTTTGATTTCTGGCGGTTGGAGGCTTTCTGTTCGTTCGTTAGTGGGCGGTTTTTGAAACCTTTTTCATTGATCTGACCTATCAGACCGCACCATTCAATACTTTCTTCCTGACCGATATTGGCGCTGTCTCCATACAGTATTTGACCGGCATCGTCTTTATCAATCAAAGTTTCAAGTTCTTGAGAGTGGTGCAATAACATCTTCCAGAATAAAGGTTTCACGAAAATTCCAGATGGTCTTGCTATCAGGTACTCTATCACTTGATTTCAGACCGAGAAAGCGTTTGAAGGTAAGTCTGTCAGTGATCTGATATTCCATCTGATCATCAGAGAGGTTAATCAACTTTGAGGTCTATTCAGCTTTCCATGCCACCCCACCATTCGTCAAGGATATCGTCGAACAAACGAGCGGTCATGCCCTCCAGCTCCTGGTCTCCATGTCCCCCATCGATAATCGGCTGACTTCCGGAAACCTGCAGCAGCTCTCTGCCCATGCAGGTAGCTTAGAGGCTCCAAAGGGGTGTCTCTCCGGTAAAACGACAATTCCGGAATAGCATTCACCACCAAAAATATTATGATTGGCGATTTTATGGGTGACAAAATTGCTATTTTGGTTAAAACGTTAATTCTGACAGGCTGCCAGAGACAAAACACCGAGTGATCAGTAGCCGAACCGACGTGGAACACCAGGCGTACCTGGACTCGAAATTTGGAAGAGTCAACTGAACACTTCCATTACATTTTATAAAGCATTTGACAGTGAATCATCAGGAAAGTTCTGTAAAACACTACCGATCCAGTCGTCAGAGAAAACGGCTCCTGGAATTGCTCTGCTCGACAGAAATCCATCCCACCGCATCATGGCTCTATGACCATTTGAAAAAGGAGTTTCCCAATCTGAGCCTTGGAACCATCTATAGAAACCTCTCAATTCTCATAGACCAGGGCCTCGTTCAAAAAATCAGTGCCAGCAGCTCTTTCGACCGTTTCGAGGCAAAAACAACCCCGCACCACCATTTGATCTGCACTAAATGCGGAAAAATCATCGATTTTGAGGAAAAAGTTTTTCCTGCAATCAACGAAGAAATCAGACGTTCAACAGACTTCGATATCGAAGGTTACCGGATAGATTTTTTCGGAATCTGCCGGGAATGCCAGAAAAAACAATATAAATCCTATTGAAATGGCCTGATTTTTTTTAAAATTCCTTAATAATAATCATTCCGATTACGAATAAAGAGCACAAAAAGTCGCGACACGACAAGAACCAAGGCTTATAAGGAAGTAAAGGATAGCAGTTCACATCAATCGAGAAGGAGAAACATTATGAGCGAACAAAGCAAATGCCCCGTTACAGGCAGAGCAGATGGTCATCCTGACATGGGAAGCGGACGGTCGAACCGCGACTGGTGGCCGAACCAGCTTAATATCGACATGCTTCATCAGCACTCTTCCCTGAGCAATCCTTTGGATGCAGCTTTCAACTATGCAGAAGCCTTTAAAACGCTTGACCTGGCAGCCGTGAAAAAAGACCTCAACGCGCTGATGACCGATTCGCAGGAGTGGTGGCCAGCCGACTATGGTCACTACGGCGGACTCTTTATCCGCATGGCGTGGCACAGCGCAGGGACCTATCGGACCAGCGACGGCCGAGGAGGAGGAGGCACTGGCAATCAGCGCTTTGCACCGCTCAACAGTTGGCCCGACAATGCTAACCTCGACAAGGCGCGGCGGCTGCTCTGGCCGATCAAACAGAAGTATGGAGAGAAACTCTCCTGGGCAGACCTCATGATCCTAACGGGAAATTGCGCGCTGGAGTCGATGGGCTTCAAAACCTTCGGATTCGGCGGAGGACGCGTGGACATCTGGGAACCAGAAGAGGATATTTACTGGGGCAAAGAGGTCGAGTGGCTCGGCAACAATCGCTATGCCGGGAAACGAGATCTTGAAAACCCCTTGGCTGCCGTGCAGATGGGGCTTATCTACGTCAATCCCGAAGGACCGGACGGCAACCCGGACCCTGTTGCTGCGGGCAGGGACATTCGCGAAACCTTTGCGCGTATGGCCATGAACGACGAGGAGACCGTCGCACTCGTGGCTGGTGGACACACCTTCGGCAAATGCCACGGCGTCGGCGATCCGAAGCTGATGGGGCCCGAACCCGAAGCCGCCCCTATCGAGGAACAAGGCCTTGGCTGGAAAAGCGGTTACGGTAGCGGCAAGGGGGATGAAACCATGACCAGCGGTCTGGAAGGCGCATGGACACCCGACCCGATCCATTGGGACATGGGCTATCTTGGCATGCTTTTCAAATACGAATGGGAGCTGACCAAGAGCCCTGCCGGAGCCTGGCAGTGGAAGCCGAAAAATGTGGCAGAAGAGGATCTCGCTCCGGCAGCCCACGATCTGTCAAAACGTGTGCCGACCATGATGTCCACAGCCGACCTGGCCATGCGCATGGATCCGATCTACGAGCCGATTGCACGGCGGTACTATGAACATCCCGACCAATTCGCAGACGCTTTCGCGCGAGCCTGGTTTAAGCTGACGCATCGCGATATGGGTCCAAAATCGCGCTATCTTGGCACTGAGGTACCGGATGAGGATCTGATCTGGCAAGATCCGGTACCGCCAGTCGATCATGAGCTGATCAGTGCCGATGACATCGCCGAGCTTAAGAAGAGGCTTGTTTCTTCAGGCCTGACGATCCCGGAACTGGTCTCCACTGCTTGGACTTCGGCCTCGACCTTCCGCGGCTCGGACAAACGCGGCGGAGCCAACGGCGCACGCATCCGGCTTGCCCCGCAAAAAGACTGGGAGGTCAACCAGCCAGAACAATTGCAACGGGTGCTGAACAAACTTGAGGAAATCCATGATGCATTCAACGGCGAGCTGTCTGGCGGAAAAAGGGTTTCCATTGCCGACCTGATCGTACTGGGCGGATGCGCAGCCATCGAAGAGGCCGCCAAACGTGCAGGCAGCGACGTGACCGTCCCCTTTACACCGGGACGCACGGATGCCTCACAGGAGCAGACCGACGTGGAGTCATTTGCCGTTCTTGAGCCAAGAGCAGACGGGTTTCGCAACTACCTTAAACAAACATACAGCGTGCCTGTCGAAGAGATGCTGGTTGACCGCTCGCAGTTGCTGACGATCACAGCTCCGGAAATGACCGTACTACTGGGCGGCCTGCGTGTGTTGAACGTCAATTTCGAACAGTCACAGCATGGCGTCTTTACCAAGCGACCGGAAACGCTTACCAATGACTTCTTCGTCAATCTGCTCGACATGGGTACAGAGTGGAAAGCGGTATCGGAAAAGCACGACGTATTCGAGGGTCGTGACCGCAAAACCGGTGAACCCAGATGGACCGCCACCGGCGTTGATCTGATTTTCGGATCAAACTCAAGGCTCCGCGCCATCGCGGAGGTCTATGGAAGCAATGATGCCCAAGAAAAGTTCGTGCACGACTTTATCGCTGCATGGAACAAGGTCATGAACCTCGACCGCTTCGAACTCCTCTGAGCTTCACCTGCCAAAAAAGCCCAGCAGGCATGGATAGATAACCACTTTCCTCAGCCTGCCGGGCTTTTTCTTATTGATTTATTACTTCAATGAACTTGATATGAGCCCGTAAACCCTCATCAATTGGGTCAAGAGATTTGAAATCGGTCGTGGTCTGACAATGACTTCGGCGGCTGTCTGTCCGTGAACAGCATATGAGAGCAGATGGTAGAATAACTCGTTTTGCAAAAAGGAAACATACTATTACAGCAAAAGAACGGCAAGAACAATAAAGCACTGTGATTCTATTGCACAGCCTTCCCTATTTCCGCTCCTCATGAGCCCTGCTGTACCGGCAATGCGAAGCGAAACCCCCAGAAATCGTTGACAGCTTTGGGAACTAAACGAGCGCTTCGATTAGCGGAATTCAACTGAATAATCTGCCGCTCAAGCTCTCTGGCACCCCAACTGTTTTCACGGGCTTCAATTTCATAGAACCGACGCTCATCAGCATTCGAAATGGTCAGCAAAGCAACGTAATGCGTCCAT
>CAJEXQ010000035.1 GCA_903994635.1 uncultured Chlorobiaceae bacterium
TCATCCAAATGGCTTTTCGTTACAAGTGAGTCTCTATCATCTTCAATGCCTGCAACAAGCTTTTCGGCAAGAATAGCCTTGGAATCGTTAGGCAGTATTTTCGCCTCTGAGTCGTGGATTTCTTAATTCCACGTGTGCGTTAATCAGACCCATTTGCCGTTTTCCTTTAAATTATTGCTGTTAACCTGACATTGGTTATGCCGATCTGCATAGTCCTCATCTGCATAATTTAGCAAAGGAATACATCAAAGGAAATACAAAATGTGTGCAAAGAGCTGCTCCTCTTCACGCTTCGCCATCACTCGCTCCTGCTGGCGTTTTTTTGCGCGGTGCCCTTCTTCGTTGGGGAAGCGATTCGTCCTGCAGGCGACGGCCCAAAGCGTCCTCTTTGGCGATCAACGACAAATCCCCGAGCAGTCCGAGAACGCGAAGCACCTGGATGTAGAAGCCGATAGCAACCGATGGGTCGCCATTCTCAATTTTGTAGAGTGTCGGACGTGAAAGGTTGGCTCTGACACAGACGGTCTCCATGGAAAAACGACGACGAAGCCTCGCATCCCTGAGGCGTTGCCCCAGAGCCTCCATCTCTTTTGCCGAAGCGGGGTATAGTGGTGTGGCTCTGCTCGTCATAACGATAACCTTTGTTTGCATTATAACAAGAATTTGTGAATTATCATTGCGGTTATAGCTTGCGAAAATGAGCCGGGGTTGTTCATGTTCAACAGGCAACTCTTCGCTGAATCCCGGGCTCTCAATGCTACCGGGTTATTATTTTTGAAGCGCTGCATATCGCAGACAAGTTTTTTCTGTTGGATGTTTTCTGAACGCTCAGTATGTTGAGTAAAATTACTCAATAGGTTGAGCAAAAAAGTCATGATCATCGAGCGCTCTCAAAAGAAACTTCTTACACAACGGGTCGAATCAGAACCCCGTCAATTCATCCAGGTACTCTACGGCCCTCGTCAAGTCGGTAAAACGACGCTGGCATGGCAGTTTATGGAGTCCACAAAACTCCCTGTTCATTTTGCTTCTGCAGATCTTGTTGCATCCGGGCAATCGAGCTGGATCAGCCAGCAATGGGAGACGGCACGAATCAAGCTTCGGCAATCAGAAGAGAAGGAAGCGGTGCTCATCATCGACGAAATCCAGAAAATCGGCAACTGGAGCGAAGCGGTAAAGAGGGAGTGGGACAGCGACACAGCACAAAGGCAATCACTCAAGGTGGTTCTGCTCGGCTCATCCCGGCTGTTACTGCAGCAAGGGTTGACGGAATCACTCGCTGGCCGATTTGAAACCCTCTTCATCGGGCATTGGTCGTACCGTGAAATGAAAGAGGCTTTTGACTTTACCCCCGACCAGTATGTCTGGTTTGGAGGCTATCCGGGCGCGGCAACACTGATCAACGATGAAGAGCGGTGGAGACGCTACATCACAGATTCACTCATCGAAACAAGCATCTCGAAAGATATTCTGATGCTGACCCGTGTTGACAAGCCTGCCCTGATGAAGCGGCTCTTTGAACTCGGATGTGGCTATTCGGGCCAGATTCTCTCCTATACAAAAATCCTTGGTCAACTGCAGGACGCAGGGAACACAACAACACTTGCTCACTATCTGCGCCTGCTCGATACCGCCGGGTTACTCGGTGGATTGGAAAAGTACAGCCCTGAAATGGTGCGGCGTAGAGCATCCATCCCGAAATTTCAGGTGCACAACACCGCTCTCATCAGTGCACAGCAGCAGCACTCTTTTCAGGAGATTGCCGCAAATCCTTCCAAGTGGGGACGATGGGTTGAGTCGGCAATTGGTGCCTGTCTCCTCAACCATACCCGCACCGACGCAATTAACCTGTTTTACTGGCGAGAGGGGAACCATGAGGTGGATTTCGTTCTGGAGCACAAGGGAAAAGTGATCGGCCTTGAAATCAAAAGTGGCCACACCGGGCAGGCTTCCGGCATGGCGGCATTTGAGCAACAGTGCAAGCCGTACAAGGTGCTACTGATCGGAAACTCGGGGATTCCATGGCAGGAGTTTCTTGAACTGGAACCTTTGGAGCTGTTTGCGTGAAGGGAGGCAACTCCCTCAGGGTGTCCTCCTGTTATATTTTTTTATTATTTCAGCCTACCGTTGCGTACTCCTCGATAGCGGAGAGTCTTTCCGCATCAGAAAATTTCTTCCTTGATTTTTCTTCTTTTTTCTATTTTTTGATAAAATTTTGCCATAATTATCATTAAAAGCTGCATTTTTTGGTAGACATTCAAGTTGTAAAAAGCTTTGAAGGAGATGGTGCTATTGGGAGCTCTTTCAATGGTTATCCCTGAAAAAATATATCGTTATATTTAGGTATGCATATCAGCAGGTTATATGCTCAGAATTTCAGAGGCTTTGAAAAAATAGAGATTCCCCTGAACACAAGTTTTACTGTTGCTATTGGAGATAATTGTATGGGGAAATCATCTCTTCTTCATGCGTTGCAGGTAGCACTGGGCGCTTATCTGCAATGTCTGCCCCTTCCTGCCTCATCGGTTTACAGACGACAATTCAAAAGGCAGGAGAAATTTGTCAAATGGTCTGCTGCCGACAGGGACTATCTTTCCAGCACGGAAGATACTTTAATCAGCGTTACAGCCAGTATGTTGAGTTATACATTTCAATCGGTTACTGGTGACATGGAGAAGGTATTTGTTAAAGGGTATGAAATAAAAAGAGGCGGATTGGTTCGTGAGGAAAGAGCAATTCAATGGACCAGGGTTATGCTGGCTAATGGAACAACAAGCCATAACAGAAAATATGCAGGAGATTTGATTGATGCAGTCAAAGATTTACTGCAACTCGGAAGAGATTTTAATATAAAAGCGATTGTACCGGTGTTGGCCAGTTTTGGCACTGAAAGAACGGTGGCTCAGTTACGCAAGGGGAAAAAGGCACAACAAAACCGAAGCAGAATGGAGAAGGGGTATTTGGCAGCCCTCTCTGAGAAGGTTGACTTCGATGGTGTGATTGAGTGGCTTCATAATTATGATAGTGAGCTGAAGTATAAAAAAGAGTTTGAAGGGACGAGAGAAGCTGTCTTTGAAGCCATTTCAACGGCAATTCCCTATCTCGAAGATGTAGGATATAATCACCATTATCAGGAGCTTGAAGCGGTTGTAAACATTGATGAACAAGATCCGGGAAAAAAAACTCATTCCAACATGAGCGATGGTTTGAAAGCCATGCTCAATCTGGTAGCAGAATTGGCGTTCAGGTGTGTTGTGCTTAATGGCTTTTTGGGGAGAAATGCGGTGAAGGAGTCGAGAGGTATTGTGATCATTGACGAACTTGATATGCATCTTCACCCAAAGTGGCAACGGCATGTTGTGAAAGATTTAAAAAGTGCGTTCCCGAACATGCAGTTTGTTGTTACCACACACTCTCCCTTTATTGTTCAGTCGCTAGCCTCGGATGAGCTTATCAATCTTGACCGGCTGACTGATGTTCCGTTGAACAGTTTGAATATTGATGATGTTGCAACAAGTGTCATGGGCGTTGAAAGTGCCTTTTCTGATGACAATACAGTCAAATACGAAGTAGCGAAAACGATATTGGGCAAGTTGAACATGGGTGTGGCAGCGGCTGCGATACAGGCTGAAATTGACAATATTTCTGATCCTGGGTTAAGAGCGTTTTTGGAGTTGAATAAACTGGCAGCACAAAAGTAGGATGATGCGGCCTTTAGACAAGGGTTCATGCCCGACTGATGACAGCGGCAGTCAGATTGCTGTAACTGATTATACTTTTTGGCGGAAGAGATTGATCGATCGAATCGGCTGTTATTGCGCCTACTGCAATATGCCCTTAAGCCACAATCTGCAAGTAGAGCACGTAGTTCCAAAACATCCGCCCGCAGGTTACGCCCAAGGTGATCCGCTTAAATGGGATAACATGCTGCTTGCTTGCGGACCCTGCAACAATGCAAAGGGCAATACCCCGATTGATTTTGATGATTACTACTTTCCGGAAAACAATAACACTTTGCTGCCATTTCAAATCCGTATTCATCCGGAACATGCCGATGCTGCAATCGTACAGAAAGCTGAAGGACTTACGTTGATTCAGCAGGGAAAAGCTGAAAAGACCATTGCATTACTGGGCTTGGCAACTATCGACAGGCGAAATAATATTGTTGATATACGCTGGAAAAAGCGGAAAGAGGCTATTATTGCTGTAAACACAGCATTTGAGCTTTATCAACAACTTTCCGAAAAAATCGGTAATGCCCTTATAGCCATTCCGCATTTAGTTCAATCGGCAAAACATGTTGGTTTCTTTGGCCTGTGGTTTGAAAAATTCAAGAATGAACCTGAAGTAATTCAAGCTTTTCTCAATCCTGACATGATTCCAGGTACAGCACAGGAGTGTTTTGATGCTACTGATGGTTACAAACCACAATATCGTAACAGGAACAGAGCAATCGACCCGATCTGATGTATGTCGTTTACGCTCTTTTTCTTTTTTCGCCGGAGTGCTGTGGCTGTACATGACGCACAAGCTTTCCACTAAAATGTCAGTTCCCTTAGCAAAACAAATGCTCTGCCTCTGAACACTCCTGACCACTCAACCCAAGTCGCCGGGCACAAACTTTCCACCCCTTCACCACCTCAAACACCTCATTGACAATTCGTTCAGCACGTGCGCTATCCATCCGATAATATCCAGCAGTCGCCATTGCTACCTGAAAATCCGGCTGGCGGTTATAGAGATCAAGTGATAATACATGCTCGGCTTTCCTGAACGAGGGATTCATGTCGAAAGCGGGCGCCAGTCGCCAGCCTGCAGGAGTGCGGATGAAGCCGTGATTGCGCAGATGGTCATCGCGGTTTGCCGTGGCGATGTTGAACACCACTCTGGTGAACAGCTCTTCGAGGTCACGGGAGATGTTGTCCGCTACGCCGTATGTTGAAAGAAATTCGGCCAGCTCCAGATAACTGGCATCGTCGGTGTCGGCATGGTGAAGCATGGTCATGGCCGATGCAAAAAAACGGCGATGGTTCATGTTTCGGTCAAATCGTTTCACCAGAAAAGTGTGGTAGCCTTTACCAATCTGCATGAGGCGAGCTTCGGGAACGGTAATATGGCATTGCTGTGCCAGCTCATGCAGCAGCTTTTCCCAGAGGGCAACATCGTAGTCATCGTCAGCAGAGGGGAATTTGGCAATCCAGAGAGCGCCATCCTCATCAACCAGATTGGCTTTGGGACGAGCACCGCCAAGTGACGAACCGGGGGCAACAAGAACTTTCAGCCATTCTTTGATTTTACCGAGGTCATCCTGCTTTTTTCTGGTCAACTCAAAGGCCATCTCCTGCAACTCAGCAATTTTTGCCACCGGTGGAGCAGATAACGCCTCGTTGGCCAGATAGAGCGATTCCCCGGGGTGGCTGAAACGCAAGGCACCCATGCGCGTGCAGTCCTGAACTCCCAGCAGAAAATCCCAGGGGCCAAGCGCTCTTGGTGTACGATCCTCCTCTTTTGCCTCAATCGCCTCCCTCCGTTTCATCAGGAGTTGGCCCCAGCGATCGGGACATGAATCCATGAAGACTCCAAAATTGGAGCCTCCCGGAAAGAAGTTGCCCGCTGAGAGATCAAGCTCCGGATCAAGTGGAAATGCGTTGACCTGCCTGAGCCATGCTGGATCATAAACAAAACGGACTGTACCCCGAGCCCCACGCGAGAGTGTGCCTATCTGCTGGAGAGGCCCGAATGCCGGGTCGTCAAGCCACACCCAGAGCTGCTCCTCTTCACGCTTCGCCATCACTCGCTCCTGCTGGCGTTTTTTTGCGCGGTGCTCTTTTTCGTTGGGGAAGCGATTCATCCTGCAGGCGACGGCCCAAAGCGTCCTCTTTGGCGATCAACGACAAATCCCCAAGCAGTCCGAGAACGCGAAGCACCTGGATGTAGAAGCCGACAGCGACCGACGGGTCACCATTCTCAATTTTATAGAGCGTTGGACGAGAGAGGTTTGCCCTGGCGCAGACGGTCTCCATGGAAAAACGACGACGAAGCCGTGCATCCCTGAGGCGCTGCCCCAGAGCCTCCATCTCTTTTGCCGAAGCGGGGTATAGTGGTGTGGCTCTGCTTGTCATAACGATAACGTTTGCTTTCATTATAATAATAATTTGTGAATTATCATTGCGGTTAGATGCTATCTATATAACATTAGGGAGTCAAAGTCCTGATGGTGTTGTAGAAATTTCGGGGGGCGTTAATTTGGATACAACATCTGAAAATAGGATAGTCGGAATTGAAATTCTTCATGCTTCCCAAAAAATGAACATCAAGACAATTCTGTCCTACGAACTTGAACTTGACAACAAATTAATTCAAAAGACGGCATAACACCGTTCGCTGTTATCGAAAAGAGCAGGTTGCCCGGTACGGTAACGATCTCAATCGAATTATAGAGCATTTTTGTTGCGGCAAGGGCCCTGAGACTTTTTGCATCAGTCAAACCAAACCTTTTTACTCTACCTGCTGAGAGCGTTTTTGAATATCTTGCTGAGTATTCCGGGGCGAGGTTACTCCCTCTTTCGGCTTCATTCATATGACCAATGAGGATTGCAGAACTTCATCCCCAACCCGATTGGGTGCTGTCCATCGTGGCGGACGATGGTCGTCTTGGCCGTTTTGATGTTACTCCTTACCTCGAAGATGAAGCGTTTGAAGAGCTTCGACACCATGATGAGTTTATGAAGGTTATCAATGGTGGCTATTGTATCGAATGGGAGTGCGGCGCTGATTTATCGGCAGATACTATCTAGGCACAATGGAAGGTGGTTGACAGAGGAGTTCCACAGGTAACGTGATGTCTTTTCAGCTCACCTGCCAGTTAACGACCAATCGGAGGGTTAATTCAGCAAAAGTATTTTCCCCGCTTCTTGTCCATTTCGTAATTCAGAGATTGATAAGTAGATTGTCCGGCAGAAAGGCAATAAATAATTTTGGGGGTGCTTTGAACGCAGTAGAGATTGAGCAAGCAATAACGATGTTGGCGGAGCAGCCGTTTGATGCTGCAACGTTTCCTTATGCGTTTTTGGAGGCGTTCGGCAACAAGCCTGCAACCCTCAAGCGACTTCAAGCAAATAACAAATCGGATGTTGAGGGCGCTGTTCTTCAATACAGCAACATCCATATAGCTGTATGCCCGGCAGGCGCAGTGCCTGAGATGCTCGGCAAGCTGAGAGGGAGTCCTTCAACCATTCGGCAGAAGGCTAAATTTATTTTGGCTACTGATGGTGAGGATTTTCAGGCCGAAGATCTGGCAAGCGGTGAGCCTGTCGTTTGCCGCTATAAAGATTTTCCTGACCATTTCGGTTTTTTCCTTCCATTGGCCGGAATCAGTACGGTCCAACAGGTTCGTGAAAATGCTTTCGACATCAGGGCGACCAGCCGCCTGAACAAACTTTACATCGAGCTGCTGAAAGACAATCCTGAATGGGGAAGCGCCGGTCGTCGCCATGACATGAACCACTTCATGGCTCGGTTGATCTTCTGTTTCTTTGCGGAAGATACAGACATCTTCACAGCCAAAAGCCTGTTTACGGACACGATTGGTCAAATGAGCGCTAAAGATTCGTCCAACACTCACGAGGTGATTGGTGAGATTTTTGGTGCAATGAACACAAAAAAAGAAGATCGAGCGGAAGCAAATCTGCCACGATGGGCAAATGCTTTTCCCTATGTGAATGGAGGTCTCTTTTCCGGTAGTAACGAGGTGCCCCGCTTCAGTAAAATTGCCCGTTCGTACCTGATGCACGTGGGGAATCTCGACTGGAAAAAGATTAACCCCGACATTTTCGGCTCGATGATTCAGGCCGTGGCCGATGATGAAGAGCGTGGAGCCCTGGGAATGCACTACACCAGTGTGCCAAATATCTTGAAAGTGTTAAATCCCCTCTTCCTTGATGATGTACGGGGACAACTGAAAGAAGCAAGCGACAACGCAAGAATTTTGCTCAACCTGCGCAAGCGTCTATCGAAAATCAGGGTTTTTGACCCTGCCTGCGGTTCCGGCAATTTTCTTGTTATTGCCTACAAGGAGTTGCGGGCCATTGAAGCTGAAATCAACCGGCGGCGAGGCGAGGCAGATCGTCGAAGCGAAATTCTGATTACCAATTTTCGAGGCATTGAGTTGCGCGATTTTCCGGCAGAGATTGCCCGGCTTGCTTTAATCATTGCTGAATATCAGTGCGACGTTGTGTATCGCGGGCAAATGGAAGCACTGGCCGATTTTTTGCCACTGGATTCCCAGAACTGGATAACCTGCGGAAACGCCTTGCGGCTCGATTGGCTCAGTATCTGGCCACTGAAAGGGACAGAAGTCAAGCTTCAAGGAGATGATCTGTTTAACACACCGCTTGATCAAGCACAGGTCAACTTTGAGAATGACGGTGGGGAAACCTATATC
Organism: uncultured Chlorobiaceae bacterium; assembly: GCA_903994635.1. Taxonomy (GTDB): domain Bacteria; phylum Bacteroidota; class Chlorobiia; order Chlorobiales; family Chlorobiaceae; genus Chlorobium. The sequence goes on from CAJEXQ010000035.1 coordinate 8,444, forward strand.
TGTGGCAATCCACCTTACAAAGGAGCTCGTAAACAGGATCTACACGAGAAATCGGACCTGAATGCCGTTTTCGCGGATCATCCTGACCACAAGGATGCTGATTATGTTACTGGTTGGTTTCTCAAGGCATCAGACTATTGTAAAAAAAATTCCGCCAAATTTGCCTTGGTTTCTACTAGCTCTGTGTGCCAAGGTGAACAGGTTCAGTTTGTTTGGCCACGAATTTGGAGTAGAACCCAAGAAATCTACTTTGCATATTATCCATTTAAGTGGAGCAACAATGCAGCAAACAATGCTGGCGTTTTTGTAACTATAATTGGAGTCCGCTCGCGCTCTTCTGACCCGAAACATATCTTTGACGATCTACAAAAAAGAAACGTCTATAACATATCGCCCTATCTGACAGCCGGACCCGATGTCGTTGTTGAAACAGCAGATGCTCCATTATCTTGCGAGTTAGCAAAAATGGTAATGGGAAACATGGCACGAGATGATGGCTACCTGATTCTCTCACTGGACGAAGGAAGAGAATTACTAACCAACTATCCTGAGGCGAATCGATTCTTTCTGCCTCTACTTGGTACAAAAGAAATAGTAAGCGGGACATTTCGATGGGCTCTTCACCTTAAGGCAATTGAAGAGGATATGTGGTCAAATATACCACCCATCCAGCTTCGTGTCGAAGCTGTGAAGTCTTTTCGTGAAAAGTCAAAAGCGAAAACAACAAATGGCTATGCTAGCGTTCCCTATCGCTTCGCGCAGTATTGTCACCGAAACGAGATAGCAATTGCATTACCATCGGTTACACCAGAAGAGCGAACTTATGTAACGCCCTTGCTTCTGCCTGCAGGTGTCATGGTGACTAATCTTGCATACTTGATATATGATTTTGGAATTGAGTCATTTGCGCTCCTTTCATCACGAATGCACACTGTATGGGTACGCGCAGTTTCTGGACGTCTTGGTTCAGGAATACGTTATACACCTACAGTTAGTTATCACACATTTCCTGTTCCTAAGTTGACTGAGAAAAACAAAGCTGATCTTACCCTTTGTGCAGAGGATATTATACTTGCAAGAGAAGCTTATTTCCCCTCTACTATTGCGGACCTATATGCTCCTGATAATATGCCGGAAAACCTGCGACATGCTCACGAGCGCAATGACGAGGTGCTTGAGCGTATCTACATCGGGAGACGTTTCAAGAATGATACTGAACGACTGGAAAAGCTGTTTGACCTTTACACCAAAATGACCGCTGAACACAATAAGCCTTCATTAAAAAGAAAAGCAAAATCATGAGTGACTTCAATAACATGACTGTTATGTCTGCATTACAAGTGATAGGAGAGTCTCACTCTCACTCTGACTTGGATGCGTTGGAAGTAGAATGGGGTATTTCTGGTCAATGCAGTACAAGTTCAAAATCTGCTCACATAGCCGATCTTGGAAGAATTGCGCTGAACGTTAATCCTGAGGTATTCACGCTGAATGGTAAGATGCAGATGAATCGTGCGCTAATTGAAAAAGCATTGGAAGCCCCTACTAATGGCAGATCAGAGGATGCATGGAAAAAAATGTTGGCAGGCCTTCGATTTGATGGGTTTGAGGTGTGTGAAAAAACAATTATAACTGATAATACTTGGGGGGACTCAAAATCATTCTATGTTCTCCGGCGCATGATCCCAAATGATATACCAGAATTGGATTTTAGGGAAGCGGAGAACGAGATTATTCACTTGCTTAATACACACAGGATGGTCGTTCCTGAAGGTCATTTAAAACAGGCAATATCAGCTTTTTCAAGAGGTGACTGGGCGGCTTCAAATGCACAATTGCGAACTTTCTACGAAAGTTATTTAGATGAAATAGCTGACTCGTTAGGGTGTGATAAAACAAAAAATAGTAAAGATAAACGCGATTATCTTGGGCAACTCAATCCACCCTTTCTGTATGAATATATGAATGAGTGGAATGCAAATATGCAAAAACCACAATACATCCAAGGGTTGATGTCTCGAATGCATCCACAAGGCAGCCATGCTGGGTTGTCAGAGGAAGATGATGCTACGTTCCGATTACAAATCACACTTATTACTGCACGATTGCTACTCCGCCGCTATAATAAATATAAGAAGCCAATATGATCGGCAATAAATCCATCCCCTCCGTCTCGGTGAATTACGCCTGCAACGGCAGCTCCACAAAGGCCAACGAAATGGGTATGCGCGTTATGCAGGAGCGCACTTATGAAAAGCGAGGTGAGCAATACCTGTTGATTAAATCTCCACCCGCTTCGGGCAAAAGCCGTGCACTGATGTTTATTGCACTCGACAAGCTGCATAACCAGAACATTAAAAAAGCCATTATTGTTGTGCCTGAACGGTCGATTGGCGCAAGCTTCATGGATGAGCCTTTAACCAAGTTTGGTTTCTGGGTTGACTGGATAGTGCCCCCGCAATGGAATCTCTGCAATGCGCCGGGGGATGATAACGGAGGCAAGGTTAACGCTGTCAAGAGTTTCTTGGAGAGTGAGGATCGCATTCTGGTATGCACACACGCTACGTTCCGGTTTGCCGTTGATCGGTTTGGAGTGGAGGCTTTTGATGACTGCCTGATTGCCGTTGATGAATTTCATCACGTCAGCGCCAATCCCGATAACAGACTTGGGGCGCATCTTGGCACGTTTATAGCGAGGAACAAGGTTCACATTGTCGCCATGACCGGTTCCTATTTCCGAGGCGATGCCGAAGCTGTTCTTGCACCACAAGATGAATCGAAGTTCGAGACGGTAACCTACACCTACTACGAGCAACTGAACGGCTATCAGTATCTGAAACAACTCGATATTGGGTACTATTTTTACTCCGGTTCCTATCTGGACGAAATAATGGATGTCCTTGATACCGACCAAAAGACCATTATTCATATCCCGAATGTCAATTCTCGGGAGAGCACCCAGAGAGGAAAGACCACGGAAGTGAGTGAGATCATGGATGCTATAGGGACATGGAAAGGGAAAGACCCGGTAACCGGTTTCGACTGTGTTCAGAGAGCAGATGGCCAGATCCTGAAAATTGCTGATTTGGTGGATGATGGCCCGGAGCGCCACTCGAAAGTGCTTAACGCTTTGAAAGACCCCACTCAGAAGAATAACCGCGACCATGTGGACATCATCATTGCGCTTGGCATGGCTAAAGAGGGGTTTGACTGGATTTGGTGTGAACATGCCCTCACGGTAGGCTATCGCTCAAGCCTGACGGAGATCATCCAGATTATTGGCCGAGCTACACGCGATGCCATAGGAAAAACGCGCACCCGCTTCACCAACCTGATTGCAGAGCCTGACGCTTCAGCGGAATCGGTGACTGATGCCGTGAATGATACCCTGAAGGCAATCGCGGCAAGCCTGCTGATGGAACAGGTGCTGGCACCAAAGTTTAACTTCACTCCCAAGAACAGCAATAACGGGCCTGTGGAAGGGTTCGATTATGGTGAAAGTGGTTACGATCCGGCGAAAGAAAATGTTGGTTTTAATGAACAAACCGGACAACTTCAGATAGAGATAAAAGGGTTGGTTGAGCCAAAAAGCAAAGAGGCGGTTCGTATATGCCAGGAAGATTTGAATGAGGTGATTGCCTCTTTTGTACAGGATAAAACTGCACTTGAGCGAGGGCTTTTTGATTCGGAAGTAGTGGCGGAAGAGTTGACCCAGTTGCGAATGGGTAAAATCGTGAAAGATAAATATCCTGAACTGGATGCGGAAGATCAGGAAGCTGTACGGCAACACGCCATCACCGCGCTGAACCTCACACAGCAGGCGAAGAAAATTATCAATGCAAGCGATAACCTGCAGCAAGGTGGCAATACTGCCCTGATTGATGGGGTTCGCAAATTTGCGATGGATGTTCGTGATCTTGATATTGACCTGATTGACCGCATCAATCCATTTGGCGAGGCATACGCCATTCTTGCTAAAGCGATGAATGAGGAGAGTCTTAAACAGGTGGCTTCGGTGATTGCCGGTAAGAAAGTAAATCTATCACTGGATGAAGCACGTGAACTGGCTTTGCGGGCTCTGAAATTCAAACAGGAACGTGGAAGATTACCCTCTTTAACTGCTCAAGACCCTTGGGAGAAGAGGATGGCTGAGGGCGTTGTCTTCCTGCAAAAAAAGACAGCGGAGGCCAAGAATGGCTGAAATGAGTGATAAAGAGCTTCTTAAAGCTCTTGGGGTTGAAGCAAAGGTAGAACCCAAATCAACCAGAACAGCTCGTGAGGAGCGGATTATTGCTGGCTTCGAGGATATCGAGCGTTTTTTTGAACAACAGGGTCGCCTCCCTGCTCATGGTGAGGATAAAGAGATATTTGAACGGCTCTATGCCGTCCGGCTTGATAAAATCCGTGCATCTGAGGAGTGCAGGAATGCCCTGACCGGTCTTGACAAACATGGTTTGCTGCAAGGTCAACCCGTCGCAAACAACACTTCTTCTGAAGCATTGGACGATGAGACGTTACTTGCTGAACTTGGCGTTCTGAATGCATCCGAAAACGATATCACCAATCTGACGCACGTCAGAACACGCACTGAAATCAGGGCGGCAGAGGAGATAGCAAAGCGCACACAATGCCTTGATTTCGAGACGTTCAAGCCGTTGTTTACCCAAGTGCAGGAAGAGTTGAAAGCGGGCATTCGCAAGGCACGCGAGTTCAAGGATTATGCACAAATCCGGCAAGGTGAGTTTTTCATCCTCGGCGGGCAGAAGGTCTATGTCGCCGATATGGGAGAAGAGTTCATCAATGTCTATGAAAGGAATGATCGAAGACTTCGGGTTATTTATGACAATGGAACCGAAAGCGATATTCTCCTGCGTTCTTTGCAAAGGGCTCTTCAAAGAGACGTAGCAGGCCGCAGAATTAGTGAACCTTCTGAAGGGCCGCTTTTCTCAGGCCTGGTAGAAGAGGGAGATTGCGCAAGCGGTACCATCTATGTTCTCCGCAGTAAATCAGATCACCCCTTGATTCAGGAGCACAGGGACGTTGTTCACAAAATTGGCGTGACAGGCGGAGATATTGAAAAAAGAATTGCCAACGCAAAGCTTGACCCTACGTTTCTTATGGCGGATGTGGAAATTGTTGCCACGTATGAACTTTCAAACATCAACCGTACAAAACTGGAAAATTTGATTCACCGATTTTTTGAGCCAGCAAAACTCGATATGGCGATCAAAGATCGTTTCGGCAACCCGGTTGTACCACGCGAGTGGTTTTTGGTGCCACTCTTTATCATTGATGAGGTTGTTGAAAAGATCAAAGATGGTTCAATTGTAAACTTCTGTTATGATCCGGGTTCAGGGCGATTGGTGGAATGCCTTGAACGATTGAATTGAGTAGGTCAGTGTTAATTTTCCTTTCGATGAAAAGGGTGGTTACAAGTATCATTTGTCCTGTGTTATCGAAAAATAGAAATAATCATAACGAGAATAATATTACTCTCATATTGTCCCTCGTTGAGTTTTCAATAACTCCATGCAGATAGAGCGTTATGGCGGAAAATATAATTAATGAATATATCCCGCAGGAATTGGCCGCAGATGGACGGGAGGCCGGGGTTGAGTTGGATGAATTCAAACCATTTCCTTTTGATTCAGAAAAAATATCTATTTCAGATAAAAGAGTGCCTCTGCAGACACTGATTCGCCGATTGGAACAAGGCACCATTTCTGCTCCAGCTATTCAGCGTGGAGCTGGATTATGGGATGATGACCAACAAAGCCGACTTATCGAGTCGTTAATGCTAAAAATACCGGTTCCTCTTTTTTATGTGGCAGAGGACGAGGATAGTGCTTGGAAGGTTGTTGACGGGCTTCAGCGTGTTACGGCAATTGACCGATATGTAAAACGGAAAGAGTTTACGTTAAGTGGGCTTGAGTTTTTGGGTGAATTGGAAGGGTTTCAATTTGATAAACTGCCTCAAAAATTTCAGAACAGGATATTGGAAACTGAACTTCAATTTGCAATTATCAACCCGTCAACACCACAAAATGTACAACGAAATGTTTTTAAACGTCTTAATACGGGTGGGCTTCCTCTTACTGCCCAGGAGATAAGACATGCTCTCTATTATGGCCCATCAGCAGATCTTTTGGCTGAACTTGCAAACTCTCTTACGTTTAAAAATGCAACGACTGGCAGCGTTAATGATAGCCGGATGGCGGCGCGTGAGCTTATTCTAAGATTCTTTGCATTTCTTGTTCGAGGGGTTGAGTCTTATCCGAAAAATGAAGATATGGATGATTTTCTCAGCGGAACAATGCAGCTCATTAATTTTATGCCGGAGTTACTGCCAAGAGATGTCCAGAAGGTATTGGGAGATGATGTAAGCAATGTACAGATTCGATATCGAACTCATGATCAATTAAGGGAAAAATTTGATGCGGCAATGAAGAGGGCTGCTTTGCTGTTTGATATATACGCATTCAGAAAGTCTCCACCTGATCACAATTTATATCGTACACCAATCAACAAGTCTTTGTTTGAAGCATGGGCTGTTCTTTTGTCTGAAATGGCAGATAATGATTTTGCTGCTCTATTGAAGAATAAAAAAAGATTTTACTCGTTGCTGTATGCTGTAACTTATTCTTCCGCTAATGATGATTTGTCAAGATATATCTCACGTGATAGTCATAAAATTCAAGGTGTAAAGAAAAGATACGGGATATTGAGAGGTTTAATTAAAATCTCAATGACAGAAAAAGATCTAAATGATTCCATTGCAATAATAGACAAAACAAAAACACTTGAAGGTGCGTTTCAATTGATTTTAAATAATGATAATCTGCGGGACGTTATCCGTGAAATGGAGAGCAGTCATGATTAATAAAATACACATACAGGGTTTTAAATGTTTTGATGATGAGGAATTTGTTTTGACTCCTTTTACCCTTTTGTCTGGACTTAACAGCTCAGGAAAAAGTACTTTTTTGCAGGCAGTAAGGTTGATGTATGAAAAAAGTTCATTGTCAGCGTTAGGCCCAGTTTCTGAGTTGGTTTCTACTCTTCATAAAAAAATGTCGATTACATTGACCTCAAGCGGGGGAGATTATCTGTTTGAATATCCGGAATCTAAAAACTATGATTATCCCTTTGTTGAACCAGTCATTGCCGCTTATATTTCTGCTGCCCGTTTAGGCCCCGAGCTGTATCTGCCTGTTTCTCAGGAAGAAGAACGTGGTTTTTCTGTTGGGGAAAAGGGTGAGTTTGTGCTTGACTTTTTAGAACATCATAGCGAGCTTGCTGGATTGCCGGACATTCTTCGGCGGCGTGAGGCAAACAGCTCTTCAGTCAGAAATAATGTTTCAGCCTGGCTTGGGGTAATATCTCCAGGCATTAAAATGGAATGGATGGCAATCCCTAAAGCTGATTTGATCAGAGCGGAATATAGCGGTCATCGTCCGAATAATGTGGGCTTCGGAATATCCTATGCTTTACCAATCATCGCTAACGTGCTTGTCTATGCGGCGCTTGTGGCTAATGGCGAGCAGGAATCCACACTCTTGATGATAGAGAATCCTGAAGCTCACCTGCATCCGGCAGGTCAGACACAGCTTGGTGAATTTCTTGCACGAGCAGCCTCGTGTGGAGTGCAAATAGTTGTAGAAACACATTCAGACCATCTCCTTAACGGAATCAGGCTGGCTGTGAAAAATACAATATTGAAAGCGGTAGATTCTACATTCTATTATTTTAACTATGACTTTGACGAAGAGCGTACATCTGTTCAGCAACCAATAATTGATGATGATGGCTTTTTCGATGAATGGCCAGATGGTTTTTTTGATGAAACTGAAAAAAACCTTGGAAGGATATTATAATCATGATAAATGTGTTTTATAATCCTTATACCGACAGGTCAAAAGACGTTGATTCTATAAAAAATTGTCTGCTTTCAACAGCACGAACATTCAGGGAGCTATCAAAAAATATTGAATTTATTGCAAATGATCCGCAGGAAAGTGAATCAATAAAATGCTATGCCATAGCAGAAGATAAGCAGGGCGTTTGGTATAATGCTGCTTCTTTAATTAAAACGTATTCAGCAAAAAAAGAAAAAGAGATAGTATTATGGTTTTTGTTACAGTTTGACAAGGGTGTGAGAATAAAAAATGAGAATCTGTCCATTTGTGAAGACTGGATTCTTTCAGGAATTGATGCGGCGGCACCAATACTTGAATATGCACTACGGCAAGATGGTATGGCTGTCACAATTTCTGATGATGAAGATTGGAGGGTAAATTTTTTGTCATTCAAGAACCAGCCCAATGAGTTGCCAAATATTTTTGGGCAAGAAGATTGCACGCTCTTGGTTGAGTGGAAAAAAGAGTGGCTTTTGCGAAATACAACTTTTAAGGAATATCTTGAAAAAGAATATAGTATTATTTTTTGTCCTGGTTCGTCCAATACATGCTTTCCAAACCGGTATGAAGCAACAGGTGTTATAGATTCATTATCACGAGCAAAAGCAAATGGTTACGAAATTGATAATAATATCGTTAAAATATTTCACTCAAAATATGGCGATATACTTGAGCTGCGATCTTATGGCGATGGGGTGAGGCTGTTTTTTGTCTTGAAAGACAGATCTCCTGTCGTGGGTGGTTTTTATCGGAAATCTGGCGCAATGAGTCAGGACAAGGTTGGCAATAATGCTGCAAAACGTTTAAACGATGGTGGTTATCTGTGAATATTTCAAGCGATTGAGATAAAATGGTCGAAATAGTTTAGCGTAGGCAGTAATAATAGATCTTCGGATTCAGGAGGATTGTGATTAATGACCCGCTATAATCTTTTCATGTATTTGGTGAACGTCTTATTCCATACTCTTTAATCTGCTTCGCCAGTATGTTGGGCGCCTTTTTTGATGGGCTACAGCGACTATCAAAATTAAATCCGATTCAATGGAATAGAACAAGCTATAAGGAAAATGAAGGAGTACTTTGCTGCGGATAGTACCTCTTATTTTTTTGGCGGCAAGGGGATGGGAAATTACCATTGATATTACCCTATGCACTTCCGCAATAAATGCCAAGCCTACTCCGGGAGCTTCATTTTCGTAGTAGCGGGAAGCCTCCCGAAACTCTTCATCTGCTTCCGGCAAGAATTCGAAGTTCATGACAATTCGCTTATCGCTCTTTTGAATACTTCGTTACCGGAAATACCGTGAACCTTTCCTGCGCGATAATCATCAAGTCGTCTTTCTGCTTCATTCAGCCAAAGTTGTTCGACTTCCGACACTGTTGGCTCGTCCAGGCTCAAGAGCAACTTGCCAACGAGACTGCCTCGGGAGTGAATATCCAGATTGAGAGCTTCTGATTCAATTTGTTTTATTGTCATTGGCATGTTAGTATTTCCTTTGAATTATTGAGGTTATCTTTGCCTGACGGTTACGGATAAAAAATTTGGTTGTTTTCCACTGCTTCCAAACACTGTTCAAACGATAAGTCTTTATAAACGTATTTATTCAATACGCTACCGGTCAAAGAGATTATTTCGCACCTTCGAGTTACACATTACTACTTTCACGAATGACCTCTTCTTCAACCGCTTTTTGAATAAACTGATTTAAAGACATTCCCTTCATCAAAGCAAGCCTTGTTGCTTTTTTGTGGATGTCAGGAGCTATTCGGACATTGAAGCTCCCTTTATATGACTTGTCAGTTTTCTTGCCGTATTCTTTACATATTTCAAGGTAATCGTTTACAGCCTCCTCAAATGCCTTTTTCAGTTCAATGACACTATCGCCTTCAAATGACACAAGATCTTCAATTCCCTCAATCTTGCCAAAAAACACTTCATCATTGGCGTTGAAGTGTACCGATCCTATATAGTCTTTATAAACCAGAACGTCTTTCATAGAAGCCCCCTTGATTTCAGTTCCTCAACGATTTGTTCAATTTGGTATTGTTTTAACTCATTACGTGGGTGTGGTTTATGTAAACGGATAATATGCTTGGTGCTTTTATCAATAAACGCCACTCTTGACCCTGATGTTTTTCCGCTTTGGCTTTCTTCATAACCCAATGAGTTGAGAACTCTACATAATTCATTATATGTAAAGTTGTTAGGCCTTGAAAGAAGCCTTAGAATCAGTTTTTGGTCTTTACTCATATCCTAACGTACGACATGTAGTTAATATTTGCAACTGTAATTCGGTTGCTTTTGAGGTGTGGATTGCTTCTTTATTTATTCCTGTCTGGAGTGTTTACAGAACTTACTAATTCAGCGGATTGGCGACCAGAAAGCTGTGGCATTAGAGTAAAGAATCGCTCGCATTTTTGCTCGACTGATTCAAGGGACTGCGATCGGAAAACTTCGGTGTGCAAACGTTCACACCCATCTGTGACGCATTCGATTGCGGTTTTCTCCCAAAGCCTACGGCACGGCCATGTCTTGACTACTTGCGTGTAAGGAGCCGAACATCGGTGTTGGCGCAGACGCTCGTTGAGGTTGCTGGCGAACCCAACCTTAAAGCGGCTTGGGTCTTCTAAGCACAATAAATAGAAAAAGCCGATGTCGTATAGAGCCGCATCTGTAAAATCGGACTCTTCGCTATTCTGACCATCTTGGGAGCGCTGGCTTGAGGCAAGCGCTTCAAGCACACAGGGATTTTGAATTATTCCACAGTTGATAGCGTGTTTTTTGTCTGGGCTTTTCTCATTTCTCACGATGTATCTCGCGTCAAGCCAAGACTCTGTTCTCCTCGCTAACCATGAGCCTGTCACCATCGAGTGAAAGTCTTATTCGCCATTTTTTACTATCTTTGCGTATGTTGCTCTCATTCCAGGTTTTCACTCTCCAAAAGGAGATCAAGGCATGCTGTTAAAAGATCGTTACATAAACCCCTTCACCGACTTTGGCTTCAAGAAGCTTTTTGGCTCTGAGGTGAACAAGGACTTGCTGATAGCGTTTTTGAATACCTTGCTGCCACCCGAGGCGGGAATCGTTGCAGACCTCCCATTTTTGCCCAATGAGCAGGTCGGGCGGAGTGAGTATGACCGCCGGGCAATTTTCGATCTGTACTGCGAAAACGAGAAGGGCGACAAATTTATTGTCGAGATGCAGCGGGCGAAGCAGAACTATGATTAAAATTGCTGTTGGCAGGTTACCTGAAAAAGATGGTGACTTTTTTTTGAAAACATTGTATCGAAGCAGAAAGTATACAAAGCACTATGATTTAGGAGGGATATTATGAATGAAAATAATGAACAAGAACTTATTGATTCAATTGAATCCGGTGAGTGGACATCCGTTAAGGATTTTAATGCTATTAAAAGTCAATTAATGAAGGCGGCAGCCGAAACCGCATTAAAAGATCACCGAATCAATGTCCGTGTTTCTAAAAGAGATGTAGAAGCCCTAAAAACGAAGGCACTGGAAGAAGGAATTCCATACCAGACACTCGTTACAAGTATTTTACATAAATATGTCATCGGAAAACTGACAGATTCGAGTAACAGAAATTATGCTTGATGCTTTTATATCTGTCACCTTATGCAGAATCTATCTCAGTTTATAAACTTCACGTGTT
>CAJEXQ010000036.1 GCA_903994635.1 uncultured Chlorobiaceae bacterium
ATTCAGACGATAAAAGCCTCAGCAAGAGGATTTCATAAATTCGAAAGTTACCGAACAAGGATCCTATTTTACTGTGGCAAACTCGATATGGGTATAGCCTGATGGCGTATTAAAAAAAAGCGGTTTCACTAAACTATGCGGAGAACCGTTTTGGTTATTACTTGAACATTGAAACTATCAGTCAAAATGAACAGGCTGAATAAACTGACGGCCAATATGGTACGGAAGCAGTTTTTTATGATGGAATCGCCCTATAATCATGGCTGGATGAGTGCCGAATTTTTGTGCTAAAGCGATGATATTGCTTTCCGTCAATGCTCCAGACTCAATGACTGCCCGTTCCTCTTCTTCAGAAAAAGTCCATCGGACTGCAAAAGCATCACCGCTTCATCGTAGTTCTGCTGCCTCTTCAGCCAGAAATTCGTAGGGATTCCAAGTACTGATTCAAACTGCACCGCCATATCGGGAGTAAGGGAGTTCTCTCCATTGATAACTTTAACAATGGTCTGCTCTGGTTTACCGGTTCGCACGGCAAATTCTTTCTGGCTCATGCCCAGTTCTTCAAGCTTTTCCCGTAATGTCAGCCCTGGATGGCTAACCGTTTGCGGGATATACTCATTACGCTTCGTCATGTTCAGCCTTCTTTGTGAAACCGATAAGGATAATCCAGAGTACACTACACACCCATCAATAATGTAATAAAATGATGAACGCTTACGACTCATTAAAATATCGTCAAGACAAGATAACTCTTTCAATTCATTCGGAACATTACACCCATACTCTCTTACTTCTTCCTGCAAGAGCAGATAAACCAATCTGTTTTGACTCTCCTCATACTTTGGCCTTTGCCGATGCTCAGCCGTTTGTCATGGCGTACACCACATCGCCGAGTTCACGGCGGAAGGATTCATTTTCGACGAAGAGTTTGTAGAACTGGGTATCATCTTTCAGGATGAGTTGCATCACTTTGCCGAGCGCTTCGTCGTGTACCATGCGTGCGGTGTGCGGGGTATTTTCCCTGGCGTTCCGGTAGGCTGTGCTTTCGGCTACTTTTGGCGCAATGTCGTCGATGATGCGTTTGTTCTGGCGTTCGGGGTCTTGCAGGTGTTCTCTCCAATGTTCGTTGAAGCTTTTGAGAATGTTACTCAGACGATCGAGCTCCGGTTCGGGTTTGTGACCACCCCCTTCCATCGGTATGGGCTCTATTTCGGCGTCGCTGTCCTGGAGTACAATTTTCTGCATCGCTCTCTTCTCAACGCGGTAGCTGTCCATGTCGATAGCGTCGAGGATACCTTTCGAAAGATCCTCCTCCACCGGAGCCGGAAGTTTGGGGATAAGCAGGTTCAGGAAGATTGAGAGCTTTTCCCATGCGGCGTTGCTGTAGGGCAGAATTGAGGAGAGGAAGCTGTATGAACGGCAGAACGCTTTGGCATTGCCCTTGAATTTTACCTGCCCATCCTCATCGAACAAGCTGGTATAGAGCGCAACACAATTATCGAGAATCGGATCAAGCTGGTCACGGTCGGCACCACCAAGAAAGAGCGAAACAAGCTGATGCACCTGATCGGGTGTATAGAGTTGCGCGTTGTCGAGATCTCTCTTGAGGTCGTTCAGTTTGTTCGGATCGGTCTCTTCAGCAAGCAGCGTGGTGCGGTAGTAGTCCTGGAATGCGTAGGCAATGGTGTCGGCATTGTTCTGAAAGTCGAGGACAAAGCAGTCGTGCTTTTGCGGATGTGAGCGGTTGAGGCGTGAGAGGGCCTGCACCGCCTTGATGCCCGAAAGCAGTTTATCGACATACATGGTATGCATCAAGGGCTCGTCATAGCCGGTCTGGAACTTGTCAGCACAGATGAGGAATCGGTATGGGTCGTTCTTGATCTTGTCGGCGATATCACTGCCAGGGAAACCGTTAAGCGATGCTTCACTGACTTGGGCACCGTCATAATCGTGCACTCCTGAAAATGCCACAATCGCCTTGTAAGGGCTTTTGCGTTCAGTGAGATAGTTCTGAAAGGCATGAAAGTACTGGATCGCCCGTTCAATACCACTTGTAATCACCATGGCACGCGCCTGCCCCCCTATTTTGTTGGCGACCAGCACCTGCTCGTGAAAGTGATCCACCATAATCTCGCTTTTGAGCCGGATGGCGTGGTCGTGGCTTTCGACGTACCGGTGCAGTTTCTTTTTTGCCTTTTTGGTGTCGAATTCCGGATCATCCTCAATCTTCTTGATCAATTTGTAGTAACTCTCGACGGGGGTGTAGCTCTTGAGCACATCGAGGATAAATCCCTCATCGACAGCCTGCTTCATGGTGTAGCTGTGGAATGGGCGATGTTTCACCTTTCCTTCGGCATCAGGCGGCAACGCTTCGCCGAACATTTCAAGAGTTTTGTTCTTGGGCGTGGCCGTGAAGGCGAAATAGCTGGCGTTGGTCAGCATTTTGCGGGCGGCCATGCGTTTTTCCAGCGCTTCGTTCACCGTATCTTCAGGATCAGGCTCTTCAGCGTCACAGGTATTCTTGCCAGCAAGTGCCTGACTCATTGCCGCGGATGTCTTGCCTCCCTGGCTTGAGTGCGCTTCGTCGATGATGATGGCAAAGGTTCGAGCTGCCTCCAGGGCGATTTCGTCGAGGATGAAGGGGAATTTCTGCACCGTGGAGACAATGATCTTCTTTCCCTCCTGAATGAAGCGGCGGAGGTCACCGGATTGGCGGGCATGACCTACTGTAGCGCCAACCTGCATGAACTGGCGAATGGTTTTCTGAAGCTGATCATCGAGGATTCGGCGGTCGGTAACCACAATCACGGAGTCGAACAGCTCCCTGCCCTCCCGCTTCAGCCCGATAAGCTGGTGCGCAAGCCAGGCAATGGAGTTTGATTTGCCGCTCCCGGCGGAGTGCTGGATAAGGTAACGCTTCCCTGCCCCAAACTGCTGCACATCAGCCAGTGCCTCACGCACCACGCCGAGCTGCTGGTAACGGGGCCAGACCTGCCGGCGTTTTTTTCTCCCTCTCCGCTCATCTTTTTCCTCAACAATCTGCGCATAGTTCTCAAGGATGTTGGTGAGCCCTGCCGGAGTAAGCAGCTCTTTCCAGAGATAGTCGCTCTTGATACCATTCTGATTGGGAGGGTTGCCCGCACCATCGTGATAACCCTTGTTGAAGGGCAGGAACCATGAGCCCTTGCCGCGCAACTCCGTGCACATCTGCACCTCACTGTCGTCCACGGCAAAGTGCACAACACAACGACCAAACTCAAAGAGTTGCTCGCGTGGACTGCGGTCGCGCCGGTACTGCTCAACCGCATCGGCTACGGTCTGTTTGGTGAGGCTGTTCTTCAGCTCAAAGGTGGCAATGGGCAGACCGTTGATGAAGAGGCAGAGATCAAGAGAGCGGCGGGTTTCATCAGTGCTGTAGGCCAGTTGGCGCGTGATGGAGAAGCGGTTCAGCGCGTGCAACCCGGAAGCCTTCAGGTTGCCTTCCGAGGGTGTGCCGTAGAAAAGGTCGAAGTGAAGGGCCCCGTGCTCAATGCCCTTGCGGAGCACATCAATCACGCCTCGTTTGCCGATTTCGGTGGAGAGGCGGGCAAGAAACTTGAGGCGATTGATATCCCCCGGTTCATTCCCCTCTGCCAGGGCAAGCTTTCCGAATGGCTCCGGCTGTGTGGCACGCAAAAAAGCAAAAAGCTGCGAAACATCAAGAGAATAGGCACGGTCGTACTCTTTTGGAGTGCCCGCGATATATCCGGTACCGCCATAGGATGGTGACTGTTCAACCAGAAAGGTGGCAGAAGCAAAGCCATCTGTACCGGTCATGTGGCGCATGATGAGGGTTTCAAGCCCTTTTTCGCTGATATCGGTGGTCATACAAAAGCCTCCTCTTCAAAGGGTTCGTCCTCAAGAGCTTCGACACTATCGTTGTCTGGCAGGTCAATCAAGGCTTCATCATGCAGTTTTGCCGCAGCTTCACGAACATCAAGCTTGCCGGTTACTACATCGGCGACAAGACGGGTGCGGTATTCGCGGAGAAGTTCGATTTCACGTTCGAAGCGGGAGATTGTGATGTTAATATCAGAAATTTCAGAACCAACAACTTTTAGAATTGTGGTTTGCTCATCAATAGGCGGCAATGCAATCGGATAATTTTTGATAAAATCAGTAGGTACTCTCTGTTGTCCTGCTGAACCTGTCATACTATTCGTACCGTTAACCAAAAACTGCTTACTGGAAGTAATCATCCTCAAATAAGCTCCCAAGAGAAAATTTCCTGGGCGAAGCACATGAAACTCTGTGGAACCAAAACCTGCTTGTGTGGGTAAAATCTCAAGGAATGAGCCTTTACCATTTTCAAAGCATGGAGTAATTTTAGCTACAATAACATCACACCGCCTAAAATAGGTAAATCCATTCCAGACAGTGAAAGCTTTCAAGACCAGTGAAGAATCAATCGAGCCATTCGCCCTGACCTTTTCCATGGGAAGAAATGTGACATCTTCATCTTGTCGTAACAAGTTATTTGATTCAGATTTTGATGGATTAATTTTTACAAGTTGTCTCAGTCTTCGCACATCCCAATGCTGAGGAATATCACCAAGCCAGGGAATGCCTGATGGCTTGAGGGGGCACTGAGGAGTCAAGACCGCGTGTGACGGCACGGTGGATGATGACCTGCTTCTGTTCGTTAAGCAACATAATCACTTTGTGCTTTGCCCCGATGGCCTTTTCCAATTGCCCGTTTGCCCAGTTCAAAAAGCGCACAATCGCTGCCTGCTCGTCAGGCGGTGGAAAGGCGACGCGTTGATTACCAAATGTCTCAAACCTGAAATCTGTCGATCTTTCGCGGATACCCTTTGCCAGCGCAAGAATCCACTGAGACTGGGACATTACCCGAATAAGGTGTGCATAGTATTGAGCATTTACACCTTTGCTCGGATGGCAAACGTTGTAGACGGGTGTGCCCTTTCCATCACTATCTGAAACACCAATCGCACCCGCGAAAGCATCCATCCCATGAATGACCAGATCTCCCTTTCGAATTCCTTGGTATCCATGCTCTACAGTAGCCTCGGTATAGCCTCGCAAACGTCGGTTCTTGCGTAGTGTCACCGTCCCATCGCGAAAGCAAGTCACAATTTCATCTTCTTCTCGAACTGGACGAGCCATCTTGGCAAATAACCACTTTGCACGTTCAGTCTTCCAGTGCTTCGGCACTTTCCCGAGCCACGGCAGACCGGATTCCCTGTATGCCAAGTATGGTTTGAGGTCGGCAATCATGGCTGGCCTCCCTTCTTTTTGCGAACAGGCTTGGCTTCAGGCAAATGCTGCATGACCTGATCAAAGTCGTCAGGCTGCTGTGCCTGTTCTACCAGACGCTGGCGATGGAATGCGTCGTACTCGTTCCCTGCGTGGGTCGCTGCTGCATCGGGGGAGATGCGCCCGGCGTGCGTGAGAATGTCGCGCTCGTTGAGTTGCAGGAAGCCGTCAAGCTTGATTACCCAGTCAACCATGCGCATGGGAATACGCCGCATAGCCTGGCCTTCAGCAAAAACAAGATATTGCTCGACCAGGTTGTTCAGCACGGCCAGCTCCTCTTCGTTCAGGTAGTTTTTGGCAATGGCAACATCTTCTTTGCGCGGCTTCACGCCTCGCCAGTTGGTTAGCCCCATATTGGGCTGATTGCGGTCGGCTCGGGCATGGATGATTTCAGCGGCGGTCTGCCCGGTGATGGCCCAGTGTACCTTGTTCTGCACGGTCTTGAAAAAGGCAAGGCTGGTTTCAGTCGTCGGATCGTAGTCAATACTGGTAGCGTAGATGTCGGTGATCTTTTTGTAAAAGCGACGCTCGGAGGTGCGGATATCCTGAATCCGCCGCGCAAGCTCTTCGAAATAATCGAAGGGCTGATCTGGGTTTTTGAGCCGTTCATCGTCGAGCACAAAGCCTTTAACGATATATTCGTGCAAACGCTGGGTTGCCCAGATGCGAAACCGTGTAGCAACAACAGATTTGATACGGTAACCTACGGAAATAATGGCATCAAGGTTATAGAAGTCAATGGTTCGATTGACCTGCCGGGTACCTTCCTGGCGAACTGTTAAGAAATTCTTAACAGTTGCTTCCTGCCGCAGTTCTCCTTCCTCGAAGATATTGCGCAGGTGCATACTGATATTAGGCACCGTAGTCTGAAACAGCTCGGCCATGTGCTGCTGGGTCAACCAGACGGTTTCTTCCTCAAAGCGGACGTCGATTTTGATGACGCCGTTTTCGGCCTGATAGATAAGGAAACGGGATTGTTGCGGCTGATCGCTCATTTGGCACCTCCCTTCAGCAGGCCGTCAAGCAGCCCTTCGGCCTCCTGCTCAATGGCGAAGATGTCTGCGGTAATTTCTTCGAGCGTGCGGAGCGGCTGTGGTTTGTAGAAGTGGCGGGTGAAGCTGACTTCGTAGCCGATTTTGGTGGCGCTCTCTTTTATCCAAGCGTCAGGGGTGTAGGGCAGCACTTCGCGACGGATGAAGGCTTCAATACCTCCCTCTTCGAGAAGTGGCACCTGCTCGGTATCGCGCAGGTCGGGGTCGGGCTCGTATTCGACAATCACGGGCTTTCCTGTGGGGGGCACCGTATCATAAAGACCGTAGAGTGGTTCAGCTTCGTTCTTGCCGGGCTTGTGCATTTTGGCAATGACGGGGGGAGCAGTTTCTACCCGCCAGCTTACTGCTTTCAGAATTTTGTTCAGGTCGGCTGTGGGCAGCTTGATACTTCCCTGCATGAGTGCTGCGGTGACGTTCTGGCGGAAGATGTTGTGGTCTTCAAAAAGCTGTTCACCAAGGATGGTACGCAGGGCATAAGCGGATTCAACAAGCCTGCCGTCGCGCTCCCATGTCTTGGGGTCGAGCAGCTTCTTTTTCTTTTTTTCGGGGAGCCCTTTTTTGCTGCCACTCTCTTCGTCCTCACTCTCCTCTTCATCGCTGCCCCACTCGGCAAGGCACCTTTCGAGCGCTGGAGCAATGATGCTGAAGCTGTTAAAGAGGTCGTCGCCGAACTCTTCGTAGAGGGTGGAACGGATCGCTTCATCACCGGAGGCAAAGCGGAGGCTCTCTATAGCTTTTATGGTGAGCTGGCTGTGAAGCCGGAGCGGGCGTTCAACCGTTACTTTCCAGTAGCCGAACTCTTCGTTGGGGAAGATTCTTGATTCAGGTATCTCCTCAAAGTCAAGAAAGGTGTTGAGGATGCGGTCAATATCTTCCTGAGAGAGTTCGCAGTTCTTTTTGCCAAGATTTTTGCGGAGCGGCTTGAACCACTGTGTGGCATCAATAAGCTGCAGATAGCCCTCGCGGTGTGCAGGTTTGCGGTTGGTGAGCACCCAGATATAGGTGGCAATACCGGTGTTGTAAAAGAGGTTGAGCGGAAGGGCGACGATGGCTTCGACCCAGTCGTTTTCGATGAGCCAGCGGCGGATGTTGCTTTCGCCCTGTCCGGCATCGCCAGTAAAGAGCGAACTGCCGTTATGGACTTCGGCGATGCGGCTGCCGAGCGCGGAGGTCTGGTTCATTTTGGAGGCCAGATTGGCCAAAAAGAGCAACTGCCCGTCGCTGGAGCGGGTGACGAGTGAGAGCTCTTCGCCCTGGTGCATCACCCTGAAGCGGGGGTCGCGCATCCCCTCTTTGCCGCCCATTGCTTCGAGATCTTTTTTCCAGCTCTTGCCGTAGGGGGGATTGGAGAGCATGAAGTCGAAAACGCGGGAGGGAAAGGCATCGTGCGAGAGGGTTGACCATTCAGCGCCGCCAACGATGTGGTCGGCGTTTTCACCCTCCCCTTTGAGCAGCATGTCGGCCTTGCAGATAGCGTAGGTTTCGGGGTTAATTTCCTGCCCGTAAAGGAGGCATTGTATATCCTGCTTATGCTTTTCGGCTATGGATAAAACGGTCTCTTCGGCAACGGTGAGCATCCCGCCGGTACCGCAGGTGCAGTCGCAGAGCAGGTAGGTGCCCGACTTGAGTTTCTCCTCAATCGGCAAAAAGACAAGGTTGGCCATAAGGCGCACTGCGTCGCGAGGCGTCCAGTGCTCACCAGCCTCTTCGTTGTTCTCCTCATTGAATTTTCGGACAAGTTCTTCGAAGACCGTGCCCATTGCGTGGTTGTCGATACCGGCGGGAGTGAGGTCGATTTCAGGGTCGAGAAACTTGTTGATGAGTGTGCCGAGAGCATCGGCTTTCGATAGTGTGGAGAGCTGGTTGCGGAACTTGAAGTTTTCGAGAATGTCCTGGACGTTTGATGAGTAGCCATTGAGGTAGTCTTCGAAATCGGCAAGGAGATGCTGCTGGCTGCCGCGTGACTTGAGGTCGCGCAGGGTAAATTGGGATGTGTTGTAGAATGCCTGCCCTGACGCTTCACAGAGTGCTGCACGCTGTTCGGTGATTCCTGCATCGTCGAGCATTTTTTTTATGTCGAGCACGGCTTGTTTGGTCGGTTCGAGCACGGCGTCCATGCGGCGGATAACACACATGGGGAGAATGACGTCGGGGTATTTGCCCCGCTTGAAGAGATCACGGAGGACATCGTCGGCTATGCCCCAGATAAAGGATACAATTTTGTTATGAGTGACTTCGTTCATGAGATGTTGTTTAGCGGAAGCAGCGAAGTAAATGGCATTCAAGGAATAAGAGAAATGTGCGTGAAACGAAATATAGGCAAGAGATTTGAATTAGAGCGGTTTTGCTATTGATTATTTGGAATTATGCACTGGTAGTGTTTGCTGGAGAACCAGGATTGGAATTTAACATTGTCAGCTATTCTTGATGTCAATGGTAAAGCCATACCTCGAAAAGTAGAGGTATTCGTGAAGGTGATAGAAGTCAAAGTAACTGCATATCAAAAAATGCAAATATTCGGTAAAAAATATTGGCTATGGTTGTGGGCAACTCTCGTTATACCAATTGCAGGTTGGTTATGGAGAAAGAAAAAATAGGCTGCTTGATAAGCTCATCGCGACCGCTATCAATCAAGCAATCAATCAATCAATCATGGAGAGCAAAACCGGCTGGGCCGGAAACGTCAAACGCCAGCGGCACATCGGCGACTTCACCCACTGGAAACAGCACGATGCACCAGTCAGCAATCGACCGCCTCTTGCGGGATTTGAAAGCTGGGTAATATCTCTGAAAACTTACACTTGTGAGAGCTGTTCACTGATACCCACCTTTACACGATGTACTTGTTTTCTGCCGAGCTGGAGCTCGGCATTCCCTGGGATGCGGGATTTGAAAGCAGGATAAATGCCTATACTACTAACGTCAGCAATAGGTCAACTATTTTATAAGACCGGATTTTATCTGAAGGAACTACTTTTTATGATTAACGGCATTGGCTTCGGTATAAAAAAGAGTTTTTTGAGCAAATGAATATTGATTACTTTCCTGTCGGTAGAGTTTAGTGAGGTAGACAAGCGTAGCCTTGTCGTGAAATTTATTGAGACCATGAATATGCAAACCATCCAAAAGCCAACCCGAGACAATGCCTTTTCAATGCTGAAGGCAAAGAGCAGCAACAAAAAAGGTAAATCTGGTTGCACAATGACAAAGTCAATGAGCACTGGCAAGGGAGACACTTCTGGTTGCGAAAAGTTGAACCGACCACTCCATTCCAGCCCGACTGAAGCGGTCAATCGATCGGTACAATCTGAACTCGACCTTCCAATTCTTCGAAAAATGTCGGTGAACATTCGACTTTCACAATCCATTCGGTTTGAGCCTGTTGAGGATAACAATGGATTCATCTGAATGAGCGACTTTGCGTGGTATTCCAGGATGTCATATTCAAGTGATCTTACGCAAGGAGACCTCTTGATGCAGTGCCCGATTCCGTTTCCAAACGCTTCGATGTACAAAGCAATTCTTGAAAATGAAGCTACCGCCGAGGAACCTGTCGATATCAAAACTGGAAACTTGGTGGTACTCTCTCAAGCTTGCGACCTTGTCAATGAAAAATTGGACACTGTGGTGCTCTGTCCTTACTGGCCTCTGACCGAAATCATGAAAACCAGTGAATACTTCAAAAGCAAAAACGGGAAAGAGAGTCTTCGGCAAGGCAAGGAACCAGCATACCATTTACTGAACCGATATACATCCAGTGAGATTGAGATCGATTATTCCGTAGTGGATTTCCATCGGATATACACCCTTCCAAAAGATTACCTAAAGGCATTTACCATCACGCAGGCTCACAGACTCAGGCTGCTGCCTCCATATCGAGAACATTCGTCTCAGGCGTTTGCACGTTATTTTATGCGTGTGGGATTGCCTGTTGATATCGACAAAGAGGAAATCAAAAAAATAGCCTTGTCCTGAACCCCAGTGCCATAATCAATCACACCAATGATCTAAAAAAAATGCTCCCGCGCATCCCCCTCGTCGAAGAGCCCCGCCACTTCTGGAGTTTCTGCAAAATCAAAAATGGAGAGCTTTGGACAGGAAACGTGAAACGCCTATTTCCTTTGGCGGCACTGTTTTTTATGTTTAGCCAAATTATCTGTACCTTTATTGTACTTCTCGGGGGCAGTTGACCGCGCACGTGTTTCACAAAAAGAAGAACACCTTATCCAACATGAGCACCATTTCTATTGCCGACATTCTTGAGCTTCCAGTGCAGGAGCGCATTCGTCTCGTTGAGCTTATCCTGGATAGCGTTGCAGCACTGCCTTGAAGCAGTAGAGTTTTCGCCTGCGCTCAAGGTTGAGCTTGAAGCACGCCTTGCGGAGTTCGAAGCAAACCCTGAAGCTGGCTACTGCTGGGATCAAGTTAAATCACACCTTAATGATGGCTCATGGCGTACCGTCTGAAGTTCTCTGCAAGAGCGTTACGTGAAATTTGCGAAGCTCAAGAGTGGTACGAATTGCAAAGCACCGGCCTCGGTGAAGAATTTATTGCCGCGCTCTCCTTCCCCGCTTTCCTTACGGTTTATTTTATGTAGTGCGGAGTAATTTTGTACATATTTTTGCGGTGTTACATGATGCTCGAAATCCGGGTTGTTGGCAAAAAAACCGTTAGCCATCATCCATGATTATCATTCTTTCTTTTCGGAAACTTTGTCGTTTTTGATAAACTCATGAATACTGATAACATCTATAACCCTGTACGACTTAAACCTGCTGAAAAGGTCGCCGAAAAACGCACCAATGATCCTGAATTCAGGATAGCCTATGATGCGCTGGAAGATGAATTTGCCACACTGGCAGCTCTGCTGGATCAAGCGGCTCCCCTTTCCATGCTCACCCAACAGTTTCGCGTTCTCCCTGTCAGCCCACAACCGTCACTCCCTTACGGTCAATAACATCAAGAAGACGTTGCGCCGTACCACCCGGTCTCTTTTGTCCCTGCTCCCACTGCTGCACCGTCGTTTTACCAACACCAAGTATCACGGCAAAAACGGTTTGACTCATACGGTTCGCCATGCGAATGCGTTGGATATCCTCAGGTTGAAACATGCGTTTTTTCGGAAGTTCAAGCACTGGCTTGCCTCTTCGTACCCTGCGTCCTCTTTTGAAGGGATATGAGCGCGGCTTTCGGACTTTTGTTTGATGGATGAGATTTTTTCGGGCATTATTTCGATGTTGATTCTCTGGTGAAATGCACTCTTTCAAAGCCACCTTACACGGTATTATTACTTACTATATTCAGTTAACCTCTTGACCATAACCACTTCCGGTTTCATGGACTTTTTCTGCTGCACGGCCTTGAGGAGCGGATAACAATGTTTTTGTTTCCCTAATCTTTGATGCGGATTTTTTTGCCTTTGTGTCGTACTCAATTCTGCCTCACTTCCACTAACGCTTTCCGGTATTGCAATGAGCATGATGCCAAGCGCAGCCTCAAGCTTTGCTATGGTTTCGAGGGTAAGATTTTCATTTCCCTTGAGCAGTTTGCTTACCTGCTGAGGGCTGACTCCTGTTTTTTCAGCAAGATCTTTCTGCGACATTCTATTGAGCTGTAAAGCGCCAAGAATACGCAATGCAATATTGGAAGACCTCTCAAGCCAGGCCTCATTTGCCTCATCGCGTAACGCTTTTTCCATCCAGCGCGAAGGCTCTTTTGACAGGAGGTTATCAATTTTTTCTTTCATGTTGGTTATGGTCATCGGTTCATATCTCCAGATATTCAAAATCAGTTTGGTCTCGTACATCATGGTCAACAAGGAATTGGCTGACTTTTTCAAGTTTCTGCAGCTCTTCCTGCACATAAGGGGCCTCCATGCTGAGTGTCACTTTTATAGCGCCACCGGTGATAACAAAGCAATTTGCCGCAAAGCGTATTGCATAGATTCGCAACCATCGTTTTTCCCTGTTGCCCCGTGCCTTGCTTTTCTGCAAAGGCTTCAGGGTATACTCATTGTTGTTGAGCGGCTGAAAGATATTCTGCAACACTTGCTGGCGGCCTGAAATACCGTTCTCCGCAAGCGACACTATGGTTTGCTGCAGAAGTTTCGCCTCATGACGAGTAGCTTTGACCGCTTGTTCAACAGATATCCCTTTGTATATGCCGCTTTGTACTTCGCTCCTGTGATCCTGAAAAAAGCGGTAAAGATAACCCGTATCCCGAATCCAAAGGTCAAAAAGCCGCTCAAACTCGTCAGGCTGGCCTGCGGTAAACCGGATTGCGTACAAACCTTCCCCGGTACCCCTGTCGGTAATAATACGAACCAGCTTCATAAAAATCAACCTATAAGTTTATTTTCTGAATTTTATTGTCTGTTGAGGGTAACAATGGATTCATCTGAATACGCGACTTTGCGTGGTATTCCGGGATGTAATACTTCAAAAGCAAAAACGGGAAAAAGGGTCTTCGTCAAGGCAAGGAACCAGCATACCATTTACTGAACCGATATCACCGGTGTCCGGTTGTTGAAAAGGTAAATCATTACAAATCATTTTAATTATGTCGCTTACAAGGTTTTTATGGCGTAATCAATTTGAATTCAATTGTTGAGCCAACTGACTGATTATTACTCATACACAATCAGAATACCTTCCCCAAGATTGCTTACCCAGCAGTTGATCATTCAGGATGAAATAGAGAGAAATTTATCGAACAGTACTGTCAGTGAGCAAAAAAACGGCAGTTTCGCGTTCTCCCTGTCAGCCCAATACAGTCACTCCCTTACGGTCAATAACATCAAGAAGACGTTGCGCCGTACCACCCGGTCTCTTTTGTCCTTGCTCCCACTGCTGCACCGTCGTTTTACCAACACCAAGCATCACGGCAAAAACGGTTTGACTCATACGGTTCGCCATGCGAATGCGTTGAATATCCTCAGGTTGAAACATGCGTTTTTTCGGCAAGCAAAGCGCATCAACCGTGCGCATTGTGATTTCATCCATGGCACCAACCTTAAACAGCTCTTTCGCCATTTCATTGGCAATGTCCAAAATCTCACTCATAAAAGCTTACCTCCCATAATAAATTCGCATCTAAAAGCTCAGCAACATGCTCTTCACTTGATGAAACAAAAGAATCTGCGACAATACTTAAAGCCGCTTCCTCCCTGTCAGAAATAGTATCCTTTTCGCTTTTGGCAAAAGCGTAGAGAAAAATAATTCGATCCGCATTTGGTCTCTTATATCCCACAACAACACGGTATCCACCCCACTTTCCGGCACCTGCCCGTGGCAACCGTTTCTTGAACAAACAACCGCCAAGGTTTGCCTCAACCTTGCCTGCAGCGATCTCCTCCGCTGCCTGAAACAGCGCAAAGTCCGCAATACCTTCACGACGCGCCCAATGGTTGAACCATTTGTTTTTGAAGACTCTCATTGTTCAAGTATATCACTTGGTGTTATATTTTACAAGGAGTTTTTTGGCTATAAGCTTACTGGTATCAACTGATTGAGCTTCTGGCTTGCGTATTTGAGTGCAGCAAGAATATCATCTTTTTCAAGATCCGGCAGCTCCTCAATAATTTCGTCTGAGGTAAGTCCAGCAGCCATCAAATCGAGGATATCAATAACCCTGATACGCAACCCGCGAATGCATGGCCGACCTCAACACTGATCGGGAGAAACAGCACGATGCCGAGCTGGAGCTCGGCGTTCCCAGGGGGAAAAGCGGAATTTGAAAGCAGGATAAACGACTATATGCCGTCAGGCATGACATTTCCTTTGACGACACTGTTTTTTATGTTTAGCCAAATTATCTGTACCTTTTTCGTACTTTTCAGGGTCAGTTAACCTCGCAAGTGTTAAACAAGAAGAAGAACACCTTATCCAACATGAGCACGATTTCTATTGCCGACATTCTTGAGCTTCCAGTGCAGGATCGCATTCGTCTCGTTGAGCTTATCCGGGATAGCGTTGCAGCACTGCCTGAAAAATCTTCCGTATGATCTCAAACACGACGATATCTCGATTATTTACCCTGTCTCAACAAATCCATCAAAAGCGATCAAACACAAAACCCATCTAAACAAGGAGTGATGCTGATGAAAAACCGCTTTTCTCACATAAAGAGGTACACTCTTTTTCTGCTTGTTTCCTGCCTCATTTCAGCCTGTGCACTCCAGAGCCCGGCACTTAATCAGGCTGACCTGCAGAAGGCCTACCACTGCGCCATCGTTGATGCTGAAACAGCAGATCCATCAGAGATATCGAACACTCTTGTTGCTATTGTGCCCTCAAACGACAAGCTGGTGTGGAAGAACCGCAATGATGCCCAAAATGCCATGCTGTTGGTAGTCACCTGGACAAACTATAACGGTTATGATAATAAAATCGGGCAACCGCTCCAGCTTTCACGAGAGATTTGGGTCACCACCGCGCCGGAAATCAAAAATTTTTGTAAAAAGCTGAACGGAAACAGGGCGCTGCGACTGGAACAGCTTTTGGGACTTCCTGCCAATGCGGGAAAAACGAAGTTTGTGGAGATGTGGGTCAAGCCGGGCGATCTCTTCAGGCCAAGCGCTGATCCGGAGATTAGTGACCGTGAAGCAGAAACAGAGTTTCGAACAACCAATAAGTTTGTGACGGTGAGCGATGACTATGTCAAATGGTACAATGAGTTGAAGATGAAATCTTATGGCACCAATGGGTATCCATGGACGAGACTGGGCTATACTTACGACTGGGGAGATAACCGTCGTCACATCGGGTTAAGTGAATTTGTTATCATGCCTGGCGCTACTGTCGAGGTCAATACGATTTCATCAACATTGGAATATTAGGCTCTTTGGACTGTAGCGCGAGTATTCCGTTCTTCAAAAAGATGCGGACGACGATGGAGCGCCGCATCAAGCCCGAAAAGGAAGAATGCCAGCGGAATCGGAGTAACGGATATTCCTGGTGGCTTACTTCTTGGAGTCCGCTTACTACGCTTGGAAAAGACAAAAATATTCCGTTTTTTTATGAAAATCAAGTAGGGCGCTGCTGCCAGTATCCAAATCAGATCAGTCATAATCTCCGATAAATATCAGAAAAGTTGTGATACACTGTTAAATGTTTTAACCTTCGGACAAAAGCGCCCATTTCTTCTTCAACTATGTAAAAAAATCAACCCTATGTCAAAAATTGCTTTAGTAGAGAGAGTTGCCGATCAGGCGAAGCTGACCAAAGTGGATGCCGATCGGGCTATCAAAGCTTTTATAAGCGTCGTTTCGGACTCTTTGAAAATTGGTGAAGATGTATCTCTTGTTGGATTCGGGACATTTAGCATTGCCGACAGAGCTGAACGACAGGGGCGCAACCCCAAAACTGGTGAGGTTATTACCATTGCTGCGAAAAAAGTCGTCAAGTTTAAACCAGGGAAAGCCCTGAAGGATGAGGTTGAAGGATGACAAGCCTCAGAAGTTGTTTTGCCTGAACAACCATATTTTCTTTGTAACAGCACCTTCTACGATTCAGTACAGGGTGCTTTTTTTTGGCATGCGCGCCTTTTTTTGAGCCAATGAAGAAGAAAAAGGCCCACCTCCCTCTGTTTTTTTTGAGGAATTAGCTGTTATATTGGAGGCCAGGTATCAATAATTGCCGTTATTTTCGCTTTTATGGAAGGTGGTATTGGAAGGAAACCAGAATGGTTGAAAATCAGGATGGCTTCGGGAGCTTCGTTTTCGGCAACACGGCGACTGCTTGGGCGCCATAGTTTGAATACGGTGTGCCGATCGGCGATGTGCCCAAACTTGCAGGAGTGCTGGTCGCGGGGTACGGCAACGTTTCTGCTGCTTGGGAATGTGTGTACCCGTAGATGCAGCTTCTGCGCTGTTGGCAAAGCGGCAAAACCGCCTGCGCTTGATCCTCTTGAACCAGAGAATATTGCATTAGCGGTGCATGCCATGCAACTGAAGCACGCCGTGCTGACCAGTGTCACTCGTGATGATCTTGATGACGGAGGGGCAAAACAATGGGTGGAGAGCATACAGGCCATCC
Source organism: uncultured Chlorobiaceae bacterium (assembly GCA_903994635.1). GTDB lineage: Bacteria > Bacteroidota > Chlorobiia > Chlorobiales > Chlorobiaceae > Chlorobium. The sequence continues at coordinate 16,400 of CAJEXQ010000036.1, forward strand.
GCAGAACGTCACCTTCGGTCAGCATTGAATGTCTCATTCCTGATTTTCAGGGTAACGAATATGCCCTTGATCTGGTGATGGCCGAGATGCCTGAGGTGCTGAACCACAATATTGAAACAGTGCCCTCCCTCTATGCAAAGGTGCGCCCACAAGCAAGTTACACGGCATCACTGCAACTTCTGCAACGGGCAAAAGTGCGACATGGCCTGGCCACAAAATCGGGGCTGATGGTTGGGATGGGTGAAACCGCTGAAGAGATTACTGCTTCGCTGCACGACATGGCCCGCCATGGCTGCGATATGGTGACAATTGGGCAGTATTTGCAGCCCTCTGCTGAACACCTGCCGGTTGAACGATACATCACTCCTGAAGAATTTGAGCAGTACAGGATGATTGCCGAAGCCGCCGGGTTTCGTCACGTCCAGTCCGCCCCTTTTGTTCGCAGCTCCTATCATGCAGAGGCATTTTACGCATGACACAGCGACACACTTTAAATCAATAACCCCTGCTCAACTATGCCATCACCAGTAATTACGCATGATGCAGGGAGACTTTATTAACTCATAACCCATCATAAAACAATGTCAATACCAATGATGTATGCTTACCCTGCTGCACTGGCTGAGTTTATGGCCACACTGCAAGCCATACCGGTACCAATGATGATCTATATTTACTGGAGTATTGCTTTTCTGGTGGGCATTCTCTTTTTCAGACAAGATATTCTGACATTCAATCGCGAATTCGACACTCGCAGGATCGTGCTTTTGGTTGCCTCTTTTGTGGTTGTGGCAATCAATGCCTGGGTCTATTCGCACTCCACCAGCGATGGGGGACGCGCCCTCGACCCCATGACCGTTCTGCTCTTCAGCATCTGCAACGGGATTGCTGAAACCTTCATGTTTTATGCGCTGTTCCGTCTTGGAACAACCCTTGCTGGCCGGATCACACAGAATCCATGGGCACTCTTCTTTACCGGATTTATCTTTTTTATGATCTACAGCGGCCTGATCCATGGCCTCTTCTGGATCAACATTTTACCGGAACATGTTGTACAGACAAGTCCCTACAAGCCATTTTTTATGCCTGTTCAGATGCTGATTGCCGGAAGCTGGGCATTGAGCTTTTTCTGGTATCGCGACCTCAGAAGCGTCATCCTGCTGCATGCACTGGTTGACCTGACTATGGTCTGCAATGTTAAATTCACGATGTTTTAAGGCTGCATCAAATTCCTGCAAACGGGGCAACCACGAGAGTTGCCTCAACAACTCCCCCTCCCTCTTCCTTTTTTTACCACTGTAATATACCGCACGTTGGCTCATTATCGCGCCATATTGCGGCACATCTGTCGAATATGGCCATAAACCTCCGCAGGGGCAACCATTGTAGAGGCCCTTGTGAGTGCCCTTTAATTCCAGGATATAAATATATAGTCCTGTCATTTCGAGCATCAGCGAGAAATCTTGCTTATTGTGCTATAAGATTTTTCCTCACTTCGTTCGTCGAAATGACAAGGTATCATGAGTGCCTTGGCTATGTTATTTCGGAATCAATTACTCTGGAGTGCTTATACTACAAGGAGGAAAAACAGAATCATTTTACTATCCATTCGCTATCCATAAAACGCTTAATTAAACTCTCTATGACATCATTTAAAGGGACGGTACTGGTTGCCGGGGCTACTGGCAGAACTGGCCTGTGGGTGGTCAAACGCCTGCAAAGTCACCACATTGATTACCATCTTTTTGTTCGATCCGGCGCCAAAGCGATTGAGCTTTTCGGGCCGGAAATCATTGATAATCTGACTATAGGATCCGTCGAACATCCCGAAGAGATCAAGGCTGCACTGTGCCACGCTGACGCGGTTATCTGCGCTATAGGGGGAAATGTTACTGATCCTGACGCTCTGCCACCATCAGCTATCGACCGTGATGGTGTCAAAAGAGTTGCAATATTGGCAAAAGAGTATGGGATTAAGCGCTTCATTCTGGTGAGTTCTCTGGGAGTAACCAAGCCAAATCATCCATTGAACAAGTATGGAAAGGTGCTCTCCATGAAGCTTGAAGCTGAAGATGAAATCCGGAAACTCTACTCTGAACCTGGCTATTCCTACACTATCATTCGACCCGGTGGACTGGTTAACGGCCCTCCATTGATGCACTCCCTCATCTTTGATACTGGCGATAACATCGAAACTGGCATTATCCAACGAAGCGATGTGGCCGAAATAGCCGTTATCTCCCTCTTCACTCCGGCGGCTCATAATCTCACTTTTGAGCTTATACAAGCTGAAGAGGCTCCCCAATCTTCGCTCGCTCACTTTTTTCCGCTCGCTCATTCCTGAAAAAAAAAGCCAGGAACCTTCCTCAACAGGCTGGCTAAAACTTGCCAGCCTGTTTCAATATCACAACGCTGATATAACAAAAGTATTATCGGTTTTACGCGATAATATAAATATCCTTAGATCCAAATATAGATCATAAAACACACCTACCAATCAAACTTAATGAGTGGTGCTATAACAATTCTGGTTATAGATATTATCGATTGA
>CAJEXQ010000037.1 GCA_903994635.1 uncultured Chlorobiaceae bacterium
GCAGTAGTTGCAGTTTGCGTCTGGATAGCTCTCTCCGAAGTAGTCGAGCAGGGTTCTGCGGCGGCACACTGAGTTGCTGGCTAAGGCGATCACTCTCTGGAGGTCTCCAAGCGCCTTGGCCCGTTCGGTTTCATCCGCCATGGCATCGATAAAGTATCGCACTTTTGGAATGTCGCCCTGGGCAAAAAGAAGCGTGCATTGGGCTGGATCGCCGTCACGGCCTGCCCTGCCGGTCTCCTGATAGTAGTTTTCGATGCTTTTGGGGAGGTCGGCATGGATGACAAAGCGGATGTTGGATTTGTCGATACCCATGCCAAAGGCGATGGTGGCCACCATCACGTCGGCTTCGTCGCGAATAAAGGCCTCCTGGTTGCGTTTGCGGTCGGGGTCGCTGAGGCCTGCGTGGTAGGGCAACGCCCGGAATCCTTTTGCTGAGAGCATGGCGGCAGTATCGTTGACGCTTTTGCGGCTGGTTCTGTAGATAATGCCTGCTTTGCCGGGGTTGCTTTTGAGCAGGGCGACGAGTTGGGCTTCCGGATTGTCTTTGAAGCGCACATCGTAGATGAGGTTGGGCCGATCGAACGAAGCCCTGACAACGAGTGGAGTGCGCAGGGCAAGTTTATCGAGAATATCCTGCTGCACCCGGTTTGTTGCTGTTGCGGTAAAGGCGGCAACAGGGAGATCGGGAAAAATGGTGACGAGTGCTGAAAGCAAGAGGTAGTCGGGGCGGAAGTCGTGCCCCCACTCCGAGATGCAGTGCGCTTCGTCAATCACGGCCATGCTGATAGGCACCCTGGCAATTGTTTGCCGGAAGTGGTCGAGGCTGAATCGCTCGGGGGCGACGTAGAGCAGGTCGAGGGCGTTTGCATGGAGGGCGCGCACCACCTCATCACGCTCGTCAGGATCCTGGGAGCTGTTGAGAAAGGCGGCGCGAATTCCATTGGCTCGCGCGCCGTCCACCTGGTCTTTCATGAGGGCGATGAGCGGGCTGATAACGATGCAGGTGCCCGGCAGCAAAAGGGCTGGCAACTGGTAGCAGAGCGATTTGCCTCCACCGGTGGGCATGACGGCAAAAACATCTCTCTTGTCGAGAATTGCCCGAACAACCCTCTCCTGGTTGGGACGGAACTCACGAAAGCCGAAGACTTTGCGAAGGGTGTCGAAGATGGTGGTGTCAGAAACGGGGCGATTGCTCATGCGGTATCAAATATATTCAATGGTGACTATCATTCGGGAGGATTTGAGTTCCGGGTCGATTTGCGGGTCGATTTTATCACCTCCGATGCTTTGTGGAGCGACTGGCGCGACTCTTCGGCATCGGGGCGGCTGTCGGCAAATTTTACAAGGTCTGCCTGTTTGAGGAGGTTCATGATGCTTTCGAAGCCAGCGACACCAAGTTTTTTAAGGTCGCGCTCGATCTCCTGTGTGACGGCTTCGAGGGCACTGATGCGGTAGTGGGTTTCGAGAAAGGTGCGCATGATGTTGCTCAGCTCTTCGTAGCATTCGTGGGGAGGCATTCCGGCTGAAAGGCTGGAGCCGAGTTTGCGGAGTTTGCGCTGGGCCACCTGGCCGGAATCAACATCTTCGGCGCTCTTGCGCACGAATCGTTTGACCAGAAAGAGCAGCAGGAGCACCACCCCGGCAGTACCAAGCGCTCCAAGGATAACCGGCATGATGAGGAGCAGTGGAATCGACGGCTTTAGTGGTGGCTTGATTGGCCGCAGCTCGTGCATGGTGGAGTCGGTGAGCGCACGAACAAAAACGGAGCTTGAGGGGCTGTAGGTAACTTTTTTTGTAATCGTTCCTGCGCCGTCGCAATGCGTTACGGTAAATGGCGGCAGGGGTTGCTGGCCTGCGCCAAATACGGCATATTCAAATTCGAAGCTCTCCTTGCGGCTCCCGGCACGGGGCGCTGAGGAGAGTTGTTTTTTGCTGATCAGCTCGAACGCTCCTGCCAGTGCGGGAGGAGTGTTTTCAACCGTTACCGTCTCACTGGCCGGGTGGCGAAGATTGATGGTGCAGTGAATGCGGTCGCCAACAAGGACGCTGTCGGGAGTAACGGTGACGGTAACAACAGGTTGCGATGCCCCATCCGCTTTTAATGGGGCTACCTGAACGGCCAGGAGCAGCAGGAAAAATAGCCCTGCCGCAAGCCTCTCAAACCTTGCGTTCACGGTAGCGAAAAAAGGAGTTCAGGTCGCCAATAAAGGAGCGATCGGTATCGAGAAATATTGAGTCGATGCGCATTCGCCGAAGTCGCTGGCGAAGGTCGTCGTGCTGCAGCAACTGCTTCTGGCGGTAACGGGCAATGGTGCGAGGGCTGGCGGCGTCAATGGTGAGACGCTGCCCGGTTTCGGGATCGCGGAGGTCGAGCAGCGCACTTAACGGGAGAGCTTTGTCGAGCGGGTCGCTGATGTGCACCAGAATAAAGTCGTGACGGGTATTGAGCTGTTTCATCCCTTTTTCGTAGTCGTTGTCGACAAGGTCGGTCAACAGAAAGATTATCTCCTGACGCTTGCGGGTGTAACGGATGAAGGAGAGAACGGCGTTGATGTTGGTTGTGCGGCTCTTTGGCTTCAGACGAATCAGCTCTTCGAAAATCGTGAGCAGATGATGACGACCTTTGTGGGGTGGAATATAGGTTTCGATCTGGTCGGTAAACACGAGAAGCCCCACTTTGTCGTTGTTCTGGAGGGCGCTGAAACCGAGCACGGCGCACACTTCGATGGCAAGGCTTTTTTTGCTACGCTCCCGGCTGCCGAAAAGCATGGAGGCTGATGCGTCCACCACGAGCAGCAGGCTGCGTTCCCGCTCTTCGGTAAAGAGTTTGACATAGAGTTCGTTTTTGCGGGCAGAGGTGTTCCAATCGATGGAACGGACATCGTCGCCGTATTGATATTCGCGCACGTTGCTGAACTCGATCCCCTTTCCCTTGAATGAGGAGTGGTATTCGCCGCTGAAGAGCTCGCTGGCCATCCGTTTTGAGCGGATTTCGACTCGCCGGATGGTGTGCTGAAGCTCTTTCAGATATTCTTCACTATTCTCCATGGTAACCTTTAATGTGTCAGCCACCACTATTCAGGGCACCTGCACGTTTTGCAGAATCTGTCGGATAATGTCGTCTGATTTCATGTTGTCGGCCTCGGCTTCGTACCCTGGCCTGATGCGATGGCGAAGGGTATCGTAGGCGATTGCCTTGACATCCTCTGGGGTTATATAGGGTCGATGGTGCAAAAATGCGTGTGCTTTGGCGGCAAGGAGGAGAAAAATCGATGCCCGGGGCGATGCCCCGTATTCGATCATGGCTTGAAGTTCCGTCATGCCGTAAAGCCCCGGATTTCGGGTTGCCACAACCAGGTCTACAATGTAGTGCTGCACCCTTTGGTCGACGTAGATGCGGTCGATGAGCGCCCGCGCCCGAAAAATATCCTCCGGCTGCACAACCGCCTTGACTGGCGCTCTCGTGGCTGTGGTGGCTGACCGGATCATTATTTCCAGCTCTTCGTCGTATGAGGGATAGTCGACAATCACCTTCATCATAAAGCGATCCACCTGCGCCTCGGGGAGGAGGTAGGTTCCTTCGTGCTCAATGGGATTCTGGGTCGCCAGTACCATAAAAGGCTCCTGCAGTGGAAAGGTCTGGCTGCCAATGGTCACCTGCCGTTCCTGCATCGCTTCGAGCAGCGCGGACTGTACTTTGGCGGGGGAACGGTTGATTTCATCAGCAAGAATAATGTTGGCGAAGACCGGCCCTTTGCGAGGGTAGAACTCCATATCCTTGGGATTGTAAATCATGGTGCCAACAAGGTCGGCTGGAAGCATGTCGGGGGTAAACTGAATCCGCTGGAACTTCAGGTTCATTGCCGCCGCCGCCGTGCTGATAATAAGCGTTTTGGCAAGCCCCGGCACCCCTTCCAGCAATATGTGGCCGTTAACCAGCATGGCGATAAAGATTCGCCGGATGACATCGCGCTGGCCGATGATCCGGAGTGAAAGCTCGGCTTCGGCTCGTTCAAGAAAGCTGGAGGCATCAACAATCTCAGCTCCCAGCTCCTCCAGTTCTACGGCATGTTGCATCGTCTCTCCCTTATATTTTTTTGTACAGCCCGTTGAATCCAAGGCCCAGCAACGCCACCCCGGCAATTACTGCTGACCAGGTGTAGATGTCTGGAATATAGAGAAAGCTGTTGAGCATCCCGAAATTGGGGGCGAGGAGCATCATGAGATTTGCACCCATGAGAACCAGAAGCAGATGAAAAATGCTTACCTTGGCGCGCGGGTTGTTTTTGTTGCCTGATTTGTCAGCGTTGGCCATTGAAAATATTTTCTGAAATTGTGTTGATGAGCATGAATATTCTGGGTATTGAAACCAGTTGTGACGAAACATCGGGAGCCGTGCTCTGTGATGGAGTGGTTCGCTCGAACATTATCAGCTCGCAGCTTTGCCATACCTCATTCGGCGGTGTTGTACCTGAACTGGCCTCCAGGGAGCATGAACGGCTGATGGTCTCAATTGTCGATGCAGCCGTCACTGAGGCTAATATAAGGAAAAATGAGCTCGATCTCATAGCGGCAACTGCTGGCCCCGGCCTGATTGGTGCCGTTATGGTGGGGCTCTCTTTTGCCCAGGGGCTGGCTTATGCTCTCGATATCCCTTTTATGCCGATCAATCACATCGAGGCGCACATCTTTTCGCCCTTTATCAGTGAGGGTGCCGGGGAGCCTGTTCCTGAAGCCTCTTTTGTATCGCTGACGGTCTCTGGCGGCCACACGCTCCTTTCTGTTGTTGAGACCGATCTTTCATACACCGTTATAGGCCGGACGCTGGATGACGCTGCGGGTGAGGCATTCGATAAAACCGGCAAAATGCTTGGCCTCCCCTACCCTGCAGGTCCGGTGATTGACCAGCTTTCGAGGGAGGGCGACCCCTTTTTCCACCAGTTTCCAAGGGCTCTTACCTCGCAGTCGCAAAGCAGTAAAAGCCGGGAAGGCAATTTTGATTTCAGCTTTTCGGGCCTTAAAACCTCCGTGCTCACCTGGTTGCAGAAGCAGACTCCCGGGTTTATTGAACTTCATAAAGCTGATATTGCGGCATCAATTCAGGCGGCAATTGTGGGCGTTCTGGTTGAAAAAACCATGGCTGTTGCACGGAGCCGGGGTGTCGGTGCGGTTTCAATCGCCGGTGGAGTCAGCGCCAACTCGGCTCTGCGCCAGGCGATGAAACAAGCTTGCGACAGGGGTGGATTGAGGCTCTTTGTGCCGGGTTCCACCTATTCAACCGACAATGCTGCCATGATTGCCACGCTTGCCAGCCTGAAGCTGTCGCGCGGGACGGTGGCAGAGCGCCGCTATAATGTGGCGCCTTACGCAAGCTTTGCTGCCGGTGCAAAGAGGGGGTGATTGAAATAGTGCAATAAATACATTACATTCTAACTCACTATTAAATAAACGGAACTCTACGATATGTATAATACACTTTTGACACTTTTTCTTTTCTCTCCCCCCGCAGGAGGCCAGACACCGAACCCATTGATTCAGATTGTCCCGTTAGTCCTTATTTTTGTTGTTTTTTATTTTTTCATGATCCGCCCGCAGCAGAAAAAGCAGAAGGATAGAGACAAGGTGCTCGACTCTCTTAAAAGGGGCGACAAGGTGGTTACCATTGGTGGCGCCCATGGCACGGTTGCCGGAATTGATACTGAAAAAAAGACGGTTCTTGTTCAGGTAAGCGAGACCACAAAAATCAAGTTCGACCGTTCGGCCATTGCCAATATCGACAAACAGGATTCGGGCGATAAACTCACGACCAAAGAGTAAGAAAGAGAATAATGCAGCCAACACGCGCAAGACTGGTACTTGAAAACGGATCTGTCTACAGGGGTACGGCATTTGGCCACAGGGGAGAGGCGACCGGAGAGGTGGTTTTTAACACGTCACTTACCGGATATCAGGAGATTCTGACTGACCCTTCGTATAGTGGCCAGATGGTGATGATGACCTATCCGTTGATAGGCAACTATGGCATCAATGTAACAGATAATGAGTCCCGAAAGATATGGGCTTCGGCCTTTATTGTTCACGAGGTGTCGCGCATTGACAGTAACTTTGAGGCCTCACGGAGTCTTGATTCCCTTCTCATGGAGTCGGGAGTGGTTGGCCTTGCGGGTATTGATACCAGGCGGCTGGTGCGCGAAATTCGGGAAAAAGGATCGATGAGGGGCGTTATTTCTCTGCTTGACGAGAGTGACGAGAGTGATGAGCGGCTGAGAGAGAGAGCCTTGCAGAGCCCTGAAATGGCGGGGCGCGATTTGGCCAGCACCGTTACTACCAGAGAGAATTATACTCTTGAGCGGGAGAATGCCCGCTACCATGTAGCCGCTTTCGATTATGGCATAAAAACCAATATCCTCCGCATGCTGCACGATGCCGGGTGCAGGGTAACGGTGCTGAAGGCCACCACGACGGCAGAAGAGGTGATTGCGCTGAACCCTGACGGGCTGTTTCTTTCGAACGGGCCGGGCGATCCTTCGGCTGTCGGCTATGCCATTGAGACCATCAAACAACTGGTTGAGTACAGCCGTTCCACAAGGCCATTGCCCATCTTCGGGATTTGCCTGGGCCATCAACTGCTCTCGCTGGCGTTGGGCGCAAAAACATACAAGCTTAAGTTTGGCCACCATGGAGCCAACCATCCGGTCAAGAACCTGGCAACGAGCCAGATAGAAATAACGGCACAGAATCACGGTTTTGCCGTGGCTATGGATTCGCTGCCGGAAGAGCTTGAAATGACACACCTTAACCTCTACGACAATACCGTCGAGGGTGTTAAACATAAAACGCTTCCCTGCTTTTCGGTGCAGTACCATCCCGAAGCCGCACCTGGTCCACACGACTCGCACTACCTCTTTGATGAGTTCACTTCGCTTATGGATTTACCACAACCCACTTTCCTGAAGAGATGAAAAAAAGATTATTTACCCCAGGGCCGACTCCGGTGCCCGAAAATGTGATGCTCCGCATGGCAGCTCCAATTATCCACCACAGGAACCCTGAGTTCATGGAGATTTTGACGAGGGTTCATGCCGATCTCAAATATTTATTCAGAACAACCCAGCCGGTTGTTGTGCTTAGTTGCTCCGGTACTGGTAGCATGGAGGCAACTATTTCAAGCCTTTTCAAGCAGGGCGATAAAATTATTACCGTCAACGCTGGCAAGTTTGGTGAGCGGTGGGGCGAACTGGTTCGCGTTTTTACCGGCAACTGTGTTGAGGAGAAGGTTGCCTGGGGTTCGGCCATTCAGCCTGAACGACTTGCCCAACTTCTCAAAGAACATCCTGATGCCAGGGGCGTCTGCCTCACGCATTCGGAAACCTCTACCGGTACGGCTACTAATATCAAGGCGCTGAGCGCCCTGATTCGTGAAGAGTCGGAGGCGCTTGTGCTGGTTGACGGCATTACAGCGGTCGGGGCGCACGAGTTCCTGTTCGATGACTGGGGCGTTGATATCTGCATCACTGGCTCACAGAAAGGGCTGATGATGCCTCCGGGACTGGCACTGGTTGCCATCTCTGAGCGGGCGCAGGATGCCATCAAAGGAAACAGTGGCACCCCGCACTACTACCTGAGTCTGAAAAAAGCTCTCAAGGCACATTCTGGCGATGATACACCCTTCACTCCGGCGGTGTCGCTGGTGATAGGGCTTGACGAAGCGTTGCAGATGGTGAAGGCGGAGGGAATTGAACATATCTGGGCACGGCATGAAAGCCTGGCCAATGCCTGCCGCGAAGGGTGTAACGCTCTTGGCATGAAGCTTTTCAGCAACTCTCCCTCTTTTGCCGTTACTCCGGTATGGCTGCCTGAAGGGGTAAAATGGTCGGCCTTCAACAAGGCGTTGAAAAACAGTAATGGCATCACCGTTGCCGCAGGGCAGGATGAGTATAAGGATAAAATTTTCCGCATCTCTCATCTTGGTTTTTATGATGAGCTCGACATGCTGACGGTTATTGGTGGTATTGAACGGGCGCTTCACGAGATCGGTTTCTCTTTTGAAATCGGCGCTGGTGTCGGCGCTGTCCAGAAAGCCTTTCTCGGCAACTGATATTTTTCGCCATGATCTTCCTGCACACTCTCCTGCTTGCGGCTGCATTGATGACGTCAATGCAGGAGAGGTTCCGGGAGTACCGTCTGCAACTGAAAGCGTACTCCCTTTATGATCGTCGCGCCTACAGCCAGGCGGAGAGCGCTTTTCGGCAGCTTGCCGCGCTTGTGCCTGAACAAAAAGAGAGAATGGTTGCCCGATACAACCTTGCCTGCGCTCTCTCCATGCAGGGAAAGTATCCTGACGCGGCTTCACTTTTTGCGCAAAACACAAAACCTGACAATGAGTATCGGGAAATCAGGCTGAAGTCGCTTTACAATGAGGGCGCTACCCTTGCCCTGAAAGCCATCGGAAGCAGTGCAAAGGAGCAGAAAACAGCGCTCTTTCGTCAATCACTCAGCCGATTCAGATCGCTGCTGGTGGCCGACGCTGGTGATGGAGAGGCCAAACTCAATTATGAAATTGTACGTCGTTACCTCTCTGAACTTGAGGCTCCAAAGCGTTCGAAGTCGTCATCTGCCGAAAAGAAAAGCTCTCCACAACCCTCATCCGGCATAAGCCAGGAGGTTGCTGACCGGCTTCTTGAGAATGCCCAGCAGAATGAGTCGTCGCTGATGCGCCAGTTGCCACGAACGGGAACCAGCGCTGGAAGAGGTGGCAAAAACAACAAGGACTGGTAGCGCACCATGAAACCGGGCTGGCGAAAAAAACCATTTTGCCTTATGCTGAATAATTTTTAAACTGTTTGTCGCAAAATTTAAAAAAAAACCACACCCGGCACAACAATCTAAACTTCATTACATAATGACCAAGAAGCCTCTTCTGCCCGTTTTGACGGTCTCTCTGTTTTTACTCAGCGCCTGCGGCCTCGAAAAGCCGCCAGCCTCACTTAAATTTCCTGCAGGAAAGAAAGAGGCAGCACCGGCTGCGGCTCCGGCTGCGGCAACTGCCGCCACTCCTTCAGATCCTAAACTGGCGGCAGGTAAAACTGTTTATGATGCAAATTGCGGTGCCTGTCACGATGCTGGCATGATGGGTGCTCCAAAACCAGGCGACAAGGCTGCATGGGCCCCGCGTATTGCTCAGGGAGTTGATGTCATGACCAAAAAGTCTGTTGATGGCTTCCAGGGCAAGGCAGGTTCAATGCCGGCAAAGGGTGGAAATGCGAGCTTGACCAACGATCAGATTGCAAGCGCCGTTGCTTACATGATCAAGTAGGGTAAGTAAGCTCTGTAATCAGGTAAAAAGGCGGGAGCCACTTCCGCCTTTTTATTCTCCTCCCAGTTTCTCCAAAAGAGACAATATTGTTAATTTTCTCTGCCAGAATGTCGGAGAGAAGGTTTTGAGCTCGACTCCCTAAACAATCATCAGAGTACCATGAACCCTCTTCATCTTGGTTTTATCGGGACGGGAAGAATTGCCCGCGCTCTTATTGCTGGCCTTTGCAGCCGCGAGGGCACCGTTATTTCAGGCTTTGACAAGGAGCCTGCCGCCCTGGCCGCCATTGCCGCTGATTATCCCCTCCAGCCCTGCCTGTCGAATGAAGAAGTTGCCTGCAGGGCGCAGGTGATTATCCTTGCTGTAAAACCTTACCAGATTGCCGAGGTGCTGGGTGAGCTGAAACCATCGCTCACGGCCAACCACCTGTTGATCAGTGTTGCTGCGGGTATCTCTTCGGAGTTTATCAGAAACAATGCCATGGAGTCGTTGAAGGTGATCAGGGTTATGCCCAATACTCCCGCCTTTGTTGGTGAAGGCATGACGGCCCTCTCCCGTGGTAAAATGGCTTCTGATGAAGATATTGCCCTTGCCTCCAGCCTTTTCAGCTCCATTGGCCGGGTAGCCATTCTTGATGAATCGCAAATGGATGCGGCAACTGCTCTGTCGGGCAGCGGCCCTGCCTATATGTTCTATATGCTTGATGCACTTGCTGAGGGAGGGAAGGAGTGCGGCCTTTCGTACAATGAGGCATTGCTGCTCGCGGCCCAAACAATGTTCGGCGCTGCAAAAATGGTGCTCTCCGGCACCAAAAATCCCGACGAACTCATGCGGGATGTCACCACGCCGGGCGGAACCACGGAGGCGGGAGTGAGGGTCATGGATCTGAAAAATATCCGGCAAATTCTGGTTGAGACTGTTGCCTCCGCAGCGGCCCGTTCCAGGGAACTTATGAAATAATTCCTATGGCTACAGGCTTTGCCCATTACCGCTATCGCGCCCTCTTCCTACTTCTCCTTGCTGCTCTCTGGACTCCGGCAAACGCTGGCTCTGTCGAAAACGGGGATAATAAACCATTTCTTGCCGTTTCAACAAGCAGCAACGTTCCTTTTGTTGGTGAAGAGATTTTGCTGACCTATACGCTCTATTTCAGGGATGTAGCGCCAAAAATATTGAGTGAATTCAACCCTTCGCTCCAGGGGTTCTGGGCAAAAGAGGCCACGCCGGAACGTTTTATCAAAAGCCGGGAAGAGAGTGTTCAGGGAGAGCGCTGGAGGAGCGCCGTCGTCAAGCAGTTCAGGCTTGCTCCGGTACAGAGTGGCAAACTCACTGTTTCGGGGTACAACATGCAGTGCCTGCTGCCGCAGCAACAGGCGGGCGCCGTCGTAACGGAGCAACCTGATTCCCGTTTGCGAATTACAGCACCGGCTGTTGTCATCACGGTACGTTCTCTTCCTGACCCGGTTCCGGATGGCTTCTCTGGCGCAGTAGGCTCCTTTTCGATTAACCTGCTGCCCGACAGGCAACGTCTCCGCGCAGGAGAGCCCTTGACGCTCAAACTTATTCTCACTGGCACAGGTAGCCTGCACACCCTGCAACTTCCAAGGCTTCATCTCCCCGAAAGCTTCCGGCAAAATCCTCCCGACAAAATCCTTTCTCTGAACAAGGGCACAGGGGTAAGTTCCGGCTCCATAACCTCAACCATTACAGCCTGGCCTCAATCGGAGGGAGAGTTTAAGGTTCCGGCGCTTCGTTTTGTTGTGTTCAATCCGGTCAATAAGCAGTTCAGCACGCTTCTTTCAAAACCCCTCAGGGTAAGTGTTGAGGCTGCCAAAAAAGAGATGGCTGGAAAGGCGGCAGCTCTCCCCCGACCTGCGCCGGATGATCGCTCTTTGTTGCCTGGCTGGGCTGCAATCGCAATAGTGCTCTTGCTGGTTGGCGCAGCGCTGCTCGTAGCCAGAAAAAAACAGATAAAACGCGCCGGAGGAGTTGAGGCTCTCGCTGGCCTGCCGCCGGAGAGTGAACAATCGGCAGTAACGATGAAACAGCAGCTTATAGCTCTGCTTGAAGAGGCTGGAATAAAGTGTCCCGGCGCCCTGACAAGGAGAGAGCTGAAAAGTGCGTTGATGGATCTCAACATTACCGATGAGGCCCGGGCAGATCTCCCCGCAGTGCTTGACTCACTCGACAAGCGCCTCTACAGCCCTGCTGGCAAAAAAGAGGGACAACTACCAGCTCGGGTTGTGGCAAGGGTCAGCACGTTGGTGGATGCTCTGAAAAAGGCCGTGCGTTCTCGCTGAAAAGGGCAATGGCACGTTCAGGATAGTCGGTGATGATACCATTGGCGCCAATCTCTTTCATGGCGAGCATCTCTTCGGGCAGGTTCACCGTCCAGGGTATCATCCTTATCCCTTTTTTGTGGAGTGAATCTGTCAGCTCCCGATCAACAAGGGAAATATGGGGATTGAGATAGGCGGGCAAAAAGCCAAGTTCATGGAGAGCCTGCCATGCATTGGTTTTTTCGTCAATGAGCAGGCCATAGCAGAGTCCCGGATTCTGTTTCCTGGCCTCCTGAACCACCCGCTGATCGAACGACTGTATCCTGACACGCGATGAAAGTCCTGCTCGCTCAATATTCTGGAGAAGAAGCGCCGCATAATGCTCTGGCGAAGGATGAAATATTCCATCCTTGTTGGGCCACGATTTTATTTCAAGATTGTAAATCATCCTCCCCCGCAGCCCTGCCAAAGCCATAAAGGTGTCAACCTCCCTGAAAACTGCGGCAAGAAGTGGTTTGAAAGCAGCAATCCGGCGCTGCTCCGGAAAAGAGGGATGAGGCAACCCGCAATCAAACCGCGCAATTTCGGCATAAGGCATCTCGTAGATGATGTAGTGCAGCCGATCCTCGATGCTGAGTGGACAACCTTCTGGATCCGAGCAGAGGGGTGCCGAAAGCCATGGATCGTGAGAGACCAAAATCTTATAGTCTTGTGATACAACGAGATCCAGCTCCAGAACCCTTACACCAAGCGAGGCTGCATGGCAAAAGGCCTGGAGAGTATTTTCAGGAAAGCAGGCTCGCGCTCCCCGATGGGCCTGAATTTCAAAACCCATTGTTCCTTTCCCCAGGGTCGCTTATGGGTTTGGATTGCGTTTGCCGTTTTCCGGACGGGGCCCCTTTGAAAAAGGCTTCTTTTTCGGTTTTCTCTTCGGGAGCTTGTTGCCGTCTACACTTTTTGATGCAGGGTGGGCAGCTCCGCCACCTGCACTGAAATAGTCGGAAGGGCTTTTGGATCTGCTTTTGTTATACCTGTTTTTGCGATACTTTTTTTCAAGGTCAGCGTAGGGACTGGGCGGGTCTGGAGAGGTATTGGGGTTATTAAAATTTGGTTCGTCAATAACCTCAACATCATCCATTGCCACGTCGGGATGAACTTTTTTTGGCAAGTTGTTTCAATTTATGTTCAACAAATCAAGAGCACTCTTCTTACTCCATGATTATTTATTTCTGAAGGGATATCAATTTACATTTTTACATATCAAAATGCAAGTAATACCATTACCTCCCTGCCTCTTAAAAAGTTCATCATAGCGTTTTTGCATTGGTTGTTGTCGGTATAAGTGGTAAATTCACCATTATTATTACAACAATAATCGGAGTTTGACTATGGATATTCGCAGATGGGTTCTGGCTGTTATTCTTCCCCCTGCCGCAGTCACGAACAAGGAGGTTGGTACCGTTATGCTGACCGGGCTTCTGACACTGCTTGGCTGGCTGCCGGGTGTGGCTTTCGCATCCTATATGATTCTTCAGGAGAAGCGCCAGGCAGAAGCCTGACGCTGTACTGTTTTCCTGAGGGTTGGAAACAGTTACTGAAGCCGGTTCAGCGCGCTGACTGTTGCCTTGATTGATGCAAGGCTGCTGTTCGAGTCGATACCAACTCCGAAGGAGATTCGTCCGTCGGCGCAACTGATTTTGATGTATGCAGCAGCAAGGGCTTTGGCGCTACGCCCGATGGCGTGCTCACTGAATTCATCAATACTGAAATCAAGCCCGCTCTCTTTGACAAATCCCTTCACAAAGGCATCAAGCGGACCGTTACCCTGCACTTCAAAGCTTAACTCTCTTTCTTGCGTCTGTACAATACAGGTGATTGCGGTTGCCTCTTCGTCATTTCGCTCAAGATCCTTGTCATCCCATCTGATCTGGCATTTTTTGATGGCAAGTGGCTCCTTGAGTTTAACATACTCGGCAAGAAACAGCTCATGGATTTGATCCGGCAAGAGTTCAATGCCGGTGGTGTCGGCAACTCCCTGCACCGCTTCAGCAAAATCGGGCTGCATCCATTTCGGAATCTGGATACCGTAATCCTTCTCAAGCACGTAGGCAACTCCGCCTTTTCCTGACTGGCTGTTGATGCGCACAATGGCTTCATAGTTGCAACCGACATCTCCCGGGTCAATCGGGAGATAAGGAACTGCCCATAACCCGCCCGGCGACGAAGGTTGCGCTTTCATCCCTTTGCTGATTGCGTCCTGGTGGGAACCGGAAAATGCGGTATAGACCAAATCTCCGGCATAGGGATGGCGGGGGTGAATATCCATTCGGGTGCAGCGCTGGTAGACCTCGCGTATGCGGGGCAGATCAGAAAAATCGAGTTCAGGATCAACTCCCTGACTGAAAAGGTTGAGTGCCATGGTCACAATATCCATATTTCCACACCGCTCGCCATTGCCAAAGAGTGCACCTTCCACGCGGTCTGCACCAGCCATCACGGCCAATTCTGCGGTTGCAACGGCAGTGCCACGGTCGTTATGAGCATGAACACTTATCAGGACGGCATCGCGCGCCTTGATGTTGCGGCAGAACCACTCAATCCGGTCAGCATAGATATTCGGCTGCGACATTTCCACCGTGGAGGGGAGGTTCAGGATAATTTTATCATCCACCGACGCGCCCCACCCATCCATTACCGCATGACAGACTTCAAGCGCATAATCGAGCTCCGTGCCGGTAAAACTTTCGGGAGTGTACTCGTAACGGATAGCGGCATTGCCTGACTCCTCCTTCAGACGGCGAACAAGCGCGGTGCCTTCGACGGCAATAGCCTTGATCTCCTCCCTGTTTTTGCGGAACACAACGTCACGCTGCAGACTCGATGTCGAGTTGTAGAGATGGACAATGGCTTGTTTCGCGCCAGATATAGCATCAAACGTTTTACGGATAAGATGTTCACGGGCCTGGGTAAGCACCTGGATGGTGACATCGTCCGGAATAAGTTCGCCCTCTATCAGTCGACGCACAAAGGCATACTCCGTCGCTGATGCTGATGGAAAGCCAACCTCTATCTCCCTGAACCCAATGGAGACCAGAAGCTGAAACATGGCAACCTTCTCATCCACGCTCATTGGCACCGGAAGCGCCTGGTTGCCATCGCGAAGATCAACACTGCACCACATTGGCGCTCTGGTTATCGTTTTATCGGGCCAGCTCCTGGCGGTGATATTAACCGTTGGGTATGGCGCATATTTCTTATAGTTCATTCTTTTCATACATCATTTTTTGCATTTAAACAGGTTTCTGCCCTGTTCCGATAAACGGCCGCCTCTTGGTTAAACCTTTATCGGCAAGATAACAAATGGAATGCCGTGTACATAGAGGTTCCTCTGAATGGCAAAAACGGTATAATTGTGCAGCCAGCGATCCATAAGAGACTCCTGGGTAAAAACAAGTTGTCCGCCAAAAAAGACGATATCCGGAAATTTTTCCCTGATAGAGGGAACAAGCTTGTTGACCTCATCGACGACATCAGTTCCAAGTGAAAAATATGACTCTGCATAATATCCATGCTCTGTCATGTAGTCGACATATTTTGATGTTTCGTTACAGACAAAGCTGCCGAGATTCTCTATTTCATCAGCCCCCTTGAAGTTCCCCGCATCAATCGAGCCAATTTCAACGAAAACATAATTCTTGTAGCTGTTTCCGAATAGACGGAAAACACTGAAGAGTGTGTGCAGGCCAAGCCCGTTAAACCCGCTCACAAGAATAGCTGCCGTTTTGCCTTTCGGGTCAAAAACAGGAACAGGAGAGGTGTAATCGCTCTCTTTGTCATGAACATCCGAGCCTGACAACACAGCAGCCTCAACAATAACATCAAGCCGCTTCAGTGTTTCATAGGTTTTGTTGTAATGACCTTTTATAATGAAGGCGCCCAAAACAAGCGTACCCGTTATCACCATGGTAACCCAACCGCCTTCATTAAACTTGAGTATCAGCACCGAAATCAGGATAAAGGAAGTCAAAATCAAACCGATACCGTTGATCATCAGTTTTTTGAACCACTGGCGCTCGGTATCTCTTTTTCCCCACCAATGGCGCACCATGCCAAGCTGGGAAAGGGTAAAGGTGATAAACACATTGATACTGTATAACACAATCAGAAAATCAACCGATCCGTTGGAGGCCAGCATCATAACAAGAGAGGCAATGCCCATGACCAGAATTCCCTTTTCAGTCACAAGCCTGTCGCTCAACATGGCAAAACGGGCAGGTAGCCACTTGTCGAGAGCCATATTAGCCAGAACCCTCGGCCCGTCAAGAAAACCGGTCTGTGCAGCAATAAAAAGCAGAACCGCCTCGGAGAAAAGAGTAATCCATACAAAACCAACACCGTAAAACCCTCCCCAGGAGGCTGTGACACTCTCAAACAAAATCGCATTCAGGGTCTTGCCCGGTGAATCGCTTACATCAAAAAGAATATAGGCTAACATGAGTCCCATGACGGTCACGGAGAGAGAGATCGCCATATACTTCATGGTTTTTTTGGCCGTTTCCACTTTCGGGTCACGCAGCACAGGTAGTCCGTTACTGACTGCCTCAATACCGGTAAAGGTTCCGGCTCCAAGACTGTAGGCTTTCATTACAAGAAAAAGCACTCCAAAAACACCAAGTGTATGGAATGAATTGGTAAGCTCCTGACCGGTTTCATGATAGACCGTGCCAAAATCCGCCAGATGGGTTACCACCGCGTAAACAATAACAACAAGGTGGGTGACGACAAAGAGGAGAAAAATGGGAACCAGCGGCATGACAGCTTCCTTGATGCCCCGAAGGTTCAGCAGCAAAAGAACCGTTACCCCGAAAACAGCAAACCATATTTTATAGCCGATCAACCCGACTGGCAAAAAACTGAAAATAGCATCCGCGCCACTGGCAATTGAAATAGTAATGGTGAGCACGTAATCAATAAGAAGCGCACTGCCGGAAATGACTCCCATTTTGGGTGAAAGCAGCTTGCTGGCCACCAGGTAGCCCCCTCCCCCATGAGGGAAGAGTTCGATTATATGTGAATAACTTGTGGCGATAATGAGGGTGGTTATTCCCGTGCCGATAGCAACAAAAATCCCGAGGGTTGGATGGCCCTGCAGAGCCTTGAATGCTTCCGGCGGACCATAACAGGAGGAGGAGAGGCCATCCGAACCCAGCCCAACCCAGGCGAGAAAAGCTGAAAGCGCCAGTTGGTGAAAAATGTTGCGGTCCCGAAAGTCGCGCGCCCCGCCAAGAAAAAAGGTCTTAAGCTGCTTTTGTAC
>CAJEXQ010000038.1 GCA_903994635.1 uncultured Chlorobiaceae bacterium
TCGAAAGTTACCGAACAAGGATCCTATTTTACTGTGGCAAACTCGATATGGGTATAGCCTGATGGCGTATTTAAAAAAAGCGGTTTCACTAAAATATGCGGAGAACCAAATTCATAAAGGGAGAAGGATTCAACTATGATCGAGCATCTTGAACTAAAAAACTTCGACGCCTTTAAGAGCTTGAGCATTGATTTTTCGCCGGGGATCAATGTGATCATTGGTGAGAACAGCACAGGCAAAACTCATTTGCTTAAGGCGGTCTATGGTCTATGCGCCGGGGCACCACTTTTCAAGAAAAAGCCGGATACTAGCGACGATGAACTGGAGTCTGCTCTGACAACCAAGCTACTCCGGCTATTTCTGCCGCTGGACGACAAGCTTGGCAAGATGCATCATCAGGGAGCGACCGAACAAGCCTCTTTGTCTGCAAGGTTTTCTCAAAATCAGAAAATTGCCGTTACCTTTTTCAAAAACTCCAAAGCACTGGCGGTTCAGAATCGTGGCAACTATCAACAGTACCAGGATGAGGCGGTTTTTATTCCGACGAAGGAAGTCCTCTCTTTTATGAAGGGATTTAACAGCTTGTATGAAATGTATGAACTCTCTTTCGACCAAACCTATCAGGATATTTGTTTTTTGCTGGATCTTCCTGCCGTCAGGAAAGATACCCTTCACGAAAAATCCGAATGGGCTATGAAGGAGATCAAGGGCATCTGTGGCGGTAGCTTCGTTTTCTATGGCGGCGGCAAGGTCACCTTCAAAACCGAGAATGCTGAATACTCCGCCAACTCAATGGCTGAAGGTTTCCGCAAAGCTGGTATGCTTTCGCGCCTGCTTGAAACCGGTGCAATCAAGCCGGGTGTCAGTGGTCCCCTGCTCTGGGACGAGCCAGAGACTAACCTGAATCCCAAGTTGATGAAACTGCTTGTGCAGATCATGCTGGAGCTATCTCGTAATGGTCAGCAGATAATTTTGGCTACCCATGACTATACGCTGCTCAAGTGGCTTGATCTGCTCATGGATAAAGGCCAGGGTGATCACATTCGCTTTCATACGCTCTATCGAGATGAGAATAACGTTGTAAACGTTGATTGTGTTGATAATTATCGCTCAATCACACCCAATGCTATTGCAGATACCTTTAATGACCTGACTAAGGGGCAAGTGAACAAGACAATGGGAGGGTTGGGTAAATGAAGTTGAGAGAGCGCGATATAGAAATAGAGTTTACGGGTGCCGTGGATGCACTGGTGTTTGACCAAATGAAGGTAGATGAACCTAACTATCATGGAATTGGCGAAATGCATCGAGTTGATTTCGTGGTCGAGTTTGACGAAGCAATTATCTTTGTTGAGATCAAAGACCCCAGCAATCCGAATGCTCAGGCAAAAGGGCTAAAGAAGTTTCAAAAGGAACTCAATGACGGCACTCTCAGTTCGACTTTTGCATCCAAGTTTATAGACAGCTTTTTCTACCGTTGGGCAGAAGACAAGTTATCAAAGAGTGTGCATTACCTTAGCTTGGTCACGCTGGAGTCTGCATTATTGCCCAATTTCTCCGACGAGATTGCCAAGAAAATTTCTCCTGCAGGCAAGAATTCAAGTCGCTGGCAAAGGCATCCTGTAGAAACTTGCCAGGTATTCAATATTGAAACATGGAACGAAAACTTCCCGAAGTGGCCAGTTTCTCGCTTGGCCCTCGCAGCAGCAAAAGAAGCATAAAGAGATGGAAACAGCAAAACTCAAAAAATTCGCTCAGTTTGCTCAACGCAGTCTGATCAAGCAGATTTCCGCCAAGTTAGAGCTGGTGCTAACCGAGAACAGTGCAGCCCAACGCGAGAGTAAGGAAGCGATTAAAAAGATCAAGGACGCAATCAAAAGCCATGGCGCGGAGCAGGTCATTGAGCGTGTAGCCTACACCTGGTTCAATCGCATTTGTGCTTTACGCTTCATGGATGTGAACCGCTATAATCAAATTGGCAATAGTCGTTTTAGCGTGGTGTCGCCTGCCGATGGCCAGTTTCAGCCCGAGATTCTGGCTGAAGCCAAGAACGGCCATATCGAAGAGAAGATGGCTAGCGAAAAGATCCGGCAGCAAATTTATGCTCTGCTTGATGGTAAATCACCCAGCCGCGATCCGCAGGGTGAGGCTTATCGTCTGTTAGTGGTCGGAGCCTGTAATTACTGGCATAGAGCCATGCCGTTTTTGTTCGAGCGCATTGACGATTATACCGAGTTGCTGATGCCCGATGATCTTCTCTCCGGCAACTCAATTCTTGCCTATACCCGTGAGGCAATGACGCCGGATGCCTGTCAGGATGTTGAGGTGATTGGATGGCTCTACCAATTCTACATCTCCGAGAAAAAGGATGAGGTGTTCGAGGGGCTGAAAAAGAACAAGAAAATCACGCCTGAAAATATTCCTGCAGCAACCCAGCTTTTCACGCCGCATTGGATTGTACGTTATCTGGTTGAGAACTCGCTTGGCCGTCTCTGGATGCTTAATCGCCCCAACTCGAAGCTGATTGAGGTGATGGAGTACTATATTCGGCCGGAGAGAAGTGATCAGTTATCAGTGGTCAGTCATCAGGAAGAGAAGGCTGATTACTTGAGACCAGAAGATATTCGAATCTGTGATCCGGCTTGTGGCTCAGGTCATATGCTGACATACGCATTTGACCTCCTTTATGCCATTTATGAGGAGGAGGGATATGAACCCTCGGAAATCCCGGAAAAGATTTTGACGCATAACCTTTATGGGATTGAGATTGACGAACGGGCCGGGGAACTGGCGGCATTTGCCCTGACTATGAAGGCGCGTGCCCGGCAGCGCAGATTTTTTCGCAAGCCGATACAGCCAAATATCTGTGTGCTGCGTAATATTCGGTTTGATGAGATTGAACTCGAAAACTACATGGACTTCATCGGGCGCGATCTCTTCACCGCTCCGCTGCAGGCCACACTTCAGCAATTTGAAGAGGCCGACAATTTTGGTTCACTGATTCGTCCAGAAGTGACCGATGTGGAGGCTATGCAGAAGATATTGGAGGCAAAGAATGTTTCTGGTGAACTTTTTCTCAGCTCAATCCATAAGAAGGTTTTGCAAGCTCTGCAGCAGGCTGATTACCTGAGTCCGAAATATCATGCTGTGATTGCCAATCCGCCGTATATGGGCGGGAAGGGGATGAATCCAAGGCTTGCCGCATGGCTCAAGGATAATTACGCAGATGTGAAATCTGATCTTTTTTCGGCGTTTATTGTCCGCAATACAGAACTCGCACTTCCAAAAGGGCAACTTGGCTTTATGTCGCCTTTTGTTTGGATGTTTATTTCTTCCTACGAAAAGCTGCGCAGCTTTCTGATTAATCAAAAGACAATCACTTCGCTCGTACAGCTTGAGTATTCAGGTTTCGATGGGGCCACAGTACCGATTTGTACCTTCACGGTTGAGAACGCTCATCACGTTGACTTTAAAGGTGGATATATACGTCTTTCAGACTTTAGAGGTTCGGAACATCAAGCCCCAAAAACACTCGAAGCCATCAAGTATCCAAATTGTGGTTGGTTTTTCCGTGCTTCCGCCGCCGATTTTAAGAAGATTCCAGGCAGTCCGATTGCTTATTGGGTGTCCGAGAAGTTTCTTGGTTGCTTTATGGATAATCCAGCCATAGGTGATCTGATTGCTTTGAAGGCTGGAATGTCCACCGGAGATAACACAATTTTTCAAAGAACATGGCCAGAGGTTGCTGCGAGCAACATCAGCTTTTCAACATCAGATAACAATGAGACAGTATTAAACGGCATAATGTGGTATCCATGTCACAGTGGTGGCGAATACAGAAAGTGGTATGGAAATCATGATGTTATCGTAAACTGGTATAAGAACGGAGATGAGATTCGCGTTTTTGGCATTGATAAAGGGAGGCAAAAATCTGCTGTTCGTAACGATTCGTTTTACTTCAAACATGGTATTACATGGTCCAAAATAAGTTCAGGGCGGTTTGCTGCTCGCTGGCGTCCGTCTGGTTTTTTATTTGATGATACAGGGCGATGTGGGTTTTCATCTGACAGTGTGCTAACAATGCTTGCACTGGGTATTTTTTGTTCATCACTATCAAACATGTTTCTTGAAGTGTTGTGTCCAACACTAAGTTTTACCAGTGGAGAACTGGCTAAAATCCCATTTCTCAAAATTAATACAGTGCCAACAGATAGTGTTGTTAAGACAATAACTTATCTTATTTCGACAGCAAAGTCCGACTGGGATGCCTATGAAACATCATGGGACTTCACCAGCCTCCCGCTGCTCAATCCCGATTATTGCCAATCAACTCTAAAATCAACCTACAATAATCTCCGCGCTCACTGGCAAGAAATGACACTGGAAATGCAGCGCCTCGAAGAGGAGAACAATCGTATTTTCATCGAGGCCTACGGTTTGCAGGATGAACTCACGCCCGAAGTCCCGCTCAACGAAATCACCCTGACCTGCAACCCGCACTATCGTTACAGCAACAGCAAAAACGCTGAAGAGCTTGAAGCGCTGCTGCTGGCTGATACCATGAAGGAGTTCATCTCCTATGCTGTTGGCTGCATGTTTGGCCGGTATAGTCTGGATGCCCCAGGTTTGATACTTGCAAATCAAGGGGAAGGGCTTGAGGACTATTATCGATTTGTTAGTAATCAGTTGTCAGTAATCAGTAATCAGGAAGAAGAAGAGTTTGTTACTGACGGCTGTCAACTGACGTCTGACAGCTTCCCGCCCGATGCAGACAATGTCATCCCTATACTTGATGGTGACTGGTTCACCGACGACATAACCGAACGGTTCCGCAAGTTCTTGCGTGTCACCTTTGGCGAGGCGCATTACGAGGAGAACCTGAAGTTTATCGAGGTTGCGCTTGGCAAGGATATCCGCAAATATTTCCTGAAAGATTTTTATAACGATCACCTGCGTCGATACAAAAAGCGTCCGATTTACTGGCTTTTCAGCAGCCCGAAAGGCAGTTTTAACGCGCTCGTTTACATGCACCGCTACCGCCCCGATACGGTGAGCGTGGTGCTCAACGGCTATCTGCGCGAGTTTCGCATCAAGTTGCTCTCCCGCAAAAACCACCTCGAAGCGGTCAGCATCAGCGCCAGCGCATTACCCGGTGAAAAGACCAAAGCGCTGAAAGAGATTGAAAGCCTCAGGAAAATGATTGAAGAGCTTGAGAGCTATGAGCGCGACGTGCTCTACCCCCTTGCCACTGAGCAAATTGTCATCGATTTCGACGACGGCGTAAAGGTGAACTACCAGAAATTCGGCCAGGCTCTCAAAAAGATCCCCGGCCTTGATGCAAAGGAGGAGTAAACATCCAATGGAAGACCAAATGAAGAAAATTACTCAGGGAGAGGAGATAGAAGGTCTCGGTAAAGACGATGATGCGTTTTTGGGAGATTATCCCATTGACACGGTGCTGATCCGTCATGAAAATCGTACGGTTCACGATGTTCTGCGCAGAATTGAAAAGGGTAGCTTTGTGATGGATCCTGATTTTCAGCGAGATTTTATCTGGCAGGAGGAAAAGCAAAGCAAGTTGATAGAATCGGTTCTGATGCGTATTCCACTGCCAGTGTTTTATCTGGCAGAAAATCCAAAAGGGCAGATGGTTGTTGTCGATGGATTGCAGCGGCTTTCAACTTTTCAGCGCTTTGTCAATAATGAATTGAAACTCAAATTGCCTCATCACAAGGAGCTGTTTGACAAAAAGTTTCAGGATTTATCGCCAAAACTCCAGAACAGGGTTGAAGATTGTAATCTTGTTTTGTACGTGATAGATGCAAAAGTGCCAGCACAGGCGCTCCTTGATATTTTTGAACGGGTGAACAGTGGAGAACCGCTGACACGGCAACAGATGCGTAATTGTCTCTCCATGGGCCCTGCTACCCGTTTTCTGAAAGAGGAGGCCCATTCAGAGTTGTTCAAACAGGCAACAGGGAACAGCCTTGATTCTGATTCGATGAGGGATCGAGAGTTTGTTAATCGCTTCTGTGCTTTTCAGCTTTTGGGGAGCGAGTCCTATAAGGGTGATATGGATGATTTTTTGGCTAAAGCTCTGGTACTTATGAATGGATTTGAACCCGTTCAGTTTGAAAAGCTTTCATCTGAATTACGGACAGCTCTTAAGAACAATCTGACACTTTTTGGAAAACACGCTTTCAGAAAGCACGTTCCTGGAAAAGAGTCTCGCAGTGTTATCAACGCCTCACTTTGGGACGTTATGTCAACATGGCTTTCATGTTACCCTGACCATCTTGTTGAGGCCCGCAGCGACTCTTTACGGACAGCGTTTTCCCGTTTGCTTGAAAAGCCGGAATTTATTGAATCAATAACTCTTGGGACAAATCAGGTCAATCGCGTTAAGGAACGATTCTCCCAAACGAATGTGATATTCAAGGAGGTGTTTGGTGATCTCTCAAATTGAGCTTCGTTATTTTAAATGTTTTGAGCTGCTCAAATTACCTATGACCGAGTTGACCCTTTTGTCGGGCTCAAATGCGTCGGGTAAATCATCGATTCTTCAGGCATTGGTACTGTTGCACCAGACGATGCGCGAGCATGAGTGGTCAACCCGGTTGATGCTGAATGGTGATACACTGAAATTGGGCACGGTTCTTGACGTGGTTGACAAGATTCATGGGCGACGTACCTTCGAGATAGCCCTTGCCGCTGATGCACATAACTACCGATGGGCTTTTTCGGGTGAACGATCTGAAATGTCATTGGCGATTGATTCGGTAGAGATAGATGAGGTGGTTACACAATCGCCCAGGCAGTTGCAATATCTTCTACCCTATGATCAAGATCAAAGTGAAAATGTTTTTGTACAAAAATTGCGAACGCTCACTTATATAACTGCGGAACGAATTGGCCCGAGGGAGTTCTATCCTTTGGAAGATCGGCAGAATGCCTCCGTTGTTGGGCCTGCTGGTGAGCATGCCATTTCGCTTTTACATACAGGCCGCGATGAGCTGGTTCTTGCTGAGCTGGAAATAGAGGGTGTGCCGCCAACGCGGTTAAAACAGGTTGAAGCCAGAATGCAGGCTTTTTTCCCTGGGTGTGGTTTAGTTGTTGAGAAAGTGCCTCGGGTTAATGCAGTTACCCTTGGTCTTCGAACTTCAGATGATACTGACTTTCATCGTCCGGTTCATGTTGGGTTTGGCTTGACTCAGGTTTTGCCGATCGTTATTGCTGCGCTATCGGCGGCAAAGGGGGATATGTTGCTCATCGAAAATCCAGAGGTGCATCTTCATCCGGCAGGACAGGCGCTCATGGGTCAATTTTTGGCAGATGTGGCCCGTGCCGGGGTACAGGTGGTGATTGAAACGCATAGTGATCATATCCTCAATGGTATCCGCCGGGCCGTCAGACTGCATCGTCTTATTCCAGAACAGGTGACGTTACACTTTTTTAAACCACGGAGTGTTGAGCTGACGCAGGTTATTACTCCACAAATCGATCCCCTTGGTAATATTGATGTTTGGCCAGAGGGCTTTTTTGACCAGTTTGACAAGGATATGAATCATTTTGCCGGCTGGGGGGATTGAGATGGAAGTACTGGTAAACGATCTCTCCCTTCATGGCCAGTTTCCCGATATTGCCTCATTTTTTGATGCGATTGATCGGTTAATGGTTTCTCGTTACAGGAGTAAGCGGTTTGGGCGAGAGCTCTATTGTCATCGCAATATGGCCTATGCCCAGGTCACCAGGGACTTGACTATGCCACAGGCTGTTCAACTCCTGAGCTCGGATAAGAAAAAAGCAGTAATACTCTGGTTGACCAAGAATGGGCCATACTGGGAAGATGCTCGATTGCATAATTCTGACGATTTCATGGAGTGTGCTGAACAAATTGTTACCGATACAGCGATTGGTGAGGCGGCATTTCGGCGGTTTCATGGAGGTGATTGTCACCTTTTTAGCGTAATGCCATCCGCCTGGGAGCGCTCGCCTCTTCTTGTTTGCTGGCATAGGGTCGATGGTGATAACAGAGAGACAAGTATTGTCAACTATATCAATACCGCAAGCCTCGAAGCTGCATTGCGTCTGGCTCCTGAACCAATTCATTCATGGGAACAGTTGGCGGTAGTGTGTCGCATCCGTTTCCCTCATATCAGCTTCTCTGTTGATGCTTTTGTGCCTTTTCGGGGGCATCCATTTGTTCCTGGGGCAGCTAATCAACTGATTGACAGGCTTGAAGTTCTTGCAAAATATCTGAATTGTTTTGACGAAGACGGAGAGCGTACAGAAGACGGAGACCGTTTATATCGGGATTTTTTTACAGGGAAAAAAGCATGGTTTACAGATTCGTCTTCAGATGAAAAAAATGATTTTAAATCTGAACTGACATTTAAACATCCTGACGTACAAGGCCAAACATTATTTTGTCCATGGCATAGTAAAGTTAAAACGCCTCAACTTCGAATTCACTTCTCTTGGCCAATCTATCCAAATGAGCCACTATATGTCGTGTATGTTGGGCCTAAAATAACCAAACGGTAATGGGAATGCATGTTCATAAACTGACAATGACCGGTTTCCGTGGAGCAAAGTTGCTGCCGCTGGCTCATTTTGATGAGGCGCGGCGTTCCATTGCTGAAATGAAGACTGAAATTGGTGAAGACCCTGAACTGCTTAAAGCTGAAATTTTCATCAGGCGCAAGGAGGGCAACGATGAACTTTAATACGACCAATTCAACACTCAGGCAATTGCTGGGGAATGGCTTGAGCTACTGCGTTCCCCCTTTCCAGCGTGACTATTCATGGACGGATGATGAGTGGGATGATTTTTGGCAAGATATTCTTGGCTTGTTCGAAGCGGACGGCGAGTTGGCTCACTACATGGGCTATCTGGTCTTGCAGTCTTCCGACAGCAAGCGGTTTGATATTATTGATGGTCAGCAGCGGCTTACGACAATCAGTGTCATGATTCTTGCTGGCTTGCGGCATCTTCAGGATTTGGCTACGGCAGGTTTTGATGCTGAGAACAACCTCAGGCGTAAAGAACAGCTTCAGAGTGGTTACATCGGCTATCTTGACCCGGTGAGTCTGGTGTCGCGCTCCAAACTGGAGTTGAATCGCCATAATAACCGTTTTTATCAGACCTATCTCGTGACGCTGGAAACACTGCCACAAAGGGGACTGAACGCTTCAGAGCACCAACTTCGAAAAGCTTTCAACTGGTTCAGGGAGCGCTTGAAAAACCGATTTGGGATGAGTGCCACCAGTGGAAAGGATTTGACCGTTTTTCTTGATGGGCTGGTGGATAAATTGTTTTTCACGGTTATCACGGTGACGGATGAATTGAATGCCTTTAAAGTATTTGAAACGCTTAATGCGAGGGGTGTTCGTCTTTCAGCAACTGACCTGCTGAAAAATTATCTTTTTTCGATTATCAGTACTCATGACACGCATGAAACGGAATTGAAGGCTTTGGAGGATCGCTGGGAGCGAATTACCGGTTTATTGGGGAGTGAAAGCTTTCCTGAGTTTCTCAGGATATTTTGGAACAGCCGAAACAAGCTGGTCAGAAAAGCCGACCTTTTCAAGACCATTCGGAAACGAATTACGGTGCGTGATGCGGCTTTTGAGCTACTTCGGGATCTCGATCAATCTGCCGCTGTGTATGCAGCACTCCGTGATCCTCAAGATCCTGCGTGGAACAGTGAAGAAAAACGTTGCCTTACAGAGTTGTTGATGTTCAATGTGCGCCAACCACTCGCCATGTTGATGGCTTGCCATGCAAGGTTTTATGAGCACGATCGAGCGGCCTTTACTCGCATGATGAAAGCCGTGGCGGTCATATCATTCCGTTATAATGTTATTTGTAATTTTCAGTCGCATGAGCAGGAGCGATTGTATAATGATATCGCCCTGAAGGTGTCGGCGGGCAGCTATTTACGCGTTAGGGATGTTATTGGCGCATTGCGGGAGGTCTATCCCGACGACATGCAGTTTAAAGCCGCATTCAGTGAGAAGGAGCTTTGCACGACGAACAGTCGTAACAAAAAAGTGGTGCGCTACATCCTTTTTGAAATTGAACGTCAGCAATCTGGTCAGGATTTCGATTTTGAAAGTGCCACCTACAATCTGGAACATATCCTGCCAGAACATCCCTCTGAAAATTGGTCATACATTGACGAATCCAAACAGGATCGTCTGATGTATCGTCTTGGCAATATGACGCCTCTTGAGGCCAATCGTAACAGGGCTTTGGGTAATGGGGACTACGCATCCAAGCGACTGGTTTATCAGCAGAGCGTCTTTCAGATAACCAATGCGGTTGCTGAGCACTATGACTGTTGGGATGAACAGAAAATCGAATCTCGGCAAAAGCAGTTAGCGACGGTTGCTTCGGGGATATGGAAGATTGATTCGTCTGATTTTTAAGGCCAAACACAGGAATTGTTTATCGTAATGTCGATTTCACAATAAACAAGCCCATTTGTGTCGTTTCTGTAATACACAAAAACAGACTTGTGCCGCAAAGTATGTTTTTGTGAATACTCAAAGAATTTTTGTCTTCAATTTCTGTTATGAACGCTTTTTGGAATGAATGATCGCATTGCCCAGGCTCTGAACCGGCTTTTTGATCGCCATCGTATTGTTTTCTGGAATGATACGAAGCGTGAGCTGCGTGAGGAATTTGACTCATTGCAGCTTGAGGATGTTGAAAAGGTTGAGCTTGCCAACAACGAGTTTGGCGTGAAGTATCACATTCTACGAGAAAAGCCGGAACAGAAATTCCTGCTTTATCGTGAAGGGGCGCAGCCTGAAATGCTCGATAACTGGCTTCTCGATGTAGAGCTTGCTCAAGGTGAATTCCGTGCAGATCAGTCGAGTATCTGGTTATCTGAACTGGAGCTTGGCAGTGATTTTCAGGATGTGGTGAAGGATCATTCTGAATTCTACAAGTCGGCGAGGAGGATTGAGAGCCTTAAGAAATTGCTCAAGGCGGACGACACGCCCGGAATGATCCGGTTAAAAATGCTTGCGGTTTGTGCCGGTTCCGCCCCTCAACTGGATATGGTGGTGGAACATCTGCTCGACGAGTTGGCTGGGAGCGCTTCGAATGATAAACAGTTGGGGCTGGAATTGCAGGATGGCGAGAAGTATCGTTTGATTGAACGCTGCCGGTTGGATGGCTATTTCTGGGAGCTGATGAAACGGAGCTACGGCTATGAAGCATCTGAACCCGGTATGAAGGATTTTGTGATTGAGCTGTTCAAGTTCTGTTTTGTCGTTGGTATCGATGGCAAAGGCTCGTTATCCGGTGATGCGCTGGTGTTTTTAAAGCGCTGGAAAGACAGCCGTCAATTTGAGCGATGCTTTGAAGCGCTTTCGGAAGAGTGTGCCGGGATTCTGCGTCTTGAGCAGAAACTGGAGGGGCTCGATTTTCGGCAACTGATTGAACTCGATTATTTCCGCTTGATTGACCGGAAAATTATCAGTGATCTGGTTCGCGCTCTTGTACAACAGACAGTGTTCAGCCATGAGGTGACTCAGTGGGTCCGCCTGCGCCGTCAAGGCCACTGGTTCGAAGAGTTTCAGCACCTCTACGAGGCGGTGGGGTACGCCGCACTGTTTATGCATGCCATCGAAGAAGCCAAACTGGATATGATCTCCATGGCTGACGGCGTGCAGCAGTACAGCCGATTCTGGTTTCGGCTCGATCAGTTCTACCGCAAATTTATTTACCATATCAGCGTCTCCGGTCAGGCCTCGTTGATGGCTGAATTGAGCCAAAAAGTAGAAAATCATTACTCCAACAACTATCTCCTGAAGCTGAACGACCGGTGGCAGTCGTTCGTTGACAAAACCGATGCATGGGAGGCTTCTCCTGTTCCCTTACAGAAGAGTGTTTTCGAGCGGTTTGTACAGCCGTTTCTCGCGAAGAAAAATAAAGTCTGTGTCATTATTTCCGATGCGTTACGCTACGAAATCGGTGATGAATTACTCACGCTTATTCGGCAGGAAGACCGTTATGATGCACAGTTGGAACCGGTGCTCGCAATGCTGCCGAGCTATACACAGCTCTGTATGGCGGCCCTTTTGCCCAACAAAGAGTTGACCATGGTGGATAATGAGACCGGGACAGTGCTGGTGGATGGCCTCAGCTCACAGGGCACGGCCAATCGCTCGAAAATTCTCAGCCAGTCAGCTTCATGGCGTGGTATAGCAGTCAAGGCGGATGAGGTGATGGCGCTCAAGGGTGATGAGTGCCGGGCATTGCTACGCGATCACGATGTGGTGTATCTCTACCATAATCGCATTGACCTTACTGGCGACAAGCGCGAATCGGAAGAGAGGGTATTCGAGGCTGTTGAAGAGAGTTTGCAGGATCTTGTCAAGCTGATCAAGAAACTCACCGGAGCCAATGCCAATAACTTGCTGGTCACTTCTGATCATGGATTTATCTACCAGAACCGTGCTCTTGACGAAAGCGATTTTTCAGCAGAGGAGGCTGAGGGTGAGCTGATTCTTTTCCGGGATCGGCGATTTGTGCTTGGAAAAGGCTTGAAAGAGGCGCCGGGTCTCAGGAAGTTCAATGCCCCCCAGCTTGGACTGATGGGGGAGATGGAGGTGCAGATTCCGAAATCAATCAATCGTCTGCGTCTCAGGGGTTCTGGCAGCCGCTATGTGCATGGTGGCGCTTCGTTACAGGAGGTGGTGATTCCCCTCATCAGGATCAATAAAAAGCGGCAGAGCGACATTTCGGTTGTTGACGTGGATATTATTCGTGGCACCAGCTCGATTATCACATCCGGTCAGCTTGCCGTTGTGTTTTATCAGTCGCAGCCGGTTACCGAAAAAGTTCAGGGCAGGACTTTTATTGCAGGGATTTATACTCTTGCTGGAGATCTTATTTCCGACTCCCACACCCTTGTTTTTGATGTTACCTCGGATAATTCCCGGGTTCGGGAGCGGCAGGTGCGTTTTCTGTTGACCAGCAAAGCTGATGAGGTGAACGGTCAGGAGGTTATTTTGAGGCTGGATGAGAAATATCCAGGAACCTCCCACTACAGCGAATACAAGTCCATCCGCTATCTTATGCGGCGCTCTTTTACCAGCGATTTTGATTTTTAAACACTATGAATACTCTTGACCAGAAGATAAACACTCATTTTGCCGGGCTTGTTGTCCGCAAGGATCTTGTCAAGACCGTCAAAGGCAACGCCATTGTTCCAACGTATGTTCTTGAGTATCTGTTGGGCCAATACTGCGCTACAAGTGACGAGGCTTCGATTCAGACCGGCATTGAGACTGTCAAAGAGATTCTGCGTAAACACTACGTGCATCGTAATGAAGCCGGGCTGGTTCGATCCAATATCAAGGAAAAGGGAAGATACAAGGTTATCGACAAGATCAGTGTTGCACTGAATGACAAGAGCGATGCCTACGAGGCTGAGTTTTCAAATCTTGGAATCAAGAAGGTTCTGGTTGATTCCGGTACAATCAAGAGCCATCCAAAATTACTGGTTGGCGGAGTATGGTGCATTGCAGATATTGAGTACGAGTTCAAGGAAAAGAAGAATGATGTGCCATGGATCCTTTCGACACTGAAACCAATCCAGTTATCCCACTTCGATTTTGAGGGTTATGTTGAAGCCCGCAAGCAGTTCACGACTGACGAATGGATTGACCTGCTGATCCAGAGCATCGGATTTAATCCTGAGATGTTTGGAAAGCGCAGCAAACTGACTCAGCTCGTCAGGTTGATTGAATTTGCTGGTAAACAAAAACGGGTGGATAAGTCACTGGTGGACATCATGAAAAACTACATGGCTAACAAGTCTTTCTCAAGGGGTGTTGAAACCCTCGGCGCTGAAGCCTCCATGGTTTTCGTTGGCAATACCCGGCATACCGTGCCCTACATGCTTTACCCTTGATGCCATAGGGCGGGGATCTGACTCTGGTGAACTCCGCTGAGCTTCCAGGCTACCTCCCTCACAGAAAAAATAAGCTGGCCGTAAATCAAGAAATTCTACCGGCTTTTTTTATCTTGCGTGGATTTTCTGTTTTAAAAAAAGTAACCCCTACACCGATATGCCAGAGGTTTTTTACTATCCCATGAGCTACCCGGCCTTTTGGCTTGATTATTACTACATTGCTACATGGTTTGCGGGTATGCTCTTTCTCGCGCTGGTATGGGGTGTTTTTTATCGGTACGGGAAATTTTCCTATGGCGTTGATCTTGGCTGTTTCTGGAAAACTGCGTTACTTGTCTTGTTTACGACTCTGTCGCTTGGCGGACCAATGTATTATAACACGAAGTTTTATGGTGGTCATGGCCAGGATGGTGATTCCATCAAGATTACCGACAGCAAACTGCTCTATATTGATCGCACAGGCAACGAAAAACAGCTTGTACTTTCTCATATTACTTCTATTTACCAGGAGAGTATTACCTATAATCCACCGCCAAGAATCTTTATTGTTGCAGCAAAATCCTCTGTCAGGGACTCTCTTTTCGTGACAACAAACCTTCACGAGTACAAGCGTTTTCTTTCAGATCTCTCGAAGAGAACCGGTATTGAAGCAAAGCTCCGCTGACGATGCTTTATTTCGGCGAACAACCATATTCTGAGGCGCTGCTTCTTGTCATCGAAACAGGTAATACAAACACATCCTTTGCTATTTTTCAGGGCAGCAAATGCCTTGATGTGCAGAAGGTATCTTCCTTAAGCCTCTCCAGTTACGATTGCATTCGAAATTATCTGGAACGCATCATCACGAAGTACCCGGCTCTCTGTGATGCTGCAATGTGCTGCGTCGTGCCTTCGCTTGGGCACACTATAATCGACTCTCTTCATCATCATCTGATTGGCCAAGTCGTTATGGTCACGGCATCAATGCGCCTGCCCTTTACTTTGCACTACGATATTCCAGACTCCTTTGGTGCTGACCGTATAGCGCTCTGCGCATTGAGTTACAGTCTCTACCCTGAAAAGGCGGTTATTGCCCTTGATATTGGAACGGCCATTACTGTTGACGTGCTTGATTCCAGCGGAAACTATCTCGGCGGTCTCATTATGCCGGGTCTCGACCTCATGGCAAAGTCGTTGCACGAACACACTGCCCAGTTGCCTCTTGTTACTCTTGAACTTCCCGAAAGGCTTCTCGGATACTCGACCGTCGAGGGCATAAGAAACGGTATCATTCATGGCTGTGTCTCCAGCATCGAGGGGATTGTGGCCAAAATAAAATGCCGAATGCACGAGGAGTATGGTGAATCGGAAATCAGGGTTCTTGCTACGGGCGGCAGTGCCCAACGTATTGCAGGTATGCTTGATTGTGCCCCGGTGATTGATGAGCATGCGGTTTTGAAGGGCACCCGTTATCTTTTCGAACTCAACTCACATTTTCAGGTCTGAAGAGAAGAGTGCCTGGCCGTCCGCAATGGCTTTCAGAACGTTCACATTTTCAACCTCTTCCTCAAGCAGAAATGCCTCTCCTATGCTTTTCAGCAGCACAAAGCGAAGTTTTTTGTTGATTTTTTTCTTGTCGGAGAACATGCTTTCAAGAAGCAGTTCGCTGTCGATATCAAGAAACCTGCGCTTCAGCAGCCCTTTGGGAAAGCGGAACTTCTGCAGAAGAGCGAGCCCCTGATCCAGTGATTCCCTGTTGAGATAGCCAAGATTATGCGACAAAAAGAGGGCGCAGACCATGCCAACAGTGACCGCCTCGCCGTGGCGAAGGTAACGGTATTTGGCAAGCTTTTCCAGACCGTGCGCAAAGGTGTGACCGAAGTTGAGGGTTGCCCTTAGACCGCCAGTTTCGCGGAAATCTTTTTTGACAACATCAGCTTTGGTAAAAGCACTTTTTTTGATCGCTTCGGTCAAAAAGGGCTCCTGCAAGCTCATGATGTCGGCGAAGTGGAGGTCGAGAAAGCTGAAAAATTGCCTGTCGGCAATAAAGCCATATTTGACCACTTCCGCCATTCCCGCATATATCTCCCGCCGGGGAAGGGTTGCAAGATAGGCGGGGTCAATCAGTACCAGTTCCGGCAAGTGGAAGAAGCCGATCAGATTTTTGCCAAGCGGGTGGTTTATGGCCACCTTTCCGCCAATGGAGCTGTCGGTCATGGCGAGCAGTGTGGTGGGAAGCTGAATCACTGGTATGCCCCGGAAGTAGCTGGCGGCAATGAATCCGCCAAGATCACCAATAACTCCGCCGCCGACCGCAAGTAAATTCCAGCTCCGGTCAACATCAGCTTCAATCATGCGGCCGTAAAGCCGGTAGGCAACGCTGAAGCTTTTCGAGGCTTCCCGTGCCGGAACAACAAGCTCTTTTAACTGAAACCCCTCTTCGCGAAGCTGATTGAGAAGGTTATCGCCAAAAAGGTGACGAGTA
>CAJEXQ010000039.1 GCA_903994635.1 uncultured Chlorobiaceae bacterium
CTCGCCCGGTGGTAGTGCTCTCGAATAATGATGGCTGCATTATTGCCCGGTCGGAGGAGGCCAAGGCGCTTGGCATTCAGATGGGAACACCGGTGTTCAAGTGCAGGGATCTCCTGAGGTGCAACAAGGTGGCGGTTTTTTCGTCGAATTATCCGCTCTATGGCGATATGTCGTCGCGGGTGATGACCACTTTGGCCAATCTTGCTCCTGATATTGAGCTGTATTCCATTGACGAGGCGTTTCTCGACATGAGCAGCTTTGGGCGGTATGACCTGGCAGAGTACGCACGCCTTATCCGCCGGAGAGTGAGACAGCATACCGGCATACCGGTTTGTGTTGGTATAGCGCCAACCAAGACGCTGGCCAAGGTTGCCAATCGGCTGGCGAAGAAGAATCCGCAGTATCAGGGAGTCTGCCTGCTTGATCGTGCAGAGTTGATTGCTTCAGCACTTGCCATGACGAAGGTTGAAGATGTTTGGGGCATCGGGCGGCAGTTGAGCAAGCTGCTCTCTGCACGCAACATCAAAACCGCTGCCGATCTGGCGGCGGCACCTGTGCCCTGGGTGCGCAAGCATCTGCACATCACAGGCGGAAGGGTGCAGGCAGAGCTGAACGGAACCTCCTGCCTGCCGATGGAGCTTGTCAGACCGGCAAAGCAGAGCATCTGCACCTCACGGTCGTTTGGCAAGAGTGTAACGACATGGGAGGAGTTGCATCAGGCGGTTGCAACCTTTGCAGGCAAGTGCGCGGTAAAGCTCCGCAAAGAGCAGGCGGTCGCCTCCATGCTGACGCTTTTTATCGGCACCAGCCCGTTTGATGACATTGAGGCGCGGTACTGGGGGACAAAATCCATTGCGTTACCCTACCCGACTCAGGATTCCATGACGCTGATTCGTGCAGCTCAATCGGTGCTGGATCTGCTCTTTCGCGCCGGGCATGGTTACAAAAAAGCCGGGGTGATTGTCAGTGAACTCTCGCCGGTCGCGTTGACAGGCAGGACTCTCTCGCTCTTTGCTGAGGAGGCGGCGGCTGACAGTGAGCAGAGTAAAACGTTGATGCTGGTGATGGATGGCATTAATGAGCGGTATGGACGTGGTACGGTGTGGCTGGCTTCGGAAAATTCAGCAGGCTGGAAGCCGAATCAGGAGCGGCTTTCGCCGTGTTGTACGACGCGGTGGGGGGATATTATCGAGGTCAAGGGATAGCTTTGGGCGTAAGACTCCAGTCCTCTTTCTGAGCAGTCGCAATGAATGGGCACAAAACAATCGCGACAATTATTGCCTCGCTCAATAGAGTTGGTCTTGTAAGCGCGTTTATCGCGGGGAAAGTTTTTGCTCCCAAAGTCGATCATCCGAAAATATGCAACTATCCACCAACAATGGCCTCAAGACGGCAGTTGGTTGAAACCAACAACGTTGAATATTATTTTGGTTAACTATCTTCTGCGTAGTATCTTTGCCAGTATAAGGAATAAGGGCTCGGCCCCGGGGTTTGCGTTAAGTAGCGAACCGACAGTATTCAAAGGCTCGATTTATTCGGGCCTTTGTTTTTTTGTGACACACCTTCAAAGCAACTGTATTTGTTCGCCATATAAGGTTTATCCTCTTCCCTGATAATGCAGCGTGGTGATGATGGAACTTCAGGAGCAAAGGCGGTACTCCGCTTTTGAGGAAAAATGTCATTGATTAACGTACTTGCGGTTCAAAATTCTTTCGTATTTTATTCCTTGAATCCTCTATAAAAAAGTCAGAAAACAGCGTTATTATTATGCTGATCCGTACAAGAAACAAAATATAACAGGGTGATGATTATAACTTTATATTTTATAAGTGATTAACGGCTTTTGTGTTGTTTATATTCTGCGTCTCATAGGGGTTGCAATTCAACAATCTGCGGTTTAGGCGGATCAATCTAATTATTGTTAGCTGTTTATATAAAGAAGGGTAAATGGAAGTTTACACATTACATATTTCATTTCCGCATGATGAGAATGACATCCCCTGGTCTAAAACCATAGAGGTCAAAGAAGACTTTTCGCTGCAACAGTTGCACAAGTATATTCAAAAGATCGTAGATTTTGATGATGATCATTTATACGAATTTTACATTGGCAAGAAGCCCAGGAATAAGGCTTATCCTGTTTCAAAGAAAACTAAACTGAATGAAATATATCCAATAACGGGATATAAGTTATACTATCTTTTCGATTTTGGAGACAGTTGGTTATTTGAGATTAAGAAGTCACGAAAGAAAAGAGTAGAAGAAAAAAATAAAAAATATCCGATTATAGTTGAGTCAACGGGAGTTAATCCTGAGCAATATCCGGATTATGAAGAATAAAGCAACTATCCAGGCACTGAAAATGACCCAATTCAGCGGCATCTTTTTCATACAATCATGAATAAAACCTTTGAGGCAGCATTCACTTATTACTCGCACGAAGTCATCGAACTTACAATTTTGATAGCAGTAGAAAGTTTATGATTGATCTTGTCATGGAGTTATCGCAGAAGTCCCAGGCACTTCGCCCAGAAGAACGTGCGCGTCTTGCTGAACTACTGCTTGATTCGATTCATCATAGTGCTGATCGATACCGATAACATGATTAATTCTTAATAGTTATGAGAATTTATCTAGATAATTGTTGTTTTAATCGCCCTTTTGATGATCAATCCAAGATACGGATAATGCTTGAAGCAGAAGCCAAATTGAGGGTTCAAGATGATGTGTTGGGGAAATAATTTGAGCTGGTATGGTCATATATTCTTGAGATTGAAAATATGGCTAATCCTTTTGAGGAAAGGAGAAATGCAATTGCTGATTGGAGAGAACATGCGATTATAATGGTCACTGAAAATCATACCATTTTGAAGAAAGCGAAGAGTCTTAGTGCAATCGGGCTACGAAACAAAGACGCGCTACATATTTCGTGCGCTATATTTGCTGAATGCAGCTATTTCCTGACAACTGACGACAAAATTTTGAATAAAAACAATCAGATAGAGGGAATTATGATCATTGATCCAATTGCTTTTATCAAAGAGGAGTACTTATGATAACTGATACTGAAATTAAAATTAACGGATTTCAAGCGCTTACAAAGTCTTTGGGATGCGTGGCTGCCGAGAGGTTTATCGCCCTTATTCAACGTGAACCATTTGATTATACAAAATGGCAAAGAACCTTATGGGAAGACCAAAGTATAGAAGAGATCAGCAGAAGTGCTATGAATAGTTATAAAAATGTTGCCGATAAACCAGTTTAACCAGTGTGCCAGTTGAGCCTACAGGGGCAAAGAGAAGGAACTGACAAATGGGGCGAGAGCCCCATTGTTTTTATCTTCACATCATTCGACATTGAAACTTCGTGCATGCTTCTTTGTGCTCTGGCTGTTTTTTTCTTTTTTTACCTATTGATGGCAATGCGGCTTTCGCCGTGTTGCACGACTCGGTGGGGGGATATTATTGAGGTGAAGAAGTAAGCGGCTCGCTCTTATACCCAAGGGTGCCCGTCAGGTTGCGCAAACGGAGCGAAGTGCCTGTATGTCACTTTTTTTTTGTGGCGGTATTGGTTCTGGTTACGTTATTGCAGTCATAAGAAGGGCCGTTATGTCAAGAAGAATTGAAGGATGGGAGAGGTGGCTTGCTCCTGATTATTGTTTTTATTTGATTTTTCTTGTATATTTGCTTTAGCCTGTGTTGCATGAAGGTCGGCTTCACGCCGTTGAAGGGTATCCTTCTCAGTGCAATGATGGGCTTTTTTTATTTGTTGTTTTTCAGGCAGTTATCGCTCGATAACTTTTTTTGCCGGTTATAGTAGTTCCCTCCACTTTTCCATTTATCAAAGTCGTAGAGATCCTGCACCAACGCAACCTTGTCGCTACTATAATCGTAATATCTGATCTCGCCGCGTTCACCCATATTTTTTATTCTTACTGAAGGATGCTCCAATTATCCACCGTTCCCATTCGCCTGGTCTATAAAGCAGCTCATTTTCCCCTTGACATCGTAAAAAAATCCCTTATAATTGAGGTGAGTTCATGGCCTATCGGCTTTGAATCTATCGAGGTCTCGGCCTGCTGAACCAGCGTAGCAAATCAGCGGCCTTTCTTTTTTCCTTCAAGTACTGCCCTGCAAGTGTTTAAGCTCCAGAGAGGCGAACATCTTATTTTTGAGATACTGTTATCAGCCTGATAACAGGTCACAAAATCGGCTTTCAGGTCTCCATTAGTTTTCAATTTTATCTGAATCACGACAACAAACTGTTCGTATTCGAAGCTTACCCTTGAGGTTGGATCATGCGTTCCTTTTTCTTGTCCCAGCCCTGGTACTTTTTTGCCTGACTGCTCGTTAGCGTAGCTTTTATCCAATCCATGCGCTGCGCCCGAACATGAGAAAACACATCTTTAACTCCATTCCTGTTACTGCTTTCGTAAAAAGCATGTGAGAATTTATTAAAGCTCAAGTAAACTCTTATACCATCGGAAGTTAAAATTGATTTTCCGCAATATTCCCTGACAAAATGATGATAGTACTGATCTTTGGTTTCGTAATAAAGAGGTGACG
The DNA here is from genome assembly GCA_903994635.1 of uncultured Chlorobiaceae bacterium. Classification (GTDB taxonomy): domain Bacteria; phylum Bacteroidota; class Chlorobiia; order Chlorobiales; family Chlorobiaceae; genus Chlorobium. Next base: position 4,566 of record CAJEXQ010000039.1, read on the forward strand.
GCAGAGTCATTACCACCCCCCTTTTAGACGAATTTTAAAGACATTGAATTTCTGTTCATCTCTTACCGTCTTGATCAATTTTTCGACTCCAAGAGATTTTTCCAGGTACTGAACAACGGCTTCTTTTGCTGAACCGACTCTCAGCATGTTATTCATTCGACTGCTTGCTGCACCAAGAAGAAAATCGCAGAACTGTATAAGTACAAGCTCTCTTGAAGGAAGGGATTGGATGTTTTTTATGGTCGAAGATATGTTGGATGCGTCAAGATAATTTTTCAATGTATGCAATCGCAAGGGATCACGATTTTTCTTCACATCACAATAGATATTATATTCATTGAAATCCTGTATCCAATGGTGTAAGAGTTGATAATAAAATTTACCGTTCTCCCCACGAGGGCAACCCCAACTGCTACACTTTTGAGTTTTATCATTGTCGCAAAGTTTTGAGTTGCCAGCATTGTCACCAATGAGGAGAACGCCAAAGCTCCAACTATGGACATTGTCAAGCTAATAGTCAACGTAACCTTTAAACTCAGGCTCATGAGACTCAATAAATCATAGTATAAACAGTTGTTATAGATTCATCTGTAAATATTTTTTTGCTCCTGAAAAATTACCCTTCCCATTCGGCGCTGAGCGTTTCGGCCTGTTCGAGCACCAACGTTATGGCCGCCTCCTGTTTTGTGGGCGGGTACTTGTATTTGCGCAAGATTCGTTTAACCAGCAGGCGAAGCCGGGCTCGAACGCTCTCCCTTGTTGACCAATCTACGGTAATACTTTTGCGGAGGTTTTCTGCCAGTTCATGGGCAATTTTTTTGAGGATTTCATCACCCATCTCCCGCACGGCCTCTTCGTTATTGGCAAGGGCATCGTAAAAGGCGAGTTCGTCAGGGTTGAGCCCAAGACTCTCTCCCCTGTTGACCGCTTCCTGAAATTTCTTTGCCATCGCAATCAGCTCTTCGATCACCTGAGCGGTTTCGATAGCCCGGTTCTGGTAACGCTGAACAACATTGGTGAGGAGTTCAGAGAATTTTTTCTGCTGAACAATATTGCTGGCAAAGCGTGTTTTAACCTCTCCTGCAAGCAGACGTTCAAGCAGCTCTACGGCGAGGTTGCGTTCCGGCAAAGTTCGAATTTCATTGAGAAATGCTTCGTCAAGAATACCGATGTTAGGTTTGTCGAGCCCGACCGCTTCAAAAATATCAACCACGTTTTCTGATATGAGAGCAGAACCGATGATCTGGCGGATAGCCACCTCTTTCTCTTCGTCACTCCGTTTTTTGGTGCTACTCTCTTTTTTGGTCAAGAGCACCTTTACCGTCTGAAAGAATGCGATCTCCTCACGAACAGCCCTTGCTTCATCAAGCGTGCCGCAAAGGGTGAAAGCTTTGGAAAGGGCCAACGTCGTGTCGCAGAAACGCTTTTTGCCCTCTTCCAGCCCGAGAATATGATTGGCCGCTTTAGCCAGCAGACGATGACCGCCGGTAAGAAAGTCACGGTAATCGAAGTTGTGCATCATCCCGTGCAGGATGTCGAGTTTTTCGAGCAGTACGGCAAGCGCTTCGGCGGTATCAACGGTGGGATGCCCACGCCCCTTGCTTGCGGTGTAGTCGGCAATGGCTTTTTTCAGGTCGGTTGCAATGCCGATGTAATCGACCACGAGACCACCCTGTTTGTCAAGGAAAACACGGTTAACGCGGGCAATGGCCTGCATGAGGTTGTGGCCCTTCATCGGTTTATCAATGTACATGGTGTGGACGCAGGGAGCATCAAAACCGGTAAGCCACATGTCGCGCACAATGACAAGGCGCATCGGATCGTCCGGGTTTTTGAACCGTTTTTCGAGGCGCTTTTTGATGTTGTGGGAGTAGAGATGGGGTCGAAGCAGTGGCTTGTCGCTGGCTGAGCCGGTGATGACCACTTTGATCACCCCTTTTTCGGGATCGTCACTGTGCCACTCAGGGCGAAGCTCAATAATGGCGTTGTAAAGATGAACGCAGATTTCGCGGCTCATGGCGACAATCATCGCTTTTCCGGGTTGCGCTTTGCTGCGCTCCTCAAAGTGAGCCACCAGATCGGCGGCGACCAGCTTGATACGGGGTTCAGCGCCAACCACTTTTTCAAGGGCGGCCCATTTGCTTTTCAACCGCTTCTGCTCGTCGTACTCCTCCTCTTCGGCCAGTTCATCCACCTCCTCGTCAATCTCCGGAAGCGCCTCTTTGTTCAGCCCGAGCTTTGCAAGGCGGGATTCAAAATAGATCGGCACGGTCGCCCCGTCAGTACGGGACTGTTGCATGTCGTAGATGTGGATATAGTCGCCAAAGACGGCCCGCGTGTCGCGGTCTTCGGTTGATACGGGTGTGCCGGTGAAAGCGACAAAGGTTGCATTGGGCAGGGCATCGCGCAGATGCTGGGCGTAGCCAACCTGATAACCCTTCAGGTCGCCTTTGAACTTTGCCTCAAAGCCATATTGGGTACGGTGGGCTTCATCGGCAATAACGACAATATTGTGCCGGTCGGAGAGCACGGGAAAGCTGCTCTCGCTTGCGTCAGGCATGAACTTCTGGATGGTGGCAAAGACTATCCCGCCTGATGGCCGGTTTTGCAGTTTTGAGCGGAGGTCGTGTCGTGATTCGGCCTGGATTGGTTCTTCACGAAGCAAATCCTGAGAGAGCGAAAAGACACCGAAGAGTTGGCCGTCAAGATCGTTGCGGTCGGTAATAACAACGATAGTAGGGTTCTCCATGTCGGATTCGCGCATGACCCGTGCAGCAAAGCAAACCATGGTAATGCTCTTGCCTTACCCCTGGGTATGCCAAACCACACCACCTTTTCGGTCGCCTTGCTGCCGTGAAGCGGTAATGACCCGGTCAATGGCCGAACGCACGGCATAGTACTGATGATAGCCTGCAATTTTTTTGATCAGAGTACCGTCATGTTCAAAAAGAATAAAGAAGCGAAGAAAGTCAAGCAGGCAGGCTGGGTTCAGCACGCCCCTCACAAGGGTTTCAAGCTCATTGAAGGTGCCAAGCGGATCAAGCGAGAGACCGTCAATGGTACGCCATGCCATGAAACGCTCGGCATTGGCGGAGAGTGAACCCATGCGAGCTTCACTGCCATCGGAGATAACAAGAAGTTCGTTGTACTGGAAGAGATCCGCTATCTGCTCCTTGTAGGTATCAAGCTGGTCATAAGCTTTCCAGAGATCGGCGTTTTTGTCCGCCGGATTCTTCAGCTCCACCACGACCAGCGGCAGGCCATTCAGGAAGAGCACAATATCCGGTCGGCGCGTGAACTTTGGCCCTTTTACGGAGAACTGATTGACCGCAAGCCAGTCGTTATGGCTCACCTCTTCAAAGTCGATCAACCGGACAAAGTCGCCCCGGGTTTCACCATTTTTCTGATATTCGACCGGCACCCCGTTGATCAGCAGATGATGAAATGTACGGTTGGCCGCAAGCAGAACCGGAGTATCAAGATTGAGTATCTGATGCAAGGCATCCTCACGAGCAGCCAAAGGCACCAACGGGTTCAGGCGGGTTATGGCTTCACGCAATCGCCCGGCCAGCAGCACCTGCGTGTAGTTGCTCCGCTCCGGTGCCGGGCCGTCCGGTGCAATATCGGGGCCGAAACGGTGAGCATAGCCAACCTCCCGCAGCCAGCCAAGGGCCTCACGCTCGAGTTGATCTTCGGTCATGGCACATCATTTTGTGTTGAATTGGTCGTGCAGGCAGGCAGAGTATTGATCCTGAGAAATATCATACCATGACCTCCTCAATGATTTCTTCTACTTCCGGCAGGCGCAACTGAACGAAGATAAATCGTGGGAGAAACAAGGGTAATTGGTCAGCAGGCTGCTGACCAATTGGACCATACGGGCAATGCCGAAAAGGTATCATGCTATCGCCTCCCCGATTATAGCCTCTGCTTCCGGCAGGCGAAGCTGACCGGAGATCAGACGCGGGAGCAGAGTATCACGAATTGATGCGAGGGTTTGGGTTTGACTCTCAATAACCTCTTTTCGATTTCGCAGTGGCTCGATGATAGCATGAAAAGCATTTTGAACTTCTATTGGAAACTGAACAAACTTGAGATGCCCAAGATTTTCTGAAGAAATGGATTGGCCCTCTCTTGAACTTGCAGAAATCGCATTAAAGAAATAGCCTGCATGAAAGCGCATGATACGCTCCAGAAGATAGATGGAAATCATGTTTTTATCAACGGTAAAAACCTTGTAGGCCGGACTGACGCACCCAACTAAATCTTGCATCAAACCAAAGTTCAGAATTTGACGACTCAAACCAAAAACTAAATCCCCTTGATGAATCAGTTTATTCTTACTTATCGAACCAGAAAGTTTTTTTTTAAATATTTCTGATCGCAGTTGAAGACCAAAATTGGTTGATGAGTATTCCGGCACAACTACACCACCCACTTGTTTGATTTTAGACTTGAGAACATCACTCAGTGGTTTTGCTTTCCACCCCCTCGGCACCAACCCCAGTTCCGACTCTTCGAAGCTGTCGGGGAAGAGTGCTGCGGTGCCAGCATCCATACCTTCGGGTTCGCGGCCTTCCTGTTTGGCTCGCACGGGGTCGAAGTCAACAAACCATGATTTGAAGAGTGCCTGGGCAATGGCTTCAAGTGTGGCGTTGGTTTCGCGGAGCAGAGCTATGCGTTCCGAGGTTTTAAAGTATAAATCCCCTATAAACTCCTGGGCATAACAAGATAGTATCGGAATTCTAAGTTTATCAAAATCCCCTTTCTTGAAATGAGGAATCATTGTCCCTACATGCATATTGTCTATCTGCGATTGCACAACAGATGAACGGAGAGCTGCAAAAAGATATTTTGGATAAATTTTAGATGAATCAGCACGAACGGCAACCATGTCTTGCGCAATACAAAAATCTACTGGATCCGGAACCCAGTTAGTTCTGCCAGGGCTTCCTTTACATACAAATAAAATATCTCCAGGCAATGGATGACCACGAAACCATGTTTTATAGGTTTCATCCGAAACAAAGCGCGTCGTATCATACGCCGGATATAAATTGCTACGATCAATGCAATTAGTGGCAATTAACGGAAGTCCGACTGTACCTACTGGACACGTTCTTCCTCTGTTATCAATAATTTTTGAAAGCAATTCAGTAAAAGGCATCCACTCAGCACTCATACCCCAGCCCTCCCTGCTTCTGTCGAATCAATAACCACCCATTTTCCAGACTTTTTGCCACCAATTTTTTGAAGAACACCTTGCTTCTGAAGCTTGTCGGTCAGGTAACGAATACCACGTTCGGTCAGACCAAGTTGATCTGCCATCTCTTTTTGGGTAATAAGGGGATGCTGACGGACCAGATCACACAAATCTTTTTCCTTATCGGTCAGCTCAATCTTATCGACAGTCTTATCGACAGTCTTATCGACAGTCTTATCGACAGTCTTATCGACAGTCTTTCCTGTAGTATCAACCTCGCCCGGTGCGACATCCTCAACAAAAGAGGGCCTTTCAAAACTGGCAATGAACAAACCGGCAATCTGGCGAAACTGAACGCTTGGTGCATTTTCAAAAATCAGCGGCATACCGCGCCCCCACCCTTCAACCATCTGGATGCGGCGGAAGAGGTCGGCAATCAGCGGATTGCGGCGGCGTGACACGTTGCCCTGGCGCATCTCATCCATGGTCAGCCCGTCGTACAAACCACCGGGATTACGTATCTCAACACGGTTTTTGAAGATGGCCACATGGATGTAGTCGGGGTCGCGATAGTCGCGGTGGCAGAATGCGTTGATGATTGCTTCTCGCAGCGCGGCCATGGAGATTTCAGGCACATCAACACGGTAGAGGCCATCCAGACGCATACCGATATGAATGTTTTTGAGAATGTATTTTTGCGCCTCCTCAATCAGTTCGAGAATGTCGCCGTCAAAGTCGTGGCGGTCAATAATGGTGGAGCTGCTGGTTGTTGCAAAGACAGCGCAGCGCAATTGTAGGGGTGGCTCGGTGGCAAAAAAGAGTTTTGCGGCATTGAGCAATTTTCCGTTCTGCCGAAGGCCAAGCTTGTCGAGAGCGTTTTCAGCAGTATCCCAAGTCAGCCCTGCACGCTCGACAAAGCGCCTGATTTTTGTGGTATCAAGCCCGTCCAAAGAAAGAGCGTCGGCATCGCAGGGTTCGTTATCCCAGCGCATGGCCTCCTTGTGCTTATGGAGAATGATGTTTTCCAGTTCGCGGGTAGTGAGCTGGCGATCTTCATCAGCAACCCGCATGTAAGTTCGACCATAAGCGAAATATGGCATCTCCTGCCCGCTGAAGGTGATGTGCAGGCAACTCTTGCCGCCAAGTTGGGCAAGCTCAATGTTCGGGTAAATTCGAGGTTCGATATGCGCCCCGATAGTCTGCGACACATCACGCAGGGTCTTTTCGTTGGCATCAAGGCCAACCACACTCCCGCTTGGCGCTACACCGAACCAAAGCTCACCGGCACCATGTTTGTTGAGGATAGCAACCATTGAAATCAGCCCCTGCTTCAGTTCTGCAAGAGTTTTTTTGAGTTCGACACTTTCGCTCTCCCTGATTGGCTCACTCAGCTCAAAACTCATATCCCAGCCCTCCAAGTTTCTGGCGGATCAACTGATCCAGTTCGGCTCCTTTGGCCATCTGTTCGCCAAGTGTTTCGGTGAGCTTCAGCATCTTTTCGGCAAAGGCTTCGTCGTCATCTTCGACGGCTTCAGCACCAACGTAGCGGCCCGGCGTGAGCACATGGCCGTGGCTGGCAATTTCCTCAAGCGTAACGCTACGGCAGAAGCCCGCGATGTCGGCATAGTCGGCACTGGTTTCGCCATCGCTTCGCCAGGCATGAACGGTATCAGCGATTCTCTGGATATCGGCATCCAAAAACTCAATCTGTACCCGGCTTTTCATGGAGCCGAGTTTGCGAGCGTCAATAAAGAGCACTTCACCCTTGCGGCGGTTTTTCTGTTTGACAAGGAACCAGAGGCAGGCGGGAATCTGGGTGTTGAAGAAGAGCTGGCCGGGCAGGGCAATCATCAGTTCAACCTTGTCGGCTTCGACCATGCTCCGGCGGATATCGCCTTCGGAGTTCTGGCTGGATGACATGGAGCCGTTGGCGAGGACGATACCGGCACGACCATTGGGTTTGAGATGGAACAGGATGTGCTGCAACCACGCGTAGTTGGCGTTGCCTTGCGGTGGAGTGCCATACACCCAGCGGGGATCGCCTTCAAGGCTCTGGTGCCACCAGTCGGAGATGTTGAAGGGTGGATTGGCCATGATGAAGTCGGCACGGAGGTCGGGGTGCTGGTCGCGGGTGAAGGAGTCGGCAGGCTCTTTGCCGAGGTTGTAGTCGTAGCCACGAATGGCAAGGTTCATGGCTGCAAGGCGCCAGGTGGTCGGATTGGACTCCTGACCGTAAATGGAGATGTCGCCAATGCGGCCACCGTGGGATTCAATGAATTTTTCAGACTGCACGAACATGCCGCTTGAACCGCAGCAGGGATCGTAGACCTGCCCTTGGTGGGGGGCAAGCACGGCCACCAGTGTTTTTACAATGCTTGGTGGCGTGTAGAACTGGCCGCCCCGTTTACCTTCGGCGCTGGCGAATTGGCCGATAAAGTATTCGTAGACCTGACCGAGCAGGTCGGATGGGCTCTCGCCGGTTTCACCAAAGCCGATCTTGGAGACAAGGTCAACAAGTTCGCCGAGTTTACCGTCAGGGAGCTGAACGCGGGCGTAACGTTTGTCGAGAATGCCTTTGAGTTTGGGGTTTTCAACCTCTATGAGGGTCAGCGCTTCGTCAATGCGTTTGCCGATATCGGGCTGCTTGGCCTGTGCGCGGATGGTTTCCCAGCGGGCCCCTTCGGGTACCCAGAAAACGTTGGACTCTTTGTAGTAATCGCGATCTTCAAGCTCTTCGGCAAGATAGCTTTCGCTGGTTTCGTTGAGATAGTAGTCATCACCGGAGTCCAGAAAGCGCATGGTAAGTTGTGTGCGGCGCGTCTGGAACGAGTCGGATATATATTTTAAAAAGATGAGGCCAAGAACAATATGCTTGTATTCGGCAGGGTCCATGTTGGCCCGCAGCTTGTCAGCAGAGGCCCAAAGCATTTTTTTTATCTCTTCTATCATTCGATTTTTATAGTGTTATGGTCATTTACATTTACGCTGCCCATATCTCATGGAATGGCGTTTCATTGAAAAATTCATCATCAGATGGTATTTCAAATTTCTTACAAATCACAAGATATCCGACGAATGAGCCATAGGTTGGATCCCTAAGATCAGCCGGTGAAGTTACTTCAAGAGAATAAACAGTTGCTGCACTTTGCTCAATGATACCTACATGGATAAATACAGCGGCAACCAACTCAGAACAAAAATATTGGCCTTTTTCTGGTACAACAGGATCCGATTTTCCTTCGAAATAATCGGTTATGCGCTGAATTTCAGTAATGCGGGACTCTTTCTTTGCATCCACAAAGTTTTTTATCCCCTCAAAGTTAAACGCAACCCTATCATTTATCGCTTGGTCAACGAATGACTCCAGCTTCTTAAGCCTTGTCGCATTCCAACAGTCTGGTTGGCGAAGCAAGGCAACATACTCGTACTCATCAAGAATATCTTCAATTTTTGTTTTTCTTACTCCTCCACGGAGAGCTTCCCCAACAACATCACCATTGATACAAATAGCTGCATGTGAATAACCGCTGCCGGTAACTCCCTGAACCTTGTTATTCAGGTCGCCACTACTTGTAAAGCATAGCAAAATATCGCCCGGTTTGAGATCGCTCTTATCAATTATATGCGCCATAACCTCTTTCCGTTTGCTTTGAAAAACGACGCTCAACTTGTGTGAAATTATGTTTGTAATAGTGATCACTCTTGCCTGCGCATTGATCTCCACGTTGTTTATAGAAACCACAGAGAGAGGGATAACTGAGTGTCAATATAAAAGTGACTTCCTCATCGCTTTTCTGTTCCGTATAAGTAATGATCGTGTTGAGAGGCCAAATCGGAAACTCCTAAATCCATTGCTCGTTCTGAAAGTCGTTGCAGAACATTCTTTTTGGGTTCAGGTTTTTGTTGCTGTTGACTCTCAATTTGAATCAAATACCTGTGATTCGGTAATAAATCAACCTCTCCTTCGGGCATAAGCACATGTCCGTCATACGTTGCATAGAGTGTGTGTACCATGGTGTACATCCTTTTAAAAATTTCGGATGGCTCTCAAACAAGCCTGCTTGCGCCGAGTTCCTGCAATTTTTCAAAGCGCAGAAGCCCCGAACTCCCGATGCCTGAGTGAGGCAAGCTACTTTTTTGAATTTATACATTTTACTCACAGGATACCAATGGGGAGTTTGCTTGATGGGGTGGCAGTGCAAACTACTGTTGAAAAATTGGGGAAACTGGTTTGACAGGACTGACAGGAGGAATAGGGCTTATGGGCTGTTTTGTTGCTTGAGGGTGACTTCGGTTTTGTGGGAGTGGGACTGCCTCTCAGCTTATCGAGCGTGTCAAGCTCTGCATTATGAAATTGCCAAGCCCAACCGATTTTGAAGCTGGGGGCTTCATCGACCTCATTCATATCCTTGAACAACATTTTTACAGAGCTTACTGTTTTTCGCGCTGTTAACTTTCTGCAAGCTCAAATTCTGACACTTCAGTCAAGCGCTGAGGCTGTTTTCCCTGAAGTAATTTCCCTTTGACCTTTACATAGGCATTGTGCGCTGCCATGTGTGCTCTGTCAGCTTTTTGATATTGCGTTGCATCAAGATTTACCCGTACTTTTATTTGCTCTCCTTGAGGCAAGAGCAAATGAAGCAAAACCTCACCTGATCGTTCTCCATGAGAGCCAACCTCACCTGATAATTCTTCAACGGTTGCATAAAATGTGTCAACTATTGGATCGTCTGAAGGTTTCAGTTCTCGAGCAACCTCTTCAAAGCGAGGAAAATACTCTTGCTGTATCAAATTCGGCTTATTAAGCAATTGGTCATTAACCGGTTTCAGGAGAGACCACTCGTTTTTTATTTCAAGTGAGTTTCCCAGTCTTTCAGAATAAAAGCTTGCAATGGCATTACACAAATTATATCCTGAAAGTAGGATAAAGCGCACACATTAACGAAAAACATCACCGCGCAGGCACGATTTCCAAGCAAAATCGTGCATTTTTCTTACTTTTTAACGTGCACGTATGTA
>CAJEXQ010000040.1 GCA_903994635.1 uncultured Chlorobiaceae bacterium
GTGTTTCTACCCATTAACATACAAATAAAGATAGTATGGCTAAGATACTTGAAGGGCCAGCCATGAAGCTATTCAACAAATGGGGCATTCCCGTGCCAAATTATGTTGTCATCATGGATCCCGACCGCCTTGCGCAACTTGGGGAAGCTACTAAATGGTTGAGAGAATCAAAACTTGTCGTTAAAGCGCATGAAGCTATCGGCGGGAGGTACAAGTTGGGACTTGTCAAGCTTGGACTAAACCTTGAGGGAGCTGTTGAAGCAGCAAAAGAGATGATCGGACGCGAGGTAGGCACCTCTGTTGTTCATCAGGTTATTGTTGCTGAAATGCTTGACCATGACGAGGAGTACTATCTCTCTATTACTGGCAATCGCGATGGAAGTGAACTGCTTTTGTCCACCAAGGGCGGAGTCGATATTGAGGATAATTGGGATAGCGTCAAGCGGATCTTCATTCCCCTCGATGAGACGCCGAGCATTGAACACATTACCGAAGCAGCTCTTGACGCGGGCTTCATTGGCGAAGTCGCTGAGCGCGTTGCCAAAATTGCATCACGCCTTATTCTCTGTTTCGACAATGAGGATGGACAATCAATCGAGATCAACCCGCTTGTCATACGCAAGAGTGACATGCGATTTGCAGCACTTGATGCGGTCATGAATGTTGATTGGGATGCACGTTTCCGTCATCCTGACTGGGATTTCAAGCCGGTTTCAGAAATCGGTCGTTCCTATACTGATGCAGAGCAGCGGATTATGGATATCGATGCCCGCATCAAGGGATCGGTAAAGTTGGTTGAAGTTCCGGGTGGAAATATCGCACTGTTGACTGCTGGCGGAGGCGCTTCCGTCTTTTATTCTGACGCGGTGGTGGCCAGGGGTGGTTCCATTGCCAATTACGCAGAATATTCTGGTGATCCTCCGGACTGGGCTGTAGAAGCTCTGACTGAGACTATCTGCAGACTGCCAAATATCAAGCACATTATTGTCGGCGGAGCAATCGCCAATTTCACTGATGTCAAGGCAACTTTCAGCGGAATTATCAACGGATTCCGTGAGAGTAAATCAAAAGGGTATCTCGAAAACGTGAAGATTTGGGTGAGACGAGGCGGACCGAATGAAAATCAGGGACTAGCAGCAATGAAAACGTTGCAGGAAGAGGGTTTTGATATTCATGTTTATGATCGCAGTATGCCTATGACCGATATCGTTGATCTGGCCTTGAATGCGTAGATCTGGCCGTATCGCAGGAACGCCCATAGAGAAACTTATAAATTTTTAAACCGTAAAGAATCGTGAGTATTTTAGCAAACAGGGATACACGAGCGGTCATCATTGGCGGTGTTGCTGGAGTGAATGCTGCAAGGCGGATGGCCCAGTTCGACTTTCTGGTCAATCGGCCACTGACGGTACGGGCATTTGTCTATCCTCCAGAAGAGGGTCAGCAAAAAGAGATATACCGGGGTGGTGAACTGAACAACGTTACCGTCTATTCATCGCTTGGAAAAGCGCTCGAAGAGAATCCGGAAATCAATACTGTTCTTATCTATATCGGCGCCTCAAGAGCCTATCAGTCGGCCAGGGAGGCCCTTGATGCGAAAGGGATCAAGCTGGTCACCATGATTACCGAAGGTGTCCCCGAAAAAGATGCCAAACGCCTCAGAAAGTTTGCGCTTGAAACTGGCAAAATTTTCAATGGCCCATCCTCAATTGGTATTATGTCAGCAGGGGAGTGCCGTCTTGGAGTTATTGGGGGTGAGTACAAAAATCTGAAACTTTGCAACCTTTACCGTCCGGGTTCATTTGGTGTCATCACCAAATCGGGTGGCCTGTCGAACGAAGCCATGTGGCTTTGTGCCCAGAATGGTGATGGAATCACTTCTGCTGTAGCTATCGGTGGCGATGCCTATCCAGGTACAGACTTTGTGACTTATCTCAATATGTTTGAAAACGATCCTGACACCAAGGCGGTTGTTATTGTTGGTGAAGTGGGCGGTACACTTGAGGAAGAGGCTGCGGAATGGCTCAGCAAGGAGATTCGTCGTATCAAGGTGATTGCTTCAATCGGCGGAACCTGCCAGGATGTACTGCCACAGGGTATGAAATTTGGTCATGCTGGCGCTAAAGAGGGCAAAAAAGGACTTGGATCAGCGCGGTCTAAAATAAATGCTCTTCGTGCAGCTGGCGCGGTTGTTCCCGAAACATTTGGTGGCTTGAGCAAGGCAATCAAACAGGTTTACCAGGAGCTGCTCAAGAGTGGCGTGATCAAGCCGGAAGCGGAACTTGATGAAAAACTGCTGCCGACGCTGCCCCCGAGTGTCCAGGAGGTTATGAAACAGGGAGAGGTGATTGTTGAGCCTCTAATTCGTACCACTATTTCCGATGATCGTGGCGAAGAGCCCCGTTATGTCGGCTATTCAGCATCTGAACTCTGTGAAAAAGGGTATGGTATTGAGGATGTCATCGGCCTTCTCTGGAACAAAAAACTTCCATCAAAAGAGGAATCTGAAATCATCAAGCGCATTATCATGATTTCAGCCGATCACGGCCCGGCAGTATCGGGAGCTTTTGGTGCTATTATTGCTGCTTGCGCAGGTATAGATCTGCCACAAGCTGTCTCAGCAGGCATGACCATGATTGGTCCAAGATTTGGTGGTGCGGTCACCAACGCGGGCAAGTATTTTAAATACGGTGTCAAGGAGTATCCGAATGACATTCCTGGATTTCTGAACTGGATGAAGCAGAATGTCGGTCCGGTACCAGGTATCGGCCACAGGGTGAAAAGCCTCAAAAACCCTGACAAGCGGGTAAAATATCTGGTCGAATATGTCAAGGGTCAGACAACACTCCATACACCTTGCCTCGATTATGCACTGGAGGTTGAAAAAATCACCACTGCCAAAAAAGATAACCTTATCCTGAACGTTGACGGTACTATTGGCTGTATTCTTGTGGATCTTGATTTTCCGGAATACTCACTGAACGGCTTCTTCGTCCTGGCGCGGACCATCGGAATGATTGGTCACTGGATTGATCAGAACAACCAGAATTCGCGTCTGATCAGACTCTACGATTACCTGATCAACTATGCGGTGAAAGAAGAGCGCGTTGTGCCGGAAAAAAAGTAATCTGTACCATCAGCAAGAAGCGCATATTCAATAAGCGATCAAAAGGCGGAAACTGAAGTTTCCGCCTTTTTTTTTTACTTACCTCTCAAAGGATGTTGGTGCTATATTTATAAAAAAAATTATTAACATACTTGTTTTTAATAAGTAACGGCTATTCTTTTTTGGAAGAGGTCTTTTGCTCTGGATTACTTATTTCAATAACTATCGGTTCTGTGCATTTTTTTTTTGATAAGTAGCATTAATTACGTTAAACTCGACATAGAAGTCAGTCAATGGTTGGCTGGTCGCTATTCAAGTAATTTGTGCCTTGGTTACTTGCCGGTATCTCTATCTATCAAAGCACATGTATATTGAGACTAAACAATGAACATTTACATCGGTAATCTGGCTTACACTGTTTCTGAAGATGATCTGCGTGATGCCTTCTCAGAATTCGGAGAGGTAGCTAACGCAAGCATTATTAACGACAAGTTTTCTGGCCGCTCCAAGGGTTTTGGATTTGTTGAAATGCCCAAGGATAGTGAAGCCCAGGAAGCTATTGAGTCTTTGAATGGTAAAGATTTGAATGGCCGCACCGTAACAGTAAACGAAGCAAAACCCCGCGAAGAGAGACCTCGTGAAGAGAGATCACCAAGAAGGGATCGTTACTAAGTTTACTGACTCTTAATTACCGAACCTCTGCCAGATTATCTTTCTGTCAGAGGTTTTTTTATTTTGAGTGGATTACTTTACATAATATATATTATACAACATTTACCTTGGTTCTTGGGTTGCCATTCCAGACACTCCGGCCCTCTTCAAGTTCAAGCAGTTTTTTTTTCAATGCCAGTCCGCCACTATATCCTGTTAGCGAGCCGTCACTGCCGATTACTCTATGGCATGGAATAAAAAGTGGCAAGGGGTTTCTGCGATTCGCCATACCTACGGCCCTGACAGCAGCAGGATTTCCTGAAGCAATGGCAATCTCTTTATAGCTTGTTGTTGTTCCGTAGGGGATTTTGGAAAGGATTTGCCAGACATGCTGCATGAAGGGAGTTCCTGCGGGAGCAAGGGGAAGTGAAAACTCTTTCAGCTCCCCCCTGAAATACCTGTTCAACTGCATGAACGCCTCCCCAATCACCTCTGTTTTGCCTGGCTCGGCATCCAGGGAAAGGGCACTCGCGCCAAAATAGAGGTTTGTTATCCGGCCGCTGCACTCGGCTATGCCTACAGTCCCAATCTCTGTCTCCTGAAAAAAGAGATAGTTGGTATAAACTGTCCAGCTTACCACACCTTATGAATAAACCTTTTTGTAGTTATCAATCGCATGTTCAATGCTCTGGCGGGCTACTTCAGCGCCCTGGAACTCTTCAACGAGAACGGTTTTCTCTTCAAGCGACTTGTATTCTTCAAAAAAGTGCTTCAGCTCAGAGGCGAAGTACGGAGGTAACTGATCAATATTATGGATATGGCCCATGCTTACATCATCTTCGGCTACAGCGATAATCTTGTCATCACCCTCTCCATGGTCAATCATGCGCATGACACCGATTACCCTTGCCCTTACCATGCACATGGGCACAATATCGCATTGCGAAATAACAAGGATATCAAGAGGGTCATGGTCATCGCCCAGAGTTTTTGGGATAAACCCGTAATTGGCAGGATAAAAGACAGCGGAATAAAGTACTCTGTCGAGCTTCAGCATTCCGGTTTTTTTGTCAAGTTCATACTTGGACCTGCTGCCTTTTGAGATCTCGATAATGGCGTTGACGATATGCGGCTGATTTTCGCCAATCTCAACGTCATGCCAGGGATTAAAATTCATAGTGTGGTGAGCTAGTGGTCAGGTTAAAGAAGACGATTCAAAATAGCGATTTTTTTAAATCCGGCAATCAAATAAAAGCGCTGCAAACGATAACCATAGAGTTGATAAAGAGAGATTCTGTTTATTAGCATGGTTCTTTGTATCTTTTGCGGCTAAGCTATTTTTTTCAATCATCTTCAACCAGTGAACACTGGACACCGAGAGTTAATATCACCATGGATTTAATAAAAGAGACCGCAAGACGCAAGACATTTGCCATCATCAGCCACCCTGATGCTGGCAAAACCACGTTGACAGAAAAATTTCTCCTCTTCGGCGGAGCGATTCAGACCGCAGGAGCTGTTAAAAGCAACAAGATACGCAAGACAGCTACCAGCGACTTCATGGAGATTGAAAAGCAGCGTGGTATCTCGGTTGCCACATCGGTCATGGGGTTTGAGTATGCAGGAAAACGGGTCAATATTCTCGACACACCAGGGCACAAGGATTTTGCTGAAGATACCTACCGCACACTGACCGCTGTAGACAGTGTCATTCTTGTTGTTGACTGCGTCAAGGGCGTTGAGGAGCAGACTGAAAAGCTGATGGAGGTGTGCCGGATGCGCCAGACTCCGGTCATTATTTTTATCAACAAGATGGATCGCGAGGGAAGAAACCCTTTTGAGCTGCTTGATGAACTTGAGCACAAACTGCAGATCAGTGTTCGCCCCCTCACCTGGCCAATCAGTCAGGGGCAAACCTTCAAAGGTGTTTACAACCTCTATAAAAAGGAGCTGAACCTTTTTGAGGCCAACACCACCCGCATCAGTGAAAGCAATATCCGGGTCAATGACCTGAACGATCCTGAACTGGACAAATGGATTCCTGAAAGTTTTGGCAGAAAACTCCGCGAAGATGTTGCCTTGATTGAAGGAGTCTACGAGCCTTTTCACGAGGAGACCTATCAAGCCGGTCTGCTTGCGCCGGTCTTTTTCGGAAGCGCCATCAACAATTTCGGAGTCAGGGAACTCCTCGAAACATTCCTTGCTGTGGCGCCAAGCCCTGATGAACGGGAAGCGACCGAGCGCATTGTCAAAGCTTCGGAGGAGACGATGAGCGGATTTGTCTTTAAAATTCACGCCAATCTCGACCCAAACCACCGCGACCGTACGGCTTTTTTCCGAATCTGCTCTGGCAGTTTTGAACGTAACAAGTTCTACTACCACACCAGGCTGAAGAAAAAAATACGCTTTTCAAGCCCGACCCAGTTCATGGCCAATGAAAAAAGTGTGGTTGATGAGTCCTGGCCCGGTGATGTCATCGGCCTCTACGACAACGGCTCCCTGAAAATCGGCGACTCCCTGACTGAGGGAGAAGAGCTTCATTTCCGTGGCATTCCGAGCTTTTCGCCTGAAATTTTCAAGGCGCTCGAAAACCGTGACCCGATGAAAGCCAAACAGCTCGACAAGGGGGTGCGTCAGCTCACCGAAGAGGGTGTCGCCCAGCTCTTCATCCAGCACGGCACACGAAAAATAATTGGTACGGTTGGAGAGTTGCAGTTTGACGTTATCAAATTTCGGCTTGAACACGAGTATGGTGCCCAGTGCGACTTCACTCCCCTGCGCTTCAAAAAAGCATTCTGGATTACCGGCAGCAACAAAGAGATGCTCGAAGAGTTTCTTCGTCGCAAATGGAACGCCATTGCACACGACAAAGAGGATCGTCCCGTCTTTTTTGCCGAAAGTGACTGGATGCTGAAAATTGCAAGGGATGACTATCCCGAGCTTGAGTTCCATACCACTTCGGAGTTTTAGAGGTGTGTTGTGCCAAAGATCATTCTTTTTCGTATCCTGACCCTGATTGCCTGTATCGTTGGCATCAGCTTGCTCCATTACTTAACACCACTTCATCTTCATTATCTTCACGATATTTTCCAGCGTCTCTACTATCTGCCTATCATTCTGGCTGCTTTCTGGTTCGGGTTACGAGGCGGGCTGCTCTGCTCAATCGTTGTCAGCATTGTTTATGCTCCCCACATTCTCTTCCAGTGGGGAGAACATCCCGGTATGGAGATTGAAAAATATCTGGAGATCGTGCTTTATAATACAGTTGGTGGAGTTACCGGTTTACTCTCACAACGGGAGCGAGAACGATCCCTTGAACTGGAAAAGAGTGCTCAAGGACTGAAAGAGTCTTACCAGAAGCTGCAGCAACAGTCCGAGCAGATCATAGGCGTTGAAGAGCAGTTACGAAAGGCTGAGAAACTCTCTATGCTGGGAGAGATGGCCGCCGTTCTTGCCCATGAAATCCGTAATCCACTCAGCTCAATTCGTGGCACTGCCGAGATTTTGAAAGACGATTACCCTCCTGGGGATCCAAAACATGAGTTCATTGAAATACAGATCAGAGAGACCGAGCGGCTGAACCGGGTGGTGGAAGAGTTTCTTCTCATGGCGCCTCCTCAACCAGTGGAGCTACTCCCCTGCCCGATCCAGCATGAGTTAGAAACAATTGTGACTCTTGTATCAAATGATGCCCGGGAGCGGCAGATTAACCTTCTCCTGCAGTCGCAAGATCTGCCAATAGTAATTATGGGTAATGGAGAGAAGCTGCGCCAGGCATTCCTGAACATTATCATCAATGCCCTGCAAGCAACACCTCCCGGAGGAGAGGTCATTATGGCAACAAAAGTTTTGGCAAGCGGATTCTGTGAGCCAAAACTGCTCAGAGCGCTGCAGGAAAAAGAGGTAGAACCAGTAGGTGGAACAATCGTACAAAAGGTTGATGTTCGAATTGTATCGGCAACGAATCTCCTTATCGACAAGGCAATAGCCACTGGTACTTTCCGCGAAGATCTCTATTATCGCTTATCTGTTATTCCAATTCATCTTCCACCACTGCGTGAACGAAAAGAGGACATTCCGCTTTTTCTTCGATACTTCTCGACAAAGCATTGCAAGAGCGACACCATAACTTTTGAGCATGAGGCCATTGATTCACTGACCAGGTACCCGTGGCCCGGAAATGTGCGGGAACTCGAAAATACGGTTGAACGACTGCTCATTATGCGGAACAGTAATATCATCAGTTGCAATGATTTACCTGATAAATTTCGAGAGCCGCAAAGAGAAGGAAGAGCAATAATCAACCTGCCAGACGAGGGATACTCACTGGAACAACTGGAGCGAGAGATTGTTGTTGATGCTCTTGTCCGCAACGGATGGAACCAGACAGCGTCTGCCCGTTTTCTGAGAATTCCCCGCCACACTCTTCTCTACCGAATCGAAAAATATGGCATTGAGTTGCCGGAAAAATAGCGGTTGCCAATTACTCCTGAAACGAACTGTCTGGAGAATATTCAACAGCAGGTGAGGAATATTCTCCATTATCTGATAAAGTCCCTCCATAAAGCTCAGCAATATCGGCAGACGAGTAGCTGGCACGCTATTTGACGATATTCAGAGGTTATTGTCAAACCATTCTGTCAATCAACAAAAGAGAAGCCAAAGAGTAATGAATCAGTATCGATACAGTGTCAAAGGGATGCATTGCCCCTCGTGTGAGATGATCATAGAAAAGAAATTGATAAAGCTCGAAGGTATAAAAAGTGTTGATGCCTCTATGTCTCATCATCAGGTGACCATTATTTCTGAAGGTGAAAAGCTTACTCTTGAAGAGCTGAACAGGATCTTTGCTGGAACGGATTACACCTTTATGGCAAAAGCTGTTGTTTACAATAATTATCTGTTATCGTACCTCGCAAAACCACTTGTTTTTGCTGCCATGGTGATTGCTGTTTTTTTTGTGCTCTCATCTTCTGGACTCTCTTCTCTGGTCATGATTACGCCCGAAAGTACCTTCAGCGCGCTCTTCCTGTTTGGCTTGCTGGCCGGTATTTCAAGCTGTGCAGCCTTGACTGGCGGGCTGCTGCTCTCCCTCTCCTCCAGATGGGTCGCCCGCTATGGCAAAGAGAGCTCGATAGCACGTAAAGCTTTGCCACATATCCTTTTTAATGCCGGACGTATTGGCGCTTACGGCCTGCTTGGAGCACTTCTCGGGTTTGCTGGTGAAACGATCAGGATTTCAGCATTTGTTGCCAGTGCCGCTGTAATTGCAGTTTCCTTTTTGATGGTCACAATGGCACTGCAGATGCTTGGTTTTACCTCTTTCAACCGGCTGAACATTGCGTTACCAAAACAACTGTCACAAAAAATTTTCAGTGAGGAACCTGCGAACAAAGTCACTCATCCGCTCTTTGCCGGAATCATGACAGTTCTGCTCCCCTGTGGCTTCACCATGGTTGCTGAAGGTGCCGCAATGCTCTCAGGCAATGCTTTGACCGGGATGCTGATCATGCTCTTTTTTGTGCTTGGCACTGCGCCAGCGCTTCTCGCTATCGGGATATCAAGTATTCAGCTTTCCACAAACAGAAAAACAGCAGCCATGTTTACCAAAACCGCCGCACTTCTCATTATTTTCTTTGTGATGTACAATCTGGATGTTCAATTCGCCATCAGCCGTACTATTGCCGGTTCAGGCCATACTGAAAGCTCATCTGCCAATGCGGTTGCTCCCCAGGGCGCCCAGAAGAGTCCTGATGAAACCATAACCACCATCTATACATCAGCAAAAGACATCTCACCGTCAATATTTAATGTCAAGGCTGGTCAAAAAATTCGTTTGATTGTAGACTCAAAAGATACTGGCCGGGGCTGTATGAGCACGATTATGGTGCCTGGTCTCTGGGACAAACCAGAGCCGCTCGTAAAAGGCAAAGCGGTTGTTATGGAGTTTTTACCCAAAAAAGCTGGTGCCTATACAATCACCTGTGCCATGGGAGTCCCAAGAGGCGTGATTAACATTAAATAAATCATTTCAACTTTTTGTCATCATGCAAAAAATTTCGATCTCTCTGGCACTCTCTCTTTCCATTGTCATAGCCATTGCCGGTATAGGAGTTGGGTATTGGTTAACTCCCCAATACACGCTTTCGATGTACGACAAGAATACAATGAATCTTGGACAGCCCGACAAGTGGGTTGATCTGCGCTACATTGATGCCATGATTGCTCATCACCGAGGAGCCATGCATCTTGCTGAGCAGGCCGCTATCAGTAACAGAAAGGAGATACGAGCATTGAGTGCCGACATTCTGAAAAATGAGCCAGTAGCCATTGCTGAGTTGTACCGCTGGAAAAAAGAGTGGTATGGCGATCAGAAAACTGTTCGGGATACACCGGTAGCGCATCTCGGCAGTGTGGATAAAACCTTCGACCTCCGCTTTCTCAATGCCCTGATTGCTCATCATGAAAATGGCATCAGGATGACCCGAGAGATTCGAATAAAGTCAAGTCGTAGCGAAATTCTTGATAATGCTGATGCAGTCGAACTCTTTCTGAAGGGAGGTCTTGGTATACTGAGGGAGTGGAGAACATTGTGGTATAACGTTATTGATACGAATCCATATCTATGAACACTGGAACATACACTGTCAAAGGCATGCACTGCGCGAGCTGCGCCGCTATCATCACCAAAAAGCTCTCGAAGGTTGAGGGAATAACGCAGGTTGAAGTCAATCTTGCAACGGAGAGGGCAAAAGTCGAATTTGCAAACGACGTTTTGGCTATTGACGCGTTAAACGATATTGTTGGCAAGTATGGTTATGCCCTTGCCACTGATCAACCCAAGGAGATCGAAAGCACCCTGCCTGGTGTAATTATTGCAGATACCTCCCGCCTGAAAGAGGAAAAGGAGAGAGAGCTTCAGGAGCAGCTTGCCAGGGTGCAGTTTGCCCTGCCGCTGGCACTTCTGGTATTTCTGCTCATGATGTGGGATATCGGAGCAAGAGTTTTCTCCTCGATCCCGAACCTCCCGATTCCGATGGAGCTGTTCAATATTATCTCCATGGCCATTGCCACCTACATGGTCTTCAGTATTGGCGCTCCCTTTCTGCATGGAATCACCATGTTCATCCGCAGCGGAGCCGCCAGCATGGACACGCTGATTGGCATTGGAACAGTGACAGCCTATCTCTACAGCGCCATCATTACACTGATTCCATCAATCAGAGAACTCCTGCAGATACCTGATTATACCTATTTCGATGTAACGATTGTGGTCATCGGTTTTGTTCTGCTTGGTAAATACCTGGAGGCCCGTTCAAAAATGAAAACCGGAGAGGCGATTGAAAAGCTCATTGGTCTTCAGGCAAAGTCAGCTCTTGTGCTGAGAATGGGAAAAGAGCTTGAGATTCCGGTGCAGCAGGTGAAAAAAGGTGATGTGGTGATTATTAAACCCGGAGCTAAAATTCCTGTTGACGGCATTATCAATGAAGGATATTCCACTCTTGACGAATCCATGGTGACCGGAGAGTCGGTACCTGTGGATAAAAAGAGTGGCGATCCGGTTGTGGGCGGTACCATCAACAAGCAGGGATCGTTCACCTTTACTGCTTCACATGTTGGTGCCGACACTCTCCTTGCCCGCATCATCAGGATGGTCGAAGATGCCCAGGGTTCAAAAGCTCCGATTCAGAACATTGCCGACAAGATTGCTGGCGTATTTGTGCCTGTCGTTCTGGTACTTGCTGCGTTAACCTTCATTATCTGGCTTACCGTTGGTTCATCACTGCTTGGCTTCTCAGTCGCACTTTCTTATGGTATCATGGGTATGGTTGGCATTCTCGTTATCGCCTGTCCCTGTGCGCTTGGGCTTGCCACACCGACCGCGATTATTGTTGGAATTGGCAAGGGGGCCGAATACGGTATTCTTATTAGAAATGCAGAGAGCCTCGAAAAGCTCAGCTCTATTGATACCGTCGTCTTCGACAAAACTGGCACCATTACCACAGGAAACCCGCAGGTGAGTGATATTATTTCAACGGACAAGGAGAGAAGCATCACTTCCCTGCTGCAGATGGCAGCAACCATTGAAAACCGTTCAGAACACCCGTTGGCACAGGCAATTGTAGAAGCTGCCAAAAAGCAGCAGCTCACCCTTGGCGAGATCACCGATTTCAGGGCTCTCGAAGGCATAGGTGTTTCAGCAAGAATTGGCAATACAGCCGTCACGGTTCGCAAACCGCTTGAAAGTGAAAAAACAATGCCAGAACTTAAAAAACTTCAGGAAGAGGGGAAAACCGTTGCCGTGATTGAGGAAAACGGCACAGCCAAAGGGTTGATTGCCTTGAGCGACACCGTCAAGGAAGAGGCCCGGGAGGCTGTGGCAGCGCTTCACCGCAAAGGGCTCAAGGTTATCATGCTGACCGGCGATAACCTTTTGGCCGCAAACTATATGGCCCGGCAGGTCGGTATTGACGAAGTGATTGCCGAAGTGCTGCCACAGGAGAAGGCCAAAAAAATCATGGAATTACAGGCAGAGGGCCGAAAAGTTGTGATGACCGGAGATGGCATCAACGACGCACCCGCACTTGCCCAGGCTGATGTCGGGATTGCCATGGCTACGGGAACGGACGTTGCCATAGAATCCGCTGGTATTACCCTGCTCAAGGGCGACATCAACAAAGTGGCCCAAGCCATCACCCTCTCACGCGCCACCATGGGGGTGATCCGCCAGAACCTCTTCTGGGCCTTCATCTACAATATTGTCGGTATTCCCCTCGCTGCCGGAGCACTCTTTCCATTGTGGGGCATTTTTTTGAATCCCGTTTTTTCAGGACTTGCCATGGCAGGCAGCAGCGTTTCCGTTGTCAGTAATTCATTGCGCCTGAAGGGGAAAAAGCTGTAAAAAAAATTCCATCCGTCCCTTTTTTTCTGTAATCAAATAAACTCTGAAGCAAACTCTTCGTGACACTCTCCCTGATTATTTATCGAAGTTTCAATTCGAATTCATTCGTCCCTGACCACCAAACCCTCGACCTCTGCTCGTGGCAGGGTTGTACTGATCCCATACCCAGCCCGCAACAGCACGCAGTTCTTTGTCCGGCAACTTCATGGCAGGCATAAGACCAAACCGGGCAACAGCCTGTTGATCAATCGCGTTCTTCTTGTTCGGCAATTTCAGGTACGCAGCAATATGATTAACCCCATCGGTTTTCGACTTGAACTGTATATGAAATCGGGAGGCCAGAGGAATAATCGGCGGCGCTAATTTTGGCGGTGGATTGATGGAATGGCAAACACTGCAGTTTTTGTCAAAAATCGCCCTGCCATCCAGCGTCTCCGCTACCGCCGATGCCGATGCGCTGAACATCAGCCCCATACCTGCCATTACCAGAAGTTTTTTCATGATCTGATCGGGTTATTGTTTGTGTAAAAGTACCCCTACACACCTGTAGACGCTGAAAAACGCTTAAACATTCATGCAATTTTAACTTTCCTGTGCATCAGGCAATGGTCAGGGTTCTCGCTTCAGGTGGCGGGATCGCGGATCAAAAGACGAATTGCAAGCCTTGCCACCGAACGGCTCTCTTCAGAAATGCATGAACGGCGCGAAGAGATTGAGGAGGCATGGGCAATCGAAACCGATCGGAGGTAACGAAGCTTCAATTATGTTTCCAAACCCGCCATTTTATTATAGCCGTTGTTATGGACCGTAGTTATTGTCCAAGACTGATTTTGAAATGAGGCAATTCAACACTTAACATCACTTTCGCCTGTAAAGCATTAAATACTCTCATAAGAGTCTCTATTGTGACATTACTGGCGTTATTTTCAATTCTCGATATTTGAGCTTTTTGTACACCAATAAGTCTTCCCAACTCTTCTTGCGTTAATTTTCGCTCCAGTCTAGTGTCATGTCACGCGTATAAAGTCGCATAAAAGTGTTATCTTGTTCTTCATAATCACCCAACCAAGATTTGACTATGAAGAAATACAAAGTGACCCTGACCCAAGAAGAGCGGAAGGATCTGGATGCACTTAGCAACAAAGGAAAGCGTGCGGCTCAATAAAGTGGACCCCAGCCGGTAGACAAAAAGTGGCTGAGTTTAAGTTGGTAACTTGGCCTGTTCATGCAGCGGAAAGGCGCTGCCCCTCTTTTACCTTTAACTCTTCTGTCA
>CAJEXQ010000041.1 GCA_903994635.1 uncultured Chlorobiaceae bacterium
AACAAACTGACAGAAGAGTTAAAGGTAAAAGAGGGGCAGCGCCTTTCCGCTGCATGAACAGGCCAAGTTACCAACTTAAACTCAGCCACTTTTTGTCTACCGGCTGGGGTCGACTTTAATTAACTTCTGAAGCGAGAAACTGTTATGGATCAAGACTTTCATTACTATGGCACCTATTATGCTGCTAAAAAGGGTGGCTTTGACACGGACGAAGCAACGCTGATAGCAAAAGCCGCAAATTTTACTGATTTTTTTTCTGAATTAAAATACTCTGCTAATTGGAAATTGGTCACCGATACAAAAAAATCTCGCAATTACAATATTGTAGCTTCGTTTGATTACCCGCGTTACACATTTCAAGGAGGCATGTGGAGCACATTACGTTATCCAGAGGATGGTTTATGGTGTTCATATCATTTTATTCCCGGCAATTATGATGATCCATCGAATACGCCCAGTCGTGAAATGGTACACGGCCGAGACGTAGCTGGTTTTTTGCCACAATTTCAGAAAAAAGATACAAACAAAGGCAGAGAAGAATTAAATAAATACCTAAAGTCGGAAAAATATTTATCTGATCTTAAGTATGGCCATTTATTAACTCGACCTCAAAGCGCGTTATCCCGACAGCTTATAATTGATGGTATATTATGCGCAACAAATGATGCTCGATTAAAATCCATTCTTGGTTATGCAACTGGTGGAAAGCACATTTTGGACAACAATTCTGAAGATAATCTGCGGCGGTTTAAGCTTATTTTATTGGGTATTAGAGCGCATGTCATTGCAGATACTTGGGCGCATCAAAATTTCTGCGGAATAGACAATGTGCTGAATACTTACTGGGATGTAAATTATGATCCAAAATCATGGGATCCACAGAAAATGGGGTGGGGGCGTCAATCGATAGATTATTCTGATGGAACAACATCCGACTGGAAAAATACAGTGCTTTCTTGGACATCAGATCCAAATTTTGAAGCGGTTCCCAATGATAGTTCTTATTTGGGACATGGCTGGATCGGGCATTTTCCTGATTTTAGTTTTGCAAAATTTCGTTATAGACCTTGCTGGGCTGACCCTAAAAAGGATGCTATTGAACGTAATAACCCTGAAGAATATAAACATGCATGGGTAGAGTTAGTGAGTTTATTTACTCAGGCAAAGGGGAGTGGTCAGTTAAAACTGGACGAGCAATTCCAAAACGACTTAAATAAAGCAATAAAAGCGATACAGAGCCCTTGTCATTTAGAAAAAAGCGTTACTGGCAGAAAATCTTCAGCCAATGCGTGGAATAAGGTATTCGGTGATCTTCCTTCGACTACAATAAATGTTTATTTCGAACCAGATAGACATGCTGTGTTAAATGGGATGATTGAAATGATCGATGGCATTGACTATGCTCATATAAATAGTGATTTGTATTTATTCCAAATTGCAGCCGACTACCATTTTCACTTTGTAAAACACTATTTGGAACAGAACAAGATATATACATTTACAGGTTCATGGTCGAAACAAACGAGTGTATTGTCACCAGATGTGAAAAAGCTTTTTAAGGATTAAAGTGGATCCTGGTTAATATGAAGCGACAAGTCGTATGCTTCAATAAAACATCCTTATGAGGATAGCTAATGTCTGTAGCACAAGAAGAGGGTATTTCCGTCAATCAGTTTATTATGCTTTCTATTGCTGAAACAGTTGCCGCTCTTTGAGCAATTGAATTATGTGCGCTGTAGATAAGCAGGTGCGACGTGAAGTCGTGTAAGTGAATTGTTCTTTGCAGAACCAACTGTGCCGTCAGTTGGCCCCACCGACACATGCAGGATGAGTAATCAACCTGCGTGAAGCTGTCGGGAAACGTACCCGCAGGAAACTGTAGGCGAACCCGTGAGGGAATGCTGAATCTGCCAGTAGCAGGTGGAGAGGGTCAAGGGGCAGAGTGAGATGGCTAACGTAAGTGAATCATCGATAAACACCGTGACTACGAACAAGCGCAAGCTACTGTTTCGCTTGAACCAAAAGGTAAGCGGGTAGGTAAAACTTATCTGTTTTGAGTTTACACGGCCAACAACCCCTGCTGGTGAAAAGATGGAGCCTGACTCATTCGCATATTCATTACATGGAACACGGTAAGCCCATAGCTCCGCCCGATTTTTTTGGGTAATCGAACCGTAAGGAACGATCATGAAGCTGCGGGTAAAGGATTAAGGAAAAAGCGAATGTCGCCCTGTAATGGGGTGGATAGGGGTTGCAACATCATCCTCCGTGAAAACGGGCAGACTTCCTTATGGTCTCGCTTTACAAGAAATCTGGCGAACTTTTTTTAACAGGAAGAATTGCAAATGAATACTGATTTATCGGTATGTGCGCCTTCCGCCCAAGTCTGGGCTGTGATCAATTGGCCTCAAGTTCAGCGACGGGTAAAGAAGCTGCAGTCTCGTATTGTAAAGGCAACACAGGCAGGCAAACATGGTAAGGTAAAAGCCTTACAGTGGTTGCTGACCCACTCGTTCAGCGGCAAAGCATTAGCCGTCAAACGAGTGACTGAAAACCGGGGGAAAACACTCCCGGAATTGACAAGGTGATCTGGAACACATCAAAAGCAAAGACCAATGCGATAGCATCGTTACAACGGAGAGGCTACAAGCCGCTCCCACTTCGGAGAGTGCTTATTCCGAAAAAGAAAGGCAAAACACGACCTCTCGGTATTCCTACAATGAAAGACCGTGCTATGCAAGCTCTTTATCTGCATGCACTGGAACCCGTTGCGGAAACTACCGCTGACCGGCACTCCTATGGGTTCTTGAGGCGGACATCAAAGCCTGTTTCGATGCGATCAGCCATGAATGGTTGATCGACAACATTCCAGTTGACAAAACAATTCTTCAGAAATGGCTCAAGGCAGGATTTGTGTATCAAAAACAGCTCTTTCCTACAGAAGCCGGTACGCCGCAAGGTGGTATTATCAGTCCGGCTCTGGCAAATATGACATTGGATGGCCTCGAATATGCACTGGCAAAAGCTTTTCCATACAGCATAAAAAAGGGTCTAAAAATGAATATGGTGCGTTATTGTGATGACTTCATCATCACCGGTTACTCGAAAGAATGGCTGGAACAGGAGGTAATGCCTGTACTGGTAAGCTTTTTGGCAAAACGGGGTCTTACTCTATCGCCAGAAAAAACCAGAATAACGCACATCACGGAAGGGTTTGATTTCCTCGGCTGGAATATTCGCAAGTATCATGGCAAACTTCTCATGAAGCCATCAAAAGCAAATACTAAAGCACATCTTTTTAGGGTACAGGAAATCATCAAGACAAACAAAACGGCCAAGCAGATGAGCCTGATAGGCCTGCTTAATCCCGTTCTGCGGGGATGGGCAAACTATCATTGCCACATAGTTGCCAAGAAAACCTTTAGTTGGATTGACTCTCAAGTCTGGTCAACACTTTGGCGATGGGCCAAACGACGACATCCGAATAAATCGGCCCGATGGGTAAAAGCGAAATACTTTAAAACCAGAGGGTACAGAGACTGGATGTTTACCGCTGTAGACGAAAGCAACAAGCACAAAAAGTTCATCTTAGTGCTTGAAGCTGATACATCTATAAGTCGGCATATCAAAATCAATAGTATGGCTAACCCACACGATCCAGCGTGGAAGCAATACTTTGAGGCTCGTCGGAAAAAACAGAAAACCAAATCAACACAGCGGTGTTGTCGGGTGCCGCAAGGTGCCTTTGCCGAGGCTTGAGCCGTGAGCGGTGAAAATCGCTTGCCCGGTTGTGCGTCTAGCGAAGGCTGGCGTGTTCAGCAGGAAATAAAACCTGCCGGGGGAAGAGTCAGAGGCCCCGTAACTTGGATAGCAGGGTGGCGGGAGACCAAAATTCTGAAGCCTATCGACAACTTCTCCGTGAGGGAGAGGGTGAGCAAGCAGGCCGTAACGAAAGTGAACGCATAGGTGACCTCGAAAATGCGTAGATCCAAAGGCTGAACCCTCAACCGTGGGGTGAAAGCAGTATGGTTGATTGTACTCTGACTGAAACGATCAATCACTTTGGCGGGGTAGTAGCGACGGCATGTGAGCAAGGGCACGCTAAGCAACTGGAGAAGCCCGTCTTGCCCCAGAGTGAAAGCTTTGGAGAAGGGTAAACCCTATAACCGGCGAAACCGGGAAATGGGTTGAAGGCGAGCGGGTGGCGGATGGGTGTGTAGTAGCGGTGATGCTGGGTAATGCCAGTGGAGCAAAGGCACCCTACTGATGGTATTTCTTCTAACAAAATGTGAGGCAAGGGTGAATGACAAATACACCTGCTAATTTGCAGGAACTGAGAAGGAAGATATACTTCAAAGCGAAGGCGGAAGAAACTTGGCGCTTTTGGGGATTGTATGTTCATGTCTGCAAGCAGGAAACGTTATGCGAAGCATACCGATTGGCTAAATTAAATGACGGTGCTCCCGGTATAGACGGGATAACCTTTGAGGCCATTCAAGCGCTTGTTTCGGTTATATCAAGGATTGGGTAGAAAAGAAGATTCGGCGTCATTTGATGCGAGCGCGTAAACGTCAGGGGTTTGGTTGGAAACGGTGGAGTAGAAACTGGTTGTATGACCACCTCCGGCTATTTGCCGGCTATAGAGTGGTTCACCGGTACTGAAAGCACGACCAACAGAAACAGTCACATAAGTTTTGGAGCGAAGCTATCAGGTAAGCCCGATGCCGGAAAACGGCACGTCGGGTTTGATGTGGCGGGAACTGGAAACGTAAACAATGGGAGTCGGATTGAGGACCAGCGCGAAAGTTCTGGAGTGACCACCGAACCCTACAGTCAACGCGCCTGTTCTCGACCCTACCTTAGGGGACGGCGGTGCAGTAATGCGCCGCCGTTACCCGACTGCAAGAGATGAGGGTAAATCCCAATACATCTGCCCGCCGTTGCAAGTCCCAAAACACATACCCAGAAGTCATACCGAACCGACAAAAGTTTTCTTTTAAGCTTCAAAAACGGCATTTCTGATTGAAAGCTACTGCCATTGGCAAATCTGCTTTATTTGCCTTCAATGTAATGAACACTTGCCAATATCGTAAAGCTTGAAAAGCTAAATCCCGAGAAACATAAAGCACAGCTCAAAGCCCTTGTAATCCGGAACTGGCTTTTCGGGTGGTACATTGTGGAGTTTGAGCAGGGCGGCTCAGACAGAGCGGAGTATGGCACCAATTTATTATAAAAAATCTAAGGTCAGTTGAAGCTCAAAGGCTTTTCTGAACGAAGTCTTGCGCTCTGCTGTAAATTCTATCTCACCTATTCAGGAATTTTGCAGGCACTGCCTGCAAAATCTTCTGATAACAGTATTGGACTAAAGGAGATTCAACAGACACTGCCTGTTACATCTTGTGATGTCATTGCCAATGCTCCACAAACGCTGCGTATTTTCTCTGCAACACTGGCTGGCAGCTTTTCTCTCGGATGGACGCATTACGTTGCTTTGCTGACCATTTCGAATGCTGATGAGCGTCGGTTCTATGAAATTGAAGCCCGCGAAAACAGTTGGGGTGCCAGAGAGCTTGAGCGGCAAATAGCGGCTTCGCTGTATGAACGGCTGGCTCTTAGTCGTGACAAGGAGGGAATCCGGCAGCTCTCGCAGAAGGGGCTTGTGGATGAAAAGCCGGGTGATGTGATTAAAAACCCCATTGTGCTTGAGTTTCTGGATCTGGAAGAGAAGAGTGCTTATTCAGAACATGCACTTGAAACGGCCATTTCGCTCTGTTTGATGCCCAACAATCTCTTTTTGAGGCTCAGCAGAACGAAATTCTGATTCATCAACAGACTCTTGCCAACCTGATCGACCTGTACAAAGTCCTCGGAGGCGGGTGGCAATGACCGACGCTGTCAGTTTTGACGGCTCAAGAAGATAGTAGGACGCTCATGACTGCGAGCACAAACACTTTTTATTTCCGTACTGTCCGAATAACTGACTTGTTTTTAAGCCATTCAGAAAAAATGGGTTCATCCATTTCACCTGCCGCCAAATCCAGAACAGCGTTAACAGCTTCGACTTCTCTAGACCTCAGTTCCCATCCGTTAATATGCAGAAACACATAGGCAACAAGAAACCCTGTACGTTTATTTCCATCAACAAAAGGATGGTTACGAATAATGCCATAGGCATAGGCAGCGGCCAAATCAAAGACGGATGGATCACCGTAATTCGCCTTGTGTTTCGGGCGAGCAAGAGCTGAGGACAAAAGCCCTGAATCCCGAATGCCAAGGCTTCCACCGTGCACAGCAATTTGTTCGTCATGTATGGCAATGACTACCTCATCAAGAAGCCAGCGCCAACTCATTTGGCAAGCTCATGGAGTGCGTTCCGGTATTCTTGCATGCCGCAACGGGCAGCCTCCATTTGCTCTGCAAATTCCGGATCGTACGGGGTTACCGTGTACCCTGTTGGAGTTTCCGTTAAAAATACGATGTCCCCTTGCTTTACCTTAAGGCGATCAGTTACTGCCTTAGGCAGGATAACACCTGTTGAATTTCCAATCTTTGTTACCGTAGCACGCATAACAGTACCTCCGTTTTTTTTGTTATACCATAAGTTATAACAAAAAAAACATAGTCAAGAGCGTTTTTCAGCCTTTTACCATCTTGTCTTCTGGTATTGAAATGGAACTGCCTTTCCTGCGAAGAACGTGCTGCCAGCCAGAAAACGCCAACTGTCAACATTGATCCCTCTGATTTGCTTAATTCAGGGTGATATATGTATACTCCTGTGAATCGATCATTCATTGACGCTGGATCCTGATGCAAGCTGAAAAACACCTTTTTGCCACAACCCCCCTCATCGGCAGCCTCCTCAGGAAGAGGGCGGTGGAACGCCTTTTTTCGAGCAATATCCGGGAAGCTGCGGTTAAGCTGGCTGGCGCGGTAGAAGAGAGGCATCCAGAAGCCGATGCGATATTCCACCGTCTTCTGCTTTTGCAGCACAGCAGCCAGCCTGTTATGCACAGCGCACTGTGGAACTACTGGAAAGCATCCCGCTTCGAAGAGCTGCTGAAGAGGATGCACGCCTCTGCAACGCTTCAGCCGGATCTGCTGCAGGCGCTTGAGGCCATGCCGGAAAATGACTGGGGCAACGGTCTGCTCTTCATGCTCTGGAGTCTCCTCGACCGGGACGACATCGCCGACAAGATAGAAGCGAGCGGTCGCCATGCGCCTGCTCTTGAAATGGATGCCCTTTTCGGGCTTGTGCGAGGCAATCCTGGGCGCTACCTCGATCTTGAAGATCCCGATTACTCTATCTTTGAAAAAGCGTGGCTTGCCGCATCCGGTGCCCAGAGGCAGCGTATCAGCACAACAGTCCTGAAAAGTCAGGATCCCCGGCTTGTCGCGGCTTACGATCATGCCGTCAAGGAGGGGCACGATCCGCAACTGGTCATCGAGGCGTTTAAATTGTGTGGAGATCACGATGCGCTGCTCGACAGGCTGCATGGTTTGCCCTTCACCTGTGCGCTCGAGGTTGTCGCTTTCTGGGAAGAGGGAGGCGGAAGGCCGAAAAGTTCCTCAAAAAAAGCCGTTGTCGAGGCTGCTGTCGCTCTCTATCGTGAATTGGCCGAACTTCTTCCGCAGTCCCGACCGCCTCGACCGCCCGGCACCAGAGATATTTTCTCTTTCTGGTCGGAACGGTATCGAACAGACGAACTGCTGCAGCAGGATCTCTCAAGCCCGGACCCTTTCAGACGGGCCAGCGCTCTGTTTTCAGCGGCGCAGCGGGGGCTGGTTCCCCGCAACAGGCTGCAGGAGATCTCCCTGAACGGTACGTGGCCTGAAAAACTCGCGCTGCAGTACCTGTTTACTGTGCCGGACGCAAGCTCCCGGCAGGAGCACGTCTGCTGGCTCCAGCCACAGGAGAATATTGTGGCCGTCATACTGACGACACGTTTGCCCGGTTCGCTTGAAGAGAGCACTCTGTTGGACGAGAGAGTTCATGCTGGTGCTGGAGCGGCTGATCAGTCGGCACAGCTCCAGCGTAAACTTCTGCACTTGCTCAGACTCCTGCAGGGGTATTTTCTTCGTGGTCTGATCACCGTTGACAGTAATGACGACGCAACAGAAAAAAATGCCGTGGAGACCGAGGAGCTGACGGATGCGGAGTGGTAAATCAGTATAAACGTTTGAGTAAATGGCTCTCGCTTTTGATTTCGGGACTTGCAACAGCGTGGTCGCACGCTGGAACGAAGCCCTGAACGACATAGAGACTCCCGACCTGCCCAATCTCGGAATCTTCTATCCGCAACCGGGATCGGAGCCTGCGCGGGTCATTCCCTCCGTCATTCATTTCGACGTGGAGAGCGCTCTCCTTGTCGGCAGCCAGGTTGACGCAGCGGGAGTAGTCAATCATCCGGGAACATTCAGGTGGCTGAAAATGGATATGCTTCGCAACGGTGGAGCCAATCGCGGGCGGCGCGTCAATGGCAGGGTTATTTATCCCCGCCATGCAGCAGACGAACTCGTTGATCGCATCCTGATGTTTGTGCGCGGATATTTTGGCGACATCGACGAGGAGATTGTGCTGACTGTCCCTGTGGAAGCCTTCGATCACTATATCGACTGGCTTCGCGAAGCGGCGATAAAACGCTTTCCTGGCGGGATCACCTTCATCGATGAAGCAACCGCCTGTATGCTTGGCTACATTGATATTGTTCTCGACCGTACGCCATACTGCATCGTGGATTTCGGCGGAGGCACTCTCGATGTTTCGGTCGTTCGTACCGATCTGCTGCGTGCCGGACATGCGAAATGCAGAATATTGGGCCGGGCTGGGGAGGAGATCGGCGGAATTATGATCGATAACTGGCTGCTGGAACATATTCAGGAAGAGGAGGGGCTCACCGATGACGATATTGCCTCGATAGGCCCATCACTGCTCGAAGCGATTGAGGGGGCGAAAATAGCCATCTCGAACGGCAGCGAGCAAGTATCCTTCACCCGCTATAACGATGTTACCGGCCGTCTCATCGAGGTCACGCTCACTTCCGCCACCCTGAAGGAGGCGCTTGAAAAAAAACGGGAGCCGGACAGGAACAACCTCTACCAGCACATCATCCGCACGCTCGACCGCGCTCTCGATCAGGCACGCGACAGGGCTGGCATCCGCAAGGAGGAAATCAAGGGGATTTTTCTTGTCGGGGGAAGCAGCCTGCTGCCGGGCATTGAGGAGAAAATCCGTGAGTTCTTTCCCCTCAGCGACGTTCATGCCGGTAATCCATTCGAAGCCATCGCCAGAGGGGCATGCCGCTACTCCGGCGGCATCTTCGACCAGACGCTGACTCACGATTACTGTCTGCGGAGCTGGAACCGGGAGCTTCGGGATTTCGAACTGGTTCCCGTCGTTCCACGCGGTACCCCTTACCCGACCGGGAAACCGGTATGCAGCAAATATATCAAGGCAGCTTCAGACAACCAGGAGACGCTCGGACTGGTTATTTATGAGCGTTCGTCAATGAGCCGCCCGCTGATCACCTATGTCAACGGGGCCGACGGCTTGCGTCCGGTACGGGAAGGGGAGCGAGAGGAGTGTCGGCATAAGCCCCTCAATCCCGAAGACAGCGAGTTCATCCATGCGGTGCCGCCCTGCCGTTCGGGAGAGCGGCGCTTTATTGCAGGGTTCGGGGTGGACAGCAACCGCCGCCTCACGCTCTGGCTGCGGGATACGGAGGAGAACAATAGTTCCTATATTCTGTTACGCGACGGCTCGCGACTTCCGTTGCCCGTAACCGATCTGCCGGTAGTGAAACTGTAACGGTACAACCCAATAACTTAACGCAGCATGGCTTGGCTCGACGAACTCAAACTCAATGTTGACGCGCGTGTAGCCGTCATACACCTCGCAACCATTGATGAAGAGGAGGCCCTGCGCACCCTTTCCGGCTGGTCGCAATCAGGCGAGTGGCCTGAAGGAATGGGCCTCATCACCTGGGATATCGGCGACCAGTTCCGGCATCTGCGAGAACCTGCGGCAACCTTCAGCAAACT
The DNA here is from genome assembly GCA_903994635.1 of uncultured Chlorobiaceae bacterium. Taxonomy (GTDB): domain Bacteria; phylum Bacteroidota; class Chlorobiia; order Chlorobiales; family Chlorobiaceae; genus Chlorobium. The sequence goes on from CAJEXQ010000041.1 coordinate 10,039, forward strand.
GGCGGCAACCCCGGAGACGGTGCTTGACATCATCGACGACTACAAGGGCTCCGCAACATTCGTGCTCAAAGACTTTCACCATTTCTGGGAACACAACCGCAAGGTTTCGCGCATGTTGCGGAACCTCGCATCGCGTCTTCCTTTCCGCAGCGAAACGGTGAACATCATCATCACAAGCCCACAGCTTGCGCTTCCCGTCGAACTTCGTCACGACATTCCAACCATCGATGTCGGCAAGCCCGATGGCAAACAGATTCTCGAACTGCTCGATCGGGAAACCCGCTCAACGCGGGCGCTCGACAACGCCACGCACGGCTTGCGCGAACGTCTGGTCGAAAGCGCGCTCGGCCTTTCCATCGTTGAAGCGGGAAGGGCGTTTCGCAAAGCCATCGTCGTTGCCGGAGGCCATGGGCTCGACGAACGGAGCGTCCGGCAGGTGCTGAACGAAAAACGGCACATCATCCGTGAAAGCGGCGCTCTCGAACTCTACCCCTATTCCGGCTCGATGAACAACGTCGGCGGACTTGGGGCGCTGAAGGGGTGGCTCGACGAGCGCCAGGAGGCGTTCAGCCAGGATGCCCGTGAGTATGGTCTCAGTATGCCTAAGGGGGTGGCGCTTATCGGGATTCCCGGAACCGGAAAAAGCCTCTGTGCAAAAGTAACCGCAGGCCGTTGGGGTATGACGCTGCTGAGAATGGATGTCGGCGCCATCTTCAGTGGTCTCCTGGGGTCGAGCGAACAGAATATTCGCGAAGCGATCCGGATTGCTGAGGTCATTGCTCCCTGCGTGCTCTGGGTTGACGAGATCGAAAAAGCCTTTGCCGGCTCCATGGGCGACAGCGGCACGGCAAGCCGGGTCTTTGCCACGTTTCTTACCTGGATGCAGGAAAAAACCGCTCCGGTATTCGTTTTCGCCACGGCCAACAACGTTCGGCACCTTCCCCCCGAACTTCTGCGGAAAGGGCGGTTTGACGAGGTCTTTTTTCTCGATCTTCCCACCCACGGCGAGCGGATAAAAATACTCGAAGTCCATCTCAGGGAGCGCGGCTATACCATGCTCTCGCAACGGTTCAACCTTGGCGCGGTCGCATCGGCAACCGAGGGGTTCGTCGGCGCCGAACTTCAGGCGCTGGTCAACGATGCCATGTTTCCCGCATTCCGCGACAACCGCCGGGAACTGGAGACGGAGGATCTGCTCAACGCAGCCGGAGAGATGGTTCCTCTCTCGGCATCGCATCAGGAGCATATCGAACAGTTGAGGACTATGGTCTTAAACGGACAGGCGCGCAACGCCTCTGACGACCGGAATGCTTTGTCAGCCTCATTGAAAACCGGAGATAACAGCGCCCTATGAATACACCAACATATAACGAAATCCTTACCGAACTACGAACACTTGCACTTCGTGCTTCAGGCGGCGAGCTTTCTCCGGTCGTCATCAACGAACAGGACGGCTCCCCGATGGTGCTTGTTCCCGCAGGCAGTTTCACTATGGGAGACGACCTCGACAAGGAGAGCCCGCAGCGTAGCGTCACTCTCGACGCGTTTTATATTTCGGTTTATGCCGTCACCAATCGCCAGTACAGGGCTTTTGTGCAGGCAACGGGCCATCGGCCTCCCAACATCGGCGCAAGGATAGACTCGCTTTCGGTCTGGCACGAAGATGGTTGCCCCGCAGAGTTCGACGATTACCCGGTTGTGTTGATCAACTGGGACGACGCGGATGCCTACGCACGGTGGGCGGGATGCCGGTTGCCTACGGAAGCTGAGTGGGAAAAGGCGGCACGCGGGCCAGCAGGATATGTCTATCCGTGGGGAGATCGTTGGGATGAAAACAATTGCCGGCACAGGAACAATCGGGGCGCGGATTCGGTCGCTCCGGTGTACGCCTATCCTGAAGGGGTTTCGGGTTATGGTACATGGAACCAGAGCGGCAATGTTATGGAGTGGTGTTCCGTCTGGCACGAGGAGACGGATTCTGGGAATGCTTCCTCCGGTGAAGATGCTCTTCGACAGGAACGGGGTGGTTGCTGGCGTTATCCGGATAAGTTCGCTTTTCGTTGTTCGCAGCGTTCGTTCGTGGTTTCGAAAGCGGTTAACGATTTCCGGGGGTTTCGGATGATGTTGCCGGTGCTGCCGCCATAATGAGGAGCGGAAACAGGGGAGGCGGTACATCCCCCGGTTCCCGTGCAGGAGACTTTCGTATATGTCAGGTGAAATGTATTGTGAATTGGTGCCCCCCTGAGCATGCATAAACAGGAGCTTGGGATAAATATTTTGAAATATATCTGTACTTTACAGCTTAAAAAGTAGATACCAGCTTGCAAAAAGTGTTAAAACATGCACTCGATCATGCAAAAATCGATAAAACCAGTAACGCTTCATTGGTTCCGGCACTCTTATGCAACACATTTACTGGAAGCTGGAACTGATCTTCGATACATACAAGAGCTCTTAGGGCATAAGAGCAGTAAGACGACAGAAATCTATACCCATGTATGCGAACAGAGTTTACTAAAAATTTCCAGCCCCTTTGATAATTTGTAAAAAATATTATTCACCTTGAAGGTGTATAAAGGATGCCAGAACAGCTGGCTTTATACACCTTTTTGTGGGATATGGTGCATATATAAAAGAGTTAGCTACCATTTTAGAAAAAAAATGAAAAATCATCTAACAGTAATTTTAGGAGCTGGATTTTCTGCCAACGCTGAAATGCCAACTGCGAGCTCAATAAATGAAAAATTCAATCGTGATTTGAGGGGAAAACTATTATCCGTTTCTTCAAGTGAATGGTTTTGGATTGACGGTAAAGATGATACTTTCATTCATAATGGTAAATTGAACTATGACTATATAGCGTATTCCTATCTTTTCAATGAATTGATAAAAAGCTATGTTGCTGACAGAGGTAAATTTATCTATTACGAAGATTTTTATCAATTCATAATTGACAATTTCATAAACTCTGATTGGGTTGAGGAGTTATTTGAAAGAGCAAAAAATTCCCTTCTGAATGACAAGCCCTTTTTTCTTGAGAAGAAAAAAAAAGAATACTATAAAAGTTATTTGTTTGCATTCGACCACAAGCAATTTCAAAAAGTAAGTGATATTCTAAACTATTTAATTGGCGATATTCTTTCGGTAATCCCAAAAAACGATGCTGAATTAAAAGAAATCTATCAAGGATTTATAGACTATATATCTCAATTTGATAATGTTGACATCTTTACTTTAAATCACGACTTATTATTAGAGAGAGTATTAGAACTAAATAAATTAAAATACTCTAAAGGTTTTAGTATTGAAAAT
>CAJEXQ010000042.1 GCA_903994635.1 uncultured Chlorobiaceae bacterium
AAGAATCCGGCCAATCAACTGCGTCATGGCCGACAGATTGGCGCTTGCTGCAAGGGCGCACAAAACATAGGCAAAGGGACAATCCCACCCCTCCTGCAATGCCGATTTGGTGATAATGACACGAACCCGGTTTGTGGCACCGAGCAAATCCAGATTCTCGGGTGCTGCCAGATCGTTGGTATCCGCAGTTTTGATGGCAATCTCAGCCTCGTCGAGACCGCCAACATTGGTAAGCCACTCCTTTGCGTCGAGCGCATGAATATGATTCCCGTCCCTCTGGTCACTACCGGTGCGTTCAACCTGCACCAGAAGAATGGGGCGAATATATCTGCCGGAGTCAGCTTGCAGTGACTTCGCAGCTTCATCCAGCAGGCGAAGCCGATTGAGCGCCGCTGCCAGAGTATTGTGCCAATCGCTCCCGGCTCTCGGGTCAAGATTGAGGGGCATTTTGATCATCCCTTCCCGATCAAGATCAATGCCCTTCACATCAACAAGCACATTCGCGTAACGTGCCGACCGTGGATTCCTGCCGGTTGTTGGTGCTACGTCTTTCGGAGTCGCGGTCAGTTCCAGAACAAAACAGGGGTTGAAGCCGTACAGTGTCGAAAAAGCCAGTTCCGAAACAGCCTTGTGCCCCTCATCCATCACCACCACCGGCCGGATCAGGCGCAGAGCGTTACCCAGAGAGTCCTTGACCTGATGCCAGGGATAAGCCGATTCACCGAGGTCATAGCTGTCGAGATTAGGAGTTTGAGCCAGCGCCGCAACATGAGCATCCTGTTCACCTTCGGGGGGAAAAAATCCATGCACGTCGCCACGGTCACGGAACATTTTCAGGGTATCCTTGTTCTCCCTGTTTGACGATTGCAGCATCAACAGCATAATACAGAGATGGCTCTCCACATCGCGGGCATCCAACTGGTCTTTTTTCTCCAGAATCCGCACCGCATTGCCGGAAAGCACATCAAGCATCTGGCGATAGGGGTGCTGACGGTCAGTCAGTTGACGGCGAGTCTGGGCATAGATCGCCTCGTTGGGCACAATCCAGAGCACAAAGCCCTTGTTGTGGCACAGATAGCGCCCCAAAATTTTCGAGAGTGAAGCCACAGCGAGAAACGTCTTACCTCCTCCGGTTGGCACCTTGAAGACAATATCCGGCACCGGACGTTTGACGCCATCCAAGGGTGATGAGTAAGGAATATGTTGACGTGTTTCCGGCAGCTTGCCCGCTGCCCGCATGGCTTCCCAAGCTTTCAGGGGAAAATCAGGCACCGGCCGGATCAGATCCGGGTCAGTTTCACCGGCATTTGCCGCAGCAATCTTGTCGGCTTTTGCCTTCTGATGTGCAAGCTCAGTCAGATAATCGTCAAGGCAAGACAGCACGCGCCCCTGGTAGTCGAGTTCACGCAATGCCATTATCGGCTCCGGTCAATTCGATAGAGAGCCCACGGCAACGGGGCAAACTCAACCGGCACCCTCTCCTCGTCGAGCACCTTCTGCGACACAAACTTTGCCGGTGCAAACACCAGATGCCGCTTGCCGGGCTTCTCTGCCGCAAAAGCCTTTGCCCTGGAGAGCGTCAGCGCCGAATCACGCGATTTCAGGAAGTCAAGTTCAGGCTTGTAGATAAGCCAGACATGGAATGAGGAGGATTCGCCAAGGTAGCCGCACCCATCATACTCGACAATCATCGCGGGATCAATCACCTCGTTGGTGGCCATGTAGTAAAGCATCGCGCCCAACTGCTCAAAGCCCGGGAGATTCTCGCCAGTAAGCATCTTGTCCATGTCGATGGCCTCACCGAGTGTGCAGTAGGTGAAGCTGCCGCCCAGCCCTTCAACCCGGTCAGTGATGCTCTTCACCCCTTCCACCAGCAGCTCGCCATCTTTTACCTTTTTCTCGATTTTGTCGAACCGGTGGCTCTCCATGTTCTCGATAGCGGCAATTTGCTGCAGAAGCTTGGTGGAGTTTTTAAGGTCGGTGAAGGTGAGCGATCTCTTCAGGAGTTCTTCGCGCTGTGTGCCCTGAAAATCGTAGCCACCAATCACTCGGCGCACCCGTTCGGCGGTGAGGTTGTCAGCGTAGTCCTCGCACTCGACAAGGATAAACTTGCGTTCGCCGCCATCTTTCTGGTTGGCTGCAAGCACAGCATGGGCTGTGGTGCCTGAACCTGCGAACGAATCCAAAACAACTGAATGAGAAGGCGCAAATTGTTCTACTAATGTCTGCACCAACGACAATGGTTTGGGATAGGAAAATCTAACCTCTCCAAAAATGTCTTTCAATACCTTTGTTCCCTCTTCTGTTCGCCCAGTATTATCAAGCCATGAAGAAACAGGTTTGCGGTCTCTCTTTGCATCTTCTGGATATGTTTTCAAACGCGGGGTCGTCATTTTTTTATCTGGATAATCATCCGGCCAGATGATCAATCCAGCGGCAACCTTTTCTTTCATCGTTGGTGGATAATATCCCCATACCCGACCGTTGGCTGGCCAGTAACCTTTTCCTGTTCTTGGGTTAATCAGTTCATACCATTGGTTAGGCCGCATATCTTTGGTCATTCCCACTGTCAGAGGCATACTGGCATAAAATCGACCAGTGCCATCAGGAATGTTATACTTCGACATATCCCGCTCTGAACCAGTAACATTAACTTCTTTTGGTAACTTTGAATATGCGACGACATATTCGTGATCAGTCGATACCCAGTCCATCGCCATACTTGAGCCTATTCGTCGACGCCACACAAAGGTCGACAGAAAACCGTATCGCCCAAATATATCATCAAGTATTGCACGAAGAGATTGCTGTTCATTGTCATCAATACACACAAGAAGAACACCGTTGGAGGTTAATAATTCTCTGAACAACCTCAACCGTGGCCACATCATGGCACACCACTTGTCGTGACGAAGGCCATCCTCAATGCCGACAGGATTCTCGTTCAGCCACTGCTGCATCATCGGGCTGTTCACATTATCGTTGTAACACCACCCCTCATTGCCCGTGTTGTAAGGCGGATCGATAAAGATACAATCGACCTTGCCCGCATACATCGGCAGCAGCGATTTCAGCGCATGGAGGTTATCACCGTGAATAATCAGATTCCCGTCGAGTCGAGGCTCCCCGACCGACTTGGCACCATCCGGCACCAGCGGCCTGTGAGGAACAGCGAGATGGTGATTGAAAACAAACTCCTTGCCCTTGAAACTCAGTTCAGGCATGACGGTTTTTCCTTTATAACGTTGTGTTGAGCACTCATGCAGCCCTTTGCGCATTTTGATGAATATAGGCAACTGCAAGGGATGTCAATAATAACCGGCGGCAATAGCTGTCTGAACCTTGATTGTGCTTGATTTTCCTGATTACTTGATTTTTGGAATCCTCGTATTTTGTAGCATCAAATCCAGTAATCCTTAAATCAAGGGTCAAGACTGTCTGAACCTTGATTATGCTTGATTCACATGATCACTTGATTTTTGGAAATCCGCGTATTTTAAATCATGAAATCCTCTAATCCTTTAATCAAGGTTCAAGACTTTTTTGCGCCCATAAGCTCCAGCCTCAAAAAAAATTTCCTACCCCACCCTGCACGCTTGCCTTTTTCCGAAAGTCTATTTTTTCAGAGTTCCAGATATCAGATTGCCAGATTTTCAGGAAGAAAAGAGACTGGAACGAATCACTCGAAAACCCACATCGTAGTTGCTGAGCCCCGGAATGACGTCGCTCCGGGAGGAGCAGCGCAGAGCATCAGCATCCTCGTACCAGGAACCACCGCGCAGCGCATGGGCGGGAGCGTATTTTTCGTGTCTATTTATCATCCACTCACAAGCATTGCCTGCCATATCGTATAATCCCTCAGGTGTAGCCCCGCCGGGGTAGTTGCCAACTGGTGTTGTTGCTCCGATACTCCTGCCATAGTTAGCCAGTTTTGGGCCTGGATCACCCTTCCCGTCACTCCAGGGATATGGACGAACCTTCTCGGCTATGGTTCCTCGCTTCCCCCCTGCGGCCCACTCCCACTCCTTCTCGGTAGGAAGGCGATACGGTGGCTGATTGCGCTCAAAAAGTGATAACCAGAGACAGTAGGCTTGAGCGGCATACCAGGTAATGCCAACCACCGGCTGATCCTCCCCGTCGAATTTTCGTTCTTCATCATATCGTGACCGGAACAGTGAGGCAAGATTATTTTTGCCCTCTTCGAGATAGTTACCAAAACCCTCTCCCCAACTGTTGTTTTTTTGAATTGTTTTCAGCTCTACACCGAATGACTTCGCCGAAGAGCCACTTTGCTGCAACGATGCAATGAACAAGCGGTAAAGCCGATTCGTTACCAGATATTTGGCAACATAGAGATCATCAACCTGCTCTTCCTTTTCTGTAACCGAGTAGATATAGCTCCCACCCGGTACCAGGATGTACTCCGCACCCTGCTCATTGGGATTCCGGAACGATTGAAGGCTTTTGCTGCTCTGAAATTTAATCGTATCAATAACTGGCAGACCACCTCCAAGAGCAAGTATAACCTCTTCACTCCGGCTGATCATATCCCTGTTCATTTTTCCAAGTTGGGCATCCCTGAACTGCTGCAACGCATCAAGAGCTGCCGGTTTATTGATAGCTTTGAGGCAGTCAAGAATCACCCGCTGCCGACTGGCTGTTGTCGCCGGTTCAAGCAGCTTGTCGCACAGGGCATCAATTTTTTTCCCTTTAGCCTCTTCAATGATTGTTTGCAGCAACAGTTGCTGCTTTTGCGTCAAATCGTCACTTTGTGGCGAATCGAAGAGTTTTGCCATAAAAGCATCAAACACTTTGGCATCAACCGAAGCAATAAAAAAACGGAGTGGCTCTTCCCACCAATCATCACCGAAATGCGCTACAAGCATGTTCAGATGCTCATAGGGACGATCTTCCTTGAGCTGAACTCCTGCAAGATATTCACGGAATGATTTATGCCGGAAGAGATAATCTTTGCCCCCGGTCTCCACAAGTAAACCTGCTCGTTTGACCAGATAATCGCAAAAAGCTTTTGCTGTTGGAGGTGCATTGAGCGTGTCAAGCCACTCCTTCATTTCACTGTGCATATCGGCTCTGGAAGCTTCATCTTTTTTGAGCATCTCCTGCATCCAGAGCGAAACCGGCCCAAGCACCTGTCGTGCATCAATTGCAGAGAGCAGCGGTTTGATGTTCCTGCGTTTGTCGCGGAATTCAAGCAGATAGTTGAGCGATGCATCGTAGAGTTCAACACGGCTTTCCGGCATATACTCCCTCTCTTTCCACAAAATAGCCATGATCTGCAGAATCATGGGTATGGCAGCCAGTTGACGAAGCCCCTTGTTTTTCTCGACCTTGAGGTGTGCAACAATGGTAGTGGTGCGTTTTTCTGCCTCCTTTTTTTGCTTCTCCTGCCACCTCTTCTCGTCAACTCCTTTATCACAAGGCTCTTTTAAGAATGCTGCTGTAAACCAGTTTCGCAAAAACCGCTCCTGCTGCTCCGCTGTAAAGTCCTGCACATCGGCTCGTTCGTACTCTGACGCAAGCTCAATACCTTCATCTTTGCGGTATCCTGTTGCCCGGGATGTCACCACAAAAAATGCCTTGCTGAAGCCGCTGAAAGCGTTGTCAATCCACCGGCACACCTCTTTGCGCTCTTCGATGTTCCTGATTTCATCAAGACCGTCAAGCAACACCAGTGAGCTGTCATGGTTCAGCCAGTCATTGAAAACCTTTACATCAATGGGTTGATGATGCTTTGCTGACCATCCTGCAAGGGTTACTGGCAGATTTTCTGTGCAGCGCCCCTCCTTGTCGCGGACAAGATCGCGCAAGGGCAGGTAGAAAACATTGACTGGTGCACTGAATCCAAGCTTCTTGTAATCCTCAAGCGCACAAAGGGCATAATACTTGAGAAGCGTTGTTTTGCCAGCGCCTGGGTCACCGATAACGAGCAACATCCGACGGCCTCTCCGGTCGTGAAAAGCCTGCTTCATGATCTCGTCAGGATAAAGAATATGGTCACTCCCCTGCTGCTCACTCTCTATTGCAACAAAGTCCCCTCTCGCGTGCCTGTCGGAGAGGCGCAAGGGCACAAAGGTGTCGTTGTTCAGGTTGACCTTGATGCTCTCAACACCCGGAAGCCCAAGCATACGAATGTAACCCAGCTCCTCTTTGAGGATTTTCTGATAGCGCGCTGCGTCCTCTTTATGCTTTGTGTCAGCGGGTGGCTTTGCTCCCTCACCGCCAAGGGGTTCGATATTGTGTTTGTGAAAAACAAGGCGCAGATCGGAAAGCGCCTTAGCCACCTTTTCCTTGAACTCCTCAAGGCTGTTGAACTCGGCATAAACACGATGAACCTCTGAATCAGGCTTCATCTTCTTTGCCCGCTCACGGAAGGCGTTCAGCTTCTTGCGATTTCCTGGCTTGCTTTCAATCTCGGATTCAAGGACAAGATGACCTGCTCCCATGAGGAACAACAGAATTGGCCGACCGAGACGTACGGCTTCGTTGAATTCCAGTTCAGTGATTGAAACATTACGAGGATTACGTGTGGAACATTTTGGAATCTGGCCAAGCTTCTTAGCGATGATGCCAATATAGATGGCTGCATCATCAACCATCCGCAACGAAGAGTCGAGCACATCCACATCAGATTTTGCAGAATCATTCTCCATCACCACAGGTTTAAACTCCGCACCATAAATAAGTTTGATCAACGCAGCACGGTGCGCCTCCAGGTCGCTGAAGGTGCTCGAAACCATAACTCCCTTGAAATAACGCGGCATAGTGGATGTATCGTTTGGCATCACATTGAGGGGACTTTATAAACTGCTTATACTTGTCAATAAAATAAAATTAATCCCGGTCACTTCTTACGCAGCAAGCACCGTTTTCAAATCATTCCCCGATCTTGCCTGAATCAATAATAGTCATCCTCCCGCTGGTAGCGTATTGTAAGAATGGTTACAGTAGCCTGATCCTCAATTTCGAAGAGGGCGACATAACCCGAGGTTCCGAATGAAACGAGCAGTTCCCGAAGCAGCGGATTTTCAGGAAAGGCTTTGCGGCAACTGAAAGGAAATTCCCTTAAAAAGTCGAACCCCTTTGACAGTGCATCAAGCGCCTCTTCCGCAGCCTTCAGATCTTTTTCCAGAAGAAATGCATAGAGCCGGACAAGGTCATCTTTAGCATCGGGGGTAAAGCGGACGGTGAATTTCACTGCCTCTTCTTTTTTTCTTCGAGGAGCATCTTCTGAAGCTGGTCCACGACTACTTGAGCATCCTCATACTCACCGGTTCTGCGGGCACGCTCCTGCGAAGCAAGTCCGCGGACAATGAACTCCTTCTGATTGAGCCGACGTTCAATGTTTGCCCGAAGCGATGCCTCAATGAATGAAGAGAGGGTTTCCCCCTGCTGCAGAGCCTGCTCGGCCGCTTGGCGAAGTTCAGGTTCGACGCGGAGTGACGGTAATGATGCGCTTTTCATACGTCCTGCGATAGTCATGTTGGCGTTGCAAATGCAATACAATATACTGTTTCTGTCAGGAAATCTGCAAATGCTTCACCTGTCACAGATAATAGCTATTTTACCTGCGCAGAGCCAGTTCATGTAATGCACATGCTTTGCGCATTATTCATAACTAATTTTATAGTTTATAGTTAGAATATGCCTGAAATCTCCCGATTTTTCGGAATCATCTTAAGGATGTTTCATCAGGAGCACAATCCTCCTCATTTTCATGCTGAATTTCAGAGAAAGACCTATGTGGAACATGAATGACATCGTGCGCATCACCTGCAAAGAGGGGTATATTTACCATATCATCTTTGATAACGGCATCAGTGGCGATGTTGATTTTTCCGAATATCTCTCAACAGGCCCTGTTTTTGAGCCTTTGAAGGAGATAACCTTTTTCCGGAAAGCATCAATTGAAGGAGGTACCATATCATGGCCAAATGGTGCCGACATTGCGCCTGAAACGCTCTACGATAAAATCCTGCAAACTCAAAGCGATATCAAAGCTGAGCACCTTCTTTCACTGCCGTCAGTGAGTGCTCTGCAATCTGCTCCTGTGTGACAACGTTCAGGGTATCAATCGTCGCATCGAAAGCACGTGCGGCCTTGCCCAAAGCTGAATCTGCTTCGAAAAGCCTGTCGCCACCCTGCCCGGCTTGCCGGGCACTGCTGTCGTCGCGGGAAAAGTGGCTTCTTGAAGTGATGAGCACCCGATTGCCACGCGGGTTACGACCAGGATTGGCAGTTGGACGCACCAGTTGGCGGAACTGCTCTTCAACGCCGCGTCCGGCCTGTGCTACCCCCATTTCATCGAAACCGTCGAGCAGGAGCACTACTCGCCCGGCATCGAGCAGGTGCAGCACTATCGCGGGATTGAGCACGGTGCGCAGTTCGGTTTCGAGATGCTCGCGAATCAGGCTTTCGAGTGAGAGGGCATTGAGAAACTGGTCGAGGTTGATTTTGAGCGGAATCGGACTTTCCGGATTGTTCTCGCAGATGCGGGCAAGTTCGTAGGCAAGCCGATCGACCAGTGTGCTTTTGCCGGTACCGTCCTCTCCAAGCACCAGCCACAACCGGCTTCCCGCTCCCGAAACCCATTCGAGAGCATGAGGTAACATCAACACCGGTTTTTCATCGGGCAGCTTTTCCAGACGCAGATACTGGTCAACATAGTTGCTGGCAAGGGCACTTGCTTCGTAGCGCTGACGAATGAGTACAAGGTATGGTGAAAAATCGAAGAGACCGCGTTCGAGTTCATCGTAGGTGAGCGCCTGAATGCCCTGCTCTTGCGCAAAGCTGCGAGCTGCCGGGCTTAAGTCATGCGCCGCAACCACCATGCCACGCGACTGCATTTCGCTGGCAGTTTGGCCATCAAGCCAGGTTTTGAAGATCTGTACCCTCTCTTCCGGGATGACGCTTTGATGATCCACGCATTCAACCAGATAAAGCTCTTCGCGCCCGAAATCGGCACGTTTACGGGCAACAAGATCGACGCGGTTGCTGCCGATCAACTGTTCCCGTTCGACCCGGTAACCAAGCAGAAGCAGAAGATGGGCGACGCGCTCCTCAAAGCTCTTGCCTTGCTCATGGCTATCCTTGTTGCTGTCGACGACCATGTCGGGACAGGCCTCGTCACTTGGTCGGAGCGATTCGCTCCCGGCAATAACCTGTTGTCGCACCTTGTCGATTCGACGTTCCAGATCGTTACAGGCTTTGGCTACCGGAGTATCGGGGCGTGTTGCGGCGTAAAGCTCTTCGGTGAAAAGCAGAGGCTGATCAAAAGGGATGGTGACCATTTCTGCAGGGAGCAGGCCAAAAGCCTCTTTCCAGATCTCCTCCCCCTTGGCTCGCAATTCGGGTTCATCAGCAACCGGCGACGCAACCAGTAACCGAGTCAGGGGTGGCAAGGTACCTCGTGCGGAAATGCGCCCCTCGCTGGCCGGTTGAAGGGCTTGCCAGACGTGGGCAAGTCCTCTGGTATTCTGCCTGCCGTAGTTGCCGACAAAAACGGTGGCATGTGGCAGGAGGACAGCAAGAAGACCGCCAATGTCGGTGATGCCAGCACAGGAATCGAGTATAACCGTTTCGAAACCAGCCTTGCCAAAAGCATCAAGGATACCGAGAAAGAGTGCGAGACCACTGTCGAGGTCACGAACCAGAAAATCGTCCCAGCGGATGCTCTGAAAAAGCCCGGCAAAATCTTTGTTGTCGCCATAAGCAGGCAGGATGAAGAGGCGATCCTGTTCAGGCGTCTGGCAAGCGAGTTTGACAAGTTTGCCGAAATCAGCTTTGTTCGATGCTTTTCCTGACTCCTGCCATGCAATCATCCATTCAAAAAAACCCTCTTTGACAGGTCTTGATGGTGTCAGCCCCGGAATATTGTGCAATCCTGGCGCTTCAATATCAAGATCCCAAAGCAGCGTTTTGCCTCGGCGAGCGCTGAGAATACCGATATTGGCGGCAAGCAGACTGCACCCGACACCGCCCTTGTAGCTGTAGAAGGTAACGATGAATGGAGTCATGCGGCAATCAGTTTTCCAATTTTCAAGTTCGACTGAATCGTGACATCTGTTGAGAATAACCCGCGAAAACCTGTCACGGATGCAGCCATCTTTGGCGCGTTTGCAGCATGTTTCCGCCCGATATCAGTGAGTTGCAAAAGAATATCACGGCCATGTTTGCGCTTGGTTACAAGCCCGCAGGATTCAAGATTCCCGATAAGCTGAGTGACCCTACCCGCACTAACTCCAAGTTTTTTTTTACAAGGTCCAGTTGAGGAAGTTCATGATTTCCTGTTTCGAGAAGCAATTGCAGGATTTCCGGAACATGGCGACGCCTGAGCAGCACCTCAGGATCGGCGTGAGCGAGGTTAAGGCGTCTCGATTCAAGCATGTCACTCGCTTCCAGCCATCGAAACCTGTACTCTTCAGGAAGTGATGCCGATGAATTCACACCATCAAGAGCGCTATGGATAAGACGTTGGAGTTCAGATATGCCTTCGCGATCGTTGGGTCGCGCAATTGCATCTGCTGACCAGACCGAGATTAGCAGATTTGCCATATCCAACGCTTGTTCATCCCATTTTTCAAGTGTCCGAATGGCTTCGAGGAGTTCGGATGGCATCGAGCGATCGACAAAAAGTACCGGATCGCTGGCATAAAGGTTAAGCATAGCCACGATATTTTTTCTAAATTATTCTAAACCTTTTTGAATAGAAATAATTTAACATTATTTAACTATAAAAAATCCTGCGATCCCGTCAGCTCATGTTGAAAAGTGTAAAATCATCAAATTCCTCCCTGGTTACAGAGACAATTTCCAGCGCCTCTGTACACTCTTTATATTTCTGGTGCTGCACGAACCCGCGCACTGGAGTTGAAGCCGCAGGTGATTCCTGATTGGCGACCACCACAATGGTTCCGAGCGTATCATACATTGTTTTTGCTGTAGCCTTATGTGGATTAAGCTTATCGGTCATGCTCGGAACAAGCAGCCAGTCAAGGGGTAGAGAAGCCAGCACTATGGCAGGTTCGCCTTCAAACACATCCTTGCAAATCGCCAGAGCCATCAGCCCAAGTGGTGTAAATACGCAGGTAAAATCATCCGGAGCACATTCGATACCCTCCCTTCGATTTTCAAAGGTAACCGGTTTGCGTTTGTCGCATCCAAACAGGAGTTTACCGTCCAGCCCAAGCATAGCCTCCGCATGATTTCGCCACCCTTTTTCGACTTGCTCATGGAAACTCCCGAGAACAATGAGAGAAACCGAGAGAGAGAGTGCTTTTCACCATTTTTTCTGTGCAATTGTTGAAGCTCTGAAACGATTCGGGATCTGATATCGGGCGTAATCGTAAGTTCGGGCATCACAAGAATGTGAGCATTTCGCTTTTTTGCTTCACTGATATGATGCAGAGCTGATGCTAAACATGTTTCAGTGTCACTGATATCCTTGCAGATAAAGTTTGATGGCTTCTTGTCAGAGTCAGAAAGATTTGTCCTCACTCCGTCATCAAAATGAACGACTGCGATTCTGATCGTTCTTGCAGAAAAACGTCCAGCAAGCCAATCATGGTAACCCCTCGGTATTCCAGCCACATTGACAAGAATCCCCTGAGGGTTATTCTGCGGAACCACTCGGCAATGCTTCAGCCAGTAAGCAATATTGCCAAATTGCAAGCGTTTTCCACCCCCGCACGATTCCGCTTGTTGATAAATCGGTAGCATCCAAACTTGACCCTCACCATCATCAATACGCGGATTCCGTAAATAGCCATAAGATCTCGGGTTAATACGAACGCAAAAATTGTCAAGAGCCTGAAGCCAAAGCAGCGGATCGGTTTCAACCTCTTCGGAGGTGATCAGTGTCTCCCTGTTGTCGATGCTTTCGATGCGATCTATGGCATCCATGAGCATCATTTCGCCCTCTTTATGCTGGTTTTCCCAATCATCAAGAACCCGGCGGCCATCAGAAGTTGAAGAGCCCGCGAGTCGGCACAGACGAGCAAGAGCATGCCTGAAACTTTTGGCATTTATGAATTCAGCGACCTTTTCCATCCATTGAGATTACCGGTTATTCAATCCTTAAGGTTTTTTTGAAAGTCCCCTTGATGCACTGGCCCACTTTGCCGACTTTCAGGTAAAATATTTTCTACTGATACACTTGATCAGATTGAAACCGCGATACTTTTTTCGTACAAAAACTTCGGGTCAAGATCCAGTCGGTTCGACCATTCTATTGAATCATACTTTACTGCTACTGATCGAAAAAGCAGAGGATCCCGCAATTCAGAAAATGTTCCTGTATCCAGATATGGCGTCATACCAAAAATTCTCTTTTCACGGTTTTCAAACTCAAGCATCAACGTATGAT
>CAJEXQ010000043.1 GCA_903994635.1 uncultured Chlorobiaceae bacterium
TTGACAGAAAAATACAAAACAAAAAAAGAAAAACAAGAAATATATTTCATTAGGCACTACAGAGACAAAAACACAATGCTCCCTTGATTTTATTGGCTTTTCAGTGGAGTTATTTCAATTCATGTATGAACTCAGGAGCCGAGAGATGAACCTCCTCGCTGACAGGTCGGTGCATCTTGTTGTCACCTCGCACCCTACTGGTAGCTCAAGGACTTCGGGACGGAGAACCAGATCGGCTTTCACGAGAGTTACGAGAGCTATATCAACAACCTGAACCTTGTCTGGAACGAATGCGAGAGGGTGCTGCATTCCGGCTGCCGTCTCTGCATCAACATCGGCGACCAGTTTGCCCGCTCGGTCTACTACGGCAGGTACAAGGTTATTCCCATTCGGACGGAGATCATCAAATTTTGCGAGACCATCGGGTTCGACTACATGGGCGCGGTGATCTGGCAGAAGGTCACCACAACCAACACCACCGGCGGTGCCTCGATTATGGGGAGCTTTCCCTATCTCCGAAAACTAACCTTTGGCTCCAGGATTGAGAAAGAGAGCGAGGCCGAGCGCGAAGAGTTCTTCACCGTCAAGGAGATACTCAGCCCCGAAAAAGTGTGGTTATCCAACGGGTTGACGGTAAAGCTTGATCGGCATCAAAAGCGAACCGTTCTCACAATCGCAACTTGCAAAATACGAGCGCGCTCGTATTTTAGTCGGTCATCGCTCATAAGAGGTGAGTTTTCCTTGCCCTTTGGGGTGAATCATTCCCGAATTTGACATTTTGCGAAGCAAACGAGATGCCGGAAATATGCTGATCTTGCATAACTCTGCTGTCTCTGCCCGTTTAATTGAGCCTTGGGTATCAATGAATTCAGAATCATCTGCTCTTGCTGAATGGGATCAAACCCAACCTGCCGGATATATGCAGAGTGCTGGCCAGTGCTGGAATATACCTTGACACTCAAGGTATAGCTGCGGCTTCTGCCTGTTCCATGGGGTTCGATCAGACCAGATTCAACCAATTTTTCCAGAGCGGCTCTTACTGCAACTTCCGTTTTTTGTAGGGATATGGCAAACTCACTGGTTGTCAGATGCCGCTCTTCGCGCAAGCGCGAAAGAATAATCAGACTATCAACAGGCATAGCACTGTTCATCTGTTCTTCACGAAGCAGGATCATTTTCAGAAACGGAAGATCAGCCCTGGAGCCAAGCATCTGGACGATTACCGTGGAATCATCGGACATGCTATAGTCGGGAGCAGGACGGCCATAACGTAACATGCCTTCAAAAATGCGGTCAATACCACGACCGGTGCGTTCAGCCAACCCAATACGCTTCGGTTAATAGTATTCTTTGACAAAAGATATTGAGTCTACCCTCACGCCGTCCCAAACTGCCTCAACATCCTCAAATCATTCTCAAACAACAACCTGATTCTTCTGGGTCTATGCCCGCAGTTGTGCATGACGTTGGGGTGTCCCATACCGCAGCTTATGATTTCGAGCAAGCCTGATTTTTTGCATCCCCTTGCCGCCGCAGAGGTAGCAGGTGACATCCACTTCGGCTGATGGTTCGGTGTAGGGGAAAAAGCTTGGGCGGAACCGGAGTTTGGCGTTAGGGAGGCGAAAAGTTATACAATTTGCGCTTTCAATTCTTTATTTGTATAATATCCTATGATCTATCGCAAACTAACAGCAACCCTTCAGCGGTTGGCCAAAACATTTCCTGTTATCGCAATAACCGGGCCTCGGCAGTCAGGAAAAACAACGTTGGCAAAAGCCGTTTTTGCCGATAAGCCATACATAACCCTTGAAGACCCTGCAGAACGTGCCTTTGCCTTTGAAGATGCCAAAGGGTTCCTTCACCGGTTTCGTGATGGAGCCATCTTCGATGAAGCTCAACGATGGCCGGATCTCTTTTCATACCTTCAGGGCATGGTTGATGAAGAGCCGATTCCCGGAAAATTCATTCTGACCGGTTCACAGCAATTCGGACTGCTCGCCGGAGTTAGCCAGTCTCTTGCCGGTCGTGTTGGCATGACTGCTTTGCTTCCCTTGTCCATTTCAGAACTTCCGGCAGCATCGCAATCGTCACTATCGCTTGACACGCTGATCATAAAGGGTTCTTATCCTGCTCTTCATGTGAAGGAGATATCGCCTGCCGACTGGTTTGCAAGTTACATCGCCACCTATATCGAGCGGGATATCCGGCAGGTGTTACGAGTTCATGATTTATCGGTATTCCAGCGCTTTGTGCGTCTCTGTGCAGGGCGAAACGGACAACTGCTGAACCTTAATGCGCTGGCGGGTGAAACAGGTATTTCCCAAAAAACAGCCCGTTCATGGCTCTCTGTTCTGGAATCAAGCTACATTGTCCATCTGCTCCCGCCATACTTTCGAAACTTCGGAAAGCGACTTATAAAAACGCCAAAACTCTATTTTTTGGATCAGGGCCTTGCCTGTTGGCTGCTTGGTATCCGTTCGCATGAACACCTTGCTCTACATCCCATGAGAGGAGCAATTTTTGAATCATTCATTATCAGCGAGTTTCTCAAATCCCGCTATAACCGAGGGCTGCCTCCAGATCTCTACTTCTGGCGTGACAATAATGGGCTTGAAGCGGATATTGTTTTTGAACGTGGCACAAAACTGCAACCAGTGGAAATAAAATCAGGCCAGACCATCACCAGTGACTCTATCCGAGCAGGCCTCAAAGCCGCACGATTTGCTGGAGAAGAGGCGCTTCAGCCCTGGCTGATCTATGGAGGTGACGATTCCTATGAGCGCAACGGTGTCACAATCATGAGTTGGCGCGACTGCAAAAAATGGGCTGAGCCTCAATAAACAAGGAATCAGATCGGCTTTCACGAGAGTTAAGAGAGCTACATCAACAACCTGAACCTTGTCTGGAACGAATGCGAGAGGGTGCTGCACCCCGGCTGCCGTCTCTGCATCAACATCGGCGACCAGTTTGCCCGCTCGGTCTACTACGGCAGGTACAAGGTCATTCCCATCCGGACGGAAATCATCAAATTCTGCGAGACCATCGGGTTCGACTACATGGGCGCGGTGATCTGGCAGAAGGTCACCACAATCAACACCACCGTCGGCGCCTCGATTATGGGGAGCTTTCCCTATCTCCGAAAACTCACCTTTGGCTCCAGGATTGAGAAAGAGGGCGAGGCAGAGCGGGAAGAGTTTTTCAAGGTCAAGGAGATACTCAGCCCCGAAAAAGTGCGGTTATCCAACGGGTTGACGGTAAAGCTTGATCGGCATCAAGAGCGAACCGTTCTCACAATCGCAGCTTGCAAAATACGAGCGCGCTCGTATTTTAGTCGGTCATCGCTCATAAACGGTGAGTTTTCCTTGCCCTTTGGGGTGAATCATTCCCGAATTTGACATTTTGCGAAGCAAACGAGATGCCTGAAATATGCTGATCTTGCATAACTCTGCTGTATCTGACCGTTTAATTGAGCCTTGGGTATCAATGTATTTCAGAATCATCTGCTCTTGCTGAATGGGATCAAACCCAAGCTGCCGGATATATGCAGAGTGCTGGCCAGTGCAGGAATATACCTTGACGCTCAAGGTATAGCTGCGGCTTCTGCCTGTGCCATGGGGTTCGATCAGACCAGATTCAACCAATTTTTCCAGAGCGGCTCTTACTGCAAATTCCGTTTTTTGTAGGGAGATGGCAAACTCACTGGTTGTCAGACGCCGCTCTTCGCGCAAACGCGAAAGAATAATCAGACTATCAACAGGCATAGCACTGTTCATCTGTTCTTCACGAAGCAGGATCATTTTCAGAAACGCAAGATCAGCCCTGGAGCCAAGCATCTGGACGATTACCGTGGAATCATCGGACATGCTATAATCGGGAGCAGGACGGCCATAACGTAACATGCCTTCAAAAATGCGGTCAATACCACGACCGGTGCGTTCAGCCAACCCAATACGCTTGATAATATCAGCGAGCAAGGGATTACGGGAGCGAGGTGCCACAACCAAAAAATTCTGAAGGGTTACACCTTCGACAAATCCACCCGGGCTTGATATCGAAAGAGCAGTTTCGTCAAGTTTGACGTGCACAGCTCCCAGTCTGGTATAATCTCGATGTACCAGTGCATTAACAAAAGCTTCACGAAATGCCCGCCGATCATAATTTGGAATAGGCACGCGGAAAAGCCCCACCTGAATTTCCTCTTCCTCAACACGGGCTTTAAAAA
The DNA here is from genome assembly GCA_903994635.1 of uncultured Chlorobiaceae bacterium. Classification (GTDB taxonomy): domain Bacteria; phylum Bacteroidota; class Chlorobiia; order Chlorobiales; family Chlorobiaceae; genus Chlorobium. The sequence goes on from CAJEXQ010000043.1 coordinate 4,223, forward strand.
GCTGTTCAACTTCTTTAAAAGTCTGAAGTAACGGTTTGCGGAAAAATTCGTTTATCCTGACATTGGTTCCATGCATAAACTGAAATGCCACTTCGTAGGCAGGAAGCAGGCGACGCAGCTCCATCTCGTTACCGAGCAAAAGCAGTCCTGCAACAGTAAGTCTGATTGTTCCGTCAATGTTTGTTGTTAAACCAAGAGCGCCATCAAGCTCATGGTCAGCTAAAGGCAACAGTGACTGATCGCCACCAAAGCGGCGAATAGCCTCACGGATACGGTGCCGTTGGACGGGATCAACTTCATCAGCAGTGATTCCAATCACTGGCATTGCCGAAGGATCGATAAGGCCAAATGATGATTGGCGTGCAATCCAGATATTTTGCCATCATCCTCGACACCAAGTAAAAGTTTACCACCATCAGAATTGGCCAAAGCAACAACAGCAGCAACAAGTTCCCGATCAGGCAGACACTTGGCATCGCTCTTGAACTCAAGAGTCATACTTTCACTCTGTCGGATAAGAGCCAATAACTCCTGTTCCTTTGTGTTCATGTTCAACGCTTTAATCGGAAAAGAGATTGCTTCAAGCTCATTACTGCAAAATTAATTATTCTTGAACAATATACATCTTTGATTCCTTCCTCAATACCGTCCGCATTATGAACTGAGCACTCGAGGAAAGCACTTGGCTTTCACGAGAGTTACGAGAGCTACATCAACAACCTGAACCTTGTCTGGAACGAATGCGAGAGGGCGACGCTCCAAAGCCCACCAAAGAGCAGAAAGAGCGTTCAGCCATGACCACCGAGGAGTGGAACACCTACTTTTCAGGCCACTGGAACTTTGCCGCTTCCGCACCGGCTCATTAAAATGTTCGCCTTCCGTGGCGATACGGTGCTCGATCCCTTCATGGGGAGCGGGACAACCTCACTTGCCGCAAAGAATCTCGAACGAAACTCGGTCGGGTACGAAATCAATCCTGAGTTTATCGAGATTGCCAAACAGAAGCTTAACACCCGGCAGCCCGATATTATGGGCACAGAGTACGAGTTTCTGCACGATACGGTCAACGGCGATGTTGCCGCAGCCATTGAGCAGTTGCCCTACCAGTTCAAAGATCCCCACAAGCTCGACAAAAAGACAGATCCCCGAAAACTCACCTTTGGCTCCAGGATTGAGAAAGAGAGCGAGGAAGAGCGCGAAGAGTTCGCGTTGTTGAGTCAGTACTCGTAGTCGTGCATGACGATACTTGTCAGCAGTCTCAGGCAATAGCGTTAATTCCTCTCCGTTCTACAAGAGAAAGAAGTTTCAAGGTTGTTCCGGCAGGTTTCTTTTGTCCTCGTTCCCATTGACTTACCGATTCCTTTGTCACGTTCAGATAGTGAGCAAAAACTCTCTGGCTCACCTCTTCACGTTCACGCAATGCCTTGATCTCTTCGGCGCTGAATGGGTGAATCGGCGTCAAGCAGGATTCATCGAAGTGACGCATTGTCTGTTTGTCAATCACCCCAGCCTCGAACATGTCTGAAGCTGTTTCATGAACCGCTGCAAGGGCATCGCTTTTATATGTTGTAGCTTTACTCATAACATGTTACAGCCTTGAAGGCTCCTGTCTGAATTAATTTTTCAAGCTTTTCGTCGCAAAGGGCAAAGGTAATTTTTGCAAGTTCTTTATACTCCTTGACATCAGCTTTGGTTATGTTATCCAGCGCATTTTTTGGAAACCCATAAACGAAAAAAGCCTTGTCACCTCGAGAGTAAAAAATGATTGACCTGTAACCGCCTGATTTCCCTTCATGAAGTCGAGCAATCCTCTGCTTGATGACTCCTCCGCCGTAATCGGCATCGATTAACCCATTTTCGGCATCCTTGACTGCTTTGCACAGCTTTTCATCACTGATGCCCTCATCCTTGGCGAACTTGGCAAACCACCTGTTTTTGAAAATCCGCACTCTTAACCGTAATGGGTTGACATTATTTTGCACCATTGAATATATAGAACCAGGCTTTACTGTTCAAGTATATTTTGCAGAGGTTCAAAAACTGTACATGAGTTCAAGCATTCTGCTCTGAACCTCTCCTTCGATGAGCGGCTGATGCATGAAATCTGAATCTCGGGGTTGTGTGAATGGAAGGAGAGGATGCCGAAAACTATACACTTGGCAGAATATTTCCCCAGCCCCCCATCAGTGTAAATCAAAAGAAATTCTCTATACTTAACTCAAGCATCCGAACTCACTCCACCAACTAAAACCCAAACACCCAACAGCACCTTGAAGAGCCATCACACCATAATCCACGGCGACAGCCGAGAGATGAACCTCCTCGCTGACAGGTCGGTGCATCTTGTTGTCACCTCGCCACCCTACTGGCAGCTCAAGGACTACGGGACGGAGAACCAGATCGGCTTTCACGAGAGTTACGAGAGCTACATCAACAACCTGAACCTTGTCTGGAACGAATGCGAGAGGGTGCTGCATCCCGGCTGCCGTCTCTGCATCAACATCGGCGACCAGTTTGCCCGCTCGGTCTACTACGGCAGGTACAAGGTCATTCCCATCCGGACGGAAATCATCAAATTCTGCGAGACCATCGGGTTCGACTACATGGGCGCGGTGATCTGGCAGAAGGTCACTACAACCAACACCACCGGTGGCGCCTCGATCATGGGGAGCTTTCCCTATCCCCGAAACGGCATCCTCAAGCTTGACTACGAGTTCATTCTCATCTTCAAAAAACAGGGCGACGCTCCAAAGCCCAACAAAGAGGAGAAAGAGCGTTCAGCTATGACCACCGAGGAGTGGAACACCTACTTCTCGGGCCACTGGAACTTTGCCGGAGCAAAACAGGAGGGGCACCTTGCCATGTTCCCCGAAGAGCTTCCGCACCGGCTCATCAAAATGTTCGCCTTCCGTGGCGATACCGTGCTCGATCCCTTCATGGGTAGCGGCACAACCTCACTTGCCGCAAAGAATCTCGAACGAAATTCGATTGGGTACGAAATCAATCCTGAGTTTATTGATATTGCCAAACAGAAGCTCAACACCCGGCAGCCCGATTTTATGGGCACGGAGTACGAGTTTCTGCACGACACGGTCAAGGGCGATGTTGCCGCAGCCATTGAGCAGTTGCCCTACCAGTTCAAAGATCCCCACAAGCTCGACAAAAAAACAGATCCCCGAAAACTCACCTTTGGCTCCAGGATTGAGAAAGAGAGCGAGGCCGAGCGCGAAGAGTTCTTCACGGTCAAGGAGATACTCAGCCCCGAAAAAGTGCGGTTATCCAACGGGTTGACGGTAAAGCTGATTGGTATCAAGAGCGAACCCTTCACGCACGACAAAGCGGTTTGCTATCTGACCGAAAAAATCAAGGGAAAGCGTATCTTCCTGAAGTACGACAAGCTGAAACATGACGAAGAAAACATCCTGCTCTGCTACCTCTATCTGGAGAACAAGACCTTTGTCAATGCGCATCTGATCAAAAGCGGGCTGGTTGGGGTTGACAGCAGTTATGAGTATAAGCAGAAGGCGAAGTTTCTAACCTTATTGGAAAAAGTCAATGGCTAAAGAGTGGATTCTGAACAGCGTGATGAACCGCTTTCAGCTCAATTTCAAGAGAAATGTCGGGCCAACCTCCGAGTCTATCAGGAAGTGTGCTCCAAAAACCGTTGACGAGTGGCGCGACTATTACTTCTCGAACGTCAAGCCTGAAGAGCATATCACGGAGTTGGGGAGGAAGCTCTATGTCAAAATAACAGAGGTTATTGAGGCTGAAGTTGCTTTGGTCACGGAAGAGGATTGCATTGCATACATGATTCAGCTTGTTATTGATCGCACGTTTGACGGCTATATGACTGAAATAAAAACGGTTTATGGTCAGTTGGAGCGACTTCTTGACGTAACCATTGAACCGGCACCTGATGAGTGGGATCGGTTGTTTAATGTTGACTTTTTTATCAGAGTTGGTGAGAAATTTGTTGGTCTGCAGATCAAGCCGATTTCGTTTGGAGGTGGAACGGTACAGCTTCCTGAAATTTTCAAGGAGAAATCCATACAGGAGAAAACGCATCGGCAGTTTACTGAGAGATTTGGCGGCAGGGTGTTTTACATCTATTCGTACAAGAGCGGGGAGAAAAAGGAGATCTACAACAAGGATGTTATTGATGAGATCAGAGCGGAATTAGTACGGATTAATCATGGTGGATTCGCATGATTAAGGAAATAGAAATATCATCCTATGGATCAATAAAAGGTACTATTAAAGTTCCGCTTGGCAATATAACTCTATTACAAGGCCCCAATGCAACAGGCAAGACTGTTATCTGTCGTGCGATTGCGACGGCATTAACCACTGATGGTGTGTTTCCGGTGCAGTCGTGTGGGCGAGTTGCATCAAAAGTTGCCATAGAATTTGTACACCAAACGCTTGGTGTTATTAAATTAGAACGAGAATTTCGATTGACGCAGAATAATCACGAGAGTGATGAAATCTTATTCGCTCAAAATGACGTTAGGGTCAATGGAACTATGCGTCCTGATTTAAGTATTCTTTCTGGCTTGGTGAATGTTGTCTACCTCTCAAGTTACGATGATCCTTATTCAACCAGTTCAGGTTATCTTCGTGAAGACCGATTTTTTCAGATTGCAGCAAGGTTTCTTGGTTATTTGGATTTAAGCTCAGATGCAGCAACAAATGCTGTCATTGAGATACTCAGAAGGATAAATTATAGGCAAGACAGAGCATTCCGAAAGATTGAGATAAGAGATAAAAGACTATACTTTGAACATTGGGATAAAGACGCACTTTTTCCATATGAAAGTTCAGGTTCGGGAGACAAAGCTCTACTCCTGTCAGATTTTTTTCTGGAAGCAGCAACTTTCGTAGGGCAATATCGACATGTTCTCCTGATTTTGGATGATTTCCCAACTCTGTTAGTGTCTGAACGATTTTTCGAACGCTACCGCCAGTTGTCTTCGCCGAATATCCAAGTAATTATGACGACCGTTCGTTCTGGATTAGAAGAGATGCTTGGGGTTGATCAAATTGTTGAATTAGATAGTGACTCTTATGGCATCAGTATTCGAAATGTCCGGTCTATTAATTGTCCAATATTTACAACTATTGAACGAAAAATTGAATCCTATAAGTCTGGCTCGGAGAATGATTTTTTAGAAGAATTTGTTTTGCCAGCCCTTCGTGCGCTTGGTTTTTTGCAGGTTAGGCGAGTATCTTATCATGGTGTTGGTGAGCTTGGTTTTGATATTCCATTATTCCATAAGCAGGTTTTTGCTGGGAGAGTTGCCTATTTTGGCGCACAGGTAAAAACTGGTAATGTGGGATCAAAAAGTAGTGGAGTTGGAACGATCACTGAGCTTATTGATCAATTAAAAAAGATGCTAACAGTCCGTATGATTGATCCGGCTACTCAGCTCAGGACTTCAACTGATTATGCCTTGGCAATCATCTCTGGCAGCCTTTCTTCAGATGCGCAGCGTCTTTTTGATGATGCGTTTGAGGGTGACAGGAGAGTCGTACTTTGGGATACTCAGCGTTTCGCAAGTGTTCTTTATGACGAGGGCGTTTGGCCAGCGATACTTGCATCATTAGATCAGAATAGTTCTAAATCAGAAACGCATTATAGTAAAAAAAGTAATACTATCTGATTGCATATTAATCACTTATTGCCCTGACTATGCAATAAGATCAAGTGCTCAAAATTCTGAACAGTCATAAAACAGCGCTTGAAAAACTTTTGATATAGCGAATAAAACTTTACTGATGCTTTATTCAATTGAAATTAATCCAACAGCAATAAAAGATTTGAAATCTTTGGATCGAAAAGAGGCATTACGGATAACTGAAAAAATAAAAACACTTGAAAATAATCTTTCCGGTAATGTTAAAAAGCTGACAAACTTTATTCCTGAATACCGTTTAAGAGTAGGAGACTATAGAGTGTTGTTTGGAATTGAAGGTCAAAATGTGATTGTTTATCGAATAAAACATAGAAAAGAGGCATACCGATGATTACCACTAGAAAAGCCATGCGTCTTAACCCTCAAGTCATAGAAAAAGGGGGAAAAAAAGAGTTTGTTGTTTTGCCCTACGAAGAATATCAGGCAATAGAAGAGCTGATGGAAGATTATATGGATCTGATTGATCTACGGGAAGCAAAAGCAGAAGGGCAGGGTCAACCATCTGTACCCCTCGATGAGGTGATCAAGGAGCTAAAGAAAGGCTGATATGCTTGTCTGTTGAGAGTGGGCCGCAGTTACGCCCCAAACTGCCTCAACATCCTCGAATCATTCTCAAACAGCAACCGTATATCATCAATCTTGTACCTCAGCAGCACCGTGCGGTCAACGCCCATACCAAAGGCGTAGCCTGACCACTCTTCGGGGTCTATGCCGCAGTTGCGCATGACGTTGGGGTGTACCATGCCGCAGCCCATGATTTCGAGCCAACCTGATTTTTTGCAGACTTTACATCCCTTGCCGCCGCAGAGGTAGCAGGTGACGTCCACTTCGGCTGATGGTTCGGTGAAGGGGAAAAAGCTTGGGCGGAACCGGAGTTTGACGTCGGTGCCGAACATTTGTTTGGCGAAGGAGTAGATGGTGGCCTTGAGGTCGGCAAAGGAGACCTTCTTGTCGATGTAGAGCCCTTCGAGCTGGTGGAAGACGCAATAGCTTCGTGAGCTGATGGCTTCGTTGCGGTAGACCTTGCCTGGGCAGATTACCCGTATCGGCGGTTTCTGGTCGAGCATGACCCTGACCTGCACCGGGGAGGTGTGGGTTCTGAGGAGCACGTCGGAACCGGGGTTGCCGCTGGTGACGAAAAAGGTGTCCTGCATGTCGCGGGCGGGGTGGTCGGGCGGAAAGTTCAGCATGTCGAAGTTGTAGCTGTCGAGCTCCAGTTCGGGGCCGGTTGCTATGCCGAATCCCATGGCTGAAAAGATCTGTTTCATCTCGCCAAGCACCTTCTGTACCGGATGTTCGCTGCCCGTGAAGTAACGTCGTCCGGGGAGGGTGAGGTCAATGCCTTTGTTGCTGCTGCTGCTTTCGGTTGATGCAAGTCTCTCCTCCGCTTCGGTGAGCTTTGCATCAGCCGTCTGCTTGAGCTGG
>CAJEXQ010000044.1 GCA_903994635.1 uncultured Chlorobiaceae bacterium
CAACTCCCGATCAATCTTCTCAATCATCGCGTCATCCACCAAACTCACCCGCGCAATCAGCTTATTCAGCTCACGCAACAACGTCACCGAATTCATCCTCTCCGCCACACCCTTCGCCGCCGTCAAAAACTCCAAATCAGCCCTCCGCTCACGCAGCTCAAAGCGCAACGGATACACCACCTCATACCCCGACGCTTCAGCATCAACCCCCTCCCACAAACAAAACATCCTGAAAAGCTGATAATGCCGAGCTGGAGCTCGGCGTTCCCGGGTATAAGCTCAAAGATTGCAATACATCCTTACCGAATAACCTATAATTCATGGAATTAGAAACATTGCTGTGCTGTTTGGCTCTTCCTCGTTATAATATTATCGGGAAATCAGGTTCATAACGCTATCAATTCAAATTGATTATTTCTCGGTGACTGGGTTCAGGATTTCAAGGGTTGTGCTTTGTTTTTTCTCTTCGTTTGCTGCTTTGCCGGGGGTGAGCGCTGGCGGAATGGAGTGGCTCTTGGCGGATCACCCTTTAGACAGGTAGAGTTTATTATTCAAAAGAGTGAACGTGGTGAACATAGTGAACATTGGCTGAGAGTTTCGACCCCAGCGGGCAATAAAAGTTCAGGATGTAAGGCAGGAATATTGATTATATTTGTATCGACTTCTTGTTCGTGACATGGAAAGGGGGGGCCTTCAGATAAACCCGTTAGATGCAGAATTGAGGTGAGTTTGTTGTTTTTGGTATACTTTTAAAGTTTATGGCGTTTATTGCCTTTAAAATCAATGGGTTTCGACTCCCGCCATCTCCACAAGAGGCCCGTTCGAAAGGACGGGCTTTTTTGTTATCCTGTTTACTTCCAGCCGCGTTGCTTGGCAGCAACAGGATTCCCTGGAAAAAACAGTACTGGCAAAAGCTGGAATGAATACCCTTCACTATTATTTCTTAAGCGGGTTACCGATACAAAACAGGCTTACGCTGTTTCCCGATGAGTTATTTCCTGATAAGAAAATTCCCATAAGCCAGCATTTTCTTTGGCATGCTCAATAGTCATACTGACAAGATTACCCTTGTCATCAACATCAATCAAGATGTTTTCACTAATCTCGCGAGTTTCAAACACCGGTTTATCAAGTAATTCAACATAAGCGGTATCAGTATCCTCAAAATATTTCACCTTCATGGGTTAGCTCTCCTTGTATGATCGATCGAAAAAAGCATTATGAACGGTTTCTCCATCTTCAAGCAAAATGACACGTAAAACTTTCCCGGTATCTTTAATATGGGCCCATTTCTTGATTCTGCCATCAGACTGGATAACAGTTTTCTCAGGTTGTTCTACAACAAAACAGATCCATTCATCCTTTATGCCTGTACGGTCAGGCCGATTTCTCGTTAATTTAAAATAAGATGTGGTTTTCATGCAGCGAAATCTTCCAAGATTTTTGCATTGATTCCGTTAACCAGTTCCCTTGGTTTTATATTCTACCAATGTACAAAAGTGGGATAAAATAGCAGAGAAAATCAGATAGTTATAGTTTTCCAAAAGGCCTGAAGTTGAAAATCCTCAGGGCGCTTCATGGGACTGTTGCATTCCCGATTTACCCTGCCCGTCTTGAGAAAAAGAGCGTTGTAATTCTGCATAAGCGACTTTGGCAAATCCTATACATTCTTCAGTAATCAACATAAGATTAAGGAGGTTTGCCCGGAGAGATTTCAGCTTTTCGATGCCATGAATCTGTTCACTTGAAATGTGGCTCTTATAGGCCCTTACAACTTCAGGAAAAGCAGCAGGATGCACTTTTGTGAGATCAGCGTAAAGGATGTCAGCAATGGTGTTGGGGTCTCCCTCACCGACTGGCTTGTACAGGGTAATAATGTGTGGTCCGCCCTGATTAAACACGGCTTTTGGTAACTTAATGGAGATGTTGTCAAGGAGTTGTTTTGATAGCCCATAATTCGGTTCCGCGTTTGCCGCAGTCGTTTTTTTTGCAGAAGGAATAAGGAAAAGATTGTAAAAACCTCTCGACGAGGATTTAATAAGTTTGTCAGGCGTGCTTTGCCCCTTAACGGCATCAATCAATTTAAGGTAACGCATATTTTCATCTTGGGTTATCGCACTTCGTCCCGTCAGGACATAGGAATAGGTCGCGTAACCGTACTTTTCCTCATTCAATAAATAAAGATATTGCCATGAAAAAACCCGCTTGGGAGAGATACTCTTTTCCCTGCCTTCAGCAACCAGTCGAGCCCCTCTGTTTTGAGCCAGGGGGCTTGCTTTCTGGCTGTTTGCATGTTGTTTTACCTCTCCATCGCTGAAAGTTTTCAGACGGGCAGGAGCAATCCCGAGAGTGATAAGGTAGTCTATGGTACTCTTTGCCCGCCGTTCTGCCAGAGCAAGATTGCATTCGAAGGATTCATTTTCATCGCTATATCCTTCGATAACAACAGTGATTGTTGGATGAGCCTTCATCCACTCCGCAAAGCTTTTCAATTGTTCGATACTATTCCTGCTCAAATCGGAGGTGTTGGAATCAAAAAACAGATCAAGATTTTACAATCAGCCTGTTTATGTGATCATGAATCTGCATGGAAAAAGCATGTTGTCTTTGTTCTTTATCTGCATGCTGCTACTGGTTTGTTCTTCATTTACTGTCGCACGTGAACGGGTTGCTTTGGTTATCGGGAATGCAGCTTATCCATCGGAAGCATTGACGAATCCTGTCAATGATGCGAAGGCTGTTGCCAAAGTACTTAAGCAGCTTCACTTTGATGTTATGCTGGTAACGGATGCTAATGGAGAACAGATGCAAGATGCAATAGAGTCCTTTGGCGAGAAATTGCATAAAGGCAAAGAGGCTGTGTTTTATTATTCTGGTCATGGTGTGCAGTATAATGGAGACAATTATCTGATTCCAGTTGATGCGATGTCCCGTGTATTGGTGCCAAAGCATCTTCCTTCATTTTGCAGAACGCTTGATTATGTTGTGCAACTTATGGTAGGGAAAGGAAGTGATATGAATATTGTTATGGTGGATGCTTGCCGTGACAATCCATTCAAACGCTTTTATAAGGATATTGGTGCGGAAAAGGGATTGGCATCCTTATCTCGCAAAGCCGATGGTACGCTTATCTCTTATGCAACGGCACCAGGGGAAAAAGCACTGAATGGAACAGGAGGCAATAGCCCTTATGCCAGTCGACTGGTTGAGCTTATGATGAAACCAAATCTTTTGGTCGAGATGATGTTCAAGGAGCTTCGGTCAAAAGTCGTGTCGGATACAGACGGCGAACAGACTCCCTGGATGGAGGCATCGTTAGGAGGAGAATTTTATTTCAACCCTGAACTGGTCAATGATGATGGGAGATTTGTGCAGATTCGTGGTGGAGAATTTACGATGGGCAGCCCGGAAGGTGAAGTTGGTCACTTGAACGATCAGATTCGGCATCAGGTGAAAGTGAGTGACTTTTATATGAGCAAGTATGAATTGACGGTGGGCGAGTTCCGGAAGTTTGTAGAAGCGACGCGACATAGTGCTGATTTACGATCATTGAGTGGAGCTGAGAATCATCCGGTGGTGTATGTGACCTGGAATGATGCGGTAGCGTATTGCGAGTGGCTGTCGTCGAACAGCGGAAAAAAGTACCGATTGCCTACGGAGGCGGAGTGGGAATATGCGTGCCGCGCAGGGACAACGACATCGTTCAATACGGGGAGCAACCTGACGACGGATCAGGCGAACTATGACGGAAACTATCCGTATGGAGGTAACGCAAAGGGGGTGTATCGTCAGACGACGGTACCGGTTGACAGTTTTGCTCCAAATGCGTTGGGATTTTACAATATGCACGGGAATGTTTGGGAGTGGACGGATAGTTTGTACGACAAATCTGGTTCGAACCGCGTGCTTCGTGGCGGGAGCTGGAACAACAACGCCGAGAACTGTCGGTCGGCTAATCGCAACAACGACACCCCCGACAACCGGAACAACAACGTTGGCTTCCGCTTGGTGTTCGTCTCGTAGCTCAAAAGCAAAGTCGGATGACTGCCTCTGAACAGATTGATGACCCCGCCCCTGTATTGCGTCAGGGCAAAGAGAGCCACACACGATGCCCGGCATTGGTAGGACGAGCCGGATAGCCGTTTCGAAGATGACGGGCATTTTTTTTGATAATAATCCACTGTTCTTCATAACTTGAGGAGGGGTAGTTCGGCTGAGTTGTGCATACTGTTAACTTTTGACTCGAAAAAGTGTCGTATAATTGCGAAGATAATTTTAAGGAAAAAATATGACAGCAGTTGCAGAACGCGTTTTCAAAGATGCTCTTGAGTTGCATCCTGCAGAAAGAGCGGAGCTTATCGAAAAACTTTTTCAGAGTTTTGATGATGCCGCAAGTAATGCCGTTGACGCAGCATGGGCAGAAGAGGTTGAATCACGATTAGAAGCTTATGACCGTGGTGAAATCAAGGCTTCACCAGCAGAAGATGTTTTTGCAAGGATCAATCAGAGATGAATTTTCTCATTCTCTCCTTTGCGGAAGAAGAATTTGCTGAGGCCGTGGATTATTACAATGAACAATGCCCTGGACTCGGTTATGAATTTGCGGCTGAGGTCCGACGTGCTTTCGATCGGATTATGGTTTTCCCTGCTGCGTGGCCATTATTTTCAAAAAGTACTCGTCGTTGTTTGCTCAATCGATTTCCTTATGGCGTGCTTTACAGAGTAGACGGTGATGCTATTCGTATTGGTGCCATCATGCATCTCGATCGCGATCCAAAGAATTGGCATCTGAGAACCCGTAAGTTTTAAAAAAAAGAAACGTTAACGTTCCTCTCAATCGACGTATGTCGCAACCATCAAAAGGAGCGTGACCATGGATGAACTTCTGATGAGAAGTACAGGGTCAAGCCCCTTCGAAGAGGAGGAGGATGTGGTACTCTGTTTTTCGTATTATCAATTAATTCCCCTACATTTTATCTTTAAGAGTAAATTCAGGTGGAAATAAATGCCGATAGTCTCTTTGAGAAAGGGAAAAGAATGGAGTCGTTCATTGCGGTGGAGGGGCTACCGACAGGGTACTGAATGTGCTCTTTAACCTCAATCGGATCACAGCGAAATTGAAAATATCCTTATCGGCACGCTCCTGTTGCGCCTCAATTACCACTTCAAAGAGGTTGTGTTTTATTATTCAGGACATGGAGTACAGTTTTTTGCGACTCATAAATTCGCAGGGAAAGAAGTTGCTCGTCAACGCTGATGCGTCTGACTTATTTTCTGTAAAAAAGTTATATATTTCGGGGTGTAGTGAGCAGGTGTTAAACGGCGTTGCTGATCCGTTGGGGTGGTTATGCCCGCGACTGGCTTATGTGTTAAATGGAGGATGACGATGAAAAAGCTTCCAGTAGGAATACAGACGTTCAGAACAATAATTGAAGATAATTATCTCTACATCGATAAAACAGAGGTTGCCCGTAGCCTGATCGACAACTTTAAATATGTCATTCTGTCGCGGCCCCGGCGATTTGGCAAAAGCCTGTTTCTCGATACGCTGAAAAATATTTTTGAGGGAAAACGGGAGCTGTTTAGGGGTCTGCTGATTGAGAAGCAGTGGAACTGGGAGGTAACGTATCCGGTCATCAAAATAAGTTTCAGTGGCGGGATTGACAGTCGAGAAACTCTTCGCGAAAACCTTTTCTATATCCTGAATGACAATCAGAAGCGGCTTGATATTCTCTGCGACGAGAAGGAGGATCCAGGCCAGTGTTTCGCAGAATTAATCGAGAAAGCCTGTGAGAAATATCATCAAAAGGTAGTCATCCTGATTGATGAGTACGACAAACCGATTCTGGACAATATTGCGAATATCCCCGGGGCTCTGCTCCTTCGGGATGGAATGCTTGACTTTTACACAACCATCAAGGAGAACGACCGGTATCTGCGCTTTGCCTTTCTCACCGGAGTGAGCAAATTCGCCAAAGCGTCGATCTTCAGCGGCCTGAACAATTTTGAAGACATCAGCCTCAACCCGGACTATGGCAACATCTGCGGCTACACCCAGCGTGAACTCGACACCACGTTTGCCCCATATCTCAACGGGGTTGATATGGAGCAGGTCAAACGGTGGTACAACGGCTATAACTTTTTGGGCGACACTGTTTATAACCCCAACGATATTCTGCTTTTTATCAAAAACAATTTTAAGTTTCACAATTACTGGTTTGAAACCGGTACGCCGAGTTTCCTGATTAAGCTGATCAAAAAGAACAGCTATGCTATACCCCCGTTTGAGAGCCTGTGCGTTAATGAGTCACTGCTCAACAGCTTCGATATTGAAAATCTCAAGTTGGAGACCATTCTGTTTCAGGCTGGCTACTTGACCATCAAGCGCGTGATACCGTCGGGCGTGGGAATGCGATATGAGCTGGGGTTTCCCAACAAGGAGGTGCAGATCAGTTTTAATGACTTCATCCTGCCATTGATGGCAACCTCCTGAATTATCTGCACGCTCTCCTGATCCTTGAATTCACCGCTTCCAGATCAAACAGTTCCGGCTTGAAATCAGTGACACCAAAATGCTCCTCCAGCCACTCCGCGCGGTCTGCGTAATCGGGATTTGATTTGTCGCTCATAACCTCAACCAAATCAACGTATCCCCAGATACCGCCACAATCCTCCGGCGGGCAGGCCCCTTTGCCCTTGATGCAGCAAGGCAGTGTTATGGCGCTGTCAAAAGGAAGAATTTTTTCAAGCGTCACCTTGTGTTGCCATCCATCGCCAAAATCATAATCATAGGTCATGGAATCCTTCTCTTTCTGCAACAGGCTTGACAGAATCTCCTGGTCTTCATCCTTGACAGACATGCCGAAAAAGAACTCTTTTTCATCCTTGTCAGGCACTCCGTACAGCTCCCTTCCAAGAACAAATTGATGGAGGTGTTCGTCGAACCATCCCATCACCGCCTGGATGACCGTGTGGAGCTTTCCAAGGGTGATGGTGTCGGGCACCAGAATGCGCCGCCATATCGGAGGCCTTGAGCCCATCAACGTAACTTTCAATTGATAGATGGCCGTCGGTGTTTGTGGTCTCATGAAAAAACTCCGTTTTGATAGTCGGGTGTATCGTTCTTTTTATGGGTAAACGCTCCCTTCGGCAATTCCGATGCTGCTGAAAAAATATAAGCCAAAGTGGGGTAATATTCAAGAGTCTGCTGAGAGAGGATTTATTGGTTTTTTTCTCTTGAACAGTATACTTTGTAGTTGTGCATTCGCCAGAAGAGTATCAGAGTTATTTCAGCACGGGATATGAGTAAGAAGGAGCTTGCGATTTATGAAAAACGAGAAAAAATTGATTCCTGAATTCAGCAGTGAAGCTGAAGAGCAGGTTTTTTGGTCAGCAGAGGACTCTACTGACTACGTGGATTGGGCAAAGGCTGAGCAGGCCCTTTTGCCGAACCTGAAGCCAACGATGAAAAACATCTCGTTGCGTATTCCCGAACCGATGTTAAACCGGTTGAAGGTTTTGGCCAATGAGCGTGATGTTCCGTACCAGTCGCTGTTGAAAATGTTTCTCAACGAGCGGCTTGATCACGAGTTAGAGAAAGGTATTTTAGTCCGTCACAACAAAAAGACGATACGCTAAAACTTTAAAAAGTATTACTGCACCAGAGCCATTGGTTTATGGCCCTGTTCACCATCAGCAATAACCAAGGAGAGAGCCCATTGTTTGAGCAGACATTCAAGAATATTGACGATATCCTCCACAAAGATGCAGGCTGCGGTAGTGAGCTCGACTACATTGAGCAGACCTCGTGGATACTTTTTCTCAAATACCTTGACGACCTTGAGAAGGAGAAGCAGATTGCGGCAGAGCTCTCCGGCAAACCATATATCCCGCTGCTCAGCCCCTGGTACCGCTGGGAGACGTGGGCAGCGCCAAAAACCGCCGATGGCAAGATTGACCATAACCGGGCGGCGACTGGCGACGACCTCAAGGATTTTGTTGACCGCGAGCTTTTTCCCTACCTGAAAACTTTCAAAACCTCAGCGGAGAGTTCCGCCACCATTCAGTACAAGATTGGCGAGATCTTCAGCGAGCTGAAAAACCGTGTCCAGAGCGGCTATAACCTGCGCGAGGTGATCAACCGGATTGATGAACTTCGCTTTCGTACCAATGCCGAAAAGCATGAGATGAGCCATCTCTACGAGAGCAAAATCAAAAACATGGGCAATGCCGGGCGCAACGGAGGCGAATACTACACTCCGCGCCCGCTTATCAAAGCCATTGTCAGGGTTGTTGCTCCCGTCATCGGGCAGAAAATTTACGATGGTGCCGTCGGTTCAGCAGGGTTCCTGGCCGAAGCTTATGAGTACCTGAAGAGCAGCAAGAGCCTCACCACCGGCGATATGGAGACATTGCAGAAAAGCACCTTTTACGGCAAAGAGAAGAAGGGGCTGGCCTACATCATCGGCATCATGAACATGATTCTGCATGGTGTTGAAGCGCCAAACATTGTGCACACCAACACCCTCACTGAAAACCTTGCTGACATTCAGGAGCGTGACCGGTTTGATATTATTATTGCCAATCCACCTTTCGGCGGCAAAGAGCGGGCCGAGGTGCAGCAGAACTTTCCCATCAAGTCGGGCGAGACCGCCTTTCTCTTTCTCCAGCACTTCATCAAAATTCTCAAAGCTGGTGGCAGGGCTGGCGTGGTCATCAAAAACACCTTTCTCTCCAATACCGACAACGCCTCAGTCAGCCTTCGCAAGCTCCTGCTCGAAAGCTGCACCCTGCACACCGTGCTCGACTGCCCCGGCGGCACCTTTCAGGGCGCGGGCGTCAAAACCGTGGTGCTCTTTTTCGAGAAGGGCGCGCCGACAAGGAAGATCTGGTACTACCAGCTCGACCCCGGTCGCAACCTCGGCAAAACCAACCCGCTGAACGACAACGATCTGGCGGAGTTCGTTGAGTTGCAGAAAAGCCGTGCCGACTCCGCAAAGTCGTGGAGCGTGAGTATGGCCGATGTTGACCGCACAACGTGGGATTTATCGGTCAAGAATCCCAACAGTGGCGGGGAGGTGGCGCATCGGAGTCCGCAGGATATTATGCAGGAGATTGCTGCGCTTGATGCGGAGAGCGCGGAGGTGTTGCGCGGGATTCGGGGGCTGTTTTCAATGGAGAATTGACAATGTAAAGTGGTCAACGAAAACTCTAACCGTCGGTTAGAGAATTGTTTTTTTGCCTGCAAGTTGTTTTAATAATTGATAATGCGCCCTGATTTCCAGCATAATCCGGGAACGCCGAGCTCCAGCTCGGCACCAAATGAGGAAATATTGCTGCTTGCTGGTTCGGAGTGTTTTTATGCTGTATGAAGATCAACCGATGGTGCTGAAATAACTGGTACTGGTTTATTTTTGTGAGTTACAGGTGTAATGTGCTCAATTCTCCAACCAGTGGTTGGAGAATTGAGATATGGTGCAGGGTTTTTGACTTCAATTGAAGAGATGAGGTTGTTATGAGGGTTGGATGGGAGATAAAGAGACTGGGCGAGGTGTGCGAAGTTATAAACGGAGGAACTCCTAAAACAGGAGTTGATGAATATTGGGATGGTCGGCATTTGTGGATTACTCCAGCCGAGATGGGTAAACGTCAAAGCCCCTTTGTGGAGGATACTGAACGAAAGATTACGGACTTTGGGCTTCGCAACAGCTCTGCAAGAATGTTGCCTCCTTATTCAGTGATTCTTTCTTCACGTGCTCCAATTGGGCATCTGGTTATCAATACTGATCCGATGGCGACGAATCAGGGCTGCAAAGGTTTGATTCCGGCCAAGAATCTCAATTACAAGTTTCTGTATTATTATTGTGTTAGTATTGTCGATCTGCTGAACTCGCTCGGAACAGGGGCAACCTTTAAAGAGTTGTCTGGAAGCAAACTTAAAGAAGTTGTAATCCCTTTTTCCTCACTCCCTGAACAGCAGCGCATCGTCGCTCTGCTCGACGAAGCATTCGCGGCGATTGCTACCGCCAAAGCAAACGCTGAAAAGAATCTCAAAAATGCCCGTGCGCTTTTTGACTCGTATCTGAATGCCGTTTTCGCCAAGCGTGGTGATGGGTGGGTGGAGGGGCGGCTTGGAGAAATTTATGATGTTCGTGATGGTACACATGATTCTCCACAATATCAGGTGAGCGGTTATCCGCTGGTCACGTCAAAGAATCTGAAGCGAAACGGACTTTCCTTTGATGATGTCAGGTTAATAAGTGAAGAAGACTATAAGAAGATCAATGTACGGAGTGCGGTCAATAAGGGTGACGTACTACTGGCTATGATTGGTACCATTGGTAATCCCACACTTGTCACCATAGAACCAAATTTTGCTATTAAAAATGTTGCATTGTTCAAGATCCCTTATGGGCAGTGTGGCGCTTTTTTGAAGTATTATTTGTCGTCTGAATGGGTCATTTCTAAAATGATGAACGAGGCCAAAGGTACGACACAAAAATTTGTTGGTCTGGGTTATCTCCGTAATTTTTCGATTAATATACCTTCGCTTACTACTCAGTATGAAATTGTTGAAAGGCTTGACGATTTGTTGGTCGAATGCAATCGTCTCGAAGCGATTTACCAGAAAAAGCTTGTGGCACTTGATGCGCTGAAAAAGTCCATCCTTCACCAGGCGTTCACGGGGGAGTTGTGAGACTGTTAGACTCTCAAGCTCATGAATCTCCATAATGTCCTCGAGCAGAGATCACAAAGACAGTGACAATGTTTTCAGTGATTTCGTAAACAATACGGTTTTGCTTGTTTACTCTCCTCGACCAGCATCCCGACATGTTTCCTCTCAAAGCTTCAGGTTTACCTGTGCCGGTGGATGGATGAAGAGCCAACTCCTGAAAAATGCAATCTATTTTTCGAAGGATAGATTTATCGCCAACTTTTTGCCAATGCCGGAGGTCTTCCTTTGCCTCTTTAGAGATTACGACAGAATACTGTCCCATATATTATTGGGGTCAGTGATTGTTGTGACTCTCCCAGCTTTGATATCAGCCCTGCCACGCTCAATGGCTTCCATAACCTTGGGGTTCT
>CAJEXQ010000045.1 GCA_903994635.1 uncultured Chlorobiaceae bacterium
CATGACAATCTTGAGAATGCCCGCCTTGTCTTGCAGGCTGGAGGGTTACAAATGGGCGCTTCGGGCACCAGAGTGCGGGTGATTGTAGCGTGCCCAGGAGAGTCTACCTGTAAATTCGGTGCTATCGACACCAAGAAGATAGCGAAAGAGCTTGATAGACGTTTTTTTAACCAGGAAGCGCCTTCCAAATTTAAAATGGCCGTTACTGGTTGCGCCAATAACTGTACCAAGGCAAACGAAAACGATATTGGCATCAGGGGCGCCATAGAGCCGGAATGGACTTCGACATCATGTTGCGATTGCAGGCTCTGTGTTAAGCTTTGTCCTGCAAAAGCGATTGAGCGTCATGAGAGTGGCAGTAATGGCACGAGGGAATTCGTTTACACTATTGATCGCACGAGCTGCATTAACTGCAGTGCCTGTACACAACATTGCCCCGGCGAAGCATGGGTTGTTGGAAGGCAGGGATACACACTCTTTATTGGTGGCACAATGGGCAAAATACCCCGTTTTGCCACTGTACTGAAGAAACTTGTTGAGAGCGAAGAGGAACTCTACGATCTGATCCAGAAGGCATTGACCTGTCACAGGAAACATGGCCAGAAAAAAGAGCGTTTCGGGCATATGATTGATCGTATTGGGATTGACAAGGTGAGTGAGGAGATTCTTGGAAGCAATTGATTATTCCTTGTGACAAGATTTTTTATGGAAACAAGAATGCAAAAGTTATGAGCAGGGAAGAGGCTGAGAGATTGAGTAGGGAGCTATCAGGAAAATCGCCGGAAGAGATTCTTTTGTGGGCAGCGGAATTTTTTAAAGCAGGAGAATCTGCTTTTGCATCAAGTTTTGGGGCAGAGGATCAGGTGATTACCGATATGATGATCAAGGCGAAGCTCCCAATTCCAATTTTTACTCTTGATACGGGAAGGCTTCCGCAGGAGAGCTACGATTTGCTTGATGCAACCCGCAAGCGGTATGGCATACCGGTGGAGGTGCTCTTTCCCGAAGCCTCCGACGTTGAGCCGATGCTGCTGCGTCATGGCGCTAACCTCTTTTATGAGAGTGTTGAACTTCGCCGGGAGTGCTGCCGAATCCGAAAAGTGCAGCCGCTTGCAAAGAAGCTTTCAACCCTGAAGGGCTGGATATGTGGGTTACGTCGCGAGCAGTCGATCACCAGAACAGCCATTGCTCCTGTGGAGTGGGATGAATCGTTTGGACTCTATAAAGTCAATCCGCTTGCCGACGTGACGGAAGCGGCACTCTGGGAGTATATCCGAAAGCATAATGTTCCCGTTAATGCGCTGCATTACAAGGGATATCCCAGCATCGGGTGCGCACCATGCACCAGAGCGATCAACCCTGGTGAGGATATCCGTGCAGGACGTTGGTGGTGGGAGCACCCTGAACACAAGGAGTGCGGACTTCACCGTAAACCATTGTAAAAATTATTGATAACAGAACGAGTATGGATCATCTTGACAAACTTGAGGCACAGAGCGTTTACATTCTCCGTGAAGCCTACCGTGAATTTAAAAGCCTTTGCATGCTCTGGTCGATCGGTAAAGACAGCACCGTGATGCTCTGGCTTGCCCGGAAGGCTTTTTTTGGCCATGTGCCCATACCGCTTGTGCACATCGACACGCACTACAAGATTCCGGAGATGATTGAGTATCGTGACCGGTTTGCCCTTGAGTGGAATCTGAACATGATTTATGGTGAAAACAGCGAAGTGCTTGCTGGCAAGCTCACCTTTCCCGACGGCAACATCGACCGCCTTACCTGCTGCAAATACCTGAAAAGTGAAGCGCTGAAACATACGCTTTCCGGAGAGTGGCCTCGCTACAGGATGGATCATGAGCAGAGGCGCTATGTGGTTGACGAGGGGAGAGAGCCCTACACGGGTGTGATTGTTGGAGTTCGGGCTGATGAAGAGGGGAGCCGCTCAAAAGAGAGATATTTTTCACCCCGCGACAAGGACAATGTCTGGGATGTTGGTGACCAGCCCCCCGAGTTTTGGAACCAGTTCAAGACCGATTTTGCCCCGGGAACCCATGTCCGCATTCACCCCCTGCTCGACTGGACTGAGCAGAACATCTGGGAATATATCGAACGGGAAAAGATTCCGGTGGTCTCGCTCTATTTTAACCAGGGAGCAGGTATTCGCTATCGCTCCCTCGGCTGTTATCCTTGTACCAACTCGGTCACTTCGGATGCGCAAACGGTTCCGGAGATAATTGAGGAACTCAAAAGCGGCAAGTTTTCGAATATTGCCGAGCGATCCGGGCGTGCCCAGGACGCTGAAGATGGTGGCCTTGAAACGTTGAGGCGTGACGGGTATATGTAAGAGTGGTCAGTAGTCAGTTATCAGTTGTCAGTAGTCAGTTGTTAGTTGGTAATGGGGGTGGGGGAGTAACATTTTTTTTTGTTGAGATATGAGTGGACGTGCGCAGATGAATATTGTGATAGTTGGTCATGTCGATCATGGTAAAAGCACCGTAATTGGCCGACTGCTTGCCGATACAGGCTCCTTGCCTCAGGGCAAGCTGGAAGCGGTCAGAGAGAGTTGTCGGAGGAATTCAAAGCCTTTTGAGTATGCTTTTCTGCTCGATGCGCTCAAGGATGAGCAGGCACAGGGTATAACTATTGATATGGCCCGCTGCTTTTTTAAGACAGCGGCGCGGGACTATATTATTATTGACGCACCCGGTCATATCGAGTTCCTGAAAAATATGATTACCGGTGCCTCGCGGGCGGAGTCGGCTCTGCTGGTCATTGATGCGGATGAGGGTATCAAGGAGAACTCAAAGCGGCATGGTCAGATGATGTCAATGCTTGGTGTCAAGCAGGTGACGGTGCTGGCCAACAAGATGGATCGTGTCAATTTCAGCGAAGAGGTTTTTGAAAAGCTGAAGGCGGACTATACTGCCTTTCTTGCACAGATCAATGTGACGCCGGTCAGTTTTATTCCGGTCAGCGCCCGTGAGGGTGACAATATTGCCACCATTTCAGAACGGATGGCGTGGTACAAAGGGGCAACCGTGCTTGAGCAGCTCGACCAGTTCACGAGTGACAAAGAGTTGCACGAAAAGCCTTTCCGTTTTCCGGTACAGGACATCTACAAGTTTACCCGCAGCAATGATGATCGGCGAATAGTTGCCGGGACGGTTGCAGCCGGAACGGTTCGGGTAGGTGATGAGGTGCTTTTTCTTCCTTCGGGGAAAAAATCGGCCATCCAGTCAGTCGAATCGTTCAATACAGCCCCAAAACAGCAGACATCATCCGGAGAAGCTTCAGGGTTTACCCTTACGACACAGATCTATGTGCGTCCCGGTGAGCTTATGGTGAAGCCTGCGGAACCTCAGCCAGAAGTTGGCAGCCGCTTCAGGGTCAATATTTTCTGGGTTGGCCGGGCGCCGATGATTCGGAACAAGGAGTATAAACTCAAGCTCGGCTCTGCACGGGCAATGGTCAAGCTTGCGGAAATCTGCAATACGCTTGATGCCTCCGATCTCACCTACAGCAAAAGCAAGCAGCAGATTGACTGCCGTGATGTCGGAGAGTGTATTCTCGAAACTTCTCGCCCGATTGCTTTTGATACGACCTCTGCAAGTGAAACCACGGGACGGTTTGTTATTGTGGACAACTATGAAATTGCTGGTGGTGGTGTTGTGGTCGAGAACCTTTCGGCAGGGGAAACGCTATTGCAGCATCATATCAAGGAGCGTGAAAACAACTGGGAGGCAGGGCTTGTCCGGTCGGAGCAGCGGGCATCAGTCAATCGGCATCGGGCCAAGTTTATTGTTTTTACCGGAGCTGCAGAGTGCGGTAAACGGCTTGTAGCCAAAGCGCTTGAAGAGGGATTGTTTCACAACGGCATGAACGCTTACTATCTTGGGTTAGCAAACCTTGACCGTGGGCTTGATGCTGATCTCCGCTCACATTCAGATAGTGCTGGGGAGCGGTTAAGAAGGCTTGGTGAGCTTGCCCGTATTCTCACCGATGCCGGACTTATCTTCATCACCACCATTGACGATGCTGACGACTACGATATTGAGACACTGAAGCTGCTTAATGAACCGAACGATATTCTTGTGGTCAACATGGGTGAGAATGGTTTTTCATGCTATCAGCCTGATTTGCAGGTGCCTGATGGTGGAGCTGTTGCTGAGGCTGTAAGTTTAGTGGCAGGTTTGCTTAAGATAAAGGAGATTATTCTGGATTACCAGATATGAGCTATTTCTCTCTGATTATTGTGGTTGTTCTCAGAAATCAGGATTTTCGTGGTACATGATGGCATCTTATCTCCCACTCTGTGGGCTACGCCAGCCATAATGTTATGGTTGGCGTGCGTTGCAGCTTTTGATGCTTTTCCTCCCCCTCAAATTGCATAATCCCCCGTAAACACCTTGACCCGGTTCAGTGATACAAAGACCTTTTCGCCTCTTGAGAGCTGAAGATTAATATAGAGATCCCTGGGAATTTCCGCCTCAATCGGGTGCTCAAAACCCTCGCACTCCAGGTTTAGCCCAATCTGTCCACCCATAAGGCGCACCTCCTTGATAGTCCCTGTAAGGTCGGTGTCACTGCTGCGTATTCTGCTGATCCCGATTTCATGGGGCCGGACAAACGTCCGACTTGGTTTTTCCTCAGAATGTTTAAGCTCATCAGGGGCATCAACACGGTGGGAGCCAAGAGTCACTTTGCCGTTGTGGATTCTTCCATGGAAGACGTTGACATTGCCGAGAAAGTTGTAGACAAAGGCATTTGCCGGATGGTCGTAGACCTCCTGTGGAGTGCCCTGCTGTTCAATTTTTCCCTTGTTAATCACCACAATCCGGTCTGCCAGCTCAAGGGCCTCCTCCTGGTCGTGGGTGACAAAGATACTTGTTACATGAATTTCATCATGCAGTTTTCTGAGCCAGCGACGCAGCTCCTGACGTACCTTGGCGTCAAGCGCAGAAAAGGGTTCGTCGAGCAGTAAAACCTTGGGATTAACGGCCAGAGCGCGAGCAAGGGCAACGCGCTGCCGTTGTCCACCTGAAAGCTGGGAGGGGTAGCGCTTGAGAGCCCACTCCATCTGCACCATTTTTAAAAGGTGCTCCACCCGGTCACGGATTTCGGTTCTGGATGGACGCTCTTTGTGTGGAAGCACCGTCAGGCCAAAAGCGACGTTTTCAAACACGGTCATCCGACGAAACAGCGCATAGTGCTGAAAGACAAAGCCGACATTTTTTTTCCGGGGCGGAAGGTTTGTTGTATCCTTGTTTTCAAGAATGATTTTTCCGGCGTCCGGCAGCTCAAGGCCAGCAATAATGCGCAGCAGAGTTGTTTTTCCGCACCCTGAAGGTCCGAGCAGTGCAACAAGTTCGCCAGAAGCGACGTTCAGACTGATATCATCGATTGCCGTGTAGCTGCCGAATTTTTTGGTAATGTCCTGAAGTTCTATACCCATGATAGGATCCTAATGATGAGAGCTGTTTTTCTGAAACTTTTTTTCCATGGTAACCTTGAGTCCCACGGTCAGCAGGGCGAGGAAAACCAGAATTGATGCCACGGCAAAGGAGGCTGCAAAATTGTATTCGCTGTAGAGAATCTCCACATGCAGGGGGACAGTGTTTGTCTGCCCCCTGATGTGCCCAGAAACAACCGAGACTGCACCGAATTCGCCGATAGAGCGGGCACCGCAGAGAATCATCCCGTAGAGAAGTCCCCAACTGATATTTGGAAGGGTGATTTTTGCAAAAATCTGCCACCCTCTTGCGCCGAGGGTGAGAGCTGCCTCCTCCTCATCTCTTCCCTGTGCCTCCATCAGGGGAATCAGTTCACGCACCACAAAGGGAAAGGTGACAAAGAGCGTGGCAATGACAATTCCCGGAGTTGAAAAAATGATTTTGATTCCATGCTCTCCCAGCCAGCTCCCGAAAGGGATGCGGCTCCCAACAAGCAACACAAAAATAAGACCGGCAATAACCGGAGAGACGGCAAAGGGCAGATCCAGCAGCGTTTTCAGTGCAGCTTTTCCGACAAAATTGAATTTGGTGATAGCCCATGCTGCAGTAACGCCAAAAAAAGCGTTCAGAGGCACAACAATTGCTACGGTGGTCAGTGTAAGTTTTAACGCCTCAACAGCATAAGACTCGGTGATGGATTCCAGGTAGACACTCCACCCTTTCTGGAACGCTTGCGCAAAGACCAGACCGAGTGGCAGAAAGATAAACCCGATAAAAAAGAGCAGCATCAGCCCAATCAGAAAAATCTGTACAGGCAGAGGGTCTGAAACTCTTTTATGAACAAGTGAGGCAGTTTCAGGAGTTGGTTGTTTCAACATAATGGATTAACGGTATTCTTTCTGTTGCCACTCCTGAACGCCGTTCAGCACCAGAAGCATGGAAAAGGAGATAAGCAAAAGCACCAAAGCAACTGCAGAGGCTCCGGCATAGTCGAACTGATCGAGTTTCGACATAATCATCAAGGGGGCAATCTCGGTTTTCATCGGAAGATTACCAGCGATAAAGATCACCGATCCATACTCTCCGATACCTCTTGCAAAAGCGAGGGTTGAGCTGGTCAGCAGGGCGGGGAAGAGATGCGGCAGTAAAATTTTTCTGAAAGTCTGCCATCGGGTGGCGCCAAGGCAGTGTGCCGCCTCTTCAATCTCTCGCTCAACCTCTTCGAGAACAGGCTGTATGGTACGAACAACAAATGGAAAGCCGATGAAGACAAGGGCTATCACAATACCGGTAGCAGAGTTGATAATGGTAATATTCCATTTGGTCAAGGTTTCACCAAGCCAGCCAACAGGGGAGTAGAGGGTTGCAAAGCAGATACCGGCAACGGCGGTCGGCAGCGCAAAGGGGAGGTCAACAAGAGCGTCAAGAAATTGCTTGCCGGGAAAACGGT
The DNA here is from genome assembly GCA_903994635.1 of uncultured Chlorobiaceae bacterium. Classification (GTDB taxonomy): domain Bacteria; phylum Bacteroidota; class Chlorobiia; order Chlorobiales; family Chlorobiaceae; genus Chlorobium. Next base: position 6,901 of record CAJEXQ010000045.1, read on the forward strand.
AACGCACCAGCACCCAGGCGGTCAGCAGCCCCGCCACAGCATCAAAAAGTGCGGCAAAAAGTGCAGTTGAAAAACTCAGTCTGTATGATGCAAGAACGCGGGGAGCTGTCACTGCGTGAACAAATGGATCCCAACCCATCGGAAAGGTGTTAAAAAATATCATGCTCAGTGGCACAATCACGATTGCCGAGAGGTAGAATACGGTGTATCCCATCGACAATCCAAACCCCGGAAGAATGTTGCGTCTTTTCGTCTGAAATAGTCCCATCGTCTCTGTTTTGCTTAAGGTGAAGGAGCAGAGAACATTGTGCACTCTCTGCTTTTTCCGTGGTGAATATCCCTGTGAATCAGGGCAGGTAGATCTGATCGAAAACACCACCGTCGTTAAAGTGGGTTTTCTGTGCAGCACGCCAGTTTCCGAACACTTCGTTCAGCGTAAAGAGCTTGATTTTCGGGAAGTTGGCGGCATATTTCTTCAGCGCGGCAGCATTGCGTGGGCGATATGAGTTCTGCGCAATAATATCCTGGGCCTGCGGGGTGTAGAGGAAGTTCAGGTATGCCTCAGCAAGCTTGCGGGTGCCATGCTTATCCACGTTTTTATCAATGATAGCGACCGGTGGCTCAGCAAGGATGCTGACTGCCGGGGAGGTATACTTCGCCATTCATCAAATCGCCAGCTTTATGCTGATATTATTTCGCCCACAATCTGGCCATACAGCTCATAGGCTGAACTGTCGCTGATGGTTGCCATGCAGAATGAGCCAATGCCAAAGCCCTTATCGCCAATCGTGAGGATGCACTCATTATCAACCTCAGGAGCGTCGTACTCAGTTCTCCCAAGCGCGGAGCCATCCTCGATCTGCTCAATCAGCACCTTGACCGTTTTCCCCTCAAGGAGACGGTTATTCTCCTCCGCAACACTCTCCTGCAGCTCCATCAGCTCCGCTACCCGATTCTGCTTCTCCTCTGGAGTTACGGTATCCTCAAGGGTGAACGAAGGGGCATGCTCATCATGAGAATAGGCAAAACAGCCAAGCCGGTCAAAACGGGTTTCCTCCACAAACTCCAACAGCTCTTCGAACTCCTCACGGGTTTCACCGGGATAGCCGACAACCATGGTGGTACGCAGGCGAATGTCGGGGTTTTTGTCGCGGATTGTCTCAAGAAGTTGTATGGTCTCCTGCTTGTTGATGCCACGGTTCATGGAGCGCAAAATACGGTCATTGCAATGCTGCAAAGGGACGTCGAGATAGTTGCAGATATTCTCCCGCTCCCGCATGGTCTCAACCACCTCAAGCGGAAAGTTTACCGGGTAGGCGTAGAGCAGCCGAATCCAGTCAAAAGCCATATCCGACAGCCGGAGCACAAGATCGTTGAGCATCGATTTGCCCTCGGTGTCGTAGCCATACATGCTGATATCCTGGGCAATAACATTCAGCTCTTTGACGCCAGTTTTTTGCAACAGTGCGGCTTCACGCAGGAGCTGGTCGATTGGCTGGCTCTGGTAGCGTCCCCTGATTTTCGGAATTGAGCAGAAGGAGCAGCCGCGATTACACCCTTCAGCAATCTTGAGATATGAGAAATATGGCGGAGTGAGCAGCGATCGGCGGTCGTAAAGCCCCTCTTGATATGCGGCACCAATGGCAGCCAGCACTTCAGGTAGTTCGCGGGTGCCGAAAAAGCCATCCACTTCCGGCATCTCCTCCTTCATCTCTTTTCGGAAGAGCTCGCTGAGGCATCCCATCACAAAAACCTTCTGAATCGCTCCCTCAGCTTTTTTGTCAATGGCGGCAAGTGTTGCCGCAATCGACTCCTCCTTGGCATCCTGAATAAAGCCGCAAGAGTTGACAAGAATCGTATCAGCCTCATCGGCATGCTCTGTAAAGGCAATACCGGATGCCTCAGCCTGTGCCATCAGCCGTTCAGAATCGACCGTATTTTTTGAGCATCCAAGGCTCAGGAGAAAGACGTTATGCTTTGTCATTGTTCGTTGAATTGGTCAAGAAAATCTTGTTTCCACTCTAAAAAAGAGCCGTTCTGAATTTCTGTTCGCGCTGTGGCGGTGAGCCACATAAAAAATGAAATATTCTGCAAAGTGCAGAGCTTGAGCCCGAGAATCTCACCAACATTCAGCAGATGGCGGATATAGGCTCGTGAGTAGTTCCGGCAAACCTCATTGTCGAACCCTTCGTCGATGGAACTGAAATCATCAGCATACTTGGCCGATCGAAGGTTCATCTTGCCGTGACGGGTATAGACCCTGCCGTTGCGTCCTTCGCGCGTCGGGATAACGCAGTCGAACATATCAACACCTCGTTCAATGGCGTTCAGAATATTTTCAGGAGTGCCGACACCCATCAGGTAGCGGGGTTTGTTTTCCGGCAGCAGGGTGTGCGACAGCTCAAGAATTCGGTACATCTCGGCGGCAGGCTCTCCAACGGCCATGCCCCCAATGGCGTATCCATTAAAATCAAGATCAACCAGCGCTTTGGTCGATATGGTGCGCAAGTCAGCATAAACTCCACCCTGCGTGATCCCAAAAAGGTACTGTTCATGGCCGTAGAGAGGGGAGGTCTGGCTGAAATGGTTGCGTGCCCGCTCAGCCCAGCGAATGGTCAGCTCTCCTGAGAGTCGGACATACTCCTTTTCTGCTGTTGAGGGCGGGCACTCATCAAGCGGCATCATAATATCGCTGCCGATGATACGCTCGGTATCCACCACATTTTCAGGAGTGAAGTGCTGTTTGGAGCCATCAAGATGCGATTTAAACATAACCCCCTCTTCGCTGATTTTGCGCAGATCGGAGAGGGAGTAAACCTGATACCCGCCACTGTCAGTTAAAAGAGGCCCCTGCCAGTCCATGAACCCGTGAACGCCTCCGGCTTTAAGCAGAATATCGTTTCCCGGTCGCAGGTAGAGATGATAAGTATTGGCAAGAATAATATGGACATTCAGCTCCCTCAGCTCATGCGGTTCAACCGACTTCACACTTGCGCGTGTACCAACCGGCATAAAGACAGGAGTAGGTATAGTCCCATGATCGGTTTGCAGAACGCCGCACCGTGCGGCCGTTCTGGAGTCTTGTCTTGTAAGGGTGAATTTCATAAATACCCCGGAGGTTGATGTTTTCTTCAGCAGGGAGAAGGTAAGAGTTTCGGGGGATATATTTTGCAATAATTCAGGGGATTTGGAAGAGGTTTCAATATTGCGCTCTCCCGACTACGAGGTGATTTCTTCAAAAGGTTGCGCCGCTCCAGCAAAATTACATTACAGATTAAAAGACTATTTTATTACCTTTCATAGCAAAAATGCTGGCTTGGGTATGTCCTGATATGGTTTACCCGGCAGTCAAAGGGTGCCATGCCTTTCCGCTGCGTGGACAGGTCATTTTACCAACCTCAACTCGGCCACTTTTTGTCTGCCAACTCTGGTACACTTTAGTAATCCATGATATTGATGCTTTTATGGCGATATATCAGATATTTCTAAACTACTCCTTTTATGTATGAGAATCGATACATCAGGCCAATTTCCTTTGTGAAATTTTTGCTCCGAATATTAGCTCATTCAGGAATTTCAATTATACTGTTAGGTTTATCTTTGCTGATCGGTATGATTGGCTTTATGTATACAGAGGATATGACTATTCTTGATGCGTTTTTAAACTCTTCGGCTCTTCGCATATTTTAGTGGAAGCGGAGTAGTAGAAACTTTTTCCGACGTAATATTGACACGAAGGATAGGTTAGGACGGCAACACTTGATGAACGTGAAGTGTATGCAGATAAACCATAGTGCCAACATCTTTAACGATTGAAGTACACAACAGCCAAGACCCTGTAACAGAAGCTTTTACAGAATAATTCAGCGTCATAAGACCTCGGCAATGGGCTTCAACGGCTTTAAGCTACCGGAACCAATACAATACCCAACCATAAACAACCCGGCTCTTCGAACATTTTAATCGTAA
>CAJEXQ010000046.1 GCA_903994635.1 uncultured Chlorobiaceae bacterium
CTTATCAATCAGTTCGAGCAACAGCAGCTCTTCCGCATCAGGAAACAAAACGATAGAAGGCAAATATACCGTCGAACGATTAACGGACGCAAGCACGCATTGCTTTGCCACCGGCAATGGCTCTTTGTCGCTAACCCACCATCTGCACGTACTCATAGGGATAGTCCCGACTTTTTTTTTAGCCAGTCGAGTTCAACCTTTAACCGGCCGATTTCGGTATAGAGCCGTTCGGGATCAGCAGCCGGGTCAACTGGTTTTGGACCCCGTTTGGTCTCAAACAAGCTTGATGCCTGTTCCTGCAGCTCTTTCTTCCACGTCCCGACCTGAACGGGGTGTACTCCAAATTCTTGACCGATTTCATTCAGCGTTTTGACCCCTTGAATAGCCTCAAGCGCCACCTTGGCCTTAAAGTCACTGCTGAAATTTTTCGTGTCTTTTTTGTCATTACCTGTTCCTTTTGGGGCAAGTTAACAACTTAAACCGCCGTCTAAAATTCGGGGTCCACTATAGTTTTTCAGCGACCGGATCAACTCCTCTCGTTCAAGAAACAGGAACTCCCGATATGGCGACTTCAAAATATCGGTAGTAGAATCATCCACGCTGAAAATAACATACAAAAAGAAAAGAAGTTCATCCTCAGAAAGCCTGATAGTGAGCAACTGTTTTTTTACTGTACCCTCAACCATTCCGAGCTTTTTGAGAATGGTGAGGTACTTGGAGCCAATTTTTTGCAGGGTTGATTCTGAAAAATTATTCAATTGCAGGGAGTGACCCTGGCGATCCTTCAGCCAGGCAAAAACCTCATCCCCGGCAATTGTTGTCCGTCCAGAGAAGTAGACCTTGAGATAAACCTCTTTGGTAAGAAGCCGGAAGATTTCTCCTCACTTCGGTCGTCGAAATGACAAGGTTAAATCTGTATAGCTGAAAGGGTGGTATGGCCCATCAATTTACTTCAGGTGTAAATGGACAACACCATTCTGAAGGCTCAACACTGCGAAGGAATGCCGCCCGAAACTACCGTATGACCATATCGGGCGATGCGCTGACAAACTGTGACCAGCTTCCTCCACCCCTCACTCTCTTTCCCTCAAGCAAAGGTGACTCGCGATTCTCGCCCCTGAGCAAATCACACAAAGCAATGCCAAGAGCATCGGTGACATCATAGGACTTTGGCGGCTCCGCTATACCAACCATTCTTGCAACCATAAACGCAACCTGCTCCTTGCTTGCAGCCCCTCTTCCCGTTATCGCCAATTTCATCTCACGGGGCGCATACTCATGCAATACAAGATGGTGGCGCATCACAAGGGCAATAACTGCGCCCCGCACCTGGCCGAGCTTCAGGGCTGACTGCACATTTCTGCTCAGAAAAGCAGTCTCAAGGGCCACCTGTTCAGGCTGAAACTCAGCAATCACCTCCTCAAGCTCACGGCATATCTGCCCAATTCGTTCCGGATGACTTTTACCGGAATGAAGCCGGATCAAACCACATACCAGCACAGAGAAGCCTTTATTGTCGCGACGAATCACACCATAGCCGGTATTAAGACTTCCCGGATCAATGCCGAGAACAACCATCCTCTACTCGTTTAAACTGTTCATGGCACTCTCACTGATCTCCATGTTGCTGTAAACAGCCTGCACATCATCAATATTTTCAAGTGCCTCTATCAGCTTGATCACTTTCCGAGCATCATCAGCTTCAAGTTCAATGTAATTCTCCGGCACAAGATCAATCTTTGCATTCTCATAAGCTATACCCGCCTTTTCAAGCGCCTTTTTGGCGATTTCAAGATCCTTGATATCGGTTATGAGAGTGAAATAGCTCTCATCATCACCATTGAGATCTTCAAGGCCCGCATCCAGCAGCAGCTCCATAAGCTGATCCTCGCTGGCGACCAGCTTCGAAACATCAAGAGTACCCTTGCGCTGGAACATCCAGCCTACACTGTTGCTTTCCCCAAGTGAACCGTTATTGCGGCTCATAATATGACGAATATCGGCAACTGTTCTGTTGCGATTGTCCGTCGCTGTTTCAATAATCAGGGCAATACCTGCCGGGCCATAGCCCTCATAGGTAATTTCATCCCATATAACCCCCTCAAGCTCCCCGGTTCCTTTCTTGACGGCTCGCTGGATATTATCCATCGGCATAGAGTTGTCTCTTGCGGTATCAATGGCAAGCCTGAGCCTGGGATTGCCCGACGGATCACCTCCACCCATTTTGGCAGAAATAGTGATCTCCTTGACCAGTTTTGTGAACAAACTTCCCCTTTTCTGATCAGTTACCGCCTTTTTTCTTTTGATGGTTGCCCATTTACTATGTCCTGACATAACAAAAAAATGCTGATTTGTTTAATCCTCCTGTCTCCCCGCCTATGATAATAGATTTATTTTCTTTAAATAAAATCAAATCAGGCGGCATTCGTGCAAGTTAACAACAAGAAAAAACAATGACAAACTTGATGATAGCCTACCAGGGGGAACCAGGTGCTTACAGTGAAATCGCCGCACTCCGAATCGGGGTGCCAAAACCTTATGAATCCTTTGAGGAGGTCTTTGCGGCCGTTGTAAACCGCAAGGTTGAGTATGCAGTTATACCCATCGAAAATTCACTTGGGGGGAGTATTCATCAAAACTATGACCTGCTGCTTCAGCATCCAGTGACCATTGTGGCCGAAACCTTTGTCAAGGTGGAACACTGTCTGCTCGGTATCCCCGGTTCATCGACAGAGCTTGCCCGGAAAGTGCTCTCCCACCCCCAGGCGCTGGCCCAGTGCAGGAATTTTTTTGCTACCCACAAGTGGCTTAAAGCTGAGGTAGCTTATGACACTGCCGGCAGTGCAAAATTGATTGCCGCCGAAAAAGATCCCGCAATGCTGGCTATAGCCTCAAAAAGGGCAGGCAACCTCTACGGGCTTGAAATCTTGCAGGAAAACCTGGCTGATGAAGAGTGGAACATCACCCGGTTTTTCTCAATTGCTCATGCCGAACATCCTGAACCCCGGCTTCTCCCTGAGCTGATCAAAAAAATGGACAGATCGCTGTACAAGACATCCATTGCCTTTACGCTTCCAAACGAACAGGGATCACTTTTCAAGGCACTTGCCACCTTCGCCATGCGGAATATCGACCTGACAAAAATCGAGTCACGGCCATTCAGAAAAAAAGCATTTGACTATCTCTTTTATATAGATTTTATCGGGCATCAAAGTGATCCGAATATTCACAACGCGCTCAACCATCTCAGTGAATTTGCCACCACGGTTAACTTGCTTGGAAGTTACGGGGTAGTTGCAGAATGAACAAAAGACAACTTGACTTTTTCCCTCCTCTCGACCAGGAGATGAAGAGGGAAACCCCGATGGCCGTCAATGAGAAACCTGCAATCGTTAACGAAAAGCCTGCCCTTTTTCTGATTGATGGTATGGCTCTGGTTTACCGCGCCTTTTTTGCACTGCAACGAGCTGGCATGACCAGCAGTGACGGGATGCCAACGGGGGCTATCTACGGCTTTGCAACCGCACTGCTGAAAATCTATGAAACCTACAGACCACACTATCTTGCAGCAGTCTTTGACAGCAAGGAAAAAACGTTTCGCCACGACCTTTTTCCATCCTACAAAGCCAATCGTGCCGCCCCGCCTGAAGATCTTATCATGCAGCTTGAGGCTCTTTTTGGACTGCTGGATGCCTTCAATATTCCACTCATCAAAACCCCCGGGTACGAGGCCGACGATCTTATCGGCACTGCCTGCAAAAAATTTGAAGATACATGCCAGATTTACATTGTCACTCCAGACAAGGATTTGGCACAACTTGTCCATGACGGGGTAAAAATCCTCAAGCCTGGCAATAACCAGAATGAGCTTGAACTACTCGGAAAAAAAGAGATTATAGAGCACTTCGGGGTGCCGCCCGAGCTCTTCACACAGTTCCTTACCCTGACGGGCGACACCTCCGACAATATTCCCTGCGCCAAAGGGATTGGTCCAAAAACCGCCTCCAGCTTGCTTGGCAAATACCATTCTCTGCAGAAGATATACAACCATCTCGACCAGATTTCCCCAAAAAACCGGCAGAGTCTTGAAGAATTTCAACCCCGTCTTGACCTCATCACACAACTTGTCACCATCCGCACTGACCTGCAGATCGACTTTACCCTCAATGATCTCGCCTGCGGATTGCCCGACAGCACCAAGCTTGTGCCGCTGCTGCAAAAGCTTGGTTTTAAATCCATTGCTGCCCGAATACCAGCTATATTTGAAAATGTTCAGCTCAATCTTCCAGGAGAAAAAGCTCTTCTTCTGCACCCGGTCGATCCTCCTGAAGAAAAACAACTTGCGCTTCGATCACCCCAAACCGATGCACACTATACTCTCGTCGATACGGAAGAAAAGCTGATAAAGCTGATCGAGTCACTCCAGGGGGCAAAGCGCATCGCCGTAGACACCGAAACAACCAGCCTTGATACATTTGAAGCAGAGCTTGCTGGAATATCAATCTCAATTGAGGCCGGAAAGGCCAGTTTTATCTCTTTTGCGCACGGCGCCTTTAACATAAAGAGTGCGCTTGAAATGCTCAAGCCCCTGCTTGAAAATCCGGCGCTCCCGAAAACCGGCCAAAACCTCAAATACGATATTCTCGTCATGAAAAAGTATGGCATCGATCTCTCGCCTGTGGGATTCGACAGCATGCTTGCGAGCTATGTGCTCAACCCCGAAGAGAAACACAATCTGGACAACCTGGCAGCCCGCTATCTTGGCTACAAAACGACAACCTTTGATGAACTGGTTGGAACAGGCAAAACAAAACTGCATATTTTTGATGTGGAGCCGCAGAAGCTGTCTGACTATGCCTGCCAGGATGCCGATCTTGCCCTCCAGCTTGAGAATATGTTCCGAAAAAAACTTCAGGAAGAGCGCAAGCTGCTTTGGCTTTGCGAAAACCTGGAGTTTCCTCTTGTCTCCGTCCTTGCTGCAATGGAGTATGCAGGCATCAGCATCGACTCGGTGCATCTTGCAAAAGCCTCTGCAACCGCCGAAAAAGAGCTTCAACTCCTGACTGCGAAAATTTATGGCGCAGCAGGCTCGACCTTCAACATTGATTCACCAAAACAGCTCTCTCATATTCTCTTCAACGTCCTTGGCCTTCCAACAAGAAAAGCTACAAAAACCGGCTTTTCAACCAATGTTGAAGTACTTGAAGAGCTTGCAGCACTGCATCCCGTTGCCAGCGACCTCCTCGAATACCGGACTCTCCAGAAACTCAAAGGCACCTATATTGATGCCTTGCCGAAAATAGTCAATCCCCGGACAGGCAGGCTCCATACCTCTTTCAACCAGTTTGTCACGGCCACTGGCCGGCTTTCGTCTTCAAATCCCAACCTGCAGAACATTCCCATACGTACTCCGCTTGGCAAAGAGATCCGCCGGGCATTTATCCCCTCAAACCCTGCCCACTGGCTGCTCTCTGCCGATTACTCACAAATTGAACTACGGATTGCCGCTGAAATATCCGGAGACCCGCAGCTCCTTGAGGCATTCCGCAACCATGAAGACATCCACACCGCAACAGCGAAAGTGATTTTTGGCTCTCAAGAGATTACCAGCGATATGCGACGGAAAGCCAAGGAGGTGAATTTCGGAGTTCTCTACGGCATCATGCCTTTCGGCCTCGCACGGCGGCTCAATATTGCCCAGAAAGAGGCCAAGGCAATCATCGACACCTATAAAACCAAATATCCGGCTCTTTTCGAGGCATTGCAGAACATTATCGAAAACGGAAAAAAAAGTGGCTATGTCTCCACTCTGCTCGGACGCCGCCGTTACATTGCTGACCTTAACAGCAGAAATACAAATGTGCAGAAGGCCGCAGAAAGGGCCGCCATGAATACACCAATTCAGGGCACCGCCGCCGATATAATCAAATGCGCCATGAACCTTTGCAGTACCCGAATGCGCGAAGAGAAGATGAAGTCGGTCATGCTTCTGCAGGTGCATGACGAGCTGCTCTTTGAAACCACAGATGCAGAAAAAAAACCGCTATCAAACCTTGTCGAACAGGCAATGATTGACGCAGCAATAATTTGCGGGATTATAACCGTACCGGTTGAGGTTGATATTGGCATTGGAAAAAACTGGCTGGAGGCTCACTAAATCTTTGACTTATACTAAAAAGTTTTTTTATATTTGGCCTTTAATGGCTACAATCAAAAGTGCTGCCAAATACAAAACGATCCGGATACCGCATGATTTCAATAAATCGGTTTATTACTCTGCCTGAATACTGCAGAAAAGTGCCGACCAATCTCTTGCGGCCTCTTTTGGCGATGTTGCCTTTGCTCTTTTTTGCATTTTTCGCCTCACTATCCTGCACTCCGGCAACTCTCCTTGCTGCCGCAAAAGCGCCTGTTGGTTCCGAAAAAGCAAAAGCAGAACCAACAATAAGCGCGGAAGGGTTCCTTGCCAATGCAGAACAAATGATTGAACAACTGATCTTGCAGATAGATCGCCAAAATGGGAGTGAAGAGGATGGTATCGGACTTTCGGAAAACCTCAATCCAACCCCTTATGTTTCAAGTGTACCGAACATTAAACCCGTCAGTGGCTTGATTACCAGCACGTTTGGCATGCGGGCACACCCAATCTACAATCTCTCCCTGTTTCACCAGGGCCTTGATATTTCTGCTGCAGAGGGAACGAATGTACAGACGACAGGTGATGGAATTGTGGCGTTTGCAGGATATGACAAAGGGTATGGACAAAAAATAACCATCAATCATGGCTACGGCTACAAAACCAGCTACGCACACCTTTCAACGTTAATGGTACACCAGGGCCAGAAAGTCAGTCGAGGTGACATCATTGCTCTGTCAGGCAATACTGGCGTCACCACGGGTCCGCATCTGCACTACGAAATACAGAAAAACAACATAAAAGTCAATCCGACTGCTTACTTTTATGATGAAACGAACCCTGACAAGCGTATTTCGATACAAAACGTTTCACCGAAACAAGAGGATAATCACTCATAAACCGAACAACTCAATCGACGTAGTATGTACTGGAATTTAGACCTTGCCCGTCATATAGCTGATGCTCCATGGCCTGTAACAAAAGATGAATTGATCAATTACGCTACCAGGAGTGGCGCTCCGCAGCAGGTTATCGATAACCTGCAGGATCTGCCTGAAAGCGACGAAATGTATGAAAGCCTTGATGAAATATGGCCAGACTACCCTACCGATGAAGAGTTCGGCTATGATGATGAAGAGCAATCAACATAAAGCGCGGAACGCACGACAAAAAGGGATTCACGTTTGGCTAAAGCTTTCACTCTTATCGCCCTTATGGTGCTCTGTGCCTTTGCTGTCCATAGCCAGACACCCGGTGAAAGAGAAGAGCGGACAGTGGATCCTGCGTACGTCAGCAACATCCGTTTCAGCGGCAATACGGCGATCAGTGAGGATGAGCTTCGCCTGATCATCGGCACCACCAAAAGCAGATCCTTTCTCGGACTCGGCCTTTTTGGGGGCAGCCACAAGCCCTTCAGTTCTGTGGAGTTTGCCAAAGACATCCAGCTCATCAAGAAACTCTATACCTACAAAGGCTATTTTTTTGCCGAAGTAGACACCTCAATTGTGCGAAAAGGTAACGGCAGAAAGCTGGAGCTGAACATCCGGATCCGCGAAAATGAGCCGTCAAGAATCGACTCCGTAAACTACGGCGGGCTGGAAAAGATTCCTGCAGAACTTAAAACAGAGTATCTCAGACAAAAAAAACTCAAAAACAGTGATCTGTTTTCTGTCGAACGCATAATTGAGGAACGGGATCGTACACTCGCTTTTTTTAGAGAGTATGGCTTTGCTTTTTTTCATGAAGACAGTATCCGCATCAAGGTTGATACCGTCGGCACTCATGCGGGTATCTTCTTCAAACTTGCTCTTCCGGAACGTCTGAAATACGGCTCAATCCATGCCGTAGTTCGTAATCCCGTGAAAAACAGCACCGAAACAGCGGAGAAAACTTTTACCGACAAGAGCATAAACGGCAAAATTCTCGGCAGTCAGGGAATTTCCCCTGCTTTGATCACCTCTCCCATCGAATTTCGTCCCGGAAACTTTACACGCCAAAGCCTTGAACAGCGGACTCTGCAAAATTTTGGCGCAACCAACGTGTTTTCATCCATATACATCAGCCAGGATTCAGTTCGTGCAGGCAATCTTTACACAACCATCAACCTTGAAACTGCGCCAAAGCACCAGATAGAGCCAAAAATACTGATTGATAACCGCTATGGGCCACTCTTTTTCGGCGCATCCCTGGCTTATGAAAACAAAAACTTCTTCGGAGGAGGCGAACAATTCCGTACATCGACTGAATATGGCTCCCAGGCCGGTTCCGATAACAAACTGCTTGCAAATCTTGACGCGGGCCAATACACCAAAGTAACTCCCTACGAATTCAGTCTAAAAAGCAGCCTTGTAATGCCTGTTCTCAAAAAAAGCGGCAGTTTCTATTCGACAACGGTAGAATACTCGGCAACAAAGCTGCCCGTACTGCTTTCAAGCAAAAACGGAGTGATCCGGGGAACCTACAGCGCCCGCCTTAATCCTTCATCCCGTATTGATTTCGATTTTTTTGAATTTGAATGGGTCAGCAAAGACTCTCTTCGCGGATTCAAACAGCTTTTCAAAACCGATCTTGCCAGCAATATCGGCATAAACCCATCCAGTGAAGCTGCCGTCAACTCTGCTATTGACAGTCTCATGAGTACCCATGTCAACCAGACCTTCCGGCTTCGCCTCAACTCCTCCAACCGGCAAAGTGTTCTGCCGGAACAGACTATCTGGAACCTCGACCTTCTTCTTGAAGAGTCAGGAAGTCTTGCCTGGCTGATAGACAAGTATATTGATACAAAACAGTATCGCGGCTTCACCGACAAAGAGCCCCAGATATTCGGCACTACCTATTCACAATATCTGAAACTTGACACCGGTTTGGGTTATGCAAGAAACATCTCACCACAAAACCAGCTTGCTGGAAAAATACGTGCCGGATGGATGATTCCCTACGGCAAAGCTGACGCCACGCCCGAAGAGCGCCGTTTCTATGCAGGGGGAGCAAACAGCATGAGGGGTTGGCTTTTCAATACCCTCGGACCGGGCAACAGCGCAAGCAGAGCCGCCTCTAGTTTCGGTGCTGATATCAAGCTTGAACTCAACCTGGAATATCGTCTGAAATTTTTCAGATTTTTCAACCAATCTTCAGGCGTAACCCTCTTTACCGATGCAGGAAACATCTGGGACAGAACCGGGCGATACTCCCTTAATCCTGGTTCACTGACAAGAGACTTCGCCTGGGACGCAGGGGCCGGACTGCGAATAGGATCTCCTATTGGTCCTTTCCGTTTTGATTTCGCCTATAAACTTCACGACCCGGCAGAAACAAATCCCTGGCGTTTCTCAACATTGAACATAGGGAACTGCACCTTCAATTTTGGAATTGGTGAAGCTTTTTGATTATTTGCACGAGTTAATTTTTTTCACGACTAAGGAAGAATCCCCATGCCAGCCCCATCAACACTCCTTGCCCCCTCCATTCTTTCGGCTGACTTCACCCGCCTTAAAGAGTCAATTGAAATCGCCACCACTGCAGGTGCTGACTGGATGCACTGCGACATCATGGACGGTAACTTTGTCCCCAATATCACCTTCGGGCCACTGATCGTACAGGCAATTGCTGCATGTACCTCAATGATTATCGACACCCACCTGATGATTGCCAATCCCGACCGCTACATCGAAGATTTCATCAAGGCTGGCTCCCACCAGATTACCGTTCATCAGGAGACCTGCCCGCACCTGCACCGCACCATCCAGTTCATCAAAAGCCTTGGAGCGAAAGCGGGCGTTTCAATAAATCCGGGCACACCAGTATCAACACTCGAATCGATTCTGCCGGATCTTGATCTTGTTCTGCTTATGTCGGTCAATCCAGGTTTCGGTGGACAGAAGTTTATTCCTTCATCTATCGGAAAAACCAGACAGCTTCATGAGATGCGCTTGCAGGTAAATCCGCAGATGGTTATTGCCATAGACGGCGGGATAACAGAGGAGAATGCCCAGGAGGTGGTCTCTGCTGGAGCCGACGCACTGATTGCTGGCACCGCCTTCTTCAAATCAACCAATCCTGCGCTCACTGCGGCGAAGATCAGAGCTATGACCAGGTAATTTCTCGAAGCTCGGGGCTGGTATGCAGCCCCTCTCCTATCAGCACTGCGTCAAACGATGCCTGTGCGATGAGGGCGATATCGGCAGAGCTTTTCATGCCACTCTCAGCCACCGCAATAACCCCTGACGGGATAAAGGGACGGAGCGCGACCGAGGCGTGAAGATCGACTGAAAAGTCATTCAGATTCCGGTTATTGACACCTATGATTGCTGCACCCTTTTCAACTGCAATATCAAGCTCCTGATGGTCGTGCACCTCAACGAGCACATGCAGACCAATGGCTTCGGCCACCTGCAGATAGTCTCCAAGCTGCGCAGGGTCCAGCGCTGCCACAATAAGCAGAATGGCATCAGCACCAATCAGGCGAGACTCAAATATCTGTAATTCATCAATAATAAAATCTTTGCGCAGGACTGGCAGGGAAAATGATCGGCTTACCAGTTGAAGATAGTCGATTGAACCCTGAAAAAAGAGGCGATCGGTAAGCACCGAATAGGCAGAAGCACCAAGCTCCCCATAGCTGCGTGCCATGGCGACAGGATCGAAAT
>CAJEXQ010000047.1 GCA_903994635.1 uncultured Chlorobiaceae bacterium
GTCCACAGGGTTGAACCAGGCAAGGCATACTACGAGACGCTCGATGGCAAAGAGTGTATTCAGGAATTTGACTTTGCCATGCTTATTCCCTCATTTTCAGGAGCTGGTCTGACCGCTTATGACAAGAGTGGAGTCGAGATTACCGAAAAGATGTTTGCGCCGAACAAGTTTATGAAAGTTGACGCAAATTACGAGTCAAAACCGTTTGAGGAGTGGGAGGCTGATGACTGGCCCTCTCTTTACCAGAATCCTCTCTACAAAAATATCTATGCTCCCGGCATAGCCTTTGCCCCTCCGCATCCTATTTCCAAACCCATGGCAAGCCCGAGTGGCCGTCAGATTTTTCCGACAGCACCGCGAACTGGTATGCCTGCAGGTGTTATGGGTAAAATTGTAGCACTTAATATTGCTGAACAAATTCAGGGGGCCAAAGAGCATCGCCATAGAGCCTCAATGAGCAGAATGGGCGCAGCATGCGTTGTGTCGGCAGGTTTTGGTTCATTGGATGGGCTTGGCGCATCAATGACCCTTTTTCCTGTTGTTCCTGACTGGAACAAATATCCTGAGTGGGGTCGCGATATGAACTACTCTCTCGGAGAGGCTGGTCTGGCAGGGCACTGGTTGAAAGTAATCCTGCACTATCTCTTTTTCCATAAAGCAAAGGGTTATCCGTTCTGGTGGTTAATTCCTGAATAACTGTTGTTTAATGATAATCTCAAACATGAAATACTATGGGCACCAATAAAGTTAAAGCATATTACGATGAAGCTTATCCGCCGGTACCATCGAAAGGGACGCTCTATTGGCGGAAAAGCCTGCTGTGGCAGCTTGTTCGATTTGTGGTGTTAAATGTCAAGATTATGAGGATTGTCGTTGGCGGACACTCCTGACCAGTGTTAAGGATTTGGCTCTGTTTTTTTATTGCGGCTTCAATTTCCACCTGTCGGGTACTGCGTTCTACTGTGAGCTGAATTTTGGTTCCAAAAGCCAAAAATGGCCCACGGTGCCGTCTGGAATAAACAGAGCACTGAACTGGCGAGTGTTACTCCACGACATCGCAAGGGCGAAATAGCGCTTGGGTCCCTTGATGCCATTATCGGGAGATATATTCAGGCCATGAAGTAGTTCAGATGCCTTCCTTGTTCTCTTAAAAAGAAATCGACCTTATCGTCGAGCCGACGACCAACTGGTCGAAAGTCGGGGAAAAATTTAGCGGTCGGATCATCAGAAATAATCACTAAAAGTGCCCATATTCAGTTTTTATGGATATCAGCCCATTTGTGGCACGGTAATTGTCCGATAATAGATAGCGGAGCAGACATCTCGAAATAAGACGGCTATCTTAAGACTGAAATAACTAATGCAAGGGAGAATGTTCATCATGAAAAAATTTATTGGAATAGCAATGATCGCTGGCTCAATCGTTAGCCTTTCACTATCGAATCCTCTTTATGCAAGGGGACCTCAGGGTGGCGGCGGAGGTAGTATGGGCGGAAATGGCGGTGGCAGCAGCAAGACGGGCTTTGTTGATGCCGATAATAACGGGATCAATGACAATGCAAGGGATGCAAACAGTGACGGGATTCCTAATGGCCAGGATCAAACTTATGTTCGTCCCCAGGATGGATCCGGTGCAGGGAGAGGTGCGGTTTTGGGTACGGGCACAGGAACACCTGTACTTGATGGTACGGGACCACATGGTGCAGGCAAGGTTGCCCGTTAAGGGTAACTATATTAGATATTTTTAGATACGGGATGTTGTCAGCAATATCGCGTATCTGACATTGTTCAAAAAAAAGAGTTGTCATGCTGATCACTAAAACTACACTATACCTTCTTTTTGTTGTAACGCTTTCTTTTTTTTCCAGGATGGCTTTAGCCGATGATTCTGTAACCTCAAATATTAATATTTCTTCCAGCAGCCCTGGTCAGCAGGAAAACCATACAAAGCACAACAAACTTCAGTTTATTGACGAAGATGGAGATGGTATTAACGATATCATCCAGAAGAAGGGGAACTATCCGAACACATTGCGCGCTTCGCCTGCGGCCAATGCAAGTCAGCCAGGATCGGGAATGTTAAGAGAAGGCGTTTCCGGCAGAAGGGGTGGGAGCAATTCTGCTACGAGTATATCTCCAGCAGGTGCAGGTGGCCGGAAGTAAATTTTTTGCTCTACATAATTAATAAATCGGGCTGAATCAAGGCTGCGATCTTTATCGTTATTTATCGGAGCATAAATTCTGATACTGTCGAGGTAATAAAGGGATGTTATATATTTAGGGTACTCATGATACGCAAGAAAAAACAACAATGGCGGCCACTGTCAATCCCGCCAAAATATCTTGCCGGGATTTTTTTCTTATTGGTCATTGCGTTTTCATCTACAGCTTTGCTGCATTATAAGTCTCGCATGGAAGAGATTGAAAGCATGATGCACCAGGAGTCCTTACTGCTTATTCATTTTCTTACTGAAGGTGCCGAAACTGCATTGATCGGCTATAACGAGATCAATGACCTTATCACCGGGGGATTGGCGGATCAGTTGCGGCTTATTGAACATATGGACAATCAGAAAGCGTTGACTTCAGAAGATCTTTCTGAAATTGCGGGTAAAAGCGGGATGTATCGGATAACGATTATTGACCGTGACGGCAATCGAATTGCATGGAATACGCCGCCCGGTCATACCCCTCTTCTTCGGAATTGCAATCCATCAAGTCAACTTATGCCGATCCTTTCCGGAAAAACAGAGGTACTCAATCTCGGAATCAGGGAGAGCGATTCCGGAAAAGGATCCCGGCTGGTTGTTGCTGTGGCGAGAAGGCGAGGAGGTGCGATTGTTGGAAATGTCGACGCATCAAGGCTCCTTGATCTGCAGAGGCAGATAGGGCCAGGAAGACTTATTCGGCGCACGGGTACCGACGCGGCAGGGATCGATTATATCATCTGGCAGGATATGTCAGCCATCATTGCCGCAACGCCCAATGTTACTGAAACTGAAACCATACAGTCTGACCCGATTCTTTCGGAAGCACTTAAACAGAACAAGTCGACTACCAGGTTTACGATATTCAAGGGTAAAAAAGTCTTTGAAGTGATAAAGCCGTTTGTTTATCAGGGAAACAGGTTTGGACTGCTTCGCATCGGTCTGAAAATCGATCATTTTATGGAAGCAGCAGCTAAAATTCAAACTCGACTCCTGTTGCTTCTCGCTCTTGCATTCATCGGAGGGCTGGCGGTATTCAACCTTATCATCTCACGAAGGAATGAATTGAAGGTAAAAAATGCTTACCTGCGTGAAAAGCTGTTCTCTTCCTCCATCCTGGAAAATATGGCAGATGCGGTCATGGCAGTGAATACTGAAGGGTGCATCACACTGGTCAACGGTGCGGCAGAAAAGCTTTTCAGAATAACAGCAGCCGATGTGATTGAAAATCCGATCGGTAAGATTTTGCCTGAGTGCGAAACATTGCTTATGGAGCTGATAGCCTGCAAGACGACCTCATGCACAAAGGAGTTCGAATGCGTCATTAAAAACCGTCGAATCATACTTGCAGGGCACTTCACTCTTGTCATTGGTACGGAGAACTTTCCGGACGGGGCTTTTGTCGTATTGAGGGATATGACTGAACAACGGTCAATGCAGAAGGTCATTGATCGTCAGGATAAACTCACCGCAATGGGCGAACTCGCTTCCGGGGTGGCCCATGAAATCCGTAATCCGCTCAATGCAATCGGCGTTCTTGGCCAGCGGCTCGACATGGAGTTTTCGCCAACCGAAGACGAGCAGGAATATCATCATCTTGTTCGTGCTATCGTCTCCGAGGTGTACAGAGTTAATGCCATCATTCAGCGATTCCTTAAATTCGCCCGTCCTGCGCGGCTCATGCTGATGCCTGTAGACCTCGATAAGTGGATAGAGCAATACCGTCTGGTATTGGAAGGTGAAGCCGAAACCAAAGGATTACAATTTACCGTGAAAGCTTTTTCAGGATGCAACGTCTCCATCGACGGGGAGCAGATGCAGCAGGTATTGCTCAATCTTGTCCGGAACGCTGTTGAAGCCACAAACCCCGACGGAGCTGTTGCCATTGAAACAGGCCAGCGTTCCGGTAATGCCTTTATAGAGGTGGGCGATACCGGAAAAGGAATTCCTGAGGAAATGCTGTCTCAAATATTCAATCTCTATTTTACCTCCAAGGACGATGGTAACGGTATGGGCCTAAGCATAGCCAACCAGATTGTTCAGGCTCATGGGGGAATTCTGGAAGTCGAAAGCCATGAAGGCACGGGTAGCGTTTTCAGAATAGTGCTGCCCCTTGCGTGAATGGTTATTGTCAGCAACTAAAAAGGAACTTGACATGGATTATACAATTCTGGTAGTCGAAGACGAGCCCGTTCAACTGGAAAGCCTTGCAGGGTTTTTGAAAAAAAAAGGTTATCGGGTACTGATGGCGGGGCACCCTGAAAATGCACTCTGTATAGTCAGGGATAATGCGGTGGATATGGTACTCTCCGATTTTAAGATGCCCGGCATGAGCGGAGTCAAACTTCTTGAAGCCATCAAGGAAATCAACCCTTCGATTCAGGTAATTATCATGACCGCTTATGGTACTGTCGAATCTGCAACAGATGCCATGAAACTGGGAGCTGCAGATTACATCACCAAGCCGATTGATCTTTATCGGCTTGATGTTTTGATACGTAATATAGTCGAACGAAAACAACTCGTCAGCGAAAACCGGCTGCTTCGTCAGCAGCTTTCGGAGCACTTCCGTGTTGATGGAATCATATCTGAATCCCCCGGGATGAGCCGTGTTCTGAATGTTGCCGGCAGGGTCTCCGACAGCAATGCATCAGTGTTGATTACCGGTGAAACCGGTACAGGGAAGGAACTCATAGCCAGAAGCGTTCATTTTTCCGGATCCCGCAGTGACAAACCCTTTGTCACTGTCAATTGCGCAGCACTTCCGGAAAATCTGCTTGAAAGTGAGCTGTTTGGTCATGAAAAGGGCGCTTTTACCGGAGCCGACCGACAGAGGAAAGGTCGATTTGAAACGGCTGAAGGAGGCACACTGTTCATTGATGAAGTCGGCGAAATCCCCCTTTCGCTTCAGGTCAAGTTGCTCAGGGTATTGCAGGAGAAAACTTATGAACGGATTGGCAGTAACACACCCCTCCAGGCAAATGCACGCATTGTCGCTGCCACAAACCGTGACCTCGAAGCAATGATAAGTGAGGGGACGTTTCGCCAGGATCTCTTCTATCGGCTGAATGTCGTTTCGATAAGAATTCCACCACTGAGAGAGCGACGCAAAGATATTCCACCACTTGTCGAACTCTTTGTCCGTCGCTTTGCATCAGAAAATAACAAACGAATTGCCGGAATTTCAAAGGAGGCTATGGATACCCTGATGAAATACTCTTACCCGGGAAATGTCCGTGAGCTTGAAAACATTATTCAGCAATCAGTCGTACTTTCCCGAGGCGAAACGATTATGAGGGAAGATATTCCTGCCAGGCTTAATGAGCGGGCACCGAAAGACAACCCATGGCAATCAGTGGAAGCCTCCTTTACTGAAAAGGTCGAAGCATTTGAACAGTCATTGATCCTTGATGCACTTCGTGAGACTGGCCATGTGCAAACGAGAGCCGCAGAACGGCTCGGTATCGGTGAACGGCACCTGCGTTACAAGCTGAAAAAGTATGGCATGAAGCAGGTATTAGGGCGTTCCGCCATCGACTATATGGTCGAAACAACGACCATATAGTCGGCGTTATCGGGTGCCAGTAACCGAAGAGGAACTGCGGTTTTCAGTTGACATTATACTGTGTAATCGTTTAAAATATTTATCAGACGAATGGCACGCTAATTGCACTATTAATTGTATGGGCAAGCACTCTGGAGCAAAAAGCCCTTTCGATCAATTAACAAGAACATATCGTTATTTTAAAGGAGAAAGCCATGAAACAGTTTATTCGTTTAGTTGCAGTCGCAGGCATGATCTTCAGCTTTGCACCATCAGTCCAGGTGTTTGCGGCAGGAAATCCGCTTGCCAACATGTTCGGAGTCGGGTTTGTCGATCTGAATGGAGATGGCATCAACGATAACGCGCCGGATGCTGACGGTGATGGTATTCCGAACGGTCAGGATCCTGATTACGTTCGAGCCCAGGACGGGACGGGAAGTCGCAGAGGGGCAACAGCAGGAACGGCATTAAACTCCGGAACGGGAACAGGCGTTTGTAATGGTACTGGCACTAATGGAAGCGCAAGAAGAGGTCGCTGAGAGATTCCTGCGGTTGCAGCTTGTTCAGTGGGATGAGGGAGCGCTCCGGCGCTCTTTTGTCTTGTTCAGGTAATCCAAAAAATGGCAAGTCATGATTTCAGAAAGAATCCTTTTCACCATCATCCTTCTTGCCGGATTCTGTCGCCCGGTACTGGCGGCAGAATGGCAGACCAAAGCCTCAGTTTCAGGCAGCATCGAAGATAACGTCTTTCGAAACAGCAGCCCGGAAAAAGATCTGATGTCTGAGGTTGATTTGCATGTGGGGTATGCGTGGGATTGGGAAAAATGGAGTGTGCTGGCATCATACGAAGGCAAGTATATCAGTTTCATGGATCATGCTGATCGTAACTATCTGTTGCCTCAAATCACTCTCGCTGCACAGCGCAATCTTGAAAAGAAGGGTTGGGTCAGTAGCGGATTACGAGCACGAACAAGGATAGACCGTGATAGCTATGGGCTATATGACTATCATGAAGTTGTAGGATTTGTGGATGCAAAATTGCCCATGAATGACCATTTGACGCTATTAGCCGGTTACAGCCTGAGCAACAGACGCTATGCTGAACTTGAAGAACTGGACAATCTCGAACACCAGTTGTATTGGGGGTTACAAATGCCTCTTGAAAGCGGGACAAATATTGGCGTTTACTCTGAACTCGGATACAAGCAGTATCTGTCACCCCTCGACAAGGGAACGACAATCGTGAGACAGGGATCTCGAGGAAGAAAGATCGTTACCACAGATGCAAATAGTGAGTTCACCAATGTTGGTCAATGGGTTAATTCCCTCAACCTCTCCACCCCGGTGATCGATGACAAGACGGGAATCAGGGTTTATGCAAAGTACCGTATCAATTTTGGGGATAGCAATCTCCTTGTCAGCGGATTGTCAGCCGATCATTATTCAGAGAATGACCTCTTCGACGACCGATACGGCTATGAAAGCAGGGAGTTTGGCGCGATGGTATCGCGGACACTTCTTTATGCAGTAACGGCACGAGTTGGATATGATTATGCGATAAAGGATTACACTGAAACGGCGCTTGATCTCTTAGGCAATCCTCTCTTGACGGGTTCTGAAAGAAGTGATAATTTCCGAAGAATGTGGGCTCGAATCGAAAAAACTGTTTTAATTTCCGGTAAGGGAACGCAGTTGAGGTTGTACGGAGAATACCAGAAGATTTGGAACGGCTCGAATGATGCATTTCACCATTACAATGCGGTGTCAACCACTGCCGGAGTGGAACTGGTTTTCTGACGCATCATAGGTAAGGGCTCACTGCAATAAATGTCGGTATTGGGGGGGAAATGTACAATGTGTACCGATGAGCACTGCTCTTACCTGATCAGGGCGAATATGTGTATATTGTCGAGATTCATTAACAGGCGGATCAATATTAACAGGAGAATAATCATGAAAAGAGTTATGTCCGTGTGTATCCTGTCCGGGTTGGTGTCAGGGTTTTCGCCAGCCATAATGTCAGCTAAAACATTGAACGGGCAGGAGATTTTTACCAGGAATTGCAGTGTCTGCCATTCCGTCATGCCACCGCCAAAAAACGCACCACCTGTTACTCCGCTTGCTTCCCGATACCATCAGAGATTTAAGACAAAAAATGAAGGTGTTAATCACCTTGTTGCATACCTGAAATCACCGAACAAGGACAACGCGGTTGATCCTCAAGCCATAACCAGATTTGGCCTTATGCCAGCCCAGATTTTACCGGATTCAGAATTGAGAACCGTAGCTGAATGGGTATGGGATCAGTACAACCCGAATATGGGTATGGGAGGGGGTATGGGCCGAGGCCGGGGACTGAATCAGTAGGTACAATTTTAATGACCGTATTGATGCCTTTGCTGGAGACAGCCTCAGCCCGTTTAAGATTTATAATTACGATGGATGAGGAGAGAGTTCCAAAAATCTGAAACTGGATGACTGGTGTCCGGAAAGAGCAGGTTAACCCCTTCCCTGCGCAAAATGTGAAATAGTTTTATCAGAATTTGAAAAATTGCAAATAAATTGTTAAAATACCGGCCCGTATAATTTCTGTGTTGTATGGTATGGCAAGTTTTTGGCTTTGTTGTAGCATGACCGGGATATTTTTTCATAGAAGCAGTCCCCTCCCAGGGTTTTATTTATTAAAGGTTTACAAAATTTACCTCATATAATCTTGATAGTAATTTAAAGGAGCAAGTTATGGCAATTGAAGTCAATGGTGTTCGTGCTGAAACTGATGAGAATGGATATCTCGTTAATCTTGAAGACTGGACAGAGGATATTGCGAAGGTGCTGGCAGAGGGAGAGGAGATCGAAATGACTCAGGCGCATTGGGATATGATTAATTTTCTCAGGGGATATTACGATGAATATCAGATTGCCCCAGCCGTAAAGGTGCTTACCAAGGCCATTGCCACAGAGAAGGGTATGGATAAAAAAAATGCTTCCGAATTTCTGTACGGGCTTTTTCCTAAAGGGCCAGGTTTGCAGGCTTGCAAAATTGCCGGGCTACCGAAACCTACGGGTTGCGTATAATCGACAGAATAGAGGTTTGCTGATCCCAATTTTACTGTGAATCAAAGGAGGTCATAATGGAAGGTGCTCAAAAGGCTGCTTCAGATGAAGTAATACAGGGCAAAGATGGTGTGAAGGGGAAGTTCCTGAATCCCACCCCTATGCTTGATGAACTGGAAAAAGGGCCATGGCCAAGTTTTATTTCCGGGTTCAAGGAACTTGCCGAAAGAACGGAAAAGCCCATGTTGCGTGGGGTTATGGATCAGCTTGAGTACTCCTACAATACCAAAATGGGGTACTGGAAAGGTGGTCTGGTAACGGTCGACGGTTATGGCGCCGGTGTTATCACGCGCTATTCAATGATAAAAGACAAGTTTCCGGAAGCGACTGAATTTCACACGATGCGAATTCAGCCAGCACCGGGACTTCACTACAACACAGAGATGCTTCGCGGACTTTGTGATACCTGGGAAAAGTATGGCAGCGGCATCATTACCCTGCATGGCCAGACCGGTGACATCATGCTGCAAGGCATTGAACAGGATAAAGTTCAGGAGTGTTTTGATGAGCTCAACCAGGCTGGCTGGGATCTTGGTGGCGCTGGCGCAGGTATGCGTACAGCGGTCTCCTGTATCGGGCCAGGTCGCTGCGAGAATGCCTGCTACGATGATCTCAAGGCTCATCTCAAGCTGCTCAAACATTTTGTGGGGCCGCTTCATCGCCCTGAGTGGAACTATAAAATCAAGCTGAAATTTTCGGGTTGCCCGAATGACTGCACCAATGCCATCATGCGTTCCGATCTGGCAGTTATAGGCACATGGAAGGATGCAATCCAGATTGAACCCGAAGAGGTGACGGCCTGGGTGGAAAAAAATGGTACGGATGCACTGGTTAACCAGGTGATCAATCTTTGTCCGACCAAGGCCATATCGCTCAAGGATGGTGAGATGGTTATTGACAGCAGGGATTGCGTGCGCTGCATGCACTGCCTGAATGTTATGCCGAAGGCGCTTTCTCCTGGTAAAGAGCGAGGAATATCCCTCCTGATGGGTGGAAAGAACACCCTTAAGGTTGGTGTTAACATGGGTTCGCTGATTGTGCCCTTCATGAAGATGGAGAGTGAAGAGGATATGGAGGAGTTCATTGAGCTGGTCGAAGGAATTATCGACTGGTGGGATGATAACGGTCTTGATCACGAACGTATTGGCGAAACCATTGAGCGTGTCGGCTTGAAGCTCTTCCTTGAGGGTGTTGGTCTTGAAGCTAACATCAATATGGTGACAAGGCCTCGTGATAATCCTTATTTCAAGGCAAAGTACTGAGCCCCTTTGAGCGGCAGATTCTCTTGATCGAATTCAACTCTCTCAATGAGGTGATCACACACCTTGTTGAGAAAGGCAAAATTTAAGGAATAAAACAATATGAGCAGTCCTGAAATAAAGTGGAAAACCGTTGAGTCGGGGCCTCACAGCTACGAGGAGGCCTTGCATCCGGTTGTAAGAAAGAACTACGGAAAGTGGAAATATCACGAGATTCCCAGGCCGGGAGTTCTGAAGCATGTTGCACAGAGTGGCGACGCCATCTACACCGTTCGGGCAGGAACGCCCCGTCAGGATACGGTTGATATGTTGAGGCGGCTTTGTGATGTCGCCGACAAGTACAGCGATGGTTATCTTCGCTTCACAGTACGCAACAACGTTGAGTTTCTGACACCCAACGAAGCAAATGTGGAGCCGATGATCCGCGAGCTCGAAGCGATGGGCTTTCCGGTCGGTGGCACGGGAATGTGTGTTTCCTCCGTGTCACATACCCAGGGCTGGCTTCATTGTGATATTCCGGCGACTGATGCTTCCGGAGTTGTCAAGTCAATGATGGACACGCTGTACCATGAATTCAGGGGGATGGAGATGCCGAACAAGGTCAGGCTCTCTACCTCCTGTTGTGCAATCAACTGTGG
>CAJEXQ010000048.1 GCA_903994635.1 uncultured Chlorobiaceae bacterium
GAGTATCAGGCGCTGCTTGATGTGGTGCTTGATGCACCGTTGGTCGGGCGATGGCAACTCTCTGCATCGGGGCGAAAAGAGCTGATTGATGAGGGTTTGATTGAAAAGTTTTCTTCTCAGATAGAGCCCTTTATCACTCAGGAGGCATCCGTGATTGATAAAAATATGCGGCGGGAAAAAAGCTGGTATTATCCATGGGAAGCCATCCGAGAGACGGTTATCAATGCTCTGGCTCATCGTGACTGGACAAGGTCGGTCGATATTGAGGTGACAAATTACTCTGATCGTCTTGAGGTCATCAGCCCGGGAAAACTTCAGAATTCAATGACAGTCAGTAAAATGGTTGCCGGACAACGCTCACCCCGAAATACCCTGATCATGGAAATTCTGCGTGACTATGGGTATGTCGATGCGAGAGGTATGGGAGTGCGAACCAAGGTTATTCCTCTCATGCGGAACATCAATCAGGCAGAACCGGTATTTGAGGCAACCGAGGATTATCTGAAAACGATATTGTACAGGAAGAGAGTCGGCAGGGGGTAGTTGCTATAGAGTGAATAAGTCTGCTCTGTGCCCGGCTTTGCATGCGCCAAACCGGGCAGAGAGATCGGGAGGAAAAAGAGTCAGAGGAACCACTGCCCCATCATGAGCAGCAGATGTTAAGCTGCCTTGAGGCCATAGCTTCATCGAGTCGTTTGACCGGCGTTGTCACCGGAGCGGCCAGCACAACCTCCGGCGTTGTTGCAGCCTCACGAGCAATGCTGAGCAGCGCTTCTGCGAACAGATCAAGCGTCTCCTTAGACTCGGTTTCGGTCGGCTCAATCATCAACGCTTCACTGACAATGAGCGGGAAGTAAATGGTCGGGGCATGAAAACCGTAGTCGAGCAGCCGTTTTGCAATATCAAGTGTTCTGACACCATAAGCTTTTTTCTGCCGGTCTCCCGAAAGGCAGAACTCGTGCATCACCGGCTTTGGAAAGGGCAGGTCGTAGCTTTCGAGCAGCAGGCTGAGCAGGTAGTTGGCGTTGATGATGGCATTTTCCGAGACCCGGCGCAGGCCGTCGGGGCCGAGCATACGGATGTAGGTGTAGGCCCTCACCAGCACGGCAAAGTTGCCATAGAAGTTCATCATCTGGCCGATGCTCTCCGGGCGATCATAGGAGAGTTTATAGGTTGTTCCCTCTTTCACAATAATTGGAACCGGCAGGTACGGTACAAGCTTTTCGCTGACACCGACCGGGCCGCTGCCTGGGCCGCCGCCGCCGTGCGGGGCTGAAAATGTTTTGTGAAGGTTGTAGTGCATCACATCAAAGCCCATGTCGCCGGGGCGGGTGATGCCGAGGAGGGCGTTCATGTTGGCCCCGTCCATATAGAGCAGGCTGCCGTTGTCGTGCACCATTTTAGCCATCTGCTGAATATCCTTTTCAAAGAGGCCGATGGTATTGGGGTTGGTCAGCATCAGCGCGGCCACATCGCTATCCAGCTTTTGGCGAAGATCCTCAAGATCGGTGCGTCCGTCGGCATTGCCCTTGACGGAGATAATCTCATAGCCCGCCAGTGCGGCCGAAGCGGGGTTGGTGCCGTGCGCCGAGTCAACCACAAGCAGCTTGTGCCGTTTTGCTCCTCCCTGTGCCTCGTGATATTTCTTGATCAGCAGAATGCCGGTCAGCTCTCCATGGGCGCCTGCTGCCGGTTGCAGCGTGACGGCTGCCATGCCAGCAATTTCGCGAAGCATCTCCGCAAGTTCATACATGAGCTGCAACGCTCCCTGCGTGGTTGCTGCTGGCTGCAAAGGGTGAAGGGCGCTGAAACCTGGCAGGTCGCAGGTGTAGTCGTTTATTTTGGGATTGTACTTCATGGTACAGCTTCCCAACGGATACATATTCTTGTCCACATGGTGGTTCAAGTTCGAGAGCCGTACAAAGTGGCGCACCACCTCGCTCTCCGAAACCTCCGGCAGATCGGCTGGAGCCTTGCGCAGAAACGTTGAGGGGATGATACTCTCAAGAGGCAGTTCAGGACAATCGTTTCCGGAGAGGCTGTATCCCTTGCGTCCCTCGCGGGAAAGATCAAAAATCAGTTTTTCTCTCATGGTGTTGATTTTAATATCTTTATCTGACTGTTTAATGTGGAATTACGGAATGACTTTT
The DNA here is from genome assembly GCA_903994635.1 of uncultured Chlorobiaceae bacterium. GTDB lineage: Bacteria > Bacteroidota > Chlorobiia > Chlorobiales > Chlorobiaceae > Chlorobium. The sequence continues at coordinate 2,151 of CAJEXQ010000048.1, forward strand.
TACCAAGCGCGTATTGTAATAGACAGTGGAAAAGTCCAATACTGGACAACATGATCACGTTCTATTTTCTTTGCTGTGCCAGACACGAATAATAACAACCGTATCGTTTTTGTCCTGCATATAGCGAAGAACAAAAGCCCCAGCCCCAAAAGATACAACCCATTCGCGTCGGCCAGTGTCATCGTCCATTGGACGCCCAATGTCCGGTATTGATGTCAGAAAACCAGCTCCGTCCAGAATGGCCTTTGCTGCTCGTGCTGCAGCATTGGGGCTTTTTTCGTGCAAAAACGCATGAAGTCGCTCAATATCGGCTAATGCCTCTGGAAGCCATTTTATTTGGGGCACGCAATCACCTTCCCCTGTGCCAGATTTTCAAGCCAAGCAGCAGCTTTTTCATGAGTAATAGCCTCGCCGGTTACTTGATAACGTTCCCAACGTTCCATATCCTCGCGTTTTTCTTGCTCGTAGTATTCTTCGCGATCTAAAAATGTTTCGATTGCTTTGCACATGAGCCAATGTGGCGATCTGTCGCGGATACGGGCCAAAGCAGCAAGCCGTTGCTGGGTGGTGTCGTTTATCTTGACGCCTTTTGTCTGTGACATAATCAGCTCTCCTTTTGGTGAAAGGTAATACTTGTTATAACCTTTCACAACCCTTTACCGGAGGGTTTTCTTTTCAGCAGACAAGGTATCAGGTTTCAGCCCCACTTTCTTCGCTAATTTTCTCCATAGCCTCTCTGGCTGCCAGTTGCTCAGCATCCTTTTTGCGGCCAGCAGTTCCTGTTCCAAGGAGCTGTTCATTGCATGTTACTGTGACGGTAAAGCTCTTTGCATGTTCAGCACCGGCTTCGGTAATAACCGTATAGATGGGTGACGGCAGATGGTGCGACTGGGTATACTCGATGAGGCGGCTTTTGTAATTGTGCTCAGCGGCAACGATGGAGTTGAAGTTGACATGCTCGATGATATGACGAATCACAAAATCATAGGCCTTCTGCAGCCCCTTGTCGAGATAAATAGCGCCAATGAGCGACTCGAAAGCATCAGCAAGGGCCGATTCACTACCCCTGATGTTCTGATGATCGGTCGATTCACCCAGGCGAATATGGTCGCCAAGTGCAATAGTGCGGGCAAATCCCGCAAGCGATCGACTGTTGACAATTTTTGCACGGGTACTTGAAAGCTCACCTTCGGCGCTCTCAGGAAAGTGTCTGAAAAGGTAGTCAGAGATCAAGAGCCCAAGCACCGAATCGCCAAGAAACTCAAGACGTTGGTTCGACTCAACAGGTTCCGAAGTAGCAGGGTTGTTAACAAAAGAGCGGTGAGTCAACGCCGTCTGGTAGAGCATCATAGAGCCATTCATGGAGCCATCAACCTCCCCTAAAATCCCCCTCAAATACTCCACACTCCCCACTGAAAGCTCACACCCACCAGTCTGCCCAGTCCCATAAATCCCATCACCCAAACTCCCAGAACTCCCAACCCCCCCAGCCTTCGCCACAACTTCTCCAAAATCAGCAATTTCAGCTCCCTCAGAGCGAAGAACCATGCCTGAAAATAATAGAGCCATTGTGCCCGCCAAAACCGAAACCATTATTGAGCGCATACTCTATGATCCGTTTTTTCGGCACGTTCGGCGTAACATCCAGATCAACGAGCGGGTCAAGATTGTCGAGGTTGATAGTCGGCGGAACGGTCTGGTGCTGCAAGGCGAGGAGGCAGGCAATTGACTCAACAACTCCGGCAGCGCCCAAAAGGTGCCCCGTCATTGATTTTGTTGCGCTGATACTAAGCTTGTAAGCATGCTCGCCAAAAAGGGTCTTGATTGCAGCAACTTCGGCAAGGTCACCGAGCGGTGTCGATGTGCCGTGGGTATTGATGTAGTCGATATGTTCAGGCGTAATGCCTGCCATGGTGAGGGCGTTTTTCATGGCATTGACTGCGCCGATTCCTTCAGGGTGAGGAGCGGTAAGGTGATAGGCATCGGCGGTAGCGCCAACACCGACGATTTCTCCATAAATCTTTGCTCCACGATCTTTTGCCGACTCAAGCGATTCAAGAATCAGCGATCCGCCCCCTTCGCCCATAACAAAGCCGTCACGGTCGCGGTCGTAGGGTCGTGATGCCTGTTGTGGCCGGTCGTTGGCTGTGGAAAGTGCTCTGGCAGCGTTGAAGCCACCAACACTCATCTGCGTGATTGGTGCCTCTGAGCCGCCACAAACCATATAATCGGCCATTCCTGCCTGAATAAGCAGGTAGGAGTCGATAATGGCATGAAGTGATGTGGCGCAGGCGGAAGCGGTTGCATAGTTCGGCCCCATGAGCCCGTACCGGATCGAAATTTGCCCGGCAGCAATGTCGGGGATCAGCATGGGAATAAAAAACGGGCTGATGCGTCTTGGCCCTTTTTCCAGGAAATTCTTGAACTGATGTTCGTAGGTGGTCATTCCGCCAATGCCGGAACCATGCACCACCCCGATTCGCAGCGGGTCAATCTTCTTCAGGTCGAGTCCTGAATCTTTCAGTGCCTGCCCTGCGGCAATAACGGCATACTGACAGTAGGGATCCATACGGTCGGCAGATTTTCTGTCGATATGGTCTGCCGCCGAAAATCCTTTCAGCTCGCAGGCAAAGGTTGTGGCAAAATCAGTTGTATCGAAATAGGTAATTGGCGCGGCGCCACTCCTTCCGTGATAGAGGGAGTCCCAGAACTCCTCTTTGGAAAGGCCTACAGGAGTCAAGACTCCAATCCCGGTGACTACTATTCTTTTGCGTTCCTGAGCCATAGGTTCTGATTTAACTGTTTGCCGTTTGCCTGCTTTGCGGTAATGCCAGGTTACTTCTTTTTGACGATGTAATCAATAGCCTGCTGCACGGTGCCGATTTTCTCAGCATCTTCATCAGGAATCTGCACGCCGAACTCGTTTTCAAGCTCCATGATCAGCTCAACGGTATCAAGCGAATCAGCGCCAAGATCGTCTGAAAATTTGGATTCTGGCTTGATCTGATCTTTGTTGACGCCCATCTTGCTGACGATAATATCGTATACTTTATCCTTGATTTCTGCCTGAGTCATTGTGTTGTTCTCCAGATTAAGAGTTGGTTGTTATGATGAAAATTTTAAAAAAGTCCGTCAATATACAAAGAAAATAAGCTTACCCAAATCACATAACCATACCGCCATTGACGCTGATGACCTGACCGGTGATGTATGAGGATTGGTCGCTGGCCAGGAATGCTACTGCATTGGCTACATCATCAGGAGTACCAAAGCTGGAAAGCGGGATAGCTTCGAGCATTTTCTGGCGAACTTCGTCGGAGAGTGCGTCGGTCATTTTCGATGAAATAAATCCCGGAGCGACGGCGTTTGCCCTTATGTTGCGTGAGGCGAGCTCCTTTGCAACTGATTTGGTGAAGGCAATGACGCCCCCTTTCGATGCAGCATAGTTGGCCTGGCCAGCATTGCCCATGAGCCCGACGACCGAAGCGATATTGATGATTGAGCCGGAACGCTGCTTCATCATAATGCGGCTGACCGCTTTGGTGCAGGCAAAAGTACCTTTCAGGTTGACAGTGAGTACGGCATCCCAATCCTCTTCACTCATTCTCATCAGCAGACCGTCTTTGGTAATGCCTGCATTGTTGACGAGAATATCGATTCTTCCAGTCTCGGCAGCAATATCATTAAAAACATTCTGCACAGCAGTGGCATTGGTGACGTCAAGCTCAAAACACCACGCCTTTCTGCCAAGTTTTTTTACCCCTTCGGCACTCTCTGAAAGCCACTCAGCCTTGATGTCGCCAAGCACAATATCGGCACCTCTGGCAGCAAGGGTATAAGCAATAGCCTGGCCGATTCCTCTGGCCGCTCCGGTGACAACAGCAATTTTTCCTTCAAACATAGTTTCCTGTCGGTTGATGTTAATGATTAAGCCAGAGCCTGAATATCCACAGCGGTGTCAATGCCACCTATCTTTACACTTTTGTCAATTCGTTTGATCAGCCCCTGCAGCACTTTCTGCGGGCCCACTTCAATAAATTCTGTTATGCCACTCTGCACCATTGCTTCAATCGACTGCTGCCAAAGCACTGAGCTGGTCAGTTGCAAAATCAGGTTGTGGCGGATTTCAGCGGCATTGTTTACTGGACGGGCAACCGCGTTCATGCAGACCGGAATTTCAGCATCTTTTATCTCAATCCGGTCAAGTGCGGCGGCAAGCTCTTTTTCGGCAGGCTTCATGAGTGGTGAGTGAAAAGCACCCGAAACCACCAGCTCTTTAGCCATACGAGCCCCTTTGGAGGGTGCCAGAGCCACCGCCTTTTTAACAGCGGCAATATCTCCGGAGAGAACAATCTGCCCCGGAGAATTGAAATTGGCAGCCTGAACGATACCCTCTGACCGAGCCTCTTCGAGCAGCCCTTCAAGCGCGCTGTCGGGCATGCCGATGATGGCCGCCATGGTGCCGGGGTTTTGCTGGCCCGCATTCTGCATCAGCTCACCCCGTTTTGCAACAATGCGGATGGCATCATCAAAAGTGATGGATCCCGCAAAGCAGAGTGCGCTATATTCGCCGAGGCTGTGACCTGCCGTCATGGCAACACCGTTTCGCCCGATCAGTGTCGCTGCGGCAATGCTCTGCAGAAAGATTGCAGGCTGGGTATACTTTGTCTGCCGCAAAACATCTTCACTTCCCGAGAACATGATATCGGTTATCGAGTAGCCGAGGATCTCATTGGCCCTCTCCATCATCGCCCGGGCAGATGGGAAAAGGGTGAAAATATCTCGGCCCATGCCGCAGTACTGGGAACCCTGTCCCGGAAAAACAAACGCTTTCATGAGCTTAGGTTATTGCCATTTTAAGTAGATACCGCCCCAGGTATAGCCTGCGCCAAAACTCACAAGCACAAGCTTGGATCCGGAGTGCAGTTTTTGCTCTTCATCAAGCTCTGCCAGGCAGATTGGAATAGTTCCTGCTGTTGTATTGCCATACCGGGCCACATTCGAGACAACTTTTTTATCGTCAACTCCCATTCGCTGTGCTGTGGCATCGATGATTCGCTGATTGGCCTGGTGAGGCACCAGATAGTCAACATCGTCAGCCGAAAGGTTATTGCGGCTCATTATTTCACCGGCAACATTAGCCATAGCCATAACTGCCGATTTAAAAACCTGCCGTCCATCCTGATAGATGTAGTGCATCTTTTTGTCAATCGTTTCGTGAGTTGCCGGATGAAGGCTGCCACCACCCGTCATCAGCAGACGATCCTTGCCGCTTGCTCCATCAGAGTACATGCGGCTGTCAAGAATGCCGTACCCCTCCTCTTTTGCCGGTTCAAGGATAACGCCACCAGCGCCATCTCCAAAAAGAATGGCGGTAGAGCGATCGGTATAATCAATGATTGAAGACATCATGTCGGCACCAATGACCATCACTTTTTTGTGTGCACCGCTTTCGATAAAGCGCGAAGCGACGTTCAGCGCATAGAGAAAACCCGAGCAGGCCGCATTAAGGTCGAAAGCCCAGGCATTGTTTGCTCCAATGATGCTCTGTACCAGGCAGGCTGTGGATGGAAAGAGCATGTCCGGGGTCATGGTGGCAATAATAATCAACTCAATATCATCAGCCACAATCTGCCGTTTTTCAAGAAGCTGCCGGGCAACCTCTCCGCACATGAATGAGGTCGCTTTGGTTGGTTCCTTCAGTATTCTTCGCTCGCTAATGCCTGTACGTGAACGAATCCATTCGTCGTTTGTCTCAAGCATAAGCTCAAGGTCACGATTGCTCAGGATATCGGGAGGTAAATATTTGGCTGTCGCCGTGATAGCAGCTTTCATGCGTTTTTATGCGGTAAGTTCAGGCTCAATTGACAAAATTTCATGTAATAAGGCTCCGGTTGCTCTATTTTTCTGACAGTACTTCGGCAATATGCTCGTTGACTCTTCTTTCGAGCATGTGCTCAGCCATGTAGATCATGTTCTTTATTGCTCTTGAAGAGGATCGTCCGTGACCGACAATGGAGATACCGTCAACACCAAGAAAAGGGACTCCACCGAATTTTTCGACATCAAAAGGTTCAAACATTCCCTTGAACATGCTTGTCGTCAACGCTGCAATTTCAGGAGTAAACTGACCGGACGATAAAAGTTTCTCCAGTGATTGGCTGAACAGTGTTCCCAGAAATTCAGGGATACTTTCTCCAAACTTCAGGATAGTGTTGCCGACAAGGCCGTCGCAAACAACGATGGTCGCTCTCCCTTTCAAAATATCGTGTCCCTCGATGTTACCGATAAAGGTTATTTTTCCCTTGCTGTCAGCCTCTTTCAGCAGTCGGTAGGTCTGTTTGAGTACCTCAGAACCCTTGCCCTCCTCCTCTCCGATATTGAGAAGCCCGGTGATCGGCTTTTCTATTCCTGCGCCATAACGCTGGTAGATGGTTACCATTTCGGCAAACTGCACAAGGTTCTCCGGCTTGCAGTCAACATTGGCGCCAACATCAACAATATTGGTCAGCCCCTCTCCAATTCGAGGAAAATAGGCATAAATGGTGGGGCGAAGCACTCCCGGAAGCCGTCCAAGCACAAAGAGCGAAGCTGCCATCTGGGCGCCGGTATTGCCTGCACTTACATAAGCATCGGCCTCTTTGGCCTTGCAAAGCAGCAACCCCTGAACAAGCGACGACTGCTGTTTTGTCTTTACGGCTGTGGCAGGAATATCATTCATGGTCACCACTTCGGGGGCGTGCAGAAACTTCAGGTTAAGCATGCTGGTATCATACTTGGCAAGGAGCGGCTCAACCTTCTCCGACTGGCCGATAAGTATGATTTTAAATCTGTTGCCGCTCTCCTGCAAAGCCTGAACAGTTCCCTCGATCACACAGGCGGGAGCGTGGTCGCCGCCCATGGCGTCAACAACAATGGTCAACATGATGGGGTTTTTGCCTTATTGTTTAGTTAATCAGCTTTTGGCCAGTTTATTGACGACACATCTGCCCCGGTAGTGGCCGCAATGGCGGCAGGCACGGTGTGGAAGGGTTGGCTCGCCGCAGTTAGGGCAATTGACCGTGGTGGCTGGCTTGGTGCGGGCATTAAACTGGGCGCGTCTTTTATCCCGACGGGATTTGGACATTTTGGCTTTAGGATTGGCCATGGTGCTACTCTTTATTTATAATCGGTTAACAATATTTGTCTTTCAGTTTTTCAAGGGACTCCTGCCACGATCTCTTCTCTCCGGCCTGCGGCTCTCCAACCTCCATTGTTCCGCTATCAGTTCGATTGCTGCCATACAGCCGGCAGTCAGGGTTATCGGAACAGATCACCTTCATGGGCAACGACAGCAGGAGTGTTTCGCAAGCGTCCGCGGTAATGTCAAGAGACTCGGTGCCTCTCTCTACTCGACGGCGCTCTTCATGCTCATCATCAACAGTAGCGCCGAAGGTATAAAAAAGATCAAGAGTCCCGGTCAGCGCTTTCGATACCGGCGAAAGACAGCGGTCACAGGCAAAATCAGCCACAGCCGAGGTGTTGATGGTGACCGCCAGCTCGTCGCCTTTTTTTTCGGCAACCACATTGACTGAAATATCCCCGGTAAAACCGGCTTCAGCCAACTGCCACCCATCGAAATCACAAGCCTTGCAGGTAACATCAAACTCATTGCACCCCTCCGCAAGAGTGCTTGTGTGAATCTCTATCAGCGATTTCATCTATACCCCCATGCTCTTTTTTCAATAAAAGAGAATCAATGTACAAAAATTATTATGGAAAATGAAAGCCCTCATCAGCACTACGAGCACAAAAAACGCGATGTATGATTTGTAATTAAAAAAAACTGGTGTATATTGGTCAACGCAGATTCCGTGGTAGCTCAATGGTAGAGCATGCGACTGTTAATCGCAGGGTTGCAGGTTCGAGTCCTGCCCGCGGAGCAAAAGAAGGCAGCACACTTTACCGAGTGTGCTGCCTTTTTGCGTTAACTGATGCGGAGGAATGCCTTATTTTCCTTATTTTCTATAATTCAGGTCACTATTTCCCTTGTTTATTATGGCGCTAAACAAAGTACAAAAGC